>JH599972.1:221566-244277 GCA_000245075.1 Acetobacteraceae bacterium AT-5844
CAGCCGCAGCCGCAGCCGCAGCCGCAACTGCCCGTGGGAGCGGCCGCCACGGAGCCTGTGCCTGCCCCGGCGCCCCTTGCTGCGCCCGTTTCCGTCCCGCCTCGCCTCGTCTGCGACACTGCTTTCCCCATGCAAGGCTGGAAAGGTACCGCACCGTTCGCGGAGCGGCTGCCGGTTCTGCGCGCAGCGCTTGCCCATGCGGACCAGGGTGCGGTCGAGCTGGCGGAACTGGCCGAATTCTATGTCGGCCACGGCCTGTACCGGGAAGCGCTGGCTGTTCTGAGCGCGCCACAGGCCGAGGCGCCTGCTGGGGCGTTGCGGGAGAGGCTGGACAGGGTACGGGATGTTGCCAGCCTGTTGTTGGGGCGGCCCATTTCTCCCGCCTCGCCCCTGCTGGCAGATGCAACGAGCTGTACGCGGAGCGATCTGCACCTCTGGCAGGCGCTGGCGGCAGCGGCTTCCGGGGAGCCGGCGCTTCTGGCGGGGCTCGCCCCCCGGGCGCGCTCAGCGTTGCGGGACGTGCCGCAGGATATGCGCCTTGCGATGGTGCAGCGCCTGGCGGATGCGGTGGAAGATGATCCTGCGACGCTCCGTGTTCTGCTGGGCGCCATCCGGCCGGCTACGGGGCTGACGCCGGAGCAGGCTGCCGCGCGCAACTGGCAATATGCCCGCCTGGCGCGCCAGGAAGGCCATCGTGCCGACGAGGCGCAGTATCTCGAGCAGGCGGCGCGGGGCGGTGGCCGGAGCCTGCCCGAGATCTTCGCGCGGGCGAGGCTGGCCGCGATAAACCTTTCCCGCCCTGGCGCCGAAGGCCGCAGGGCGGAGGCGCAAATCAACGACGTGTTGCGCACCTATCGCCATGACGCGCTGGGCGAGGAAGCGGCCGTCACCTATGCCAACCGCTTGTTGGACCAAGGGGCACTGGGTGCGGCGTTGGCGGTGGCCGATGGTGCGAGCCAGGCTTCGGCCCGTCCCGGCGTCGAAAGTCGCGGTGCGCGGCTGGCTGCTACCGCACTCCGTAGGTTGCTCTCCGATACGGCGCCGGCAGGACAGACTCTGCCGGAGCCGCAGGAGCAGCTGGGTCTGTTCTGGCAGTATGAAGGCTATGCCACGCCCGGCCAGCGCGGCGACGATATCCGGCTGGGGGCGATGAAACTGCTGCTGCGCCAGGGTCTGCCTGAAGCGGCGCGGGAACTCGGACAGCAAATTTCGCCCGCCACCGCACAGACCTCCGTCGCTTCCCTGTTGCTGGCACGCGCCGAGGCCGCCGACCCGCAAGGTGATCCCCGCCGTGCCCTGGCCCTGCTGGGGACGGTGCCTTCCAGTGTGGAGGTGCGCCGTACCACAGCCGAGGCGCTGGCGCGGCTGGACCGGCTGGAGGAAGCCGCCGCGCAGCTCGAAGGCCTGCGTGACACGGCTGATCTCAGGCGCCGGGCGGAGCTGCTGTTCCAGGCCCGCGCCTGGCAGGCGGCGAGCACAGCCTATGGCGAGTTGCTGCGAGACCCGGGATTGCCGGCGGATGCGCGGGCTGATGCGACCTCCAGGCTCGCCAACGCCGCCGCCCTGGCGCAGCAGCGGACCGCTGTTCCGGCGGAGCTGCTCGCGACGGAAGGTGGCAGCGGGACGCTTCTTCGCGTCATGGAGGCGGCACCGGCGCCGGGCAGCGGAATGTCAGGCGTGCGCGGCGCCCTTGAGCGCAGCCGGCAGATCGAAGCTCTCCTGCCCCCCGTTGGAGGCACGTGAAATGGAAGGTCCGAGCCTTGTTGGGCTGTCTGGCCAGATGGCGTTGCGCCAGCAGCTTGATGTCGTCGCCAACAATATCGCAAACGCCACCACCACGGCCTACCGCGGCGACCGCACGCTGTTTCAGTCGCATGTGAACCGGCTGGCGGTGCCAGGGCGGGAAGTGGCCTTCGTGCAGGACCGTGCCACCTATGTGGACACGCGCCCGGGGGCCATTGCCGCCACGGGCAACCCGCTCGACATCGCCCTCGATGGCGAGGCCTTCCTGGCGGTCGAGCGGCCAGGCAATGCGGGGCGTGGCTATACGCGCGATGGCCGCCTGCGTGTCTCGCCGGACAATACGCTGGTTGATACGGCAGGGCGCCCGGTGCTGGATCAAGGGGGCGCCCAACTGCTGATGCCGGAGCGTTTTTCCAGCGTCGAGATCCGTGCCGACGGCTCCATTCTCGCCACCGTGGATGGCCGCATCGAGCAGATCGGCCGCCTCGGGCTGTTCCGCGCCGGAGACGCTCGCGGGCTGCGGAAGGGCGGTGATGGCCTGATCGAAATTCCACAGGCGGATGTCGCGGCTGTGGAGCCCGAGGCGCGCGACATCCGCGTCGTGCAGGGGGCGTTGGAAAGCTCCAGCGTCCAGCCGATCGCGGAGATCGCGAATCTGACGGCATTGCAGCGCGCCTATGAGAGCGTGCAGCGAATCGTCGCCGATGATGACAGCCGTCTTCGCAAGATGATCGAGGCGCTGGGGCGCCCGAACTGATCACCAGGAAGGAGAAACCACCATGCGCGCTATGAGCATCGCTGCCACCGGCATGCAGGCACAGCAAACCAATGTGGAAGTCATCGCCAATAACATCGCGAATGTCTCCACCACCGCATTTTCTCGCCGCAAGGCGGAGTTCCAGGATCTGCTCTATCAATCCTCGGAGCGTGTCGGCTCCTCTTCTTCCGAGGTCGGGACGGTTCTGCCGGTGGGCACGCAGATCGGCCTTGGTGTCCGCAACTCGGCGGTGAACCGCATCACCCTCCAGGGTACACTGACGGAGACAGGTAACCGCTACGACGTGGCGCTGGAAGGCCGGGGCTATTTCGGCATCACCTTGCCGGATGGCACCGTAGCCTACACGCGTGATGGCGCCTTCAAGCTTTCGCCGGAAGGGCAAATCGTCACCACGGAGGGCTATCCGCTGGAGCCGGCGATCAATGTGCCGATGGATGCCAAGGATGTCACCATCAACCAGGCTGGCGAGGTGATCGTCACGGAGGCCAATGGCCAGCAGCAGAATGCGGGCCGTATCGCGGTGTATCTCTTCGCCAATGAGGCGGGACTGGAAGCGACCGGTGGCAACAAGTTCCTCGAGACCGAGGCCTCCGGCCAGCCCAATCGTGGCCTGCCTTCGGAAGATGGCTTCGCCAAGGTGCGGCAGAGCTATCTGGAAGCGTCCAACGTTAATGTCGTGCAGGAAATCACGCAGCTGATCCAGGCGCAGCGGGCCTATGAAATGAACTCGAAGGTCATCGAGGCCAGCGACCAGATGCTGCAGACCGCGAACAACGTGCGGTAACGGAGAGCGATGATGCGCACCCTTCCCATGGGCGCCGCGCTGCTCGCGGCCTCGCTCTTTCACATCCCTCCCGCTGACGCCAGAGAAGTCTGGCACGCGACGCGCGATCTCGTGCCAGGTGACCTGTTGCGGCCGCAGGATATCGACCCGGCGGAACCTCGCCGGGACCATGCGGGGCTGATTGACGCGGCCGAGGATATCATTGGGCAGGAAGTAAAGCGGCGCATTCGTTCCGGCGCGGCGATTCCGGCACGGGATATCGGTGAACGGGCCCTGGTGCGTGCCAGCCAGCCGGTACGGGTGTTCTGGAAAGAGGGCGGTATGACGCTCGAGATGCAGGGTAAGGCGCTGGAAAGCGGTGCCATGGGAAATGAGATACGCATCCATAATCCCGGCAGCGGGCGGACTATTCGCGCCCTGGTGGTCGCCGAGGGTACCGCAGAGATTCAGGCTGCGCCCTGAGTTGTGCGAAAAACAATAAAGGCACGGAAATGACATTGCTGCCGAAGCTGGCTACGGCCGGCCTGCTGCTGGGTCTGGCGGGGTGCGACACCATGGGCCATATCCAGCGCCCCCCGCCGATCTCCGCCCCGGGTGAACTGAGCGGTATTCCCGCCGCAACAGAGACCAGCACGCCGCTGGAGGTCGCCGCCCGCCCCCGGCTGGCGGGAACGGGGCCGGCTGCCGTCGGCTCACTGTGGCGGCCGGGCAGCCGTACCTTCTTCGGCGACCAGCGGGCGCGCAGTGTGGGCGACCTGCTGACAGTCGAGATCGAGATCGACGACAGCGCACAGTTCGATAACAGGACGGAGCTGGATCGCGATTCCACGCAGAGTTTCCGCGTGCCCGCCTTCTTCGGCTTGCAGGGCTATCTCTCGCGCGCCTTCGGCGGCGGCACCGACCCGGCGCTGAGTGTCGGCGGCGGCAGCGAAGCGAATGGCGAGGGCAAGGTGCGGCGAACAGAGAAGATCCGCCTGCAGGTAGCCGCCACGGTGGTGCGCCTGTTGCCGAGTGGCAACCTGGAAATCGCCGGTTCGCAGGAGATCCGGGTGAATGACGAGCTGCGGGAATTGCAGCTCCGCGGGCTGGTGCGGCCGGAGGATATCCGCCCCAACAACCGCATCGCCTCGGATAAGATCGCCGAGGCCCGTATCTCCTATGGCGGGCGCGGCACGTCGTCCGACATGCTGCGGCCCCGCTGGGGACAGCAGATCATGGACCGTGTCTTGCCTTACTGAGCGTGGCGGGCGGCGGCGTTGTCCAGGGCTTCCCGCAGCGCCGCCGCCGTATGGGCATCCAGCCCCGATGCCAGCGGCACGGGGGGCTGGCCGTCGCGCCGGAGTTGAAGGACCTTCGCCTCGGCCGCCCGGTGCTGCGCGGCAATATTGGCGGCCAGGGCATGGATGCCGCTGGCGGGCTGGCCTTGTCGGAGGTCCGGCAGTTCAACGCGCCTTTCGCCCAGGGTGGGCCACGGCAACAGGCCGGTTTCGGTCGTGAGGCCGATAGAGTCGAGCCGGAGCTGGCGGCGGCCGCGGCCGGCCAGGCTACGATGCAGCGCCGTCAGGGCCAAGGCGACGATCACGGCCGCGCAGGCGGCCGCGCCGAGCGAGAGCGCGTCATGCCGCGCGGGATTCAGCACGATCGCCAGTGCCGGCAGGCCGAACAGTCCGGCCAGCAGCACGGCGGCAGCCATGAAGGCCAGGTCCGGCCGTGCCGGGGTGATATCGATCAGCGTGGCCTCGCCCTCCTGGCGGAGGGTGAAGGCGCCGCTGCGGCGCGGGCGCATGCGGGGTTCCATTGTGGCGGCGGCGGAAGGTAGAACGGATTGCCCTTCGCGGCGAGACCGCCTTTTTCCCCAGCTGGCCGGCAGGCGTGCCCCTGCCGTGGCTGGCCCATGCCGGAGCACGAAGACCATGACCGGCGATCCGCCCTATGACCCCTGGCTTTCAGGCCTGTGGGAGGATGATGAGGCCGGGCCTTCCCAGGCCCCATGGCTCGGCAGGCGGGCTCCTTCCCAGGAGGAGCTGCCAGCGGCGGATCTGCTGATGCCGCTGGCGGAAGCCGAGGATGCGCTCTCCCGCCTCGACGCCCTGGCCGGCGCTGCGCCGCCCGCGGTGCAGGCGGGGCTGGCGGCGCGCATGGCGCTGGCGGAGGCGGCTGGCTGGCTGGCGGTTGAGGATATCTGGGTGCATCCGCGAGACCTGGCCCTGCGGGATGCGCGGCTAACCGGCTCTACCGCGGCGGCATTGTTGGGGGAAAGGCTGGCCTCTGTGCTGCCATCCACCATGCAGGATGCCGAGGCAGTGCCGGTGGAAGCGCCTGCTGACGCAGCGATCGAGCGCGCCCTGGCCCTGGCCCGGGGGTTACGCCGGCTGGCCAGCTTGCAAACTGTCGATCCGCTGGATTCCGCCTCGTCCTTCGCTCAGGCGATGGAGGCGTTGGGGCCGGCGCGCTGGCCCGTTACCGCCGCTGATCCAGTGCCCGACTTTACCGTTTGGCGCACAGAATTCCTGAAGGCCGGTGAAGGCCAGCCGGCCTTGGTGGCCGCCGCATATGGCGCACGCCGATGGGCGCGGGAGGCCGGAGAGGCCGAGGCTGCCCGTCCCTCCGCCGTGCAGGCCCTGCTGGTGGCGGCGGTGGTGGCCAAGCGTCGTGGCAGGCTGCGGCATGTGCCCCTGCCCTTCTGGTGCGCTTTCACGGGGAAGATGGGCATCAGAAGGCCCTCGTTGCACGTGGCGGAGTGGCCGCTGGTCTTCCTCGCCAATCTGGCGGAAGGCGCGCGGCGCGGCTTGTCGGAACTGGACCGGCTCAACGCCGCTGCGGCGAAGGCACAGGCCTTGGCGGCGCAGGAGCGGCGCCATGGCCAGTCCGGCAAGGCGGCGGATATCGCGTTGAGGCAGCCGGTGGTGACGGCAGCGGGGTTGGCCACGGCCCTCGGTGCGACGCCGCAGGGAGCGCTGCTGATCATCAAACGGCTGATGGCCGCTGGTATTCTGCGGGAGGCGACCGGGCGTTCTAGCTTCCGGGCCTTCGTGATCTAGCGCCTATTCAACGACGATCCGCACCGGGCTGGAGGCCGTCTCCTGCCAGGGTAGGCGAATCTGGAAGCGGTGGGCGCCAGGGGTCATCGGCCAGTACACCGTCTGGCCCGGCGCGGTGACGGCAAAGGGTTCGCCATCCACATACCATACGATCTGCGGCACGGCCGGGCGGACATCCGCCCGCAAGGGCAGCCTGTTCAGGTTGGGCGGCAATTCAGGGTTCCGCCAGAGGCGGCTGTTATTCTCAGGGGACAGGATGCTGAGCTGCGGCGTCGTGTTTTCAGTGGGGAGGAGGAGTGGCGCGGCGCTGGCCAGGCGTGCCGGCACAGTCTGCCCGGCGGGCAGATATTCCACCAGGGTGGGGCCGCAATGGCCGTCATCGGGCGCCCCGGTCTGGGCGCAGAGCGGCACCGGTTCGTAGCCCTGGGGGGCGGGAAAGGCGCCGCCTTCCAGGGCGTCGGCAGTGCGGGCATGGAGTTGCAGCAGCACCGCCTGGGCCAGCCGTGCGGCGCCGCGCGAGCCGCTGATCTGCGCCATGGTGCCCGCATCGGCGCGGCCCATCCATGCGCCCACGATGTAGTCCTGCGACCAGGCTATGGTCCAGGCATCGCGGTAGCCCTGCGAGGTGCCGGTCTTCAGGGCGACGGGAAAGGGGTATTCCGTGCTGCCATAACGCGGAAAGGCCGGCAGCCGCGCCTGCGGGTCGGAGAGGAATTGCGTCACCAGCCGCGCCGCGGTCGGGGAGAGTGTGTTGCGCGGCTCGGGCAAGGGCTGGCCCTCATACCATTGCAGCTCCCGCATCACGCCATCATTGGCGAGGGCGCCATAGGCCCGCATCAGCCGCTCCAGCGTGGTGGGCAGAGACCCAATGGCCATGGAAAGGCCGAAGCGCGTGGCAGGGCGCTCCATGTCGTGCAGGCCGAAGCCGTTCAGGGACTGGAAGCCCGCCTCCAGCCCCATGCGCCGGAGCAGGTGCACGGCCGGCACGTTGCGGGAATTGGCGAGCGCCTGCCGTGGCAGCATGGGGCCGAGGAAGGCACCGTCGGCATTGCCGATGCCCGAGGCACCATCCGGCACATCCAGAAGGATCTCGTCCGGCCGGAGCTGCCCGCGTTCCAACGCCACCGCGTAGAGGAATGGCTTCAACGTGCTGCCGGGAGAGCGCCATTCGGCGGTATAGTCGAAGGCGCCGCCGATGGTGTTGGCGTATCCGGCGGAACCGAGCGCCGCCAGCACCTCCCCGCTGCCGCGCCGCGCCACCATGACGGCAACCTGCTGGGCCCCATGCCAGCGCCATTGCGCCAGTTGCTCCCGCGCGATGGCGGTGACATCGCGCTGCATGCCGAGATCGATGCGTGTGCGGATGCGGGGATCGGAGGGATTCAGCGCGCGCGCACCCTCGCGCTCGATCATGCCGCGCAGGCGCAGCACCAGATGCAGCGCATCCGGCCGCTGTGGCAAAGGTGGCAGGCGGAGGCTGGCGAGTTGCGCGCGGGCCACGGTGAATTCCGCCCCGGTGATGGTGCCCTGCCGCGCCAGCTCCTCCAGCGCGCGCTGGCCACGCGCGATGGCGCGGCGCAGCCCGGCGGGGTGGCGGGGGTTATGCAGCGCGGGCGCCTGCGGAATGGCGGAGAGCAGGGCGATCTCGGCCCAGCTCAGATCCTCCACCGGCTTGTCGAGGTAATAGCGCGCGGCATGGGCGATGCCGTGGCTGCCATTGCCGTAGGGCACCAGCCGCAGATAATGCGCCAGCAGGGTTTCACGGCCATAGCGGGCGGTGAGCACCAGGGCGGTGCCCGCCTCCACGGCCTTGCTCCACAGCGTTCTCGGCGCGGGGTTCTGCATCCGCGCCACCTGCATGGCGATGGTGGAGGCGCCGGATCGCCGCTGGCCGCTGCTGACGTTCTGCCACACGGCGCGGAGGATGGAGACCGGGTCCACGCCGGGATGCTGCCAGAAGCGCTTGTCCTCCAGTGCCAGGGTGGCGCGGGCCACGCGGTCCGGCACAGGGCTGACGGTCCAGAAGCCGTATTCGGTATGGCGACCCTCCGCGGTCAGCTGCTCATGGCCGAGCTGTGTGAGGAAGGCGCCGTGGCGATCGGTCAGGATAGGCGTGGGCGCCGGGGCCTTCAGTGCGGCGCGGGAGGCAATTTCGGCGCCATAGACGCCGAGCAGCGCCATCGCTGCCACCGAGGCCAGCAGGAGGGGCGTGCGCCGTTTCATCCCTTTGCGGGGATGCGGCCGGTCAGATAGGCCATGAAGCCTTCCCGGTCCGGCAGGGCTGCCAGCGCCTGCTCCTGCACCCAGAAGGCGCTGACCTTATCGACAATAATGAAGAGGATGCCCCTCCCCTTGTGCAATCCGCTGACGCGGGACCACGGCACGAAGGTCAGCCTGCCGCCATTGCGCCACAGGATGCCGTCATCGCCGAGTTCCAGGCGGTGCGCGGAGAGAAGGTCCACGCTCGCTCTGAACAGCTTTCTGAGGCTCGCGCGCCGGGATACGATGATGAGGGCCGTGGTTGCCAGCATCGTCAGGATGATGAGCGCGGTCATTGCGAAGAACACCTCGGCCCCTCGCAGGGCCAGCCCTTCCCCCGTTCGGAAACTGCCGATCCAGGCCTCGGCATCGAGGGAGGCGCGGGCGGAGAAATATCCGCCGAGCCCGCCGACCACGGCGCCCGCAAGCACGACGATGGCGAAGTTCCGAAGCAGCTTCCGGCCGGCCCGCAATGCCGGGACCATCATCGCCTGCTGAAGCGCGAAATAGTCCTTTTCGTCGAGGGGCGGGACATCCAGCGCATAGCGGGGTGCGGCGGTGGTGATCTCTGCCGTCATGGCGTGATCACCACGCGTTGGCCAGCGCTGATGCCCTGGACCGCCGGAGCATAGATCATGGCGGCGGCGCCAGGTGGCTGAGTGAAGCTGCCCGCCACCTGCGCCCGCATGCGGAAGGCGATGCGGTGATTGCCGCCGGGCAGCAGGGTGTAGACCGCCGTCAGCGCATCATCGCCATAGGCTGTCCAGCCCGGGCTGGGGCTGGCGGCCATGGAGGGCGCCGCCTCCGCCGGGGCGGTGGCGAGCGCCGGGTTCAGCGGCTCCATCCCCGCCGCGATGGGCAGGGTGATGGCGACATGCGCGCGGGTCTCCGGGTTCACCAGCTCCGCCTGTTCTTCCACCACATCACCCGCCTTCAGCTGGATGGCGCCATCCGCTCCAGGGGAGAGCCGCTCCAGCGGCCCGCCGCCCGCAGGCACGCGGAACAGGGTGCGGGAGAGCACGAAGCCTTCCTGCACCGGCTGGGCCTGCGCGCCCGGTTCGGTGGGCAAATAGCGGCGCTCGGCCAGGGCCAGCACCGGGGCGCTGCCCCGGTTGGTGACGGAGAGCGCGCCGGTGCGGTCGGTCGTCCAGCTCAGCACGGGCGCGTCGGGGCCAAGGCGGCCGTTCTGGGCGCCTTGCGGCAGGCTGGCGCTCACCTCCACCGGCTGGCCCTGCGGCGTGCCGGTGGCAGCGAGGGCGCGCAGCGCCGCGGCATCGCTGTTGCTGTTGCCCCAGACATTCGGGCCGGCGCCCAGCCGGATCAGCCCGTCCCGCAGCAGGGGCAGGCGCGGCTCCTGCGGCGTCACCCGCGCCACGGCGAGCAGGGTTTCCGCCAGCGCACGAGGTTCGGAGGGCAGGATGTAGGCGCTGCCGCCGGTCTCGGAGAGGCCGGCATAGGCGGGGCGGCCGTCGCGGTTCTCCACGCGGACACGCGCCCACAGCGTTTCCAGCAGCCCTGGCATCAGCCCCTGGCTTTCCGGCGGCAGCAGGCTGACGGCGGAGGCCGCCTGGGCCAGGGTTTCCGTCGGCATCAGCTGGGCGCGGCGGGAGAGTTCGGCGGCATAGGCGGCCTCCAGCTTGCCCGCCTCGGCCAAGGCGATGAGGGCGGCCACGCGCTCGCGCAGTTCCTCCCCGCCCAGCAGATGGGGGAAGTCGGACCGCAAGGCACGGATGAGCACTGTGCCCATCCGGTCGAGCAGGGCGGGGTCGACCTCATGCCCCGCCTTGGCCGCCGCGTTCAGCACGCGATAGGCCGAGGCCGTCAGCCACACAGAGCCCTTCATGCGCGGCCAGAAGGCGACAAGCCCGTTGTCATCCGTGCTCTGGTTGATGGATTGGATGGCGGCGCGCAGATCGCTGGCCAGCCGGTTCTGCAATCCTGCCGCATTCCAAAGCGGGGCGAAGGGCGCGAGGGCCAGCTGGGCGTTGAGCAGGGAGATGCGCTGCTCCGTACCGTCGAACGGTACCGCCAGCAGCACGCCGAGCCCCGCCAGCATGCGCGTGACCGCCGGATCGGTGGCGACGCTCAGCCGCGCGGCGTAGGTGCCGGCGCGCACGGGCCTCGACGGATCGGGGATGGCCGTGGTGGCACCGGGGGCGACGGAGAGGGTCAGCCGCTCGCGCAGGGGCGTGCGGTCCGGGCGGATGGGGAGGTTGAGCTCCACCGCATCGCCCACGCCGTCAGCCGAGCGGCGCAGCAGGAAGCGCAGCCGTGCCACGCCCTCGGCCCCCGCGGGCACCTCGGCGGGGAAGCCGATGCGCGCGGGGCGGTTCTCCGCCCAGGCGAAATTCTGCTCGCGGGCGCCGCGCAGGGTAAGGTTCTCGGCGGAGAGGCTGGCGCGCCCCTGCCCGCCCGGGCCCTCCACGATGCGGCCGATGACGGTGGCGTCGAAACTGTCTCCCGGCCGCAGGAAGCGCGGCAGGGCGGGCTGAGCCACCACGGCCTGCCGTACGCGGATCTCGCCCGTGCCGAAGCCGAAGCGGTCCGGGCCGCTGATGGCCTTGGCGCGCAGCTTGAATACCGTCAGCGTGTCCGGCATCCGCACCCTGACCCGGGCGAGGCCGTCCGCACCCACACGCACGCGCGGCAGGTAAACGGGAACGGGGGTGAAGTTGCGGCGAACAGAAATGTTCTCCTGCCCCCACTGGTCTTCTGCTTCGTCGCCACCCGGGTTCTCATCCAGCGGGATGACGCCGAAGGCCATGCTGCGCGTATCGGTCGCCACGGCGCGGGCCGGGCGGTCCACGATGAACTGCGCCAGCGGGTCCAGTGGCTGCTCCCGCGCCAGGGAGAGCACGGCCTGGTCCACCATCCAGAAGGCGGCCTCGCCTGCCATGGGGCGGCCGGCCTCATCCGTCAGGCGGAGCGTGACTTCGACCTCCTGACCCGGGCGCACGGTAGCGGGGGCGGCCAGGGCGACATTCACCCGGTGCTGCACCGGCGTTACCGTCACCCAGCTGGTCGCGGCCAGGGTCACGGGCTTGCCCTGGTCGAAGGGCGCTGTGGGGGCCTGGGCGGGTTGATCCAGCCTTCCGCGCATCAGCAGGAAATGCACGGCGAGGCGGGGCATCTGCTCCTTCCGCACCGGCAGGGTGTAGCGGCCGAAGCCATTGCTGATCTCCACCCAGTCGTAGCGGAAGCGGCCATCCGGTTCCTCCACCACCGCCAGGGCGCGGGCAGTCTGGAAGGGGCTCTGGATCAGCAGGGTCGCGGTCTCGCCGGGGGCGTAGCTGTCCTTCTCCGGTGTCACGGTGACGGTCTGGGCCGGCGGGCGGGCCCAGGTAACGGCGCTGTCGCCCGCCATGAACAGATCGACGCGCACGGTCTGGCGGCGGCCGGTGCGGTCTTCCGCCTCCAACTCCACCAGATAGACGCCCGCCTCCTGCGCCTCGAAGCGCAAGGCCTGGGCGTCCTCGGTGCTGGTGACGCGCCGTTCCTCTACTGTCTCGTCCACTACCTGGGTGACGTATCGCGCGGAGCCCTGGCTGAAATCGCTGGCCTGGAGAACGGAATTCCAGTTCCGGCGGATCAGCCGGGCGGTGATGGCGATGCCGGGCAGCGCCTTGCCTTCGGCATCCACCGCCAGCGCCTCGGCATCGATGGCGCCGGCCTGGGCGATGTAGCGGGGCACCTTCAGCCCGAGCACGAAGGGCGGCAGCGCCACCACATTCTGCGTGCTGCGCACCTGAATGTCGTCATCGCCCGTGACCGTCGCCTCGATGCGATAGCGGCGCGGCTGGGCGGTGGGCTCCACGGTGGGGTCGAGGTCGAGCCGCGCGGCGCCGCCATCATCCGTGCGGGCTTCGCGATTCATCACCGGGGAGCTGCGGAATTCGCTGATGCCGGAGTACCGGCTGTCCGAGGAAAAGATGAAGCCTTCCCGCGCCGGTGGTGCCCAGCTCTCCGGGAATTGGGTGACGCGCCAGGTGACGGGGCGCCCGGCGGCCAGGCCGCCAGCGAAGTAGCGCGCCAGAAGATCCACGGAGAAGGGCGCATCCAGCGGCACGCGCTGCGCGCCGTTGAGCAGCACCTCGAAGGTCGGAAGGCGATAAGCCTCCTTCTTGAAAGTCATGGAGCCGCAGAAGGCGTTTTCCGATGTCTCGAAGCGGACGGTGTATTCGCCCGTGGCATCGGTCTTCTCACTGAAGAGAAGATGGAAGCCGCCGGCATCATCCGGCGTGACGGGCATGCGCCATTCCTGGTCTCCCGGCCCGCTGACGATCAGCGTGCCCGGATTGCGGCGGAGGGAGAGCACCCCGCCCTGCCAGTTCCGTACAAAGCCCTGGATATGGACGGGGTCTTCCGGGCGATAGATCGGGCGCTCGGTGAAGATATGGCAGAGCGCGCGAGGTGCTTCCCGCCGTTCAGCGACATCGCCTTGCGTCCAGCCCAGCCAACTGCCCGAAGGACGTGTCCAGTTGCCGGCGGCGTATTGCTGCGGAGCCCGCAGCGGGTCGAGCACCAGCGTGTCGTTGCCCTTTACCACGACGATGCGGCGGAGCGCGCGGCGCGGGGCATCGGCGCGGGTGTTGGCGGGGGCATTCCAGGTGAAGCCGCCATCCGTCTGCGTCACGCCTTGGGCCAGGGTGGTGTAGGCATCGCCGCGCTGCCCTTCCAAACGGATCTCGGCGCCTTCCACCGGCTGGGCGTTGGAGAGGGAGGTAACCTGGAAGCGGACGCGATCCGCCTCCTCCACCGTGGTCAGCACCAGGTCCGTGACCTGCACGCGCATCCAGCGGCGCTGGCTGCCATCCACCGGGCGCAGGCCGACCAGATAGGCCCCAGGCTGCCGCGCGCCCGCGATGCGGGTGAGGAAGGGGGCGATATCCAACCCGAACTTCGCCTCCGTGCCGCCGCGCGAGATGGGCAGCGGCACGAGCTCCGACACGGAAGGCGAGCCGAGGGCGGCGATGCGCGCCACCAGCGCGTTGCGGCGGATATTCTCGGTGCCGCTCCACGGCGCCGGCTCATTGCCAGAGAGCGGCGGCGGGGCGTCGTCATCGGTCTCCAGCCCGGCCTGCGGGAAGGGCCAGAAATCGCGCCCGAGCGGATCGATGGCGTGGATGCGCAGATCGGCGCGATCATAGCCATGGCCGCGCAATGGCAGCATCTGTGGGCCGAGGCGTTCCACCAGCCCCTGCCCTGCATCCCAGCGCAGGGATGGCCGGTCCGCGACGAAGGAAAAGCGCAGCGGGGCCGGCGTGCTGGCCAGGGCACGGCCGCGGCGGTCCTTCACGCCGGCAGGGTCCATCTCCAGCGTGTAGGCGGTGTCGGCGGCGAATTTGCCGGTGACGAACCAGTGGCGGCCGCGCGCCTCGACCGCGAGGTCGTCCACCGGCGGGGTGATGCGCAGCGCCTGCCGCGCGCGAAGGACATCGATCGCCTCCGGGTCCGCGGAGAAGCGCAGCATCAGGCCGCGCCTTGCCGTGCTGCCGCCATCGGGCAGGCAGCGCATCACGCCATCCAGCGTCTCGCGCGTGAAGTCGCGGCCGCAGAAATTGTCGGTAAGGATGAAGGGGGATGCGCTGCGCAGGCGCAATTCGAAGGCCTGGTCGTCCAGGCCCGGCGCATCGGAAAGTTTCAGGCGTAGTAAGGCAACCCGGCCATCCGGGATCGGGGTGTTGAGCACCACGCGATAGGTGGCGGGCGCGTCGCGGCTCGCGCGGTCCATGGGGCGGATGGTGAAATCATGCTCGGTGAGCATCTGCGCGCCGGGGCCGGCGGTGCCGGGCAGAGGGCGCAGCTCGATCGTGAGCAGCCGGGCCAGGGCCGCCATGTCCACCGGCCCGGGAAAGGTGAGTGCGATAGTGTCGAGATCGGCGACGCCTTCATCGCCCTCGGCGGGCTGGGTCTGGGTGGGCGCGGGCAGCAGGGGCACCAGGGTGGTGTCGCGCCCGGCGGCGCTGAAGGTGACGCGTTGCAGCGGCCGCCAGGGTTCGGCCGGGCGGAATTGCAGTGCCCGGGCACCAAGCCATTGCCATGCCCCCGGCACGGGCGGCGACATGCGCACGAGCCGTTCCGCATGGTCCTCCGGCCCACCCTGGGCGGGCCCCTGGTCGCTGTCGAAGAAGACCGTCACCGGGTCCCAGCGCCGCAGGAAGCGGTCCGGCACCAGGGTGGCACCATCCGCCCGACGGGTGATATCGAGGGGCGCGGGCTGAGTGGCGGGGGCCGTATCGGTCTGGGCCAGGGTGGGCATCGCGGCCACGGTCGCGAAGGCGGCGCCCAGGAGCAGGTGTTTCATCGGGGCGTATCCTTCAGCGGCCGGGAACGGTGGGGGTGAGGCCGGCCAGGTCGCGGTAGCGGCGGGCGATTTCGGGCGGTGGCCCGGAAGGGCGCGGCGTGAGGCCGAGCAGCGCGGGACGGATGGCGGTGGGGCTGGCATCCGGCGGCACGCTGGCCTCGATGATGTAGCGCCCGGCTGGCAGGCGGTGGAGTTGCGCGAGCCCCCTGCCCCTCTCCGTGCCATCCGCGTCCAGCAGGCGTACCGTCGCGTGGTCGGGCTCCGCACGGATGCCGAGGCCGACCCAGCCTTCGCGTGGCAGCTGGAAGCCGAAGAGCGCGCTGTTGCCGGCGCCGACCATGACGGGCGCGCCCAGACCTTCCTCAGCGGGCGTCACGGATGTGGCCGTCAGTTCCAGCGAGCCGGAGAGCGGGCCATCCTGCGGCGATAGCAGGCGGAGGGTGGCGTTGCCTGCGGGGATATAGCGGTGGAACTCGGCGCCGGACGGGAAGATACGCGGTGCATCCTCACCCAAGGCCAGGACGACGGGAGCGGTGGTGCGGGCGTGCAGCAGCACCGGCTCGGTGAGTGAGAGGGAGAGCGCCATGCTGTCCCCCGTGAGGCGAAGCTGGCGCGGCACCGCGACGGGCTGCGGCTGGCCGAGCGGCCAGGGCGAGGCGCCCTCTCCCTCCAGCCAGGCGACGATGGGGCCGGGGCCGTGCTCCAGCACCAGCCAGCCCGGGCCGGTGGCGGAGAGGCGCGGGCCTTCCGCGATGCTGCCATCGGCGCCGATGAAGCGGGCGGTGGCGCCGGCGGTGGCGATGCGCTGCCCGGTGGTGGGCGAGACGGGCATCATCACCGAGCCGGCGGCGCCGATGAAGCGCTTCAGCGGCAGGCCGGGGCGGAGCGCCAGGGGTGGAGCATCCAGCGGCGAGAGGGCGATGCCGGCGGGTGCGGCGGCGAGCGTGGTGTTGACCAAGAGAAGCTCTGTCCAATCACCTTCCACAAGGCGGCTAGTGGCGGCATCGCCCGGCCAGATGGTCACCGCCTCCGCGCCTCGCCAGCCGAGGATGGCGGCGGTGCCGGGCGCGAGGTCCAGCCGCAGCCGCTTGCCGCCCTCGGGCAGGCGCAGCGGCTGTGCGGTGTGGGCGGGCAGCAGCGGTGCGGCGGCGTCGGTGACGGGCTGCTCCTCCGCGACATCCGGTTCCAGCAGGGTCAGCGCCACGCGCGCGGTATTCCGGGAAAGGCCGTTGGTGACACGCAGCGGCGCGTCACCTGCCAGGGCGAGGGTGGACCCCGCCGCGACGCCCATGCCACGCCCGGCCTGCATGGCGATGGCGGGACCGTCCTGACGCGCCACCCACAGGCGGGGTCGGGTTGAACCGGGAAGCACAGGCAAGGTCGCTGTATCGCCGGGCGGCAGATTCAGCACGGTGGCTGTGCCGGGTGTGGGGCGGAGAGCAGAGACGTCCAGCGGGGCATCGCTGGTGGCGAGCAGCCAGGCGCGGCCAGCCTGGGGGGCCAGCAGCCCGTCCTCCAGCGGGCGCAGGCCACGGCCGGGAGCATCGGCCTGCCGCAGACCGGCGCCGCGCACGGACAGCATCGTGGAGCCGGGCGCATCCAGGGCGGCGAGGAAGAAGCCCGGCAGGCCTTCAACCGGCACGGGCGTCACGCGGCCGGGCGGCTGGGCCGGTGTAGTGGCGATGCGCGCCGAGAAGCGCACCGGCGTGGTGCCGCCGGAGATGGGCCAGACCGAGGCGCGCCATGTCGCGCCCGCCTGGGCCGGGACGGCGACCACCGGAGACAAGCCTCGGTCGGTGGTGACGCTGCGCCAGCTTCCATCCGCCTGCTGGCGCTCGAGGCTGAGGATCAGCGTTTCGCTGGAGGCGGCGGTGGCGAGGATCAGGCTGCCATCCGGCGCGGCCGGCAAGGTGAGGCGGTGCACGCCGCCCTGTTCGAGGACTTGGGTGCCGGAGGTTTCCGCCATCCGGTCCGGGTGAGCCTGCGGCAAGGCGAGGCGCAGCGTGACGGAGCCGGGTTCCGGGGTGCGGTCCTCGGCATCGCCCTCGCTGGCGCCAGCGGATTCCATGTCGTCGCCCGGGCCTTCGGCCTCCTCCTCATCCTCATCCGCGCCGTAGCCGCCGGGCTGCGGCACCGCCGACATCTCCGTGGTGATCGCCGCGAGGTCGAGGGTGTAGCGGCCGGCGGGAAGCAGGCGGGAGGTGGCGATGTTCCAGTCCTCCGACTGACCTTCGTCGCGGGAGACGACACGGCCTTCGGCATCGCGCAACGTCGCGCGCAACGCCGTGGCGCCGAAACTCGTCAGGCTGACGACGCGATCTTCGGCGATGGCGAAGGGAATGCTGGCGGGGAGGGAGACGGTGCGCGGCGCGTCCGGCTGCAATTCTTCCGCATTTAGAGAAAGGGTGTAGTCCAGCCTGTCATTGCGGCCGAGGGCGCGGGCCTCGACGCGGTAGCGGCCGGCGGGCAGGGCTGCCTCGAACGGCGTCCCGTCGGCCAGCCCGCCCACACGTGTGGGTGTGTCCCCGTCGAGCCGGAGCAGGTTCGCGGCCATGCCGTTGTCGATACGCAGGACGATGTTCGCTGTGCCAGACAGGGAAAAATCCCATTGGTCCGGCAGGCGCGGCGCATCGCGGTCGGCAGGCTCACGCCATTGATGCGTGGCGGGCACGCCGAAGGCCAGCGGATAAGGGCCGTGGCCTTCGCGCGCGGATGCGGGTTGTTGCCGCGTCAGCCGCGCCACGATCCGGGATTCGACATCGGCGGGCAGGATGACCAGGCGGTAGCTGCCGGGACGGAGGCGTTGCACCAGCCCGTCCAGCGTGCCGATGGGCAAGAGCGGCCAGCCTTCGGAATCTTCCAGCCGTGCCGTAATGGTGCGGCCGAGGCTCGGAAGATCGAAGCGGTAGTCGCCGATTTCAGCGATCTCGATCGGGAAGGCGATGCCGCTGCCAGCAGGCAGCGCGGCGCGGGCGGTGGTGCCGGGCAGTAATGGCGAGCCTTGCTCCATCGGCGCCGGGCGCGCGACGACGCCCAGGCGGCCGGCGGAATTCACGGCGCCCACCGTCAGCCGGTAGTCGCCGGCGCGCAGGTATTGCTGAAGAAGCATGTTGGCGCCGGCGCCATTCCCTTCCGCCCGATCCAGCTGCGGGATGAAGGCGGTGCCCAGGCTGCCCTGGGTGCGGAGGCGGCCGAGGGTTTCCACGCGGTACAGCCCGCCTTCCGGCACGCGCAGCGCGAAGCTGCGTTGCTCGTCCCGTGCCAGGGTGAGGAAGATCGGGTCTCCTGCACCCAGCCTGCCGAGATCGGGCAATGGGCGCGGGCGCGGCATGGCGACCGGCGCGGGCGGCGTGGGCCAGGAGACGATGACGGTCTGCGGCGTGGAAGGTGCGGGCAGGCGTAGCGTCGCGGGATTGCCCGGCAGAACGCGGGCCTCGGCGGTGCCACCGCCGACGCGGGTGGCGAGCGGATCGCTGGCCGGGCGGCTCGCCAGCGGAATTTCCAAGGTCTGGCCAGGCCATTGGGTGATTGCCAAGGGACCGGAGCCGGGTGCCAGCGGCAAGTGGCGCGCGATCAGCCCGAAATTGCTGTCATTGCCGTAGAAGGTGATGCGCTGCCCTTCCGCCAGCCTGTGTTGGCCCAGCGGGAGCAGGGGATCCATGGGCTGTGCGGGTGATGGCTCCGGTGGGATCAGGCCCGGTGGGCCGACCGTGAGGTCAAGGATGCCGCCGGCGTTTGTGGGCGGCTCCAGCCGCAGCCGGTACCAGCCCGGCATGAGATCCCAGCCGCGTTGGGCATCGCCATTGGCGGGGGGCGCATTGCGGGGGGCGTTGAGGGGCTGGATGGTGGCGTTCAGCGCCACGCCCTGGGCATGGACCGCGATGGGGCCGGGTGCCGTCACCTCGATGAGCAGGCTGGCCGGGCCACGCAGGTTGAAGCGGCTGCGCCAGGCCTGCCCGGGCGCGACGCGCGGGCCATTGCCGCCGAGAATGACAGGGTCTTTTCCGTTTTCATCCCGCCGCAGGACGACGGTGGCCGGCACGCCATCGCCGCCCATGCCGACGGCTTCCGAGATGACGAGATAGGTACCGGCGCCGGGCTGCGCCTGCAGCGCGCCCTCTCCGAAGGCGCGGAGCTGGAAGGGCTGGCCTTCCCGCCCCGTGACCGTGACGCTGCGTGGCATCTCGCCACGTGGCCGGGTGTTCAGCATGACGGCGGGCTCGCGCCGCTCCGGCAGGATGGCGAGGCTGTCCACGCGCGTGCCCGTGCGGATGTCCAGTCGCGCCGCGGCGGTTTCCGGCAGGGTGAGGCGAAAGCGGTTGGCCTGGCTTGGGATATCGAACACCTCGCTGCCGAAGGGGCCAATCACACCGCTGAACCAGCCACCGGCGAGGTTGGGCGTGCCATCGAGGCGGAGATGGAAGGGCTGGGCGCTGTCGCCATCTGCCCAGGGCAGCGCCGGGCCGCCATAGGCGGCGACGAGATAGGTCCCGGGTTCGAGTTCCGGCATCAGCAGGATGCGATTGAGGGTGCGGCCGGCTGTTGGCGCGATGGTGTCGATGCGCGGATCGGCGGGCACGAGGTCCCTGCCCTCGCGCCACAGGCGCAGGTCCCGCAAGGCGCGGCCGGCAGCCTCGATCCGCACGGGGCGCTGCTTGTCGATGGTGATCCAGAAGGCGCGCTGTTGCGTATCTCCCAGCGTGGCGCTCAATGTTTCGCCCGATTGCAGAATGGCGGCAGGTGCTGCCTCGGCGAAGGGTGTGACGGTGAGGCGTGTCTCGCCCTGGGCGTTTTCCGCGCCCTGGGTGCGCAGCTTGTAGGTGCCGACATCCAGAAGCAGGTCCAGCCGTCCATCCGCCGCGCCCGGGGCGCCGGATTCATCAGAGGGGCCGGTCAGCATATCCACCAGTTGCAGCGCGGTGCCGGTGGGGCTTTCGGCGCGGATGGCGAAGCGGCCGGGATGGAGCACTTCCAGCAGCGTTTCGCCCTGGCCGGCGGTTGGCAGGGTAGTGCGTTGCAGCCGCGCCTCGGCGGCTGTGACCGGCGGGCCTGGCGGCAGGGTCGCCTGCGGGAGTGGCCGGGCTTCGGGCCAGGCGGGGGTCTGGGCTGGCGTCGTCTTGCTGGCAGCGGGGGAAAGCGCGGCGATGCGGGCGACAAAGGCCTGGGCGAGGCAGGCCTCCATCGCGGCACCACCGCCGCATTGTTGGCTGCGCTCGGAGAGCCAACGGAGCTGGGCCTGCCGGAGCTGCTCTGTCTGGCCCGGCATGCGTTGCACCGCCTGGCGGTAGGCTTCGGCCAGTTCCCTGTCCTGCTCCAGCAGGGCGGGTGATGCGCAGATGGCTTTGTCGATAGGCGTGGTGGCGCGGCCGCAATTGATCTGCGCAAGCGCCGCCCCTCCCCATGGCAAGGTTGCCAGCACGCCAGAGAGGAGGGCGAGATGGCGATAGGTCATGGGGCGTTCCTCGGTGCGTTGTCGTGGCCGCTCAAAGCGCGGGCGACGCGGCGGTCGCGCGGATTGTTTCCGGCTTCGTTACTTCCGGCAAGGCGGTACGAAAGGTTGCGCGATCACATGGCCGCGCAGGGCTTCCGGCGAAGCGCGGAGCTCTACGACGGGTATGGTTTATGTTTTTAAAAACAACGTTTTAATACAATAAACGAAAATATTTCCGGAATTTGGTTTCTGAACCCGCCCAGCTTGGGCGGGCGAGCTGAGGGCTCTTTCGAGCCGCGTTGTCCGCTTCCGCCAGCGGCGCCTATAAGCAGCGTCCGGGCGGATGGCCTTGCCCGCGCCGCCCGCGCCTTTGCCAAAGGGGCCGAGAGCAAGGCTGTCATCCGTGACGCAGAGGAGCACAGGTAGAATGGACTACGCCAAGGAACTGGCTGGTAAGCGGGTGGTGATCACCGGCGCCTGCGGCGTCATCGGTGGCTGGCTGGCCGAGGCCTTCGGGCGCGCGGGCGCGCGGCTGTGCCTGACGGATACGCGGGCGGATGACCTCGCCCGGCTGAAGGATGCCCCCTACTTTACCCAGGGCAGCTTCGCGCAGGCGATCGACCTTCGCGACGCCGCCTCCATCGAAGTGCTGGCTGATTCCGTCCGCCGCCATTGGGGTGCGGCCGATGTGCTGGTCAACAATGCCGGCGTCTATCCGAGCGGCTTCCTGCTGGATGTCGATGCCGAGGAATGGGACCGCATCTTCGACATCAACCTGCGCGCTCCCTTCCTGCTCAGCCGCGCCATCGCCAAGTTGATGATCGCGGAGAAGGTGAAGGGCTCGATCATCAACATCTCCTCCGGCGCGGCGCGGAAGATGCGGCGCACTGTCTGCCCCTACGCCACCTCCAAGACCGCGTTGGACCGGCTGACGAAGGGCTTCGCCCTCGAGCTGGCGGAATATGGCATCCGCGCCAATGCGCTGGAGCCGGGCTTCGCCGCGGGCAGTGCCGTCAGCACGGTCAGCCAGTCCCATATCGACAACATGACCGCCGCCATTCCTCTGGGGCGCAGTGTCATGGGGGAGGATATCGGGCAGGCGGCGCTGTTCCTGGCCAGTTCGGCCAGCGCTTTCATCACCGGTGCTTCATTGCCGGTTGATGGAGGCAATTCCATTGGCTCGCTGGCCGTGTATCAGGATAAGAAGCACGCATTGTAACGGCGCGCCGGCCCGTGCGTCCCTGGCTCCTGCCGAACCAGGGATGTTACGGTGACGGCGTGACCTTTCGTTCGCCAGAAAGCGATATGCCATGCGGCTTCTGCGCTCCCTCGCCCTTCCACTGTTGATCGGGCTTTCGCCCGTTCTTGGCCACGCGCAGACGCCGGAGCCGGCGGGGCTGGTCTATGTGCTCAATTCTGGCGAGGCCAATATCCTGGTGCTCGACGGTGCGACACGGCAGGAGGTGCGGCGCATCCCGGTACTGCGGGAGGTGCACCATCTGGCCCTCACGCCGCGCGGTGACATGCTGCTGATCGGCGATTCTGGTGCCAACGAGATGCTCTTCCTCAACCCCTCGACCGGCGAGGTGGTGAAGCGGGAGGCGCTCTCCAACCCTTATCACCTTGGCTTCAGCCCGGATGGAAAGCATCTGGTCATCACCAGCCTGCGGCGCGACCAGGTGGATATCTATGCCTGGGACGGTGCGGCCCTGACGCTGCTCGCACGGCTGAAGATGCCGGACATGCCGAGCCACATGGCGTTCAGCCCGGATAACAGGACCGTCTATGTCACGCTGCAAGGCACCCGGGCGCTGACGGCCATCAGCCTGGAGACACGGGAACCGGTCTGGACTGTCGATGTCGGGCCGGAGCCTGCCGGTGTCATCTGGCATGAAGGCAAGCTGCTGGTTGGCATCATGGGCAGCGACCACGTCTCGGTCGTGGACCCGGTGACGCGGCAGGTGGAGCGGCGGGTGAAGGTGGGGCGCGGTGCGCACGCCATCTTCCAGGGTCCCTCCCAGGGCGGGAAGCCAGGGCTGCTCTACGTCACCAGTCGGGTCGACAGCCGCATCACGGTGCTGGACCCGGCGACGCTGGAGACGGTGAAGGTGCTGAACGTGCCGGGTGGGCCGGATTGCGTGACCTTCGACCCGCAGGGCAGGCTCTGGGTAACCCAGCGCTGGATCGGGCGCATCGCGATGGTGGACCCGGAGACGGGGGCGGTGGAAAGCCAGCGTGTCGGGCGCTCGCCTCACGGTATTCTGTTCGAGGCCGTGGCGGCTGCGGTGCCGGCGGTGGCTGATGCCGCGACGCCGGCCGCGGCGCCACCGGTCTCGGTGATGGCGCCTGCCGTGGCGGCCCCTGCCCCGCC
>JH599973.1 GCA_000245075.1 Acetobacteraceae bacterium AT-5844
CGGGCCGCCCGCGCAGCCGCCGCCCCATGCGCGCGGCCAGCACCCCGGCCCCGGCACGCAGCGACAGAGCCAGCACCTCGGCCTTGCGGTGATGCACGCGCTCCGAAAGCGGATCCCGGTGCAGCAGGCGCTCCGTCAGGCTTTCCGCCAGGGTCTGGATGACGCCCACTTCCAGCGCCAGACGGCGGTCGGCGATATGCGTGGCGAAGGGGCGGGATTGCCGCAGCAGCGCGCCGCAGCGTTCCGCCAGCCCGCCGATGATCCCACGCAGGGCAGGCGATGCCCTAGCCTCGCCCAGATCCTCCACTGTCACGCCCGCTGCCCGCATGGCATCCAGCGGCAGATAGACGCGGCCGAGCGATGCGTAATCCTTCCCGCAATCTTGCAGATGGTTGATGACCTGCAAGGCCGCGCAGAGCGCATCATTCATCGGCCACAGCCCGCGCGATTCACCGTGCAGGTCCAGCACGAAGCGCCCGACCGGCGCGGCCGAGTAACGGCAGTAATCCATCAATCCGTCCCAATCGGCGTAGCGGTCCTGCACCACGTCCCGCCGGAAGGCTTCCAGCAGGTCCAGCGCATGGCGGTCCGTCAGGCCACGTGCCTGCTGGGCGGCACGCAGCGCCTGCCCTTCCGGGCTGCCGCCAGCCTCGCCGCGCAGCCCGGCTTCCAGGGCCGCCAGTTGTTCGAGCTTCACGCCGGGCTCGGCCGTGGGGTGGTCGGCCACGTCGTCGGCCGCGCGGGCGAAGCGGTAGAAGGCCATGATGGTGGGGCGCAGTTCCGCCCGCACCAGATGCGAGGCAACGGGGAAGTTCTCGTCCCTATGCCCCTTGCCGGAGGCGAGGTCGGCTGCCTGTGTCATGCGCCGCCCCCCGCCATGGCCTGGGCCCTGCCTTTCCACATGCCACCCCGGCCTCGCCATACGCCGAGGGCGGATTGCAGGGTGAACAGCGCATAGGCCGCGCCGATCACCGGCAGGGCCACGCCCCAGAGCGGGGAAACCCGGTAGAAGCGCAGCATCGGCTGGAAGCTCAGCGCCATGAGCAGCCAGGCGGCGGCGCCTGCCCAGGCCGCCGCGCCACCGGCGAGGAGCGCCAGCGCCGGCGGGGCGAGATAGGTGAGCGCCATGCCGGCCAGCGTGCCAGCCAGAAGCAGGGGCGAATACCTGAGCTGCGCATAGGCGGAGCGCGCGATCATGCGGCCAATTTCCGCCACGCTGCCATAGGGGCGCAGGCTGGTGGCGCGGCGCGTCAGCCCGAGCCAGACCGGCCCCTGCTGCTTTAGCCGGCGCCCAAGCGCGCAATCATCGATGATCTCGCCCCGGATGGCGGCGATGCCGCCCGCCTGCTCCAGCGCCACCCGCCGCACCAGCATGCAGCCGCCCGCCGCCGCCGAGATGCGCCGCCCGGGCTGCGCCACCCAGCGGAAGGGATAGAGCATCTGGAAGAAGAACACGAAGGCGGGGATGAGAAACCGCTCCGCCCGGTTGGTGCAGCAGAGCAGGGCCATCAGCGAAACCAGCGCGTAGCGGCCGTGCTCGGCGCGCGCGACCAGGGCGCGGAGATTGCCGGGGCTGTGATGGATATCGGCATCGGTGAGTAGCAGGTATTCCGGCGCTTCCCCGGCGGCACGGGCGATGCCCTGGTGCTGCGCCCACACCTTGCCCGTCCAGCCGGCGGGCAGGGCGGCGCCTTGCAACACGGTCAGCCGCTCCGCCGCGCCCAGGGATTCCGCCACCGCCCGCGCCGCTTCCGCCGTGCCGTCGGAGCTGCCGTCATCGACCAGGATGACGCGGAACGCGCCCGGATAATCCTGCGCCAGCAGGCTACCGATGGAGCGGGCGATGACATCGGCCTCGTCCCGTGCCGGCACCACGGCGGCAATGGCGGGCCATTGCGCGGGCGGCGGCGGCTCCTCGCGGTCGTCACGCTGCCGCGCCAGCCAGAAGCCGCCGCGCGCCGTGAGCAGATAGACCCAGATGGCCAGGGCCAGCAGCCCGATTCCCAGCGCCGCGCTCATGCCAGATGGCCCGCCTGGCGGAACCAGCTCAGCGCGTCCGCGATGCCTTCCTCCCAGGGGCGGCAGCGGTAGCCGAGCTCGCGTTCCGCCTTTGCCGAGGTGAAGAACATGCGGTAGCGCGACATCCGCAATCCATCCAGCGTCAGCAAGGGTTCCTTGCCAGTGAGCCGCGCCACGGCCTCCGACCCCATGGCCAGCGGATAGAGCGGCAGGCGCGGCAGGTTGATGCGGGGCGCCTGGCGCCCGGTGCGGCGCGCGATGGCGGCCAGGAAATCGCGCAGGGAGAGGTTCTCGCCGCCGAGGATGTAGGATTCACCGATGCGGCCGTGCTCGAACGCCATGAGGTGCCCCTCGGCGATGTCGTCGACATGCGCGAAGTTCAGGCCGGTATCCACGAAGGCGGGAATCTTGCCGCGGGCGGCATCGAGGATCATGCGGCCGGTTGGCGTGGGGCGGATGTCGCAGGGGCCAATGGGCGTGGAGGGATTGACGATCACCGCCGGCAGCCCCTCCTCGCGGATCATCGCCTGCACCGCGCGTTCCGCCAGGGTTTTGCTGCGCTTGTAGGGGCCGATGGCCTGCCCGGGGTCCAGCGCCGCCGTCTCGTCCACCGGCCGCGTCGCGCCTGCCACCCGCAGCGTCGCCACGCTGCTGGTGTAGACGATGCGCTCCACCCCTGCGGCCATGGCCTGCCGCATCAGCGCCGCCGTGCCATCCAGGTTGACGCGCAGCATCACGGAAGGGTCCCGCGCCCAGAGCCGGTAATCGGCCGCGACGTGGAAGAGGAAGCGGACGCCCTGCAAGGCGGCGGCCAGGGAGGCCTCGTCCGTCAGGTCGCCATAGGCAACCTCATGGTCGAGACCCTGCAGGTTGCCGGGCGGGCTGGAGGGGCGGACCAGCAGCCGGGGGCGGATGCCCCGCCGGTTCAGCGCCCTGGCCACGGCCGAGCCGAGGAAGCCCGAGGCCCCGGTGACGAGGACGCTGTCCCCCGCTTGCAAGGCCGCGCTCATCCGGCCAGCAGCCCGGGCAGGGCGCTGCCCGCCTGCAGGGTGGGAACATGCGGGGCGTGCAAGGGTTGTCCGTGTTCCATGGCCACAGCGCCCATCCTCCCGCTTTCCACAGGCCGCGCGCACGGGTTCCAGCAGGGACGAGGAGCCGGGGCAGACGGCCGGTACCCCAAAGGGGTACGCTTGCGGACAGTAGGACGGTTTGCGAGGAGGTGGCAACTCGGCCCCTCCCGGCGCTATCGCGGCCGCCGCGTTCTCGGTTATCTGCTGACGGTGCCGGTTCCCGCCAGCGGCCTCCGCAATGCGGCGCCCCGGCGGAGCAGCGGCAACGGACGGCATAATCCCGGCATGACAAGCTTAATGACCACGCCAGCGGCGATCTGGCTGATCGTGGGTGCGACCACGGCCGGGGTCCTCCTCCGCCCCTTCCGCTGGCCGGAAGCAGTCTGGGCCGTGGCGGGCGCCCTGTTGCTCGTGGTCCTCGGCCTGCTGCCGTGGCAGGGCGCCTGGGCCGGCGTGTCGCGCGGGGCGGATGTTTATCTCTTCCTCGTCGGCATGATGCTGCTGGCCGAGGTGGCACGGCGGGAGGAGCTGTTCGACTGGCTGGCCGGCATCGCCGTGCGGGCAGCCCGTGGCTCCGCGCGGAGGCTCTTCGCGCTGGTCTTCGCCGTGGGCGTGCTCGTCACCGCCTTCCTGAGCAATGACGCGACGGCGGTGGTGCTGACGCCCGCCGTCTATGCCGCCGCCCGCGTGGCCCGGGCGGAGCCCATGCCCTACCTGCTGATCTGCGCCTTCGTCGCCAACGCGGCCTCCTTCGTGCTGCCGATCTCCAACCCCGCCAACCTGGTGGTGTATGGCCAGGCGATGCCGCCCCTGTGGGACTGGCTGCGGCTGTTCACCCTGCCCTCCCTGCTCGCCATCGCCGCCACATACCTCGCTCTCCGCCTGACCCAGCGGCGGCACCTGGCCGCGCCGATCGCCACGGAGGTGCCGGGTACGGAACTGCCGCGCGGCGGGATGGTGGCCGGCCTCGGCATCGCCGTGACCGTGGTGGTGATGCTGGCGGCCTCCGCAGGCGGGCATGACCTCGGCCTGCCGACCTTCCTGGCGGGCATTGCCACGGCGGCGCTGGTACTGCTCGTCACGCGCCAGACGCCGCGCGCACTGGTGCGCAGCGTTTCCTGGAGCGTGCTGCCGCTGGTGGCGGGGCTGTTCGTGCTGGTGCAGGCGCTGGAGGCCGCCGGCACGGTGGGCGCCTTGGCGCGGCTGCTGCAAGGCGCGGGCTCGGCGCAGGCGGAGGCCTGGGGCGCGGGCATCGGCGTCGCGCTGCTGGCCAATCTCGTCAACAACCTGCCCATGGGGCTGCTTTCCGGCGCCGTGGTGGAGGCCGCCGGGGCACCGGCGGTGACGGCGGGGGCTATTCTCATCGGCGTCGATCTCGGCCCGAATCTCTCCGTGACCGGCTCGCTCGCCACGCTGCTCTGGCTCGTGGCCATCCGGCGTGAGGGGCAGGATATCGGCGCCCTCAGCTTCCTGAAGCTGGGCGCGCTGGTAATGCCCCCGGCCCTGCTGCTGGCCCTGGCGGCGCTGATCCACGCCCCCTGGTAGGCGCGGCGCCTAGCGCGGCAGGGTGGCCATCTGCGCCCCGTCCGGCCGCTTGTGGTACAGCAGCCCGGGCAGCATGCCGAGGCGGCCGGGCGCGGCGCGCATTCAGGCTTTGCCGATGATGACGTCAGATGCCTTGATGATGGCCGAGGCTTCATCGCCGACCTTCAGCGCCAGGGCATCCACCGCTTCATTGGTAATGGACGCCGTGACCACGGCCCCGCCGGGCAGCGCGATTTTCACATGGGCAGTGGTCTGCCCCTTGGTGACCTCGGTGACCGTGCCGGGCAGCACGTTGCGTGCGGAAAGCTTCATGGGGCAGGTTCCTTTCACTGGCGAGACATCAGGTGGCATCCCCGCCGCCGGTGCAAGCATGGCGTGGGAAAGGCCGCGGCACGGGGCCAGGCAGCGCCTGCCGGTGGAAACCGTGCTTAACGCCGCGGAGAAGAAATCCACTCACGGAATAGGAAGCAAAGGGCACCGCCTTCGGCCGCTACTTGCCGAAAACTCCCGATTCCGCGAGGGCTTTGAGAAGCACCGTAAGCCCATTCAGGGGGGCCACGGCGACGATGAGCGCCAGGGGTCGCAAAGCCGTGATTTTAAGTATCGAAATGTGTAACTCCACACATCTCTGCCTTTGTCCGTGGCGTGCGGGGCAAGAGTGTATGATCGGCACCATGCCTCCGTAATGCTCTGATACATGGAGGTTCTTTTAATTCCCCCCTGCCCCTAACAAATCAGCAGCGTGCCCTGGCGCGAATTCATTACCGATACGCTCCAGTATTTGAAAACCGCTGTTATAATCAGGGGAAATCATGATCAGTCTCAAATCATCCTTCCATGCCGTGGCCCTCTCCCTCGTGATGGCCGGCGGCATCATGACGATGACCTCCGATGCGCGGGCGGAAATTCTCGTGACAGGCCAAGGGGAAAACTTCTCCGTGACCTATGGCCCCGGCCACACCGGCAATGTGGTCGGTGGCGGAATCGTCGAGGTAGGCAGCAAGAACGACCCGCGCCGCTATCTCGATCCGTCCTATGCGCGCTCGGCCCCTGGGCTGCCGGACGACCAGGGCGGTCAGAATGGAGACGTGGTATACATCGCCCCCTCCGGCGCACCCACCAACTTCGCGGGAGGCACGAACGACAAGCGCGGCTAAGCAGCCTCCGTTTCCCTCCTCCCCCGAAAAAGGCCAGCCCCACATTGGGGCTGGCCTTCCCGCGCCAAATGAAATGCCGGAGTTGCGCGCTCCGCAAAGCCGGAACGTGCCGCCGGCGAACGCCCCGTTCGCACATCGATCCCTGCGCAGATGGCGCCGAGATTGAGCAGGCGGTGTTACCGCATGGCCATGGCGCGCGCCGGTTGCGTCGCTGCGTCCTCCGTCGGCACCGGGCGCCCGCGGCCGTCATAGCCGGGCACACCCATGCGGATACGGGCCGAGAAATCATCCGCATTGCCTGCCGCCCGTGCACGATCGGTAATGCGGCCTTCCCGCCGCAGCGTGGCGAGGTCGTGGCCGGGCATCAGCGCTTCCACGACCTGGAGATATTCCGGCAGATAGCCGGAAAGGATCAGGCGGCGGTCCATGGGAAGGCCATGGATGATCCGCCGGACCATCTCATAGACCATGGTGGTGCAGTTCGCGGTGAGCGTGTTGTAGAAGCGCGGCCTCTCCTTCAGGTCCTGCGCCTTGGCGAGATAGGCCAGAAAGAGCGAGCGCATCTCCGCCCGGGGCATCAGCACCCGGTAGAGATAGACGTCCTCGCCCCGCGCATTGGTCCGCACGGCCAGGATATCCCGCTCATCGGCGGCGACGAGGCTGGCCTCGAACTGCCGGAAGAGCCCGCCGACAGGGTTGAATTTCTCGCCCCGCTTCTTCCGGATCTCGATCGAGAAAGTGACGTAAGTGCCGTCTTCGAAGCCGAAGGAGACCAACGTGTGGGCGATGGCGGGGCCCATCCAGTAGGACAGCGCGGCATCAACCGTGCGGAGGCGGTCGAGATCGTAGCTGCGGCTTTCCCAGCGCGGCTCGTAGTCGGTGGGCGAGCGCCAGGTGAAGTTGCGGAGGTTGTGCAGCGTGACGCGGCTGCCCTCCTGCTCGGAGCTCAGCAGCCGCGCGACATCGTCGGCCCAGGCGCGGTCATGCGAGGGGCGGAGGGAAAACCACCACATCAGCAGCGCCGCGAAGCACAGCCCATAGCCGGCGAAGCCGATGCCGGGGCGCCCCAGCCACGCCAGGATAATGGCCAGGATGCCTATCCCGCCCCAGCCGCAGGCCATGGCGATGCGCAGGTCCCGCGCCTGCGCCGGCCCCCGGATGTAGAGCGCCGGGCAGGCCCAGAGCAGCGTCAGCAGGATGATGATGCTGCCCAGGACGATCATGCCACCCTCCCGCGCCGCGCCGGTCAGTAGAGCCGGTAGGAGAGGAAGAGACCGGCCTGCACCTGGTCCCGCGAGCCATCGGAGGTGCGTACCAGCGGTGAGCGTGCGGCATCATTCTGCAACCGGGCGTATTCCACATAGCCTTGCAGGTCCCACCGGTCCGTCACGCGCCATTGCATCGCGACGATGCCGCCGACCCGCTCAAGGCCGCCACCCGGGCTGTAGGCCGCATGGCGGCTGGTAGCCGCCTCCGCCTCGCTGATGCCGTAATAGGACTGCGCGTATTGCCGCGTCACCACCCGCACTTCCGGCCCCACGGTGAAGGCGACCCGGCCCAGCGGCGCGGAGAAGAGCAGACGCGCTTCCATCGCCGCGCCGCCATGGCTGCGGGCGACATCCTGGGTCAGGCTGACATCGGCATAGAGGGGCCCGGCGGTATAGGCGAGGAAGCCACCCGCCTCCACGGTGTCGGAGAAGCTGCGCAGCCCGGTCAGGTTGCGGCGGCTGTCATCGGTATCGCGCCCCTCGCGCAGCCGCAGCATTGGGCCGAGGGAGAAGCCGTGCAGCTGCAAGGCGGAAAGCCGGATGCCGTCCAGCACGTCGAAATCCAGCCAGTTGCCGTAGCCGCCATTGATGAAGGGGAAGGGCCGCACCTCCGTGCTGGCGCTGCCGGAATAGGCCGGCCAGAAGGTGGGGCCGCCACCCAGGTTAAGCTCGAAGCCCTGCCTCTCCTGCCCGAACAGGATCTCCTCCGCCGAGGCGAGGCCCGGCGCCATCGCCACCATGCCGCACAGCATGGCGGCAGTGCTTCCCAGGATCATGCGGTTCATGTGGCGGCGCTTTTCCGCGGCAGGATACGGCGCCAGAAATTCTCGGGCGGATGGATCACCGCACTCATCGCGCGGGCGTAGTCGAGGATGAGGCCGGGCGTCCATGCCATGCTCTCCGCGCGCTGGCGGATGAGGCCGGCGGTCCACAATTCGGGGTTGGTGATGGCACCCAGCGCCGAGAGCACCGGCCAGCGCCGGGTGACGAACGCCCCTTCGAGCGCGGCGTCGAGCGCATCGGCGACGGCGCTGGAACAGTTGCGGCTGGTCAGGTTGTAGGTGTTGTCCTGCCGGTAGGTATCCCAGAAAATACGAAGGCGGGCGGCGTTGAAGTCGCGGAACACCACCTTCACGGTAGAGGGGCACCAGCCCGCCGCTTCCTCGGCATAGCTCGGCTGGAAGCGGCCGGGGACGTTGTTATCCGCCGTCGCCCGCAGCACGCGCGCGAAATCCGAGCGGGAGCGGTCGATCTCCACCGCCGGATAGTGGCTGATATAGAGATCCGGCGCCATTTCCAGCGCGGCATGGCCGGTGGAGATGACGCCATTCGTATCCACCGCGGCGATGTAGCGGTTGATGGCGCGCTGGTGCAGCGGCGTGCTCACCGTGCCCGTCGGCGTCCAGACATGCACGACGAGCGCACCCTCGTGGCTGCCACCCTCGCTCTCGGTGACGGGCAGCAGCATCTGCGCCAGGGCGCTATGGGAGAACAGGGAGGAAATCGGCGCGCCGGGGCGCATCCGCCGGATGCGCCGGGCGATGTGCATCATGCCCAGCCCCGTCACCACCATGATGAGCCCCACATTGCAGCCCACCGTGCCCTCGTACCAGGTGGGCCAGGGCTGCAGCGTCGCGATGGCGAGCACGATCTCGAAGACACCGCCCGCCAGCGCGCCGCGCCAGCCCACGAACCGCACCACATAGGCGCTCGCGATACGCACCGCGCCGTCGATGAAGAAGCCGATGCCGAGGATCAGCGCGAGGATGAAGTTGGCGCCGTGGAAGGAGCTGAGGAGCAGCCCCGCCACACCGAGCAGCGCGACACCCTTGACGATGCGCAGCCGCCGGGCCGTGCCATGGCTGCCGATGCCGGCGAGCAGGCTCAGCGCCGCCTCCGGCAGCACGAAATAGCCGAAGAAGCGCGGCGGGATCAGCGTCTTGCCATCCACGGCATCGATGAGGATGAAGGCGCCGAGGGCGGTCCAGATCAGGCCCATCGTCAGCACCACGCCCCAGCGGCGCCGGATCACCTCATGGCCGAGGAGGAGGAGCATGATCCGGATCATGGCGCGGCATTCTCCTGCGCGGCGGGCTCCCTGAAGGCCAGCAGGAAGGCGGTGAAGCCGCCGCAGGCGAGCGCCACGAAGAGCGGCAGGCCATGGGTCGTGACATCGAGCGCCAGCCCCGCGAGGCTCGGCCCGAGCAGCGCGCCGCCGCCCCAGAGCAGGCCCATGGCGGCATAGACGCCCACGAGGTCCGTGCCCCGGAAGCGGGCGCCGATGATGGCGAGCATCGTCGTATAGATACCGACGAAGAGCCCGCCCCAGATGAACAGCGCCGGATAGGCGACCCAGACATGGCTGAGCATGAGCGGCCAGGCGAGCGCGCCCACCGTGGAGAGCCCGCCCAGCCAGAGCATCAGCTTCCGCCGGTCCATCTTGTCGCAGAGCCAGCCGATGGGCAGCTGCAACAGGATGGCGCCCAGCATGAGGGTGGTGATGAGCTGCGTGCCCGACTGCTCCTCCCACCCCAGGCGGATGGCATAGAGCGTCAGGAAGGAGAGGCCCGCCGTCTCGACGGCCGCGTTGAGCGCAGTGGTGGACATGGCGACGGGTGCGAGGCGCATGAAGCGCAGCAGGTTGCTGTGGCCATGGGCATGCATGGCCGGGCGCTCGATACGTGGATGCGCCATCAGCAACAGGGCCAGCACCGCCACTGCGGCGCCCACGGCGAAGGGGAGCAAACCGTCCGGGCCGGTGAAGGCGAGGATCATCGGGCCGCCCGCGAAGCCCAGGGAGAGCATGGCGGTGTAGGTGGCCATGATGCGGCCACGTGTGCCGTCATCACTCAGTTCGCTGGCCCAGCTCTCCGTCAGGACGAAGAGGATCTCGGCGCCGATGCCGAGGCCGATGCGCAGCACGAACCAGACCCAGATGATGGGAAGGGTGGGAAAGAGCAGCAACAGGGCGGCGGTGAGCACCAGCGCGAAGAGAATGAGCGGGCGGGCCCCGAAGCGCCCGGCGAGGCGCGGCAGGATGGGCGCCACCAGCAGCACGCCCACCGCATGCATGGCGGCGTTGAGGCCGATCATCGTCTCACCCAGGCCACGCTCGGCCAGGTTCAGGGCGACGAGCGGCGCGGTGAGACTGTATGTCAGGCCGAAGATGGTTGCGGCGCCGATGACGGCGGCAAGGGACAGGATGCGCGACCTGCCGAAACGGCCGGGCGCCGGCGCAAGGCCGGGCTCAGTTTTCACCAAGGTCATGGAAAATGCGCTCCCTGCAACGCCGCCGATTGTCACGAGCTATACGGCGATGTGAACGAGAGCAAGCGGGTATGTGACGGCCTGTGCCGCGAAGTGGAGCGCCCGCTGCACACAGCGCCCGAGGGGCGGACGGGTGGAATTCCGCGTGAATTTCCAAATATTTTACACAGTTCTCATTGTATAGGCATCCAGGCATCACGGCGCGAGATGTCGCGCCGTTCGCGCCAGGGCCCTGACGAGGGGCGGTGTTCCCCGGGGCGGAGCGCGCGGCGGGGAGAAGGACGGCCGTCCCTCTCCCGCGCCGGGTCTTCAGCCCTGCCGCCGCAGATTGGTGAAGAGCGGCGCACCCTTCAGCATGCCCTGAAGCTCCGCGCGATAGGCCGTGGGCTGGTAGAACACGCCGGTCGGGTAGAAGGGCACTTCCTGGAAGGCGAGTTGCTGCATGTCGCGGCAGATGGCCTTCTGGCTCTCCGTATCGGCGGCGGCGAACCAGGAATCCCGCAGCGCCTCCATGCGCGGGCTGTCGTACCAGCCGAAGGTGGCGTTGCGGCCATTGCCGCGCATGTAGTTATGGGCCGCCGGATTCATGGTGCCGACGCCCAGGCTGAAATTGCAGAACATGCTCCAGCCGCCTTTCTCCAGCGGCTCCTGCGAAGCGAGCCGTTGCAGCACCGTGCCCCAATCCAGCGACTGGTAATCCAGATTGATGCCAGCCTGCCGCAGCATGTCCGCCGCCACCTCGCTCATGCCGTTCAGCACGGGGAAGTCGGCGGGGGCGAGCAGGACCACGCGCTCCCCCTTATATCCAGCGGCGGCCAGATCGGCGCGCACCTTGGCCAGGTCCCGTGGCCCGGTCAGCGCCTCGAGCCCCACATCGCTGGACATGGGCGCGCCCGGCAGGAAGAAGCCGCAACCGTCCTTCCAGAGGCTGCGATCCTCCCCCGCCACTACCTGCATGTAGTCCTGCTGCCGGATGGCGCCCATCAACGCCCGGCGGATGGCGGGGTTGTCGAAGGGCGGCTGCAAATGGTTGGGACGGATCATGGTGAAGGCGCCTGCCGTATCCAGCACCTCTACCTTCAGCTCGCGCCGGCGCTTCAGCAGCGGCAGCAGGTCCATCACCGGCTGCTCCCACCAGTCCATCTGGCCCGATTGCAGCACCGCCGCCGCCGTGGCCGCATCCGGCATGGTGTGCCATTCGACACGCTCGAAATGCGCGACGCGGGGGCCGGCCATCATGCTCGGCGTGCCATCCGCGCGCGGCACATATCCAGCGAATTTCTGATAGACGGCGCGCGCGCCCGGCACCCGCTCCTCCGCCACGAAGCGGTACGGGCCACTGCCGACCATCTCCGTCACCTGCTGCGTCGCCGGCGTGGCCGCCAGCCGCTCCGGCATGATGGGGCAGATATTGGAGCCCGCTTTGCCCAGCGCGTCCGGCAGAAGGGGGAATGGCCGCTTCAGGCGGAAGCGCAGCGTGCGGTCATCGGGCGCGGAAAGCTCATCGGTGGCCGCCATGAGTGCCATGCCGAAGGCATCGCGCCCGCCCCAGCGGCGGATGCTGGCGACGCAGTCCCGCGCCAGGACGGGCGTGCCGTCATGGAAGTGCAGGCCCTCCCGCAGCCGGATGGTCCAGAGCCTGCCATCCTGCTCCACCGTATGGCCCTCGGCCATCTGCGGATGCGCGACGGCGTTCTCGTCCACGCCATACAGCGTGTCGAACACCAGCAGGCCGTGGTTGCGCGTCACCAGCCCCGTGGTCTGCACCGGGTCCAGCAGCGCCAGGTCGGCCTGGGGTATGAAGCGAAGAACGGACGCACCCTGCGCGGCAGCCAGGCGCGGGGCAGCCAGCGCGGCCGGAGCCAGGCCGAGGCCGGCGATGAAGCTGCGACGAAGCATGGGCCATCACCTCCTAGTGCGAGTCGCGCAGCGGTGGGGCGCCGCTGCCGCCGACGAGGAAATCGAAATCCGCCCCGGTATCGGCGCCCATCACATGTTCGACGTAGAGGCGCTCATAGCCACGGCTGTAGGGCGAGACGAAAGGCTTCAGTTCTGCCCTGCGCTTTTCAAGCTCGCTCTCCTCCACCTGGAGGTGCAGGGTGCGGGCGGGCACGTCGAGCGTGACGAGGTCTCCATCCCGCACCAGCGCCAGCGGGCCGCCGCCAATGGCCTCCGGCGCCACATGCAGCACGACGGTGCCGTAGGCGGTGCCGCTCATCCGCGCATCCGAGATGCGCACCATGTCGCGGATGCCCTTGCGGATGAGCTTGGCGGGCAGCCGCATGTTGCCGACCTCCGCCATGCCCGGATAGCCGCGCGGGCCGCAATTCCGCAGCACCAGCACGCTGTTCTCATCGACAACGAGATCCGGATCGTCGATCCGTTTCTGGAAGTCCTCGATACTGTCGAAGACGACGGCCGGGCCCGTGTGGCGCATCAGCGGTTCGGAGGCCGCGGAGGGCTTCAGCACCGCGCCGTAGGGTGCGAGATTGCCCCGCAGCACCGTGATGCCGCCCAGCGCCTTGAAGGGCTTTTCCAGCGTGCGGATGACCTCGCCATCCGGCGCCTCCGCCGCATCGGCGATCTCGCCCAGCGTCTCGCCGCTCACCGTCACGGCGCCGCGGTGCATCCGCTCGCCCATGGCGCGGAGAACGGTTGGGACGCCGCCCGCGTAGCAGAAATCCTCCATGAGGAAGCGCCCGGAGGGCATGAGGTCCACCAGGCACGGCACGTCACGGCCCAGGCGGTCCCAGTCATCCAGCGTCAGCGGCACGCCCGCGCGCCCGGCGAGGGCCAACAGATGCACCACGGCATTGGTGGAGCCGCCCAGCGCCCCGTTCAGCAGAATGCCGTTCTCGAAATGCTCGCGCGTGAGGTAGTGCGAAAGGCGCAGGTCCTGCCGTGCCATTTCCACAGCGCGCATGCCCGTCATATGCGCCAGAACCTGACGCCGCGCATCAACGGCCGGCAGGGCGGCATTGCCTGTCAGCGCGAGCCCCATGCCTTCCACGAGGCTCGCCATGGTGGAGGCGGTGCCCATGGTCATGCAATGGCCGGCGCTACGGTTCAGCTCGGCCTCGGCGGCCTCGAACTGGGCGGGGGTCATGGTGCCCGCCTTCACGGCCTCCACCGCCTTGAACACATGCGTGCCGGAGCCCATCCGCTCCCGCCCCTTCCACGCATTCAGCATGGGGCCGCCGGAGAGCACGATGGCCGGAAGGTCCACACTGGCCGCGCCCATGAGCAGGGCCGGCGTCGTCTTGTCGCACCCCGCCATCAGCACCACGGCATCCAGTGGATTGGCCCGCAGCGAGGCCTCCACATCCATGCTGGCCAGGTTGCGGAACAGCATGGCGGTGGGCCGCATCATGCTCTCGCCCGTGGAGAGCACGGGAAATTCCAGCGGAAAGCCACCCGCCTCGTACACGCCGCGCTTCACATGCTCGGCGAGTTGCCGCAAATGGCCGTTGCAGGGCGTCAGCTCCGACCAGGTATTGCAGATGCCGATGACGGGACGGCCATCGAACATATGGGCCGGGTGGCCCTGGCTCTTCATCCATCCGCGATGGACGAAGCCGTGGCTGTCGTGCCGCCCGAACCAATCCTGACTGCGCATCCGGCGGGGCGGGTTGCTCATGCGGGGGCCTTTCCGTGCCACCAATGCGCGAAGGGGTTGGAGTGGATGATCCCCTCGATGGTCTCCTGCGTCACGCGCGGCAGGCGGGTGCCCTCGACGAGATGGTTGATGTTGCGCAGGCCTTCGAGGGATTCCTCCACGCCCGCATAAGGGAAGTCCGTGCCCCAGAAGATCTTGTCGCGGTTGGCGATGTTGTATTCCTGCGCTGCCACCAGCGTGTTGTAGAACTGCCAGGGCCGGTAGAAGAGCGCGGAGACCTCGCAGAACACGTTGGGATGCTTGCGGGCGACGACAATGCATTCCTCGCCCCAGGGGTGACCCATATGGGCCATGATCATCTTCAAATCGGGGTAGCGCCGCGCCACTTCATCCACGTGAATGGGCCGTCCCATTTCAAGCGGTGCATTGCGGGCATAGGTCGTCCCCATATGCATGGTCAGCGGCAGATCATGCTTCACGCAGTATTCGTAGATGGGCACCATGCGCGGGTCGGCCAGATGCACGCCATTATAGATGGGGCCGAACTTCACGCCGCGCAGGCCGAGATCCTCGACGGCATGGCGCAGCAGCTCCATCGCATCCGGCCGCCGCGGGTCCACGGCGGCGAAGCCCACGAATTTATCGGGGTACTTGGCGACGGCGCGGGCCGTCACCTCGTCATCGCCATCCACGCCCGCACTGTCGCCATAGCGCAGCGTGAAGATGATCGCCTTATCCACGCCGGACATGGCCTGATAGACGGCATCCGGGTCCGCCTTGGGGTCGAAGCCACCGCTGCGGCTGGCGACCTGCTGCCCATGAACCGGCGTCAGGTGGCGGTCCTCATAGACGTTCACATGGCAATCGACGATCATGCCTCAGAGGATCCCGTATTTCTCGAAGACGGTACGGAGCGGCACGCCAGCGCGCAGTTCCGCCAGCGTCTCCTTTTCTCCGCGCAGCTTGGCCTCGGCGCGGGCGGCCACCTCGGCCTCCGCCGCCTGCGGCACGACGACGACGCCATCCGCGTCACCGAAGACGAAGTCCCCCGGGCAAACACGAACGCCGCCGCATTCCACCGGCACGTCCAGCGCGACGATCTTGCCCCTGCCCTTGCTGTCCAGCGGGCCGATGCCGCCATGGAACACCGGATAGCCCATGGCGCGTATGGCCTGCACATCCCGCACCATGCCATCCATCAGCGCGCCCGCGCTGCCGCGCACCTGGGCCGCCGTGCTCAGCAGCTCGCCCCAGGGGGCGATGCGCCCGCTATGGCCGCAGGCGAAAACCGGAATCTCGCCGGATTGCAGGGAATCCACGAGATCGATCTCAAGATCGTAGGGATTCTCGCCCTCCTTCGCCTCATAGACGTCGAGATAAAGGGCGGTTCGCGCACGGCCCGCCATACGCTTGGTCTCGTCCAGCGGGCGGACGCGCGCCGGCAACGCCTGGTGCATATAGCCGAGCCCATCCAGAACGTCCGACAGCATGGCCGAGAAAATGCGATCCTGCATAGACTCCAGGATCCTGTTGCTCCGCGGCAATCCCGCCTCCTCTTATTTAACGTTATATCTATTGAGCGCGCTGGCCCGCTGCCTGTCAACAAGATCCTCCGGCCCGCAACTGCACCGGCAGCACGATATCGGCGGCGCTGAAGCTCCCCTCCTCCAGCCTTTTGAGGATTTCTTCCCCCGCGCGGACACCGATTTCATAGGCCGGGCTCACGACGGTCGTCAGTGGCGGCTGAACGTAACGGAAGAGGTCGAACCCGTTGAAGCCCGCGACCGGCATGTCGCCCGGCACGGCCATGCCACGGCCCTGCAACAGCGTCATGGCCGCGAGTGCCATCTGGTCGTTGCCGCCCACGACTGCGACGGGTGGCGGCCCCTCGTCCAGCGCGGCGGCGAGAGCGGCCTGGGTGGCGGCGTAGCTCTCGTCGCCGCATATCACACGCTGTACCTTGAAGCCCTTGCCCAGCCCAAGCTTGAGCCCCGCATGGCGCTCCGCCTGCGCTGTCCAGGCAATTTCCGGCGTCAGGAAGAATACGGTGCCGTTGGCGGCGAGCATGTCGCGCAGATGCGCGCCCAGCATCTGGCCGCCCGCGCGGTCATCCTGGCGGACCACACAGGCATCCGGCAAGGAGAGCGCGTCGCGCTCCTGGACCAACACCACAGGCTGCCGCAACCGCGATACCTGCTCGACCACGCGCTGCCGCGCTGCGCTGGAACCTGAAAGCAGCAGGCACAGTGCATCCGTCTGTGACTGCGCCAGCAACGGCGCCAATGTCGCGGAATCCGGCCGCACGCCTTGCAACACCAGCGAGAAGGCCCGCTCCGCCGCGACATTGCCCAGCCCTGCGATGACGTTGGTGATGAAGGGGTCACGCAGATAATCCGGCGCACTGTCCAGCACCAGCACGCCAATGGAGCCAGTCCGCTCCAGCCGAAGCCGGCGGGCGCTGGCATCGGGGCGGTAGTTCAGGCGCTCGGCTTCCTTCAGTACCCGCGCCCGTGTCTCCGCGCTTGCCCCCGGCCGGCCGTTCAGAACGTTGGAGACCGTCATGGGCGTCACGCCGGCGGCGGCGGCGACATCCCGCAACCGGCTGACCTTCGCTCCGCGCTTCTGAGTGCTCAAAACCGGATCTTTCAGTGGCGGTACCCGAACTCCCGCTATTTATGAGGGAGTCGGGCCAGCGCCGCAACCGCGAGGGGCGGTCGGCGATCTCCGGCGTCTACCAGCCGAGCCAGGCATGCTCCGGCGCCATGGTGAACTTCCAGTCCCGTACAGGGCCGGCCATGACGTTCAGATAGTAGAGATCGAAACCATGCGGCGCACCCACCGGGTGGTATCCGCGCGGCACCAGCACAACATCGCCATCGCCCACTGCGATGGTCTCGTCCAGGCTGCGGTCATCGGTATAGACGCGCTGCAGAGCGAAGCCGCCAGGACGCTGCAGACGGTGGTAATAGGTCTCCTCCAGCGCGGTCTCGCGCGGCGGGTCGTTCTCGTCGTGCTTATGCGGCGGGTAGCTCGACCAGTGGCCACCGGGGGTGATGACCTCGACCACCAACAGGCTCTCCGCTTCGGCGGTGACAGGCAGAATGTTGCGCACATGGCGGGTGTTGGTGCCCTGGCCGCGTGTCTCCGCGCCAACATCCTCGGGCGGGATCAACCGCGCCGACAGCCGGCCTTGGGCGGGTGCGGTGCACACTGCCAGCTCGCAGCCATCTGATTCCACCTGCCATGCGGCTCCCGCCGGCACATAGACGGACCACGGGCTGCCATCGAAGGGCGAGGCACGGCCGCCGATGCGGCCAAAATCCTTCCCGCCCGCGGTGATGCGCGCATGGCCGGAGATAAGCACGAGGCAGGCCTCCCGCCCCTCCTGCCGCCGTGCAACGCACGCGCCGGCGGGCAGCTTGTAGGTGTCGAACCCCACATAGGTCCAGCCAGCCGAGGCCGGGGTGATGCGATGGGTGGCTCCCTCGGCATCCGGCGCCGTCTGGCGCACCAGCAATGGCGAAGTCATGGTTCCCCTCCTCCTCAGGCCACGGCGGCGTGATGCCGCGCCTGCCAGGCGTTGACCAGCGTGGCGAAGCGTTGCGCCATCTCGCCCACCGCTTCTTCATCGCTCATGCGGCCGGCGAACCAGGCGCGCGCCGGATCGGCAAAGATGCTGCGGCCGACAGCGAAGCCACGGACCAGCGTCGTCGCGGCCGTAGCACGGAAGGCGGCCACCAGCTCCGGCAACGGCGCATCCAGCCCCAGCAGCACGATGCCCCGGCACAGCGGGTCGTGCCGCTGGATGGTCGCCTCGATCAGTGCCCAGGCGCGCTCATCCGCCTGCGGCTCCAGCTTCCACCAATCCGGGCGGATGCCAAGGTTGTAGAGATGATCGAGGATTCCGGCCACGGTGCCGCTTTCCAGCGGGCCGTGCGGGCCGGCGATGATTTCCAGCAGGAACTCGCGGCCCACGGTGCGGCAGGCATCGTGCACGCGCAGCAGCTCCCGCTCCTGGCGCGCACGCAGTTCCGGCGGATCGGAAGGATGCCAGAAGCACAGGCATTTCACCGTCTGCTCCACCGGCCATTCGGTGAGGTGCGAGCCGAGATCGCCCTGCCCTTCGAAATCCAGCGGCCGGGAGGCCGGCAGTTCCACGGGGCGGCCAATCCAGAACCCTTCGCGCGAGGCATCGAACAGCGCCTCTCGCCCATAGGTGCCATCGAGCAACATGCCGAAGCCGGGGCGTCCGGCCGCCACGCGCGCGGCGGCCTGCACAGCGAGTTGCTTGAAGGGGCCAATACGATCCGGCGAAACCCCTGCCTCCGCCGCCATGGCCGCGAGTTGCGGGCGGTGGTCGATGGCCAGCGCCATCAGCCCATCCGCCTGCGGGCGCCGCGTGGTCGCGCGGTGGATGTGGGATAGCTCCTCATCCTTGCGCAAGGCCGGCGTGGCGACGCCATGTTGCAGGAAGTGCGTCAGCTCCATCCAGGTCGCGTATTCCGGCGCGCAGAGCAGGCGGGAGACGGCGATGGCGCCGCAGGCATTGGCATAGGTGCAGCACCGCTCAATCGGCTCCTGCCGCAGCCAGCCGCGCAGGAAGCCCGCCATGAAGGCATCGCCCGCGCCGAGAACGTTGTAAACCTCGACAGGAAAGCCGGGGCCGGAGAGACCATCTTCCAGCCGGTCCGGAATCTCGTCCGGGAACACCACGCAGCCCATCGGGCCGCGCTTACACACCAGCGTGGCCTTGCTGCGCGCGCGGATGTTGCGCAGCGCCTGCAACGTGTCCTCGGACCCGCCGGCGATGTGCAGCTCTTCCTCCGTGCCGACGATCAGGTCGCAATCCGGCAGCAGCTCCGCCAGGCTGTCCGTCACCTGCTGTGCGCGGACATAGCGGGACTCCCCCGCATCATGCCCCGCCACGCCCCACAGATTCGGGCGGTAATCGACATCGAACACCACGCGCCGGCCATGAGCGCGCGCGATGCGCATCGCCTTACGCTGCGCTGCCGCCGTGTTCGGGCGCGCGAAATGCGTGCCCGTCACGACGATGGCGCCGGCGGAGGCGATGTGGTCTTCCTCGATATCGCTTTCATCCAGCGCCGCATCAGCGCAATCCGTGCGGTAGAAAATCAGCGGGAATGTCTTGTCGTCCCGCACGCCAAGAACGGCGAGCGCCGTCAGCCGCGCCGGGTCGGTGCGGATGCCGCGCGTTTCCACACCTTCGCGTGCCGCCTGCTCGCGGATGAAGCGGCCCATCGCTTCATCACCCACGCGGGTGATGAGGCCGGCCTTGAGCCCGAGGCGCGCGGCGCCGATGGCGATGTTGGTGGGGCAGCCACCCACGGCCTTGGCAAAACTGGTCATATCTTCAAGCCGCCCGCCAATCTGCTGCCCGTAGAGATCGACCGAGGCGCGGCCAATGGTGATGAGATCGAGTGTCGGTGCCGGCATCCTGGTCTGTTCCTCCTGGCGGCATGGGGCGGGCCGTGTCTCCATCGGCCCTGCCGCCGCAAATGGAACTTGAATTCCCTCTATACGTCAATTCTGGAATTCATTTTCCATTTCATGTGCCGCGATTACGTTGTTCCGCTGTGGCCACCGCCAGCGTCATGGCCAGCACGAAGGTGCCGGACAGGGAGCGGAAGGCCGCGTGATCCGCTTCCGTCACCTCCAGCCACACGGCCGTGGAGGAGAGAAGCGGTGAAAAAGGCGTGTCGGTGAGAGCCACGATGCCGATTCCGCGTTCCGCCGCCTTGCCCACCAGCTCCAGCGTCGCCGGCGTATAGGGCGAGAAGCTAACGGCCAGCAGCGCGTCCTTTTGCGACATCAGCGCCACCTGCTCCGGCGCCAGCCCACCCGCCTGATCGATGAGGTGGCAGCGGATTTCCAGCTTCCGCAGCGCATAGGCGAGGTAGGCGGCCACCGGATAGGCGCGACGGCTGCCGAGCAGATAGATCGTGTCCGCGCCTGCCAGAAGCTTTACCGCGCGTTCCAGCATCGCCGCGTCGATCGTCTCGGAGAGGCGCTCGGCGGAATGGATGGCGGCGCGCGTGAAGCCCTGCATCAGCGCCATGGGCCCCTCGCCCCGCACGCTTTGCAGCCGCTCCCGATATTCCGGCCAGCGGTCCCGCGCATGGGCGCGGAACACCGCCTGAAGATCGGAGAACCCGCTATATCCCAGGCTCTGCGCGAAGCGCACCAGCGTGGAGGGCTGTACCTCCGCGCGGGATGCAATCTCGCCGATGGTGCCGAAGGCGAATTCCTGCGGATGCTCCAGGGCGAATTCCGCCGCCTGGAGCAGCCGCTTGGGCAGCTGCTCCCTCTGGCGCAGAATCAGCGCGCGCAAGGCGGTCAGGGTGGTCGGCGGGGCGCTGGCGGTATCCTCGGTCATGGCGGAATCATACCGCGCCGAGGCCTTGGCGGCACGCCTTCCCGGCGGCATCCGGTCAGGCCCGCAGGGCGTGGGCGCTCTCCACCGGCCAATGGCAGAGGACGCGGCTGCCCAGCGCATGCGGCCGGCTGCCGGCCGGGGCCGCCACTTTCAGCACCACGCCGTTCTGTACCTCGACCTCATAGCGCGTGGCGGCACCGAGGAAAGCGGCCATGGTCACGGTGCCCTCCAATTGGCCGCCCGTTGCGGCAACGGCCTGCCCCGCCGGGGCCAGCGAGATCATCTCCGGGCGCAGCGCGAGCTGCACATTCTCGCCCGCGCGGGAGTCGTGGTGGGAGGCTTCCATCAACCCCGCGGCGGTCTCCACCATCACCGTGGCGCCGGTGGCCTGCCGCACGGTGCCGGGCACCAGATTGTTCACGCCAACAAAATCCGCGACGAAGAGCGAGGCGGGATCGCCATAGATCTGCGCGGGCGTGCCGATCTGCTCCACATTGCCCTTGTTCATGACGATGATCCGGTCGGAGACGGCCATCGCCTCCTCCTGGTCGTGCGTCACGAAGATCGTCGTGATGCCCAGCTGCTTCTGCAGCGCCCGCAGTTCGAAGCGGATGCGTTCCCGCAGCTTGGCGTCGAGGTTGGAGAGGGGCTCGTCCATCAGCAGCAGCGAGGGACGGATGGCGATGGCGCGCGCGATCGCCACGCGCTGCTGCTGCCCGCCGGAAAGCTGCTTCGGGTGCCGGTCCGCGAAGGCCTCCAGCCCCACCATGCCGAGCACAGTGGCCACGCGGGACTCGATCTCGGCCGCCGGCAGCTTCCGCAGCTTCAGCCCATAGGCCACGTTGGCGCGCACCGTCATGTGCGGGAACAGCGCGTAGGACTGGAAAACGAAGCCGCAATCCCGCTGGTTGGGCGGCAGATGCGTGATGTCCCGCCCCGCCAGCATGATGCGGCCGCTATCGGGTTCGCCGAAGCCGCCGATCATGCGCAGCAGCGTCGTCTTGCCGCAGCCGGACGGGCCCAGGAAGGTCATGAACTCCCCTGGTTCCACATCGATGGAAATGCCGTTCAGCACCACATTGGAGCCGAAGGATTTCGTGACGGACTGGATGGACAGATCGGATGCGTTCACCACCAGCGTACCCTCCGCACGGCGACTTCCAGAATGACGATGACACCCACGGCGAACAGGTTGGTCGCCATGGCAACGGCCGCGCCGAGGCGCGTGGAACCGCTTTCGAACGCCTGATAGATGGCGATGGGCATGGTGCTGATCTCAGGTGTCGTCAGCAGCAGCGTGATCTCGAAATCCGAGATGGAGCGGGCGAAAACCAGCGCCACGCCGGTCAGCACGGACGGCACGATGACCGGCAGAACCGTGGTGACGAAGGCGCGCAGCGGGCCGGCGCCGAGGCTGCGCGCCGCATCCTCCACCGCGATATCGACACGCTGCAACGCGGCGATGATTGGCTGGATCATGAAAGGCAGCGACACGATGGTGTGGCCAAGCACGATGGCGACCCAGGGGCTGACGCCCGCGAACGGTCCCTGCTTGAAGAGCTGCATCAGCCCGAAGGCGAGAACGATGGGCGGGAAGACCAATGGCAGGTTCACCAGCTCCGCCAACAGGCCACGGCCGGGGAATTTCAGCCGCACCAACGCATAAGCGACCGGCAAGCCGACAAGGAAGGAGAGCAGCACTGTCGGCACGGCGATGCGCATGCTGTCGGCCACCGAGCGCAGGATGGCAGGGCCGGAATCACGATACAGCTCGAAGCTGATGCCGGCGGGGAAGATGCCCCACACCAGATCGAACCGGTCGTTGACCGAGAGCGAGAGCAGCGTGATCGGCGGCAGGATGATGAACAGGATCAGGCCGAGCGTGGTGGCCGGGAAGATCCAGCGGAAGGGCGGCAGGAAGCCGCCCGCGCGGCGCGGCGCCGGCAGCGGAGCGGCCTTCTCGGGTACCATGGTGTGGGAAGCGCTCGTCACAGGATTTCCCCCTGGAGACGGTCGCGGAAGGCACGACGCACGATGAACAGATACAGCGCGCGCCCGGCAAGGGTGATCGCCGCGAGGACGACCGCGAAGGCGCAGATCTGCGCCATGGTGCCGGAAATGCCGAGCGACTGGATGCGCGTGAAGATTTCCAGCGGCAGCACGACGACGCCCTTGGCGCCGCCGCCCAGCACCAGCGCGGCCACATAGGCAACCATGGTGCGGATGAAGATGAACACCCACACGGCCGCGAGCCCCGGCGCCGCCAGCGGCAGCAACACGTTGAAGAAGGTCTCGCGCTCCGTGGCGCCCAGCGAGGCGGAGGCGTCCTCCAGCGCCGGGTCGATCATCTCGAACAGCGAGGCCATCATGCGCACGGCCAGCGTGGCGAAGAGCGCGAGGTCGCCCACCACGATGGCGGTGAAAGTACCCGTGAACTCCAGCGGTTCGTCGATCCACTCCAGTTGCTGGAACAGGATGTGGTTCACCGGCCCGGTAGGCGACATGAACCACAGGATGCCGAAGATGATCGTCACCGCCGGCGCCAGGGACGGATAGGTGACGATGGCCGAGATGGTCGGCGCCAGCGAGCGGTGCCGCGCCATGTAGTAGCCGGTGCCGACACCGATGAGCATCAGCAGCGTGGCGACGACGGCCGAGATCCCCAGCGTGTTGAGGATGACCGCCTGGTTGTGCGGTTCCGTCAGGATGGAGATGTAGTGCGTGGCCGTGGGCTGCATGTCACCCAGGGCCTCGGGGCTGCCCAGGAAGGGCAACCCGAAGGTTGCCAGGCCCGAGAAGCTCTTGATGAAAATGGACAGGAAGGGCGCGACCAGCAGCCCCAGAAGCATGAGCGTGAAGGGCGCGACAAGCAGCCACGCCAGCCACGTCTCCCGCGATATCAGACCGGATTTCCGCACGGTCGCGCTCCTCAGTTCAGCCGCGGCGGCGGAGGATTTCGGCCTCCCAGGTCTGCACGTAGCGGTCCATCTTTCCGGCCCACTCCACCCAGTTGGTGTTCATGGTGTGCTTCTGCACATCGGCCCAGGAATTGATGCCGACCTGCTTCGCATTGTTCAGCTCCAGCGTCTTGTCCGACAGCGGGTGCGGGAAGTTCGCCGGGTTGTTGCTCGGGTTCAGGCCGATATCCATCATCACCTTCGCGTAGCGGGCGGAACTGATGAGATCGAGCACCTTCAGCGCGCCGGTACGGGAAGGGGCGTTCTTCACCAGCGCGATGGAGACCGGCAGCACGCCGAGGCCCACTTCCGGCTGGGTGATCGGGAAGCCGGAGACGGAGGCCTTGTCGATCTGCGTGCTAATGTAGATGTTGCCCAGGTTCATCATGGTGATCCAGGCATCACCGCGCTGCAGGCCGATACGGTTGTCGATCCACCGGGCGTGGTAGGTCTTCACATTGGCATCGATGCGGCGGCAGTAATCGATCCAGCCATTCTCGCCGAACAGCTCGACCACGATCGGAATCCAGACGGGGAAGCCGCGCGGATCGGCCCAGCTCAGGCGGTTCTTCCAGCGCGGATCGGCAAAAACCTCCCAGGAGAGCGGCGTCTGAAAGCTGCTGGCGCGCACGAAATTGGTGTTGAAAGCGGCCACGCCCCAATTGGTGCGGAACACCTCCAGCGTGAACTCGCCGCGCGCGAAGGCTTCCAGCTCCTGCGTGTGCGGCAGGTCGGAATAAGGCAGGCGCTCGGCCAGCCCGTCCAGCGCCAAACGCTCCGGGAAGGGGCTGTCGCCGTAGAAGAGGTCGGTGGTGAAGTTGCGGCCTTCCGCCTCGGTCTTGATCTTGGCGAAGGCGGGCGCGTAGCCCAGCGGGTCGAAGCGCACCTCGACCTCGCCCTTGGTGTCCTCGCGGACCATGCTCGCCCATTCCTGCCACAGCTTCACATGCAGGCCGGGCACGCCCAGCACGTTGACGACCTGCGCCGCATTGGCGCGGCGGTGCAGCAAGGGCGTCGCGAGCACGGCGCCGCCGGCACCCTGCAACAGCCTGCGCCGGCCCAGGGCGGCAAGGCCCTCCCGCCAATCTCCGGTGCGAATGGTCATGACTGTGTTTCCCCTTTGTCTTTGCGGTTCAGTCGGTCGCAAGTCATGCCCCGGCGAGCGCGGGGCGGCGCGGTCAGGCGCGAGCGAGCTTCTGCTTCACCGCGTCCCGCACCGCCTCGGGCGTGATGCCGAAATGCGCGTAGAGATCGGCCGGCTTGCCGCTGGCGCCGAAGCCATGCATGCCGACGAAGCCGCCATCACGGCCAATGATGGCGTCCCAGCCCTGGCGGATGGCGGCCTCGACCGCGACATTCACCAGCGCGTCACCGATCACGGCCTTCTGGTAATCCGGCGTCTGCTCTTCGAACAATTCGAAGCACGGCACGGACACGACGCGTGCAGCGACGCCTTCCGCCTTCAGCAGCTCCCGCGCCGCCAGAGCGATGTGCACTTCCGAGCCCGTGGCGAAGATGGTGGCCTGCGCAGCACCCTCGGCCGGGGCGATTTCATAGGCGCCCCGCGCGGAGCGGTTCTCCACCCCGGCATCCTGCCGCACGGGGGGCACTTCCTGCCGGCACAGCGCCAGCACGGAGGGGCGGCGACGTTCCTCGATGGCGATCTGCCAGCACTCGGCAGCCTCAATGCCATCGGCCGGGCGCAGCAGCAGCAGGTTGGGAATGGCGCGCAGCGCCGCCAGGTGCTCAACCGGCTGGTGCGTCGGACCATCCTCGCCAAGGCCGATGGAGTCATGCGTCATGACATGGATGGCGCCGACGCCCATCAGCGCGGCGAGGCGCAGCGCCGGGCGGCAATAGTCGGAGAAGGCGAGGAAGGTGCCGCTGGCCGGGATCATGCCGCCATGCAGCACCATGCCGTTCATGGCCGCCGCCATGGCGTGCTCGCGAATGCCCCAATAGACGTAGCGGCCGGAGAAATCCGTCCCCGAGATCGGCTCGAAGCCTGGGATCTTGGTGAAGTTCGCCGAGGTCAGGTCGGCGGAACCCGTGACGATCTCAGGGATCGCCGGAACCAGCGCTTCCAGCACCGCCTCGGAGGCCTTGCGCACGGCGATGGTCTTTGGGTTGGCCGCGAAGTTCTGCTTTGCCTGCGCGATGGCGGCATCCAGCCCTGCGGGGCGTTCATTGCGTACGGCAGCCAGGAAGGCGTCGCGCCGGCCAGAGGCCCGCAACCGGTCCTCCCAGGCGGCGCGGGGCGCACGGGCGCGGGCAGCGGCGGCGTTCCAGGCCGCGCGGGCCTCGGCGGGGATTTCGAAAGGGGCGGCATTCCAGCTGAAGAACTGGCGGACGCCGGCCACTTCCTTCGGCCCCAGCGGCGAGGAATGCGCGGCGGGCGTGCCCTGCTTGCCGGGCGCGCCATAGCCAATGATGGTGCGGCAGGCGATCAGGCTCGGGCGCTTATCGGCCAGCGCAGCCTCGATGGCCCGGGCCACGGCATCGGTATCGTGGCCATTGACGCGCTGGGTGTGCCAGCCGGAGGCATCGAAGCGCGCGATCTGGTCGGTGGCATCCACGAGGCCAATGTTGCCATCGATGGAAATGTCGTTGTCGTCGAACAGCACGATCAGGCGACCGAGGCCGAGCCGCCCGGCCAGGGTAATGGCTTCCTGGCTGACCCCTTCCATCAGGTCACCATCCGAGGCCAGCACCCAGGTGCGGTGGTCCACCAGCGCGTCGCCGTAATGGGCGGCCTGCATCCGCTCGGCCATCGCCATGCCAATGGCGGTCGCGAGCCCCTGCCCCAGGGGTCCGGTGGTCGTCTCGATGCCCGTGGCGTGGCCGTATTCCGGGTGGCCCGCGGCCCGCGCACCGAGCTGGCGGAAGGATTTGATGTCCTCGATGGACATGTCCTCATGGCCCATCAGATGCAGCAACGCGTAGAGCAGCATCGAGCCATGGCCGGCGGAGAGCACGAAGCGATCCCGGTCCGGCCAGTGCGGGTCATGGGAATCGGTCTTGATGAAGCGGCCGAACAACACCGCGGCGACGTCGGCCATGCCCAGCGGTAGGCCGGGATGGCCGGAGCTGGCGTGCTCGATGGCATCCATGCTGAGCGCGCGGATGGCATTGGCCATCAGCTGCAAATCGGCCTTGCCGGGCGCTCCGCCACGCTGTGCGTCGGCGACCTCGCGGGTCACGCGGGGGGTGGCTGAGGCGTGTTCGGGCATGGATGTTTCCTCGTGCGCTGTTCGTCGGCGGCGCCGCTCGCATTGGCAGAATGGAAACACACATCCGAGTTTGCGTCAAAACGGAATTTTAATTCCATTCTAGCCCGGAACGGCCGCCCTGGGCCTTTCCCTGGCCTCCAAGCCTGGTCCCGATCCCATCGTATTGAGAATCATTCGCAAAAACTACAGGAGTTGGCTTGCGGTCGAGTCCGCGCCCTATAGAGAGGGCACGGCTGCGCCGGGGCGGGGCGTCTCGGCAGAGTGCCGTCGCGAGGGGCTATGTCGCCGCCTGGCTGGATGAAAGCCGGGCTTCGCGCAGGATCTCCGAGAGGAAGTCGACGAACAACCGCACCTTGGCCGACATGTGCCGGCTCTTCTGGTACACCGCATAGACGCCGTAGTCGAAAGTGCCATAGCTGACGCGGTATTCCGGCAGCAGCGGCACCAGGGCACCGGTGCGCAGGTCCTCGGACACCGACCAATCCGGCATCATGATTACGCCCAGCCCCGCCAGCGCCATGGAGCGCAGCGAGGGGCCGCTGTCGCTCTGATAGGCGCCGTCCACCGGCACCTCGGTCAGCGTGCCGGCGCGGTCCAGGAAGCGCCAGGTGGTGCTGCCGCTGTTCAGCCGGTAGGTCAGGCAGCTATGGGAGACCAGTTCACTCGGTGAGGTAATGGTGCCCATGCGCTGCAAATAGGCTGGCGAGGCGCAGAGCACCCGCTCCCCATGCAGCAGCTTGCGCGCCATCAGCGCGGAATCCTCCAGCTGGCCGATGCGGATATCCACATCGATATTATGCTCGACGAGATCGACCGGGGCGTTGGACATGGTGAAGTCGATCTTGATATCCGGATAGCGCGTCAGGAATTCCGGCATGGCCGGGATGATCTTCTGCACCGCGATCAACTGCCGCGCATGCACGCGCAGGATTCCGCGCGGCGATCTTTGCAGCTGGGAGATGGTGCTGTTGGCCTCTTCCAGCTCGCTGATGATGCGTTCCGCACAACGGAAATAGATCATCCCCGCTTCGGTCAGGCTCAGCTTGCGGCTGCTGCGGTTCAGCAGGCGGCTGCCGACATCATCCTCCAACGCGCTGATATAGCGTGATATCGATGCCGGCGAGAGGCCCATCTGGCGCCCGGCCGAGGACAGGCTGCCGCATTGCACAGCCTGCACGAAGGTCCTCAATCCCTTCAGGCTTTCCACGTTTCCACCCAGGTTCTTTCCAGTTTCTGCAATCATGCCGGCCCCGGTCGTTGGGATCAATCCCGTACCGCTGCTTTAGCGCGGCTGATGTTGCAGATGCTGCAAAGGTACTCTGCGCGCCCGGCGCTTTCTCCGCCGCCGCGCGCAGGTCTAGCGTCAACAGGAACCGGAGGAGGCGAACGCCGCCGGAGAGAGGAAGCCGAAGCTTGAGCACCCCCCTGCGTCGTGGCTCCCGCCGCGCCGCGCTTGCCGGCGCGTGCCCGGCAGCGTCGTCAGACCGTGGCGACCGGCGTGACGGGCGAGCCCACCGCACCAGGCAGCCGCAGCGGCGGCGCCGTCAGCAGGAAGCGAGAGCGGCCATGGGCGCGCAACCAATCCGCCAGCTCGCTGAGATGCCAGAACTCGCCGAGATAAACGCCGAGCTTGAACAGGCACAGCTCATGCAGTGGCAGCGCGGTGCAATGCTCGTCCTCGCAGGCACGGGCGGGGGTGCCTTCCACCGCGATGTTGTCGCTGGCCAGCGCCACCAGCCCGCTCTCCGTGATCCAGCGATGCAGTCCCTTGTCGCGCCCATCCAGCGCGGCGAAGGAACCGCGCAGCTTCGCCGCATCCGGCTGTCGGTTCATCGACAGCAGCATCTCGTCGAAGCCGGTGCGGATGCAGACGAGGTCGCCCGGCTCCACCGCCACGCGGTCCTTCTCCAGGATACGCATCAGCGCGTCATAGCCGACCAGCACACGCTCCTCGCCATAATGCGCCTTGAAGTCGATCATCACGCCGCGGCCCTGCAGGCCGGCGCGCGCCATGTTCTCCACCCCCAGCGCGCGGGCGCCGGTCTCCTGCCCCGTCTCCACCTGCGTACCGTCCGGGCGATATTCCACCGGCCCGGCGATATCCTCCCCCGCGCGGAAGCCGTTATAGTAGACGATCTCGGCCTCTCCATCGTCATCGGCGTCGAATTCCTGGCCGATATGGGCGAGCGCATCCCATTGCGTGGAATATTGCAGCGTCAGCAGCACCTGGTCGTCGCACAGCACGTCCCGGTGCCGCGGGTTCTTGCGGGAATAGGGAAAGTTCATGTTGGGCTGGTTGCCTTCCATCACCGGCATCAGCCGGGGTGGCAGGCGGGTGGCGTTGATGGCGGTGCCGCCGGGGAAATCCAGCGGCAGGCTCAGGCAGAATCTGCGCCCTTCCCTCACCTCCGCCACGGCAGCGCGCACGCGCTCTGGCGTGATGAGGTTCAACCGGCCAAGCTGATCACCGGGGCCGAACTCGCCCCAGTTGGACCCTTCGGGGCGCCGCTTCCATCTCACCGTTGTCGCCACTGCAAAGCTCCTTTCGCGGATTCATGCCTTGTTGCCGGCGGATGTTCGTCAAATCCTGTCGGCGCTTCGGAAAAGGCGCGACGGCATCGATCGAGAATTGCAACCTCTCGCGGATTGTCACGCATCGCAGACCATAGCAAGAGACTTTATGAATCAATGACACGATCCCGGAGAGTAGAATGAGACTGCAAGGTGCCAAGGCTGTCGTGACCGGCGCGGCCAGCGGGCTGGGCGAGGCCGTCGCGCGGCGATTCCACGAGGAAGGCGCGCGCGTCGTGCTCGCCGATATCGATCTGGAGGGCGCTCGGCGGGTGGCCGAATCCATCGACGCCTCCAGCAGGAGCGCGGTCGCGGTTGGTTGCGACATCTCCAGGGAATCCTCCTGTAACGAGATGGTGCAGGCGGCGGAGGTCTTCTTTGGCGGCCCCATCACCATCTTCCACGCCAATGCCGGCACTGCCTTCAGCGGCGCGCTGCTGGATGCGGAGGCCGAGCGGATCGAGCGCGCCATCGGCATCAACCTCACTGGCGCCATCTTCTCCGCCAAGGCGGCATTACGCAGCCTCAGCCAGGCGGGCGAAGGCAGCCTGCTCTTCACCAGCTCCTTGCAGGGTGTGCTGGGCCGGCCACAGCGCAGCGTCTACACCGCTACCAAGCATGCCATCACCGGCCTGGTGAAAAGCCTGGCGCTGGAATTCGGCGAGCTGGGCGTGCGCGTCAACGCGCTGGCACCCGTCGGCATCGACACGCCGCTGCTCCGCCAACAGCTTTCCCGCACTACCGACGATGTGGATGGCCGCATCCGGGACATGGCGGCAAACCTGCCGCTGGGCCGCATGCCCATGCCGCGCGACTTCACCGATGCCGCGCTGTTCCTGGCTTCTTCCGAAGCCCGCTGCATCACCGGTCAGACACTGGTGATCGATTGTGGCGCTTCCGCCGGCATCCGCGAACCAAGACCCAGCAAACCAGCCGCCTGAAGGCATGGCAGGGGAGGAAACAACAACAATGACGATGACACGACGCACCGCCCTGGCGCTCGGCGCCTCCACCCTGCTCGCGGGCCGCACCAGTTGGGCGCAGGGCAAGCCGGAGCTGGTGATCGGCGAGCTTCACCCCGTCACCGGCCCCGCCTCCTTCTACGGGCTGGTGATGAGCCGCACCCTGCAACTTTTGGCACAGCAGGCGACTGCCGCCGGCGGGCTGGAGATCGGCGGCCAGAGCTACACTGTGCGCGTCGAGACCGGCGACGACCAGGCGCAGGCCACGGTCGGCGTCGCGGCGCTGCGCAAGCTGACCAGCAGCAATGTGCGCTTCATCATCGGTCCGCTCTCCTCCGCCGTGGCGCCCGCCATCAAGCCGGTGATCGATTCCAACCGCAACATCGTGCAGGTGATCGACGGTTCCATCGCCGATGGCGTGGTGAACGGCCGCAACAGCTTCCGCACCCAGGCCAATGCCGACACCTACAACAACGCCGTCATCGCGCATCTGAAGGCCAAGGGCGTCACCTCCGCCGCCGTGATGTCGGACCGTGGCCACCAGGGCTTCATGATGTCCGCCCCACGCATGGTGAAGGCCATGAACGAGGCCGGCATCAAGGTCGTGGCCGAGGAATTTTTCAAGATCGGCGACACCGATTTCTCCGCCCAGCTAACCAAAATGAAGGGCCTGCAACCGGCGGCGCTGGTGCTGCGCGGCTACCCGGGCGAGGGCGCGCTGATTACCAAGCAGTCCCAGCAGCTCGGCCTCGGTGCCCAGGTAGTGTGGGAGATGGGCGCGCCGCCCGCCACGGTGCTGCGCAACATCCCGGCCGAGCAGATGCAGGGCGTCGTCAACTGCACACCGCTGATGACGGAGGACTACATCCGCCTGCAGGTGCCCAACGCCGTGAAGTTCGCCAATGCTTATCGCGAGCGCTTCAACGAACTGCCCAGCGAGAACGCCGCCTTCACCCATGATTCCTTCTGGGTACTGGTGGCCGCCATGCGCAAGGCCGGCGGCACCGACCCGCAGAAGGTGACGGATGTCATGCGTGCCCTGAAGGTCTCGGAGGTTCCCAGCCTCATCGTGCAGTACACGCCCTATGCCGATGGCCTGTTGTTCCAGGATGGCCAGGCCAACCCGCCCGCCGCCGCGCAGGAATGGCGCGGCGAGTCCTGGCAGGCCATGGATGGCGCGCGCGTCGCCATCACCACCAGCCAGAACTGAGCCATGTTCGGCGACCTTCCCCAGCAGATCGTCAACGGGCTTTCCCTCGGCAGCAGCTACGCGCTGATCGCGCTCGGGCTGACGCTGGTCTTCGGTGTGCTGAAGATCCCCAACTTCCCGCATGGCGAGCTCTACATGCTGGGCGCCAGCTTCACCTATGTGCTGGTGCAGCTTGGCCTCAACTTCTGGCTCGCCGTGGCGCTCTCCACGGCGGCGGTGGGCGTGGCGGGGATGATCCTCGACCAGGTGGCCTACCGGCGCATCGACACGGGCGGGAATCTCAGCCTGATGATCTCGGCCCTCGCGGCCTCGATTATTCTGCAACAGGTCGCCACCCTGGTCTGGGGCGCCGAGCCCCACACCACCCGCGTGCCGATGGATGAGGTCTACCGCCTGCCCGCCTTCACCATCAGCGCCTATCAGCTCGTCATCCTGGCGGCGACGCTGGCGGGCTGGGCCTTCGTCTGGCTGGTGCTGCACCGCTCCCGCCTCGGCCTCGCCATCCGCGCCATGGCGCAGAACCGTGACGCCGCGGCGCTGATGGGCATCGACCTGCTGAAGGTGCGCATGGCCACTTTCGCCATCGGCGCGCTGATTGGCGGCGTGGCGGGCGCGCTGCTCGGCGCGGTGTTCCCCATCTATCCCACCATGGGCCTCAACCCGGTGCTGAAGGCCTTCGTCGTGCTGGTGCTCGGCGGCTCGGCAATCTCGGCGGCGCCATCGCGGGCGGCTTCCTGCTCGGCATCCTGGAAATCCTTGTCGCTGGCTACATCTCCAGCCAGTTGCAGGATATCGGCACCTTTACCATCCTGGTCCTTGTCCTCATCCTGCGGCCCAATGGCCTGTTCGGCCGGGCGGAGGTGGTGCGATGAACATGCTCCGCTGGCTTCTGCCGGCCCTGGCCGTGGCGGCGTGCATCGCCGTCGCGCCCGCGATGAACGAGTACATCCTCTACATCGCCACCATGGCCGCGCTGATGTGCATCCTCGCCGTCAGCTACAACGTCCTTCTTGGCTTCACGGGTTATCTCTCCCTGGCCCATGGCTTCCTCTACGGCGTCGGCGCCTATGCCGGCGCGCAGCTCACCACGGCGGGGTGGAGCTTCTGGCTTGCCCTGCCCGTCGCGGGCCTCGTGGCAGCGGCGCTGGGCGCGCTGGTGGCGCTCGCCGCCTTCCGCACCAAGGGGCTGTATTTTGCCGTGCTGACCCTCGGCATCGGGCTGGTCGGCTTCCAGCTCTTCCTGGTGCTGGAGCCGCTGACAGGCGGCGTGGGCGGTTTCGTCGGCATCCCCAGCATGCCATCGCTGCCGGGGCTGGAGGAAACACCTTCCCTCAACGCGCTGGTCATCACGCTGCCGGTCCTCGGCGCCACCTTCTACGCCGCCATGGCCTTCCAGCACTCCGCCCTCGGCGCCGCCTGCCTGGCGGTGCGGGAGGACGTGCTGCTGGCGCAAGCGCTGGGCATTCGCATCGGCTCCGCGCGGCTGGCCGCCTTCACCTTCAGCGCCTTCTTCGCCGGCATCGCGGGTGCGCTGTTCGCCGCCCTCTCCAACTTCGTGGGGCCCGACACTTTCGCTGTCACCGCCACGGGATTCCAGGTGGTGGTGTTCGTCGTGGTGGGCGGCATGGGGCTGCTCTGGGGCTCGGTCCTCGGTGCCGTCGCGCTGACTGCGTTGCCGGAAGTGCTGCGCGGCGCGGCCACCTTCAGCGTGCTGGTCTATGGCGCGCTGCTGCTCGCGGCGGTGCTGTTCGCGCCCCAAGGCCTGGGCGGGCTGCTGCTGGATGGCTGGCGCCGCTGGCGCCCCGCTGCCGCGCCCCGCCTTCCCCAGCCGGTGAAAGCGAAATGAGCCTGCTCTCCCTTCACGGCATCTCGCAGCAATTCGGCGGGCTGAAAGCACTGGATGATGTCAGCTTCGATGTCCAGCCCAGCACCATCCACGGGCTGATCGGCCCGAATGGCGCGGGCAAGACGACGCTCATCAACGTCATCTCCGGCCTCGTGCCGCCCACCGCCGGCCGCATGTCCTTCGACGGGCATGAAGGCGGGCCCTGGGGCATCACCCACGCCGTGCGCCTCGGCATCGCCCGCACCTTCCAGCAGACCCGTGTGTTCATGGGGCTGACGGTGCGGGAGAACCTGCGCATCGCCCGCGTGGCCGGCGCTGGCTACGAGGCCTCGGACGACCTGATCGACGCGCTCGGCCTCGGCCCGTCGCTGGACCAGGTGGCCAATGCGCTGCCCTATGCCACGCTGCGCCGCCTCGCCATGGCGCTGGCGCTCGGCCTGCGGCCCAAATTGCTGTTGCTGGACGAGCCCGCCGTCGGCCTGGCGCCGGAGGAGATCACCCGCATGGCGGATGTCATCCGGCATTTCCACAGCCAGGGCCTCACGGTCCTGCTGGTGGAGCACAACATGCGCTTCCTGATGAGCCTCGCCACCCGCGTCAGCGTCATGGAGCGCGGGCGCATCCTCTATGAGGGCACGCCGCAGGAATGCCAGGCCAATCCGCAGGTCATCGACGCCTATCTCGGTCGGGGGATCGCCCATGCTGCGCATTGAATCGCTGCGCGCCGGATATGACCGGCTGGAGGTGCTGCATGGCGTGACGCTGGAGGTCTCCGGCGGCGCTTCCGTGGTGGTGCTGGGCTCCAACGGCGCGGGCAAGTCCACGCTGTGCCGCACACTCTCCGGCCTCATTCCGGCCCGTGGCGGCAGCATCCATTTCGACGGGCAGGACGTCACGGCCCTTACCCCGGCACAACGCGTGCGGCGTGGCATCGTGCAGGTGCCGGAAGGGCGGCAGGTCTTCCCCGAGATGTCCGTGATGGAAAACCTTCGTCTCGGCGCCTGGGTCCATGGCGAACCGGAAGCTTCGGCGTTGGGCGAAGTCTTTTCCATCTTCCCCCGCCTGGGCGAGCGCGCCGCGCAGCATGCGGGCCTGCTCTCCGGCGGCGAGCAGCAGATGCTCGCCCTCGGCCGCGCCATGATGGCCCGCCCGCGCCTGCTGCTGCTGGACGAGCCCACCCAGGGCCTCTCCCCCGTGGCTGTGGAGCAGGTGGCCAATGCCGTCCACGCCATCCGCGCCCATGGCGTCTCCATCCTGCTCGTGGAGCAGAACATGGCACTGGCAGAGGCCGTCAGCGAATACGCCTATGTGCTGGAGACCGGGCGCTGCGCCACCCATGGCCCGGCGGCGGAGATCCTCTCGGCGGACGTGCTGGCGGCCAGCTATCTGGGGCACTGAGGCGGCTTCCGGGGGCTGAAAAGAAGCTTTTCACGAAGGGCGGCTGCTGCCGCCGCCCCTGGCGGCTAGGTTGGCGGCAAGCCGGCAAGCATCCGGCACTCCCGGGAGCCCAAGGAAGCCACCATGCCGCCCACACTGCCTCGCCGTGCCCTTCTGGCTTCCACCCTGGTCGCCAGCCTCTGCCCCGGGCGCCAGGCCATGGCGGCGGAGTGGCCGGAGCGCACGCTGCGCGTCGTCGTGCCCTATGGCCCCGGCGGCGTCACCGACAACATGGCGCGCCTGCTGGCCAACAAGCTGACGCCGCGCCTGGGTCAGTCCGTCGTGGTGGAAAACCGCGCGGGCGCCGGCGGCATCATCGGCACGGAGAATGTCATCCGCTCCCAGCCCGATGGCTATTCGCTGCTCTTCGCCACGGTGACGCTCAGCGTCTATCCCAGCTTCAACAGCAATTTCACCTACGACATCCACAAGGCGTTGCAGCCGATCAGCATCGTCGCCTCCGCGCCCTATGTCATCATGGTCGCTGGCCGCTCGCCCTTCCAGAACCTGCAACAACTGATCGACCATGCGAAGCAGAACCCGGGCAAGCTGAACTTCGGCTCGCCCGGCGTCGGCACATCCACGCATCTGGCCTTTGAGGCCTTCCTGGCCGCCGCGGGCATCAAGATGACGCATGTGCCCTATGGCGGCAGCGCCGCCGTGCAGACCGCGCTGCTGTCGAACGACCTGCAGGTGATGATCGATACCTATACCGGCATCGCGGGCGCGGTGGAATCCGGCCAGGGCCGCGCGCTGGCCATCACCAGCGACCGCCGCGCCGCCTTCAACCCCGCCATCCCGACCGTGGCTGAGTCGGGCGTGCCCGGCTTCACCGCCGATACCTGGTTCGGCCTGCTAGCCCCCGCCGGCACCTCCGCCGCGATCGTCGAGCGCCTGCACAGGGAAACCGTCGAGGCGCTGAAGGACCCGCAGGTAGTGGAGAACTTCAGCAAGCAGGGCTCTGTCGTCGGCAGCACCCCCGCCCAGTTCGCCACCACCCTGGCGGCCGAGCAGCGACGCTGGGCCAAGGTCATCGCCGATGCGGGGATCGAGAAGCAATAGCCCCGCTCAGCGGCCCTGAAAGACGGGCTTGCGCTTCTCCACGAAGGCGCGCTGGGCTTCCTTCGCGTCCTCCGTGTGGGAAAGCTCCACCGTCACGCCCTGCTCGAAGCGATAGCCATCGCGGAAGGGCATTTCCTCCACCGTGTTGAAGGCGTGCTTGGCCTTGCGCATGGCGATCGGGCTCTTCGCCGCGATGTCGCGCGCCATCTCCAGCGCCGTGCTCATCAGCGCCTCGCGCGGCAGGCACGCCTCGACGATGCCGCGCCGGTATAGCTCGGCGGCGGCCACGCGGCGGCCGGTGAAGAACATGGTGCGCGCGGCGGAAGGCGAGAAATGCCGCAGCAGGAAGGCGGCGCCGCCGGCCAGGCCAACATCCAACTCCGGCATCTGCACCCAGGCGTCATCGGCCATCAGCAGGATGTCGCAGCAGCTCATCAGCGCGAAGCCCGCGCCGATGGCAGGGCCGTTGACGGCGCAGATCACCGGCTTGGCGCAATCCGCCACGCAGTGGAAGAAATCCCGCGTCAGGCGGTTGTGGCGCAGGTAGTCGCCCGGCTCCTGCACCAGCCCGACGCGCTCCTTGATATCGGCCCCCGCGGAAAAGCTCTTGCCGGCACCGGTCAGGATGATGACGCGCACGTCATCGCGGTCGCTCAGCGTGTCGAACAGCCATAGCAGTTCCTGCCGCAGGCGGCCGTTCTGCGCGTTCACCGGCGGGCGGTCCAGCGTCACGGTCGCGATATGCTCCGCGACCTCCAGCCGCAGCGTCGTCAGCTCCATGCCCGTTCACTCCCTCTCGTCGCGGCGCGGCGCATGGGCCGCGCCGGCTTCGCCAGCAGCGGTAACACCCGCCGCGGCGCGGCGGAACGCATCAGAGCCGAGCGGCTGCCTTACAGCGGAAGCAAAGATGCCCGGGCCGCCCGCTTACGGTTCAGCCTGAAGAGAGGTGGTACCCGCGGCCGGAGTAGTCGAAGTCGTGCAACTCGTTGATCGGCACGCCCTGCTGCGCCGGAGAGGCGTAATAAGCGCGGATCTCGGAGATCAAGCCGCTTCGCGGGTCGAAGCGGTACCACTCATCGCCGCGCAGGGCGGTATTCTGCTTGCTCTTCCAGTGCGTCCACTCGATCACCGCTTCCGGCACACCATCGGCGCCACCATCCTCGGGGCCGCACAGCACCCGCTCGATGGTCCACTGGCTGCCCAAGGTTTCCACGCACCAGACCCAACCCTTGGCGATGGCATCCGCCCCTCGCCAGGGCGCGCCGGGCAAGCCGGGCGGGAAGTAGTGCACCGCGTCCGGCGTGAAGCAGGAAACCAGGGCGTTGTAGTCCCCCGCATTGCAGGCGTCGAAGTAGCGGCGAATCAGGGCCTCGCGCTTGTCCATGCCGTTCACTCCGCGGCGCTTGTGGCAGGATGCGGCGCGCGGATGCGGGCGGCGTCCTCGGGGCGGGAGCCTGCGGCCTGCCAGGCTGCGAAGTCGGCGCGGGTCTGCTCGGTGGGTGGGTATACCCCCCACAGGGCCTCGCCAGCTTCCACACGCAGCGCCAGATACTTCTCCAGCGGATCGCGCCGCTCGCAGGCTTCCAGAACCTGCAGCGCCACGTGGCGGGGAATGACGGTGATGCCATCCTTCTCGCCATGCACGATATCCCCCGGATAGACGGCAACTCCCGCGCAGGCGATAGGCACGTTCAGGTCCGCCACGTGATGATAGGAGAGCCGGGTGGAGGCGACCACGGCCTGGCAGTAGGCAGGCAGCTCCATTTCGGCGATCTCCGCCCCGTCGCGGAAGGAGCCGTCGGTGATGACGCCCACCACGCCGCGCTTCATCATCCGCGTCAGCAACATGTTCCCCATGGAGGCGGCGCGAGGGTCATTGCGGCTGTCGATCACCATGACCTGGTTGGGCTGTGTCTGCTCCACGCCGACCCACTGCAGGTTGTCCTCGTTGGGCGTGGGGGTCAGGGTGGCGTAGGTCTCCTTGTCCTCCCGCGCCGGGATCATCCGCATGGTGAAGGCCTCGCCCGCGAAGGATTTCACCGCCGGGTTCAGCGGCTTCAGCCCGACCAGGAAGCACTGCTTGAACCCCAGGCGGAACAGTTCCGTCGTGATGGAGCCGCTGCTGCACTTCGCCAGGCGCGCCAGATGGTCGGGGGTGATGACGACATCGCTGGTCCGGGACATGGCGTGACCTCCTCTGGATTGGGGCGTGAGGCCCTTTTGGGAATGGCTCAACTGGTGGGCCGTCGGCGGGGAACGGGTCAACCACGCATCGACTTTTCATGCTGTCGCGGCAGGCCAGAACACGCTAACAGTCCCACATGATGGGTCAGAAGACCGATTCCCGACCTGCGCGGCCCGATGGCGCCGCCCTGCTGGGCAAGGCCTGCGACGTGCTGGAAGCAGTCGCCGCGGCGCCGGGCGGTATCGCGCAGTCGGAGCTGATGGCACAGCTCGGCCTGTCCCGCACCACGACCTACCGCATTCTCGGGGTGTTGGTGGCACGTGGGTTGCTCCGGCAGGATCCGGCCAGGCGCATCTATGCAGTCGGCTTTCGGTTGATGGAGATCGCCCAGGGAATGGGCCAGGGAGCCTGGTCCGCTCCCGACCTTCCTGCCGTGGCCGCGCCGGAGTTGCGGAGCCTGCGCGATGCGACGGGCGAAACCGCCTATGTGGCGGTTCTGGAAGGGCGCGAGGTGGTGGCGCTGGGCAAGTTCGAGGGGGCGCACGAGGTCCGTTCCGCCGCCCGGCTGGGCCAACGCAAGCCGCTGCATTGCACCAGCCAGGGCAAAGCAATTCTCGCCTTCCTCGAGGACAAGGAGCGGGACAAGTTGCTGAAGCGCCTGCCCATGACGCCACTGACGCAGCATACCATCACGGATCGCCGGCGCCTGGCTTCGGCGCTGCGGATCGTGCAAGCCCGCGGCTTCGCGACCGATGACGAGGAGATTGTCGAAGGCGTCCGCTGCGTCGGCGCTCCGGTGCTCGACCCCGAGGGACAGGTGGTCGGCGCCGTCAGCATCGCCGGTCCCGCCTGGCGCATGACGCGTGAGCGCCTGGACCTTCTAGGCCCCGAGGTGGCCGCCGCTGGTCGCCGCATCGGCGCGCAACTCCGCCCGGTGGCCACACGTGCGGCTTCAGCTACGCCTGCGCAGCCCGTCTCGGCCACGGCAGCCTTCCACGGCATCTGCCCCCGCTGGTCCGTCCAGGCCGGGCTGGTCTGGTGGTGCGACGCGCTGGCACCGGAGCTGCGCAGCCTGCGACCGGGCAGCACCGATCGCCACGTTGCCCGGACCGAGATACCCATCCGCGCCCTCGTCCTGGGAGAAGGCGGCGATGCCATACTGGTCGACATCGAAGGCCGGGTCACGCGGGTGTCGCCCGACGGACAGGTGCGGGCGCTGACGCCCCTTCCCGGGCCACCGACGGCTCTGCGTGTTCATCCTGACGGCGAAGCCTGGGCCGCCACGCCAACACCGGACGGAGGCAGTGCGATTGGTCCGCTGTCGCCCGCCGGAATTGCCAAACCGGTCTGGCGGCTACCGGGCGAGGTATCCGCCCTGGCCTGGGCGCCGGACGGTGCCGCACTCTTCGCCGCCACACCGGCAACCGGTACGATCCACCGGCTCGAAATGGGGCGGGCGGTGCCGCTCCTGCTCGCGCGGCTGCCCGCTGGCGGTGGCCGCCCGGTCGGGCTGGCGGTGGACCAGGAAGGGGGCGTCTGGACAGCCCTGTATGACGGCTGGAGCGTGGCAAGGCTCGGGGCGGAGGGGGAAGTAGATCGGATTATGCCCTTGCCGGTGCCCCGGCCAACCGACCTTGGCTTCGGCGGGCCGGGGCTGAACACGCTCTATGTCGCCACGGCGCGGGATGGAATGCCGCTGGATGCCCTGGCTGCCGCCCCCCTCTCGGGCCGCCTGCTGGCCCTGGGCGCCGGGGTCTCCGGAGTGGAGGAAGCCGAAGCAGGCTGGCTTTAAGGTTGCCGGGCCTCTTAACCCCGCTTGGTATCCCGGCATGTGGGACGCCAAGTCCGATCATCCGCCAGTCTGTGTTGCCCCTGACATGCACCTCCTCCATGTCAAATCCCCAAAACGCGCCGCGCGAGCGACAGGGGGAACGGCATGTATATCGGCGAACAACTTATTAACCCCACCGAGGCCCGTCTGCGCCTTTCCGCCCAGCTCGGTGCTCAGGGCATCGTCATCGACACACGGCCCAATGTGCAGTTGCTGGACGCGAAAGGGAGGTGGGATTCCGCCAAGGTAGCCGAGCAGCGAAAGTTCGTGGAGCGCTTCGGGCTGCGGCTGGAGGTGATGGCCATCGACATCGGCTCCATCCTGCTCGACAGCCTCTATAACCGCAAGCGCGCCGCGGCGACCGCCGAGGGCATCCGGCAGGACATCCGCGCCGCGGCGGCAGGAGGCGTGACAACCCTGAAGTACAACGTGCAGATGGTTGGCATCACCCGCACCGGCGTGGCACAGGGCCGTGGCGGCGTCTCCTGCTCCGCATTCAATGCCGCGGAATACGATCCAGCCCGTGACGCGCAATTCTCCTACTGGGGCGTTGGTCATCCCGACAGCAACCGCGAGGACAGCGACGAGCCGGTCAACGCCATCGGTACGCCCGAGGCCTGCGGCCAGGTACTGGGCGACAGCATCCCCGGCGTCACCGAGGAGCAAGGCTGGGAGGCATTGGAGTACTTCGTCGAGCAGGTGATGCCGACGGCGGAAAAGGAAGGCGTGCGCCTGGCCGGCCACCCGCATGACCCGGCCTATCCGGTGGGCGGGCTGAACGGCGTGAACCATGTGGTCGGCTCCCTGGCTGGCATCCGCCGTTTCCTGGACATCGCGCCGGCGAACACCAGCCACGGGCTGAACTTCTGCCAGGGTACCGTGGCCGAGATGTCGGACGACCCCAACGCCATCGTGCAGGAGGCGATCCGCGAGTTCGGCCGCCGCAAGCGGATATTCATGGTCCATTTCCGCAACATCAAGGGCGGATACCTGAACTTCCGCGAGGCCTTCCCGGATGAGGGCGACGTGGACATGGCGGAATCCATCCGCAGCTACCGCAGCGTCGGCTATGACGGCATCCTGTGCCCCGACCATGTTCCGCTGAGTGACCTGGATCCCGGCCGGGAACGTTTCTTCGCCTTCGCGCTCGGCTACACCAAGGGGCTGTTGCAGGCGGCCTGAGACGGCGCGGCGCCACGAGGAAGCCAGCATGAACACGCCCCGGAAAGCTCCCGGCGATCTCCGCAGCGCACGATGGTTCGCGCCGGACAACCTCCGCTCCTTCCTGCACCGCTCGCGCGTGCTGCAGCTCGGCCTGTCCCATGCCGATTACGAGGGCAGGCCGATCATCGCCATTGTCAACACCTGGTCGGAGATGAACCCCTGCCACGCGCATTTCCGCGACCGCGCAGAGGACGTGAAGCGGGGCGTGCTGCAGGCCGGGGGGCTGCCGATCGAGCTACCGGCCATCTCGCTCTTCGAGAGCCTGGTGAAGCCGACCGCCATGCTCTACCGCAACTTCCTGTCCATGGAGACGGAGGAGCTGCTGCGCTCCCATCCCATCGACGGCGCGGTGCTGATGGGCGGCTGCGACAAGACCACGCCCGGCCTGCTCATGGGCGCAATCAGCATGGACATCCCGGCCATCTTCGTCCCCGCCGGGCCGATGCTGCGCGGAAACTGGCACGGCCGCACGCTCGGCTCCGGCTCGGACGCCTTCAAGTACTGGGACGAGCGACGCGCGGGCAAGATCAGCCGGAAGGACTGGCAGGAGATCGAGTCCGGCATCGCCCGGTCGGCAGGCACCTGCATGACCATGGGCACGGCCAGCACCATGACGGCCATCGCCGAGGCGATGGGCATGACCCTTTCCGGGGCCTCTTCCATCCCGGCAGTGGACGTCAATCACCGTCGCATGGCAGCCGCCGCTGGCCGCCGGGCGGTGGAAATGGTGTGGGAGGATCTGACGCCAGGACGTATCCTCACACGCCAGAGCTTCGAGAACGCGATCGCCGTCGCCATGGGCATGGGCTGCTCCACCAATGCCATCATCCACCTGATCGCCATGGCGCGCCGGGCAGGAGCCGACATCGGCCTGGATGATTTCGACCGCGCCAGTCGCGCGGTGCCGGTGATCGCCAATGTCCGCCCCTCCGGCAGCACGTATCTGATGGAGGATTTCCACTTCGCCGGCGGCCTCCGCGGGTTGATGTCCCGCATCCGGCGCCACCTCCACCTGGATGCCATGACTGTCAGCGGCGAGACGCTCGGCGCGTGCATCGCGGACGCGGAGGTTTACGACGACGACGTGATCCGGACCGAGGCGAACCCGATCTACGCCGAGGGTGCACTCGCGGTGCTGCGCGGCAACCTTGCCCCGGACGGTTGCGTCATCAAGCCGAGCGCCTGCGACCCGCGGCTGCACGTCCACACCGGACCCGCGCTGGTGTTCGAGGACTATCCGGATCTCAAGGCCCGCATCGACCGCGATGACCTGGAGGTGACGCCGGATACGGTGCTGGTGCTGCGCAACGGCGGGCCGCTGGGTGGCCCCGGAATGCCGGAGATCGGCATGATCCCACTGCCAGCGAAGCTGGTGCGCCAAGGTGTCCGCGACATGCTGCGGATCTCCGATGCCCGCATGTCCGGCACATCCTACGGTGCGTGCATCCTGCATGTCTCGCCGGAAAGCTACATCGGCGGTCCGCTCGCCCTGCTGAGGACGGGGGACATGGTGGCGGTCGATGTTCCGAACCGCCGCATCGACATGCGGGTCGGCGAGGCGGAACTGGCTCACCGCCGTGCCGCATGGACCGCCCCGCCGCCGCGATACGAGCGGGGCTACGGCGCCATTTTCAGCCAGCATGTCGGCCAGGCGCATGATGGCTGCGATTTCGACGTTCTGCGCACGGACCATGGCGCACCGGTGCCCGAGCCGGATGTGTTCTGAGAAGACTGCGATGATCGTCCAGGAACCGGTCCAGGTCCCGCCCGCATGGCCGGAGGAAGGCCACGACGTGCGGGCGGCTAACCCCGGCGGCCAGTAGCGCCGTATGGATGGCGCCTGTGGGTTTCAGTCAAGGCCGCGGTAGCGCGATCCGGTGCAGCAGATCACGCAATGGCTCCAGCGCCGGGTTGGCGTTGTCCGGCCGCCAGACCGCGTGCAACTCGACCAGCGGCGCGGAGGGGATGGTGATGGGGCGAAAGGTCACGTTGTCGAAGGAGGCATTGCGCGCTTCCTCCGGCACCAGGGCCACCCCGGTACCCGCACTGACCAGCGACAGGATGGTATGGGCCTGGGAGACGGCCTGCACGACACAGGGCTGAACGCCTGCGGCCGCGAAAGTGTTCGACAGCAGCGCATGCATGTAGGGCCCGTCCTTCGAGTACATGATGAAGCGCTCCCCAGCCAGATCGCGCAGCCCAAGGCGGCGCCTGGCGATCAGCGGATGACCGAGAGGCAGCGCCAGCGCCAATCCCTCCCGCATGACGCAGGAGGATGACACGGCGTCCGGCATGGAAGACGGCCGGACCAGGCCGATGTCGAGGCGCCCCATTCGCAGTGCCTCCAGCTGCGTTGCCCCATCCATCTCCTTCAGTACGATCTCCGTGTCCGGCAGCTCGGTTCGGGCCTGGCTGACCAGCCTCGGCAGAAAAGCGTAGGTCGAGGCCCCGATGAAGCCGAGGCTCACCACCCCGCGCCCCCGGCTCTGCATGGCCCGCCGGGCGACCTGCGCCGCTCGTTCGCTGGCACTGAGCAGCGCCCGGGCTTCGGGCAGGAAGGCGTGGCCCGGCGCCGTCAGCGCCACGGCGTGGCGCGATCTGTCCAGCAACCGGACGCCGAGTTCGGCCTCCAGGAGCTGGATCTGACGGCTCAGGGGCGGCTGCGTCATGTTCAGGCGCCGCGCCGCGCGGCCGAAGTGCAGCTCCTCCGCAAGGGCGACAAAGGAGCGGAGGTGCGTGAGGTCGAGCATGGCGGCACCGGCTAATTCAATACTGGCATAAGCATGATGCTATCATGATGTTAGACCTGCATCACGCGCACGGGTAACCTGGCGACCGAATTATAACGGGCTGGCCCCTTGCCCCAGCCCGGGAAAGGGAGGAAGCCGTGTTCCTGTCCATGTCCACCGCCACGGCGGTGAGCGGCCCTGTGCTTCGTCTGGACGCAGGAGACAACGTCGTCGTCGCGAGACATCCGATCGCGCGGGGTACAAGCCTGCCATCCGAGGGCGTGACGACGCTGGAGGAGGTGGCGGCCGGGCACAAGTTGGTAACCCGTGACATCCCGGCGGGCACATCGGTGGTGCGGGCCGGCATCCCGATCGGGACCGCGGTCCGGGACATCGCCGCTGGCCAGCCGCTGCATGCGGACGATGTCTCCGTGGCGGGGGTGGTGCTGCCGAGCCTTGGGGCAGGCCGTCCAGGTCTGGCCGCCGCCACGGCGACATTCCGGGGTTTCGTGCGGGAGGATGGGCGCGTGGGCACGCGCAACGTCATCGGCGTGTTCGTGGTGGGCAATTGCGGAGCGACCGCCGCGCGCCAGGCCGCCGACTGGTTCGACACGGACCGTTTGGCGGCGTACCCGAATGTCGATGGCGTGGTGCCCTATATTCACGAAATCGGCTGCGGCATGGAAATGACCGGCGAGCCGATGGATCTGCTGCGCCGCACCCTCTCCGGCTTCATCCGCAACCCGAATACGGCCGGTGCCGTGGTCGTGGCGCTGGGCTGCGAGCGCAACAACCTCAAAGGATTTCTGGAGCAGGAAAAGCTGGACGTCGGTGACCGCCTGCACACCGTGACGATCCAGGAGGTGGGCGGCATCCGGAATGCCGTGGAAACCGCAAAGGCGATGGTGCAAGCCATGCTGCCCCTGGCCAACGCCGCGCGGCGGCAGGAGGTGCCGGCAGCGCACCTGGTGCTTGGTCTGCAATGCGGCGCACCGGACGGCTTTACTGGCCTCTCCGCCAACCCGGCGCTGGGCGTCGCGGTGGACCTGCTGCTCGCCGCTGGCGGCACGGCCATCCTGTCTGAAACGCCCGAGATCCTGCTGGCGCAGGATGTTTTCCTGGCCCGCGCGGCGAACCCGGCCGTGAGCGAGGCGCTGCGAGCGCGGCTGGACTGGTGGCGCGACTACAACCGTGGAAAGGACACCCAGCTGAACGGTGTGCTGGACCGAGGTCACGCGGCGGCGGGCCTGGCCAGCGTGTTGGAAAAGTCATTGGATGGCGCGCGCAAGGCGGGCAGCGCCCCGATCGCAGAAGTGGTGCGCTATGCCGACCGTGTGAGCGGCCCGGGCCTCGTCTTCATGGACACACCCGACTACGACCCGGTCTCAGTGACCGGGCAGATCGCAGGCGGTGCCAACCTGATCGCCATGACGACGGGGCGCGGCACCACCTTCGGCTCCCTGCCCGCGCCAACCGTGAAGATTGCCTCCAACAGCGAGACCTTCGCGCGGATGGCGGACGACATGGACCTGGACTGCGGCCCGGTGCTGGATGGCACGGTGAGCGTGGAGGACATGGGGCGGCGCATCTTCGATGCGCTGCTGCGCCACGCATCCGGCGAGAAGACCAAGGGCGAGATCGAGGGCGCGGGCGAGAATGAGTTCGTACCCTGGCCCATCGGCGTTCTGGCATGAAAGGGAACGGCACAATGGACCGTCACATCACCCGCCCCAACTTCAATCCCTTCATCCGCCTGGACCCGATGGACAACGTCGTTGTCGCGCGGATGCCGGTGCAGGCCGGAACGCCGGTGCCGTCGGAAAACACGGTCACGCTGCATGACGTGCCGTCCGGCCACAAGATCGCCGCCCGCTTCATCGCCAAAGGCGAGGCGGTTAGAAAATACAACACGGTGATCGGCTACGCATCGGAGGACCTGCAGCCCGGCACCTGGATGCATAGCCATAACATCCTGTTCGACGAGGTGGAGAAAGACTACGCCTTCTCGAAAAACTATGTGCCGACCGAATACGTACCGCAGGCGGAGCGTGCCACGTTCCAGGGCATCCGGCGCGCCGACGGGCGTGTGGGTACGCGCAACTACGTGGGCGTCTTCGTTCTCGGAAACACCGGCGGCACGGCGGCGCGCAAGATCGCGGCCTGGTTCACCCCCGACCGGCTGGCGGACTACCCGATGGTGGACGGCGTCGCTCCCTTCATCCACCAGATGGGCGACGGGATGGAGCGGTCCGGCGAGCCGATGGCCCTGCTGCGCCGCACGCTGGGCGGATACATGCGCAACCCCAACACCGCGGCTTCGCTCATCATCGCGGCGGACATGGAGAGTAATGACCTCGAGGGTTTCCTGAAGGAGCAAGGGCTTGAACGCGGCCCGACCTTGCGGACGCTTGTGATCCGCGAGGAAGGCGGGCTGCGCCGCTCGGTGGATGCCGGCATTGCCCTGGTGAAGGAAATGCTCCCCGCCGCCAACGCCGTGTCGCGCGAACCTGTCTCGGCCGAGTACCTGACGATCGGCATGCAGTGCGGCGGGTCGGACGGTTTCTCCGGCCTCTCCGCCAATCCGGCCCTCGGCGCCGCGATGGACATCCTGGTACGCCACGGCGGCACCCCGATCCTGTCTGAAACTTCCGAGATCTTCGGCGTGGAGCACACGCTGACGGCGCGCGCCGTGACACCCGAGGTCGGGCAGAAGCTCGTGGACCGGATGAACTGGTGGCTCGCCTACAACGAGGGGCGGGACTGTCAGATCAACGGCCGCGTCTCGCCCGGCAACAATGCCGGCGGCCTTGCCAATGTTCTGGAGAAGTCGCTAGGCGGCGCCAAGAAAGGCGGCAACTCGCCCCTGATGGAGGTCTACCGCTATGCCGAGCCCGTGACGCAGCACGGCCTCGTCTTCATGGACACACCGGGCTACGATCCGGCCTCGGCGACAGGGCAGATCGCGGGCGGCGCCAACATGGTGATGTTCACCACCGGGCGCGGCTCCTGCTTCGGTTCCCTGCCCGCGCCGACCATCAAGCTGGCCTCCAACACGCCGATGTACGAGCGGATGGTGTCCGACATGGACATCAATTGCGGCATCGTCGTGGATGGCGAGGCCACGGTGCAGGAAATGGGTCAGCTCATCTTCGAACAGCTTTTGCGTCATGCCTCCGGCGAGCGCACCAAAAGTGAACTGAACGGCATGGGCACGAACGAATTCGTGCCCTGGCCTATCGGGGTTCTGGCGTGAGCGCGGCGGGAGCCACGGCATAAGGCTGCGGCGGCCGAGATCAAGCCTACAGGAATCATGTGGCGGCGCGTGTCGTTGCCGGGAGGGCGCGAACCATGCGGCGCGTCCAGACCAACAATTAGCGCCGTTGGCCCGCATGGTGGGACAGCGGCGTGGCACCGCCGAACGGTGATGTAGATCGGCCCTGCCGGGTTTCGCTACAGCAAGGATGTTCTGAAGACCCGCGGCCGGGTGGCGGATGTCGCCAAACCGGCTCCGAAGAAAGTCGCTTCCAAAGGCGGCGGATCATCAAAGGCTGGAGGAAACCATGAATCACTTTCAGGCCACGCGGCGCAGCATGCTTGCCTTCGGCGCGGCAGCACTGGCGGGCGTAACGACGCATGGAGCGCCAGCTGCAGCACAGGCGTGGCCGAGCCGCGCCATCACCATTGTGGTCCCTTTCCCTCCGGGCGGCACAAGCGACACGATGGCACGCTTGGTCGCACAGGAACTGGGCAAGGCCCTGGGCCAGCCGGTTGTGGTCGAGAATCGCCCTGGCGCCAACGGGAACACCGGGTCCGCCGTTGTCGTGCGCGCGCAAGCTGACGGGTACACCCTGCTCCTTTCGGGCATTGGCTCCCATGCCATCAATGCCGGGCTCTACAGGTCGATGCCCTACGACACGGTCAAGGATTTCACGCACATCTCCCTTATCGCCTCCGGGCCGAACGGGATCGCGGTCCACCCTGATTTCCCTGCACGGAACCTGGCGGACCTCGTCGCTCTCGCGAAGCGGGAGCCGGGCAAGCACAGCTACGCGAGTTCTGGCACGGGGTCGTCTGGCAACTTGGCCATGGAGCTGTTCAAGCTGAAGGCGGGAATCGCCATCGAACATATCCCCTATCGCGGTGGAGCTCCCGCATTGACGGACGTGCTGGGCGGGCAGGTGCCGATCCTCATCACGAATGCCGACGCCGTTCTCCCGCATGTCAAGGACGGCAGGTTGCGGATGCTGGCGGTGACAAGCGCTGAACGGAGCGCGTTGTTCCCCGATACGCCAACCATCATCGAGAGTGGCACCCCCGACGTGGTGGCAGTGTCCTGGACTGGGCTATCCGCGCCCTCTGGGCTGGATTCCGCGGTGGCAGCACGGCTTCAGGCCGAAGTGGCGAAAGCCGTGCAAGGCCCGCTGAAGGAGAAGCTACTGGCGACCGGCCTCGTGCCTGGGGGCAGCACCTCAGAGGATTACACGAAGTTTGTCGCATCGGAGACGACGAGATGGAAAGCCGTGGCTCAGGCTGCCGGGATCAATCCGGAGTAATCAACTTGCCGGAAGCAGATATCGTCCATCCGGCCGCCATTGAATGAGCGCTGAGGAGCCAGGACCGCTCAGGGGGGTCCTGCCATTCCCCTTCCATTCGAGAAGCCGCTGCCCCCTCCCTCTAGGCCTTGGCGTTCAGGCGGGCTGGGTGGCGCGCAGCCGGGCGGCAATGGCTTGGCCGGTGGCAGCAGTGCCGAGGCGGCCGCCGACATCGCCCGTGGCGTCTCCGGCTGCGACCGCATCGGCCACGGCGGCTTCAATGGCGCGGGCGGCGGCGGCGAAGTTGGTGCTGCCCAGGCGCTCCGCGTGCCAGTCCAGCAACTGCGCGGCGGAGAGGATCAGCGAGAAGGGGTTGGCGCGGTCCTGCCCGGCAATGTCCGGCGCCGAGCCATGCGCCGCCTGCGCCATGGCATAGCGCGTGCCCGCATTCACCGAACCGCCGAGCCCAATGGAGCCGGAGAGCTCGGCCGTGAGGTCGGAAAGGATGTCGCCGAACATGTTGGTGGTGACGATGACGTCGAACTTTTGCGGCGCGCGTACGAGATGGGCGGCCATGGCGTCGACGATGTATTCGTCCATGGTCACGTCGGGGAACTCGGCGGCGACCTTGCGGCATTCCTCCAGGAACATGCCGTCGCCGATCTTCAGCACATTGGCCTTATGCACGGCGTGCACGCGCTTGCGGCGCGTGGCGGCCAGGCGGAAGGCGCTGCGGGCGATGCGGTTGCAGCATTCGCGCGTGATACGGCGGAGGGAAACGCAGACATCCGGCGTCACCAGCATTTCGCTGCCGCCGGATTCCATGTTGCGGTCAGCGTAGAAGCCCTCCGTGTTCTCGCGCACCACCACCAGGTCGAATTCGGCGACCGCGGGGTGCTTCACGCCGGGATAGGTACGGGCCGGGCGGATATTGGCGAAGAGGTCCAGCTTCTTGCGGAAGAACATCGAGGGGTTGATGCCGCCCTTCGTCTCATCCGTGTATTCGAAGGTGGACATGGGGCCGAGCACCAGCCCGTCGGCCGCCTGCACCTTGTCCAGCAGCTCCCCACGCACGGTGGTGCCGTAGCGCTTCAGGCTTTCGTGCCCCGCCAGCTCCTGTTCCAGCGACAGGCCGAGGTTGAAGCGGTCGGACACCGCCTCCAGCACCGCGACGGTGGCAGCGGTGATCTCGGGCCCGATGCCGTCGCCGGGCAGGACAACGAGGCGCATGGCGTTGCTGGCGGGCATAGGGGTCCTCCGTCATTTGTTGAGCCATCACCAGGCGCGGCAGTGGTGAGAGCCAGCATTCAATACCGCGCCGCGGCGACCCGTGCCATTCATCCGGCCCGCCGCGCGGCGATGGCAGGCAGGAGGGGCCGATGTCTGCTAATCTGCTGCCGTCAACAACCCGCGGGCGCGGACAGCACCCATAGGGTGTTCAAGCAGAGGCAGCCGCCATGGGTGACAGCAGCAAGGAACAGCCTCCCGGACCGGGACGACTGCCGCAGGACGAGCAGCCGGAGCACGAAGGATACAGTTCACCGGCCTGCCTGCTGCATGAGCTGGATCCCTCCTTCCTGGGGCTCTCCCAGCCGGAGGCCGCACCGGCGCAGCATTCCGGGGGCAGCGCCGCGCAGGAGTGGGAAGAGGTCCGGCTCTGGCGCAAGGCTAAGCGCGCGGCCCTGATCGAACGGCGCCTGGCCTTGTCGGCGGCTAGGCGGGCGGCCCATGGCGAGGCGGTCGCGGCGACTTTGGAGCAGGTCCTGTCATCCTGTTCCGGCCGCCTGATTGGCTTCTACTGGCCATTCAAGGGCGAGTATGACCCGCGCCCCCTGGTACGGGCACTCCATGCCAGGGGTGAGCGGCTCGCTCTTCCGGTGGTGGTCGAAAAAGCCGCGCCCATGATCTTCCGTGAATGGTGGCCGGGCGCCCCAATGGCCCATGGCGTCTGGAACATTCCCATTCCCGCCACGGGGGAGCCGGTCACGCCCGATCTCCTGCTCGTGCCCCTGGTGGGCTTCGACAGGCGACGCTTTCGCCTTGGCTATGGCGGCGGCTACTACGACCGCACCCTGGCCGCGCTGCCGACCAGGCCACGCACGATCGGGATCGGGTTCGAGTGCGCGCGCATCGCGACCATCCACCCGCAGCCTCACGACATCGCCATGGACCTCATCGTGACGGAATCGGGGTCCGAATGAAGCCGCGAGCGGAATAGCCGCTGGCCGGTGCGGGCCCCTTATCATCCCACATTTCCTGGCGCGTGCTTCGGCCAGAGATGCGCGCGCCAGCCCACCAGCACCAGCAGGGTCGCGACGATACCGACCGTGCCATAAGCGGCCGCCGTCGCGGGAAAGCCCCAGTGATCGATGAGAGGGCCGGAGCAGAGCAACCCAATGGGCAGCCCGTAGACCGCCAGCGTGCGGATGCCCATGATCCGGCCGCGCAGCGCCGCGGGCGCGCTACGCAGCAGCAGCACCGAGAGCGGCAATGCGCACAGCATCTGCGCGACTCCGATCAGCGGCAGCACCAGCAGGCCGCCGGTCAGGCTGCCGATCTGGCCGAACAGGATCAGCAACCCGTGCCAGGCCAGGCTGAACACCAGCATCATGCGCGCGGGCTGCGCGGCCCGGCCCATCCGGCTGAGGATCAGCGCGGCCACGATGCCGCCCCCCGCGACGGCCGCCACCAGATAGCCGAGCCCCGCCTGGGTGGTGCCGTACACATCCCGCGCGACATAGGGCAGCAGGCCCAGCGTAAAGGGGTAGGCCGTCAGGTTGATCAGGAAGGCCATCACCATCGCCGCCAGCTGCGGCGGCGCCTGCCACACCGCCCGCGCCGCTTCCCAGAGGCCGCGCAGGGGCGACGCCGCCATCACCGCGGGCCCTTGGTCCCTCACCCGCGCCGCGCTGACACCTAGCGTCAGCAGGGTGCCCAAGGCGTAGAACAGCACCACCATCAGATAGGCCTGCCCCATGCCCAGGATGGCAACGATGCTCGCCCCGGCCAGGGCGCCGCCGACACGCGCCGAATCCGCCGTGATGCGCGACAGGCCAATGGCGCTGGTCAGCCGGTCCTCGGGCATGGTCTCGCCGATCAGCACATTGCGGATGCCCATGTCGGAGGGCCGGATCAGCCCCGCGACCCCGGCGACGACCAGCGCCAGCACCGGAGTCAGCATGCCTGTCAGGATGAGCGCCGTCAGAACCACCGCGAGCAGCGCGTAAGCCGCGCGCATCAGGCACATCACGGTGCGATGCCCGATCGCGTCGCCCGCCAGACCGAAGAAAGGCGCGATCAGCGTCCCCAGGAACTGCAGCGAACCGAACACCGTCACCAGCAGCACGGACTCGGTCTGCACCACGATGTACCAGCCCAGGATCAGGGTCTCCATTTCGAAGGCCCAGGAGGTCATCAGGTCGGCGGACCACTGGAAGCGGTAGCTGCGGATCGCGAAAGGAGAGCGCGGCGAGATCCAACGCGGAGCAGTCATTCGCCGGCACCCGGCCCGGCACTGCTGCTTGCGGGCTCTGTAATTCTGATCATGACGTTCCCCCTTGCCCGCCAGCATTCCCCCGATGTCACCTTGCGGCAACCATCCCCGGCAGCAAGGCGCCATCCGTTATCCGCTCTTCTCGCCGCCGCTGATCACGACGGCCAGTTGGCGCCGCCCCTCGCCTTCGGGCATCACTGGGCAAGACGAAGGAGACTCGCGATGCAGGAAAGGCCGAATCTGAGGTTCCCCGAGGGCAGCCTGCTGGCCGCCATGTTCGGCGGGCACGCCCCGGTAGACGTCCGGCGCGCGGCGCGGCGCCTGCGTGCGGAAGGTGCGCCCGCCTTGGCGATCGACGATGATATTGCCGGCCTGGCACGCGGGCTCGCCTCCTCCGAGGTGTCGCGTTCGCCCGCCGTGCTGGACGTCCTGCCGCCGCTGTTCTGGCTCGAAGCTCAAGGGGAGGAGGGGATCAGCGGATGGGTCGTGGAGAAGAAGCGGGGCGGGCTCGCCGTACGGGGCTTCAGCATCGCCTCCGGCCACGACGCCGTGCCTGAGCCACAAGGGACCGCGACGCTGGCCTTCGGCGCGGCTGCGCAGGGAGAGGACCAGGGGACCGGCTATGTGAGAGGCCTGGTCATTGCCATCAGCCTGCCCGAGATGCTGTCGCAGATGGGGGAGAGTTCCCCCGTGGTGCTGATGCCGGCCGATGCGTCCGAGCAGGATGCGAGCTTCCTGCGCGGCTTCAGGCTGTCCGTCGCGATATCTCCGGACTCGGTGCCGAGCTGAGCCTCATCACCGGCCCTGGCGGAAGCCTATTGCCGATAGCCTGAATTCCGGGACTTCGCCTTCCCGGTAATGGCGTGCCTCGGCCGCTGGCCCGGCGCGGGTCCGACAGGGGAAACGGTTACGTGTGGTGCCGCAGCGCCTGGACCAGCGCGGCAAAGGCGGGCGACGACTGACGGCGGCTCGGGTAATAAAGGTAAAAGCCGTCCCAATAGGGCGACCATTTCTGCAGCACGCGGACGAGCCGCTTCTGCTGGACGTAGGGAAGGATGATCTCCTCCGGGATATAGGCGAGCCCGAAGCCATCCAGGGTCGCATCCAGCGCGTCGAAGATATTGTTGAAGGCGAGCTGGCCGTCGACGCGGATCTTGATCTCGCGGCCCTCCTCCTCAAACTCCCAGGCGTAGAAACCGCCTGAGCTCGGCAGGCGAAAATTGATGCAGGTATGGTTCACCAGATCCTTCGGGTGCACAGGCTCGGGGCGATCATCGAAGTAAGACGGTGCGCCCACCACGGCGAGGCAGAAATCCGGCCCGATCCTGGCGGAGATCATGTCCTTGGCCAGGTGCTCGCCCATCCGCACGCCCGCATCGAAGCGCTCGGTCACGATGTCGGTGAGGCCGTTGTCGAGGATGAGCTCCACCTTGATATCCGGGTAGTTTGGCAGGAACTGCCTCAGCTTCGGCCAGAGAACATGCTTGATCGCGTAGTCGGATGCGGAGATGCGGATGGTCCCCGCAGGCTTGTCGCGCAGCTCGCTGAGGGCCTCGACCTGAGCCTCGATCTCATCCAGCTGGCCCCCGATGCCGCTGAGCAGCCGCTCTCCTGCCTCCGTGAGGGATACGGCGCGCGTGGTCCGGGCCAGAAGCCTGACACCGAGCCTCGCTTCGAGAAGCCGCATCGTGTGGCTCAGGGCTGATTGCGAAACACCAAGCTGAACGGCCGCCTTCGTGAAGCTGCGCTGCCGGGCGACCGCCACGAAGGCCACGAGATCGCTGATGTTGTTGCGCAGCATGTGGCACCTCCTGGACCGGCTATCACGCCAGCGTAGCGGGTGAGCCGGTGCGCGGACAATTGGAGCGTCCCGCGGCTTCCCGCCGCGCCTGCGGGGACATTTCCCTGAACCACCCCGCATTGCCACCTTCGCAGCCCGAGGGTCGCTTCAACGGGTTCCGTTGCAAGTTTGCGGAGCCTCTTCGAGCAGGTACAAACCTCGGCATGGCGAGACAGCGGCAGGCGGCCCGTGTACGGCAGGATCAGTTCTTCCAGGGCGGCAGTTCACCGCTGAGGTGATCCTCTGGGCGGTGCGCTGGTACCTGATGTTCCCGATTAGCTATCGCGACCTTGAACTGATGCTCGCGGACCGTGGTGTGGACGTCGCGCACACCACCCCCTTCCGCTGGATCCAGGCCTATGCACCGGAGATCGAAAAACCAATCCGGCCACGTCTGCGGTCGAGCAATGGCTCTTGGCGGGTCGAAGAGACCTACGTCCGGGCGAAGAGACGCTGGATGTACCTGTACCGTGCGGTCGACAGCCGCGGCCAGACGATCGACTTCCTGCTCTCGGCCAAGCGGGACGCCGAGGCCGCGAAGCGCTTCTTCCGCAAGGCGTTGGGGCAGCTGCATACGGTGAACCCTCGTACCATCACAGTGGACAAGAACCCGGCCTACCCTTGCGCCATCAAACATCTGAAGGAGGACGGCGAGATGTGGCGCTTCGCCCGCCTACGGCAATGCAAGTTCCTCAATAATATCGTGGAACAAGATCATCGGCGTGTGAAACGCCTAGTCAGACCAGGGCTTGGCTTTGGCGGTTTCCATACAGCACGACGAACACCGGCGGGCTAAGAGGCGATGGCAATGATCAGGAAGGGACAGGTTCGAGATACCGGCGAACGAAATGTGCGCACCCAAGCCACCTTCATTGCCGGGCTGTTCCAGCTCGTCGCCTGATCCGGCTCCTGTCGCGACCATCCGCAGCCATCGGCAATCTTCGCAACAGAATCATCATGCTCCAGGCCAGCACGCGCTGGAACTACACGTCCCTCCGCAGATTCCAGAAGATCGGGAAGCCGGGGACGCGGCCGCGCAAGGCCTTCTTCATTGCCGTCAGCCGGTACAGGCAGCCGAGCGGAATGGAAGGCAGCTCGTCCATCGCCACGACCTGCATCTCCCGCGCCAGCCGCTGCTGCTGCTCCAGCGTCGGTGCCACCAGCCATTCGTCGCGCAGCGCCTCGATGCGCGGGGCGGTGGGCCAGCCGAACCAGGCATCCTTGCCGTTGCCGCGGATCAGACTGTGCGTGCCCGGGTTCTCGAACCACAGACCCGGGAAGGCCCAGCAGGACAGCGACCAGCCGCCATTCTCCACCGGCTCCATCGAGCGGCGGCGCTGCGTCACGCTGGCGGAATCCAGCAGCGCTGCCTCGAAGTTGAAGCCCAGGCGCGGCATCAGGTCGGCGGTGACCTGCGCCATGGTGCCGGTGACGCCGCCCTCGGCATTACCCAGCAGCCGCACCTTCTCCCCGCCATAGCCGGCTTCCTTGATCAGCTGCCGCGCCTTGTTCAGGTCGCGCGGGCCCAGCAGCGGCGCCAGCCCGGCATCGCTGGCCATGGAGGAGCCGGCGGGGAAGAAGCCGGTACCGACCGCGAAGCGCTTGGGGTCCGTCCCCACCGCGGCCATGGCGTAGTCCTCCTGGCTCAGCGCCGGCAGCAGCGCCTGGCGCAGCTTCTTGTTGTCGAAGGGCGGGTGCAGGTGGTTCGGCCGCAGCACCATGACCGAGGGCAGCAGTTCCAGCCGCGAGACCTCGATGTCCCGCGCGCGGTCGAACAGTTCGATGATCTCGGCGGGCGGCTCGGCGTACCAGTCCACCTCGCCGGTCTGCAGCGCGGCGGCGGCGGTGGAGGCGTCGGGGATGCGGCGCCATTCCACGCGGTCGAAATGCACCTGCTTGGCGCCGGCGGTCAGGCCGCGCCCGCCATCCGGCGTCGGGCTGTAGCCCGCGAAGCGCTCATACACCGCGCGGACGCCGAGCTGGTACTCGTCGCGCTTGAACACGAAGGGGCCGGAGCCGGTGGTATCCGTGATCTGCTGCGTGGCCGGCGCCTGGGCCACGCGCTCCGGCATGATGAAGGGTACGGGCGCGGTGGCCTGCCCCAGCACGTTCAGCAGCAGCGGGAAGGGGCTCTTCAGCCGGAAGCGGATGCGGCGGTCATCCAGGGCCGCCATCTCGTCCATGCGCGCGGCGAGCGTCTGCCCCATCGGCGCCACGGCCATCCAGCGCTTCAGGCTGGCGACGCAGTCCTGGGCGCGGATGGCCTCGCCGTCGTGGAAGCGCAGGCCGCTACGCAACGTCACGGTCCAGAGCCTGCCGTCCTGCTCCACCCTGTGGCCCTCGGCCAGCTGCGGGCGCGGCTGCAGGTGTTCGTCCAGGCCGTAGAGCGTGTCATAGACCATGTAGCCGTAGTCACGCGTGATATCGACCGTGGTGAAGACCGGGTCGAAGATCGCGAGGTCGGTATAGGGCACGAAGCGCAGCACGCGCCCCTGCTGCGCCACGGCGGGGCGGCCCAGGCCGAGCACGGCGGCGGCACCGATGCCGCCGGCCAGGACATCACGTCGATGCATCATGATCCGTTCCTTCCGCCGGTTCAGGCGAGTTCGTCGAGGATGGTGTCCACGGCGCGCAGCATCCCGTGCGCGATGCGGTTGGCGCGGCGGCGCAGCACGGTGCGCGCCATGCGCGCCGTGTCAGGCTCCAGGCCGACGAGCGTCAGCGCCGGCGCCAGCCCCGGCAGAAGCCGGCTGGCGCGCCCCAGGTCGAAGTCGAAGTCGCCGCCGGCATGGTGCATCATCGGGTTCAGGTGCCGCGCGATGCGCAGCAGGGCGGTGTTGCGGCGGGCCGGGTCGGCGGCGGGGGTGGCGGCCAACCGGGCCGCCGCATCGCGCAGCCGGTCCGCCAGGGCGGAGAGTTCCGCCACCTCCGGCAGGTCCGGCGCGGCTTCCGCGTATTCCCGCAGCGCGGCCTGGATGTCGGCGGCGGTGCCGCGGAAGTCCAGCGGCAGGACCTCCGCCCGCACCAGGCCTTCCAGCAGGTTGCGGTAGATCAGCGTGTCCGTCGCCAGGATGCCGGGGTCGCAGCGCTCGGCGGTGTCCTGGTCGGTCTGCCACCACCAGGCCAGGCCGCTGCCGGGCATGTGGTCGGGACTGGCCGCCGGCAGGAAGGCGCTGACCTGCGCGGTGGACAGGCCGATGCCCGAGAAGCTCTGGTCTGAATTGCGGGCGGAGCGGCGCGGGTCCACATACTTGTCCTGCCGGTGCAGCGCGCGGCGGACAAAGGCTTCCTCTTCATCCGACAGGGCGCCGGCGGTGGCTCGCAGCACGGCGGCGGCGTAATCCGCCAGTTCGCCCGTGGTGTTGCGCAGCGCCTTGGTGGTGGCGCCCCGCACGCCGACGATGTCGACGTTCAGATAGGCGATGGCGTCGCGGAACAGCTCTTCCCGGCGGTTGTCGGCATACCAGGAGGAGCCGGCGTAGCCGCCCTGCTCATGCCCGGTCCACCAGCAGAAGCGCAGGCCGTGGCGGGGCTTCCGCCCGGTGGCGTAGAGCCGCGCCAGTTCCAGCAGCAGCGCCACGCCGGCCAGGTTGTCGGTCGCGCCATCCGCCCAGGTGCAGTAATGCGCGCCCAGCAGCACGAAATGCGGCGATTCCCCGGGGATCTCGGCGCAGGGCATCCGCACGCGGCGCCAGGCGCGGGTGGATTCCGCCAGCAACAGCACCTCGGCGTCGGCACCCGCCGCGCGCAGGGTGGCGCCGTCCTCCTTCGACACCTGCACGACTGGGATGGCGGGCAGCAGCGCGAGGTCGGCCTCGCCCGTCGGCGCGCCCCAGACCGGCGAGGTCTGCACATAGTGGCGTTCGTGCCCGTGCGAGATGGCGATCACGCCCAACGCGCCCGCGCGCTGCGCCGCCATCACGGCATCGTAGCGCGGCAGGCCGTCGATGAGCGCGATGCGGCCGGCAGGGTCGCC
>JH599974.1:0-33656 GCA_000245075.1 Acetobacteraceae bacterium AT-5844
GCCGAGACCCCGGCGGAGCCGGCGCCGAGAGGGCGGCGGCTGTTCGCGCCGCGCGCCATGCCGCACTGAGCGGCCCATGAAAGCCCTACCCCGCCGTTCCTTGCTGGCGGCTGCGCTGGGCGCGGCTCCGGCTTTGTCCCCTGCCTTGGCGGCCCCTGCCCTGCCGCAATGCCGCGCGGGCACGCTGTACCTCACCATCGACACCGGCTGGGGGCGGGAGGCTGAGGCGATCGCTGCCGTGCTGCGCGAGCGTGAGGTGAAGGCAACGCTCTTCGTGGCGGATGAGCCTGATTTCAGAGGCGGCACGACGCTCGGCCCCGGCTGGGCGACTTTCTGGCGGGACAGGGCCGCGGAGGGCCATGCCTTCGCCAGCCATACCGCCCGGCACTGGTACTTCACCGGCGATGTGGGGGCGGACCGGGTGCGCTACGCTTCCCGCCGGCGTGGCGAGGGCAGCGAGGTGCTGGATGGCCCGGCACTGTGCGCGGAATTGTCGCGGCCGATTGGCCTGCTGAAGCAAGCCGCCCCCGAGGCGCAGGTTCTTCCGCTGTGGCGGGCCCCTGGCGGGCGAACCACGCCGAACGCCTTGCGGCTGGCTCGGGCCTGTGGGCTGCGGCACCAGGGTTGGTCCGGTAACGGCTTCCTGGGCGATGAGCTGGACAGTGCCGCCCATCCCAACAGTGCGCTGCTGGCCCAGGCGCTGCGGCGCACGCGGGATGGGGAGGTGCTGATCATGCATTGGGGCGTGCGCAGCCGGCGCGAGCCCTTCGGGCTGGTCTTCGAGGATGTGGTGACTGGCCTGCAGGCCAAGGGCTTCTGCTTCGCCCTGCTGCCGGCCTCCGGGAAATAGGAACCGCCGCGATGTTCGACGCAATTCAGGATGCCTGGAACAGCCTGAATGGCTGGCTGTTCGAAACCCTGGTGCAGCCTGCCCTCTACGCCATGGGGCTGATGGCCTGGGCGGAGGATTCCTTCGACTGGATGAACTTCCTCCTCTTCGGCCTGGTGCAGATCGCCATCGTCTATCTGGTCTGCCGCCCGCTGGAGGCGTGGAAGCCGGTGGAGGTGTGGGACGACCACCGCGATGTGCGGACGGATGTCATCTACACCATGCTCACGCGGCTCGGCATTCTGCCGCTGATCGCTTTTGTCGCCTTTTCCGCGATGAACACCTGGTTCGCCGGCTGGCTTGCGGATGTGGGGTGGATGCCGCCGACGCTGGAAATGGTGTTTCCCGTTCTGCGGGAGAACCCGTGGCTGGCCTTCATCGTCTATGTCGTCATTCTCGATTTCGGCGAGTACTGGCGGCACCGGCTGCAGCACGCCCTGCCCTGGTGGTGGGCGCTGCATTCCATCCATCACGCCCAGCAGCAGATGACCTTCTGGACCGACGACCGGAACCATGTGGTGGACGACATCCTGGGTGCGTTGTGGTTCGGGGGGCTGGCACTGCTAATTGGCGTGCCGCCGGAGCAGTTCCCCCTGGCCGTCACACTGCTGCGGGTGGCGGAGAGCCTGAGCCACGCCAATATTCGCCTCTCCTTCGGGCGGGTTGGAGAGCGACTGATCGTCTCTCCACGTTTTCACCGGCTGCATCACGGGGTGCTGAACCCAGGCGAGGAGGGCCGGAACTATGCTGTGCTGCTGCCGGTGTGGGACTGGATCTTCGGCACGGCGGATTTCCGGCGGGACCATTTTCCGCCCACCGGGGATGTTGAGGCACCGGAGGCGCTCTCCCATGGCGGTTGGTTACGGCAGCAGGTGGTGGGATTGCGGCGCATGGGCCTGGCCTTGATTGGCCGCTCGCCAAGTTGAGCCTTGGGCGTCCAGAAAAGTGACTTTTTCTCGCTGTATACTTGGAGATGCGACGTATTTGTGACGAATTGTCAGAATGATCGCGCCGCTCGCCATGAAATGAACCGCTCACGAATTTGAGTTTATCGTGAGAATGCTGCGCTGCGGTATCCGTGTTGCCAGATGTCGAGGCGCATGTCATGCAGGGCCCAGTTCAGCCCTCCAGGCGGGGAATCTCTACTAATGCAGCCCAATCGCGTCGTTGAAATCGGCAAGGTTCGTTTCGGAAACGATCTTCCGATTTCCATCATTGCCGGCCCATGCCAGCTGGAAAGCCGGGCCCATGCCCTGGAGATGGCCTCTGCCCTGAAAGAGATTTCGGAGCGGCTGGGTTTCGGATTGATCTTCAAGACCTCCTTCGACAAGGCCAATCGCACCAGCGCCAACGCGCAGCGCGGCCTTGGCCTGGAAAAGTCGCTGCCGATCTTCGCCGAGATCCGGGAAAGCCTCGGCCTGCCGACGCTGACTGACGTTCACGATGCGCACCAGTGCGCCGAAGTGGCGACGGCGGTCGATATCCTGCAGATTCCGGCCTTCCTGTGCCGGCAGACGGACCTGCTGCTGGCGGCCGCTGCCACGGGGCGGGCGATGAACATCAAGAAGGGCCAGTTCCTGGCCCCTTGGGACATGAAGAACGTGCTGGAGAAGCCGGTGAAGGCCGGTAACCCCAACGTGATGCTGTGCGAGCGTGGCACGAGCTTCGGCTATAATGCCCTGGTCTCCGACTTCCGCGGCCTCCCCATCATGGCCGCGACGGGCGCTCCGGTGATCTTCGATGCTACCCATTCCGTGCAGCAGCCGGGCGGCCAGGGTGGCAGCACCGGCGGCCAGCGCGAGTTCGTGCCGGTGTTGGCGCGGGCTGCCGTGGCCGTGGGCGTGGCCGGCCTGTTCATCGAGACGCATGAAGATCCGGACCGCGCGCCCTCCGACGGGCCGAACATGGTGCCGCTGAAGCAGTTCGAAGGTCTGCTGCGCGATCTGATGGCGATGGACAAGCTGGCCAAGGCGCAGCAGCGCGCCCATGCCGAGGCGGAGCCCGTGGCATGAATCCGGTTGTCATGATCCCCGCGCGGCTGGCGGCCTCCCGCCTGCCAAACAAGCCGCTGGCGGACCTGAATGGCGAGCCGATGATCGTCGCCGTCTGGCGCCGGGCCATGGAAGCCGATATCGCCCCCGTCTGGGTCGCCACCGATACCCAGGCCATTGCCGACGCCATCCACGCGGTTGGCGGCAAGGCGGTGCTGACGGCCGTGGACCACCCTTCGGGTTCCGACCGGGTGTTCGAGGCGTTGGGCAAGATCGACCCCGATCGCCGCTATGACGCCCTGATCAACGTGCAGGGCGACCTGCCGACCGTGACCCCCTCCACCATCCGGGCCTCCGCGGCGCCGCTGGTGGATGCGGAGGTCGATATCGGCACGCCGGTCGCCCCGATCCATCGGGAAGAAGAGCGCTCCGCCAGCAGCGTGGTGAAGATGGTGGGCACGCCGCTCGGCGGTGGCCGCTTCCGCGCGCTGTATTTCACCCGTGCCCAGGCGCCGTGGGGTGAGGGGCCGCTCTATCATCACATCGGCCTCTATGCGTGGCGCCGCGCCGCGCTGGAGCGCTTCGTGAAGCTCCCCCCCTCCCCGCTCGAGCTGCGGGAGAAGCTGGAGCAGCTTCGCGCACTCGAGGCCGGCATGCGCATCGATGCCATGGAGGTCTCCGAGGTGCCGCTCGGCGTGGATACGCCGGCGGATCTGGAGCGCGCGCGCGAGATGCTGTCGGCCCAGGCCGGCGTCGCCTGAGACGGAACAACACGAGCAGGAGCCGCAGCATGGAACTGGCTGAGATCCCCGTGGAGACCCGCACGGCCCTGGATGCCGCGCGGGAGACGATCGAGCTGGAGACGAGGGGCCTGGCTGCCCTTCGTGCCGCTCTGGATGGCGAGCTGGGCGTTGCTTTCGAGCGCGCCGTGGAAGCCATTCAGAAGGTGCAGGCACAGAACGGCCGCCTCATCGTGACCGGCATGGGCAAGTCAGGGCATGTGGGGCGGAAGATCGCCGCCTCGCTCGCCTCGACCGGCACGCCCGCCTATTTCGTGCACCCGGGTGAAGCCAGCCATGGCGATCTCGGCATGATCCGGGATGAGGATGCGGTGCTGGCGCTGTCCTGGTCCGGCGAGGCGCCGGAACTGTCGGACATCTGCTCCTACTGCACGCGTTTCAGCATCCCGCTGCTGGCCATCACCTCCCGCGAGGAGAGCGCGCTGGGCCGCGCGGCGACCCACCCGCTGGTGTTGCCGCGCCAGCCGGAGGCCTGCCCGAACGGGCTGGCGCCGACCACTTCCACGACCATGCAGCTGGCCATGGGCGATGCCCTGGCCGTGGCGCTGCTGTCGCTGAAGGGCTTCTCCGCGCAGGATTTCCGGCGCTTCCATCCGGGTGGCAAGCTCGGTGCCAAGCTGCGCAAGGCGCGGGACCTGATGCACCCGGCCGCCGAGGTGCCGCTGGTGCGCGTGGATGCCAAGCTCTCCGACGCCATCATGGAAATGACCTCGAAGCGCTTCGGCGTCACGGGCGTCGTGGACGATGCCGGGCTGCTGGTCGGCGTCATCACCGATGGCGACCTCCGCCGTTCCTTCGCGGACCGCTTCGCTGACAAGCCGGTGGCCGAGATGATGACCCGCACGCCGCGCAGCGTCGCGCCCGACATGATGGCGACGGAAGTGCTGGCGGAACTGAATGATGCCGGGATCACGACGCTCTTCGTCGTCGAGGGGCGCCGCCCGGTCGGCATTCTGCACGTGCACGATCTGCTGCGCGCCGGGGTGGTCTGAACTGCCCCGCTGAGCGCCTGGCGCTCAGCCTTGCAGCGTGGTGACGCTGATGGTGGAGAGAGCGAGGGAGAGGCGGCGTTCGTCCATCTCTCCTCTCTCCTTCGGACTTTGTGTCCGCACGCTGTCGATATCCAGCCGCATGGCGCCGAGATGCGCCACCGGGCCCGGCTTCAGGCAGGCGGCGATGCGGGTGCCGCTGGCATCGCGGCACAGCGCTGCCGGCACCCATGGGCCGCCATCCAGTGCGAGCCGTACCTCTTCCAGCACCTCCGGCACGAAAGCCGAATAGATGTGCAGCGTGACATTCAGCGTGCTGTCGGCATCCATGCCTGTATCAGGCTTGGGTAGGAACACCGTGGCGAGCGGCGATGGACCGATCCAGCGGAAGGCCGTGCCGTCGGGTGACTGCTCGGGCGGGTAGAAGCCGCCCTGGACAAGGGTGGCGTCGCAGATGAATGTCGCTGCCTGTCCGATCTCCATGGCTGGCCTTTCCTGGTCCTGGATGCGGCACTGTAGAGCAGATTCCGGCAGGACTGAATCCGCCGGACGGGACACGCTGCCCGCGTTCAGCGGCGGGGTTCGAGGACGGTATGCGAGGGGATGAAGCCGGAGGGGCCATGGCGGAGGTGTTGGGGACGGACCTCTCCACCCTGTCCTTCGCGGAGCTGGGGCTGCGCGCACGCATCGCGCTCATGAGAACCATGACCCCGGCCGCGGCCCGCTGGATTGCCGAGGCGCCTCTGACGCTGCCCGGCCGTCCGCCGCGGCTGCCGGCCGCCGATATGAGCCATACCCTGCCCTGGGAGGGGCGAGGGCCTCGGGAGTGGCGGGTCTATACCCGCCGGCAGGTGGACCCGCGCATGCCCTTCCTGTTGCGGGCTGTGGTGCCCGATGCCCGCCCCTATGAACAGGTGGTAGATGCGGCGTTCCAGACCTTCCTGAATCGTCTGCCTGACCCTGGCAGCCGCGCTGACTACGCCCGTTCCATTGAGCGCGGCGCCTTGAGTGTCGAGGTCGTGTTGCGTGCCATCGCTGCCTCTGCCGAGGCACAGGCGCGCGAGGAGGAGGTGCGCCTGGTATGCGCGGCCATTCCTTGAGGCAGTCCTCGCCATGAACGTGCCGTCCCTGCTGTTGTTGGCCTCGCCGGATGATGCGCAGGTGCGCGCGCTTGCGGCCTCTCTTTCTGACCGCTGGGCGGTGACCATTTGCGTGCCACGGGCTCTGGAGCAGTTCGCCGGGCCGGCAGAGGCGGTGCGGGAGCTGCGCCGACGGGCAGAGGCCAGCGCATTGGTGCTGTATCTCTCCTCCGACGGCGCGCAGGCCCTGGCGGGGCTGGAAGGGCTGGCGGAAGTCTACGCGCCGGCCGAGTTCAGCCTGTGTCGGTTGTCGCCCGAAGAGCGAACTGAGCCCGAGGCGTGGGAGGCCGTGTGGCGACGGGAGCGTGACCTGGCTCGCCGGGCGCGTTTCCTCGTGGTGGCAGATGAGGAAAAGGCCCTGAAGGCGCGCCTGTTGTATGGGGTGCCCGAGCAGCGGATACGTCGGCCAGGGGCGCTGGAGGCGGTGCTCAGCGAAGCGCTTGCCGCGCCGGACGCGCCGCAGGAACCGACCCCACGCTTTACCCTGGCTCTGAACGATTATCTTGTGGGCGGAATGCCGAGCGGCGGCGCCGTGCGGGTGTGCCAGGGGCTGGAAGCGCTGGGCGAAGACACGCTCCTGTTGTCTGCGGGTATCCGGGGTGCCGCCGAGATGGTCGCGCCGCACGTGCTGCAACTCTCCGTTCCAAAGGGGCGGGGCCAGAAGGCGCTGGAGGCCGATTTCAGGGCATTGGCGGGCTCGGGGCTGGAGGACATCATGACCCTCCTGCATGCGCCTGCTCATCCTGTTCTCACGGCCGTGGCAGCCGATCTGGCGCAGCGGGCGCGGGTGGCGGTGTTCGAGCATTGCTACATGGCATCGCTGCTGGACGTGATGCGGGAAGCGGCGCCGGCGCTCCCGATTGTTTATGACGCGCACAATGTCGAAAGCCTGCTGAAGCGGGAGCTGCTGGCGGGTCATCCGGCGGAGGCGGTGCTGTGCCCGGTGGTGGAGGAGGTGGAGCGGCGGCTGGTGGATGCTGCCGGGCTGGTGCTGTGCTGCAGCGAGGCCGACGCCGCCGCTTTCCGCCCGCAGGCGCGCAAGGTGGTGATGATGCCGCATGGGATTGCGCTGGTGCCGCCCGCCGCCTCGCCGGAGGCGGAAGGGCCCGTACGGGTCGGTTTCCTCGGTTCCTCCCATCCTCCCAATGTCGCGGCGGCGCAGTTCATCCTTGAGCGGCTAGCGCCACTGTTTCCCCAGGTCGTCTTTGAAGTTGTAGGCAGTGTGTGCGGCAAGCTCACGGGCGCGCCGGCCAATGTGGAGTTGCGGGGGATACTGCCGGAGGCCGCCAAGAATGCGGCACTGAGTGGATGGACCGTCGCGCTGAACCCGGTGGAAAGCGGCAGTGGTGCCAGCCTGAAGCTCGCGGATTATCTGGCTCAGGGCCTGCCGACACTGAACACGCCCCATGCCGCGCGGGGCTTTGAGAGGGTGGCGGCGGGCGCAGGGCTCGTGGTGCCGCTGGACGCATTCCCTCAGGCGTTGGAAAGGTTGCTGGCGGAGCCGGGCGAGGCTGAACGTCTGCGCAACGCGGCGAGGCAGGCGGCCGAGGCGCAGAGCTGGCCCGCAATGGCGGCCGAGGCGCGGAAGGCTATCGACGCACTGGTGGGCGATTATCGGCCGGAAGTGCCCCCTGCCCTGCTGGCCATAGGTGAGTCAGCCGCGTGGAAAGGGCGGCTGGATCCGCGCTTCAGGCGCATCGACATGGTTCCAGAGAGAGACGGGCCGGACTGGCCCAACTTCGTCGACAAGGTTTTGGCCGAACCGCGCTGGGCCGCGGCACCGTGGGACGGCGCGCCGGCCAGGGCGCGGGCTTGGCTGCAGGCGCGGCCAGAGGCATGGCGGGCGGAGCAAGCGGGCTGTGCCGCCTATGGGATCGAGGCAGGCGGCGAGCGCCTTCATCCCCAGTTCGGCTTGCTGGTGGGCGCCGGAATAGAGCGCATCGCCCTGGAATGGAGAGCCCGTAAGCCCATTCAGCTGATGCTGCGCTATGGCAAGCCGGGAGGGGCCCCTGCCCTGCTGTTCGATCAGCGAGTGGAGGGAGATGTAAGGCTCGTGCTGCCCCTTCAGGCGGAAGGTCAACCGCTTACTGCTGGAAGGCGTGGTGCGGGAGGGTGACGCCGCCGCGCTCTCGCTATTGAACGCGGAAGGGCTGTTGCCGGAACGGAGGGCGCTCGAGCTCTGTCGTTTGATCGTATCATATGATGATACAGAGCAAAGCCGCCTGCCCCTTCTCCAGAAGGGTGGCGAAAGCTACGGGGCCATAGTGGCAAGCGAAGGCCTGTCATCAGCGCGGCCGGAGTGGCGCACCCCGTCTGCTCTGGACGAGAACTTATCGGTGCGACGTGCCGTCGCTGCCCGATACGCTTTGGGACTGGAGAAGCCCTTCGCCTTGGTCGTGGAGGCGGCGGAGATGTTTGCCGCGCCGTATGGCCTTGCGGTGGTGCATTATGCCGACGGCCAGGCCGTGCATCAGGACGCTGACGGCGTCCTCCGCAAGGTGCATATCGCTTTGGGAAGCCTTCTCCTTTCGGCTGGTCCGCCTTGCATGCAGCTAGTGCTGTGTGGCGGAGCAGAAGGGGAGGATGGGCTGGGGCGGCTGGCTGAACTCGCGGGCGTGCGGGTACAGCACGTCTGAGGCCAGAAGGTAACGTTGAAAAAAGGGCCGATGATATTCATCGGCCCTTTGCTTGTCAGACTGTTCTCAGGCGGGAGTGGACGACTCGTTTTCCTCGTCCGGCCCCAGGATCTGGTCGATATGCTGCAGGCGGGTTTCGACGGCGCGAAGCTCGGCTCGTAGCTCCTCGCGCCGCCTGGCGAGGTTACGGCGCTCAGCGCGGAGTTCGCTCTCGTTCAGCCGCCCCGGCAAGGATGGCGCGCTCTTCCGCGAGATGGACGCCTCAAGCGCTTCCCGTCGCAGGGACATGATTTCCCGCCGTGTGACGTCGGGCCGGATAAGGCCGCGGTCACGCGCGATCTGCATCTGAGCATCGGACAGCAGTGTGATTTGGTAGGCCGTGCCGTAGCTGCCCGGGCATTCTTCGCGTGGCAGCCTGCCTGAGTCGACCGCGCGCGCGATCTGGCGCAACTGGGTCGCGGTGGCATCGGAGAAGGGGAAGAGTTTTTCACTTCCCTGCCGCAGCCGCTGCCACTCCATTTTCGTCAGGGAGTATTCGAGGCTCAGCAACGCCCGGCCGATGGCCAGGAAGCTATCCCGTACGTCGCTCCATTCTTTCTGGATTTCGGAGCGGACCCGGAGGATACGGGAGACCTTGACGGGGTCGTCAGGCAGGGCGGTGCCGGCGAAGACGTCTCGGATCACCTCCAAGGCCTCACCTTCTACGGCGCCGACAGCGAGCATGGCGCTCGCCCGGGGATCTTCCGCTGGCTGGGCAATGATCTCTACCGGGTCTTCAGCCAGGAGAAAATTCTTCAAGGCGCTACGAGAACGCTTGCCGCTCATACCCCGACCTCCCGCCGGACATATGCCCAGATTTCCTCGAACGGCGCGATGCCTCGGCTCTTGGAATAATCGAGAAGTGTGAGCCCTTTCACCGACGGGACGTGGATGTCCTCCAACTGCGGGATTTCGGTCGGGCATACCTGACCGGCTTTGATCAATGTGCCCCTCATCCGCCCGAAAGAGGAAGTCCGTCGGTTAGCCCGGTTCAGGATGACGGTCGCGCGGAGGCCTTTTTCTGAAAGCGCGCGGATCCAGGGCGCAACGGCTTCGACGTCGTCCTGCGTGCAAACCGAAGGCACCAGGACGAGGTCTGCGGCCAAGCCCAGCCCGTCGATCGCCGGAAGATGATCCTCGACCGAGGGAGGCGTGTCCATGATCACGAGGTCACGCCCCTCTCGCATGGTCAGGGCTCCGCGCCAGTCTTGCAGGCTCGCCGGCTGTACTGGGGCGGAGGCGAAATCCGGAAAGGCTTCACGGGTCTTCTCTCGCCGGGCTGCCCATTTGGCCAGAGTCTGCTGGCGGTCGAAGTCCAGCCCCAAGGTCTTCAGGCCAGACTGAGCAGCGCTTACCAGAAGATGGCGTGCGAGGACCGATTTACCGGAGCCGCCTTTCGGGGAGGAGATGAGTATGGTGCGGACTTTGCCGCGCGATTTGGTGGCCACGCTGCCCTCCTTCCAGGATGAGGCAGCAATACAGGGAGACCTCGGTTGGTGTCCACGCCGTTAAGCTGTCGGTGGGAATTAGACATGTCTAATTGGCGCTAACGGAGCGTGCTAGGAGCCAGCCGGACGGGCCTTGTCTAACGTCTGTCCGGTCGGAGATGGGAGGGTGTCGTCGCCCAGCGAGCCGCTGTTTGCAGCATGGCGGCTTCACATTGAGAGGTTGCTGCGGACAACGAGTTGGTATGCCAATACAGGGTGGGCTCGCGGCGCAAGGCGTCTCCTTCAAGGGAGCAGGCGAAGTCCAGCATCCTTCCGCGCCGGGTCTCGCGAATGACGCATGTTTGCGCAAGGGAAAGGGTGTCGTCACGAGGGCCGTCGCTGCCATAGATGGCAGAGCAAACCCAGATGCGCGGCGTGCCCGGTAGGACAGGGGCGGCGACGAAGGCGGGGGTGACGAGCTGGGAAGGGCTTCCTTCATCGGGGCCGCGGCATGCTGCGGCGAGGCTGGCGCTGAGCGCCAGGGCAAGGTCGCGCGACTGGCCTTCCGTGATCCGCAGGGGCGTGCGGGGTGTGGCGTCTCCCATCAACTGAGTCTCGACACGCCAGTGAATGCCCTTGGCGCGAGAAAACCTGGTCGTCTCTTTCCAAAAGGCGCAGCGATGGAGATGGGTCGGGCCCCATTCGGCGCCAGGCCAGCCGGCCACTGCGGTGGTGAACGCCGCCAGCCACTGCTGCTCATCCGCATTGGGGGCGGCGAGGCTGTATAGCGCAGGCGCCAGGAAGCGAGGTGGATGCATCACGGCTCGCCGGTCCTGGCGAGCGGCATGTTTGAGATTGATCCGAGCCGCATGGCAACCTTCTCCTTCGGCAGCATTATGCCATGGGGAGGGTAGATGCTTGCGCGAGGGCGTGCCTCAAAATGCGGCCTTACGGATCGCCCTTGCACGCCTTAAGGATTTGTTCATAATTGAGATAATGAACGGTTAGCGGGCATTATCTCATGGATCGTCAATCGCGCCGCCTCCTCCTTGGTTTAGTTGCGGCTTGTGCTTTCGGAAGTCTGGCGTTGGCTCTGACCCAGCAGTTGGCGGCCGAAGGCGCTGTCGCGGCCAGCGCGCAGTGTCAGGCAGACAATTGCATAAGCCCCGCGCATACGGCGTGGATGAAGGGCGAACGCGCACGTCGCTTCGCCAGTGTTTTCAATGAGTAGGTCGGAAGGTCAGTACTGCTGCCCAACCATGGGCAATTGTTCACTTGGCATTTGAAGCCAAGATTGGTGCCATGGCGCACCTGCCCGGCGAGTCGCAGTTGCGGCGCGCCCCTTCTGTGTTCACCCCTAAGCCTCGTTAAGAGGGCTGCGTGACTGACGCTTCGCCGGACCGGACCTGCAAGCCATGCAAGGAACGGTCATGTCCGTCTTTTCTCGACGCCAGTTGCTGTCTGCTACAGCGCTGGTTGCCTTTTCCTCCTCAGCCTTAGCCCGAAATTTCTCTGGCCGCCTGCCATGGCGGCCGAACGAGGCCTACCCGCCTTCCGTCGTGCGGCCGGGCGGCTGGTATTTCCTCACCGCGGATGAAGTGGCGACGCTCGACGCCATCGTCTCCCGTCTGATCCCGGGCGATGATCTCAGCCCCAGCGGTAAGGACGCCGGCTGCACCGTCTTCATCGACCGGCAGCTCGCGGGTCCTTACGGGACTTATGAGTGGCTCTATATGCAGGGGCCGTTTTCCAGCAAGCCGTTGCCCACGCAGGGCATTCAGTCGCCGCTGGTGCCCCAGCAGCAGTACCGGCAGGGGCTCGCCGCGCTGGCCGCTTACTGCCGGCAGAATTTCGGTGGCAAGACCTTCGAGCAGCTCGCGCCCGAGGAGCAGGATAAGCTGCTTCAGGGCATGGAGAAAGGCGAGGTGCAGTTGCCTGGCCTGGCAGCGCCGAACCTCACGACGACCATGCTGTTCAACCTGCTGCTGCAGAACACCATGGAAGGTTTTTTTGCCGACCCCATCTACGGCGGCAATAAGGACATGTGCGGCTGGCGGATGATCGGCTTCCCCGGCGTCCGCTACGATTTCCGCGATGTCCTCAACAATCCCGGCAAGCCTTACACCAAGCCGCCCGTTTCCATCATGGGCCGCCCTGACTGGAACGGAGCCCCCACATGAGCACTCGTCTTCCGCGCAAGGATGTGGTGATCGTCGGTCTTGGCTGGACAGGTTCCATCATGGCCTATGAACTGGCCAAGGCCGGGCTCGATGTCGTGGCCATTGAGCGCGGGCCGTGGCGGGACACGGCAAGCGACTACAATATCGCGACCGCCCCGGATGAGCTGCGCTATGCTGTACGTCAGGACATTTTCCTGCGTCCGGCACAGGACACGCAGACTGCCCGCAACAATATGAGCCAGACGGCGCTGCCGATCCGGAAATACGGCTCCTACCTGCCGGGCAATGGCGTCGGTGGGGCCGGGGTGCATTGGAACGGGCATACCTGGCGCTTCTTCCCGACCGATTTCAACCTGCGGACCCACTACACGCAGAAATACGGCGCAGGCATCATTCCGGAGGACTGCACTGTCCAGGACTGGCCCGTCAGCTACGACGAGCTGGAGCCGCATTACGATTTCTTCGAGAAGGTGTGCGGAATTTCCGGCAAGGCAGGGAATATTCGCGGCACCATTCAGCCAGGGGGGAATCCCTTCGAGGGCTGGCGCTCCGACGAGTATCCGACCAAGCCGCTGAAGCCCAATCTGGGGCAGACAATGTTCCACAAGGCGGCGACGGAGCTGGGGCTGCATCCTTTCCCGCTGCCGTCGGCAAATATTTCCGAGGCCTATACCAATCCCTATGGCGTCCGCCTGGCGCCTTGCACCTATTGCGGCTTCTGCGAATGGTTCGGCTGCGCCAATTATTCGAAGTCCAGCCCGCAGACCTGCGTGTTGCCGGTGCTGATGCGCCAGACGAACTTCGAGGCCCGCACGCTTTGCGAGGTGATGAAGGTCAACACGACGCCGGACGGCAAGATGGCCACCGGCGTGACTTACGTGGACAGCGCCGGGCGGGAGTGGGAGCAGCCGGCGGATATGGTGCTGCTTTGCGCCTATGCCATCTTCAACGTGCGGCTTCTGATGCTCTCCAACATCGGTACGCAGTATGACCCGGTGAACAACACCGGCACGCTCGGCCGCAACTATGCCTATCAGACCAATGCCGGTTCCGTCGGCTGGTACGGGAAGGACGTCAACTTCAATCCTTTCGCCGGCGCGGGTTCGCTCGGCATGATGGCTGACGATTTCAACGGCGATAATTTCGACCATACCGGGCTCGGCTTCATCGGTGGTGCCAACATCGCCTGCAACACCACAGGTGGCCGGCCCATCAGCAACCGCCCGGTGCCACCGGGCACGCCGCGCTGGGGTTCGGCCTGGAAGAAGGCGACGGTCGATAATTATGGCCACTCTCAGGGCGTCGGTACGCAGGGCAGTTCCATGTCCTATCGCGATGTCTATCTGGACCTCGACCCCACCTATAAGGACCGGCTGGGTCGACCGCTGATGCGCATGACCTTCGACTTCAAGGAAAACGACCTGAAGATGTCGCGCTATGTCGTCGACCAGACGGCAAGGATCGCACGGGCGATGGGCGCCAACCAGGTCACGACCACCTATAAGCAGGCCGGCTGGAGTGTCGTGCCTTACCAGACCACGCACAACACGGGCGGCGCGGTGATGAGCAGCACGCCGCAGGACGGTGTGGTGAACCGCTACACCCAGCACTGGGATGTCCCGAACCTGTTCGTCTCGGGGGCCTGCCTCTTCCCGCAGAATGCGGGGTACAACCCGACCGGCACGGTGGGTGCGCTGGCTTACTGGGCGCTGGATGCCATCAAGAACCAGTATCTGAAGAACCCTGGCCAGCCGATGGTGCAGGCGTGATGCGCGGCGCGATTCTCGCCACTGCCCTGACGGTGGCTGCTCTGGCTGCGGGCCCTGTGCGGGCCGAGCCGGATAACTATACCGAATCCGAGCGGGGCCGGTACCTGACCATCCTTGGCGACTGCATGGCCTGCCATATCGGGCCGGACGGACAGTCGCTCGCGGGCGGGCATCTGCTGGAAACGCCTTTCGGCAAGATCTCGGTGCCGAACATCACCCCCGATGATGAAACCGGCATCGGCCGCTGGACCGCAGACGATTTCGACCAGGCGATGCGCCATGGCGTGCGGCCAGATGGAACGCATCTTTATCCGGCCTTCCCCTACACATCCTTTACCAAGATGTCGCGGGCGGATAACGACGCCATCTTCGCCTATCTGCGGACGCGCCCGGCGGTCGAGCACCGGGTGGACCGTGATACGCTGCCTTTCCCTTTCAACATCCGGTTGTTGATGGCGGGCTGGAACTGGCTGAACTTCACCCCGGGTGAGTTCCAGCCGGACCCGCAGCGCTCGGCCGAATACAATCGGGGTGCCTATCTGGTGGAAGGGCCGGCGCATTGCGGCCTGTGCCATACCCCCCGCAACCTGATCGGCGGCGATCAGACGAGTGCGCATCTGGAAGGCGGGGCCCTGCAGGGCTGGTTCGCCCCGAACATCACCGCCGACAAGCGCCTCGGCATCGGCGATTGGTCGGAGGCGGAAATCATCGCCTATCTCCGCACCGGCCACACGGAACGCAGTGCTGCCAGTGGCCCGATGGCCGAGGTGGTAGCGTATTCGACCAGCCAGATGACCGAAGCCGATCTGAAGGCCATCGCCGTCTATCTGCGGGAGAGGGGGGGTGCTGGCTCCGCCGCGCCGGCACCTGTGCCGGCGGAGGACAGCCGCATGCGGGCGGGTGCCGCAATCTATGACGATACCTGCGCTGCTTGCCATGTTGGCGACGGAAGCGGGGCGACGGGCATGTTTCCGCGCCTGGCGAACAACCAGCTGATCCTACAGGACGATCCGACCGGCATTCTGCGCGTGGTGCTGCAGGGGTCACAATCTGTGGCTACGCCGCAGGCCCCCACCGCTCCGTCCATGCCCTCTTTCAGCTGGCGGCTGACGGACCAGCAGGTGGCGGATGTGGCCACTTTCATCCGCAACAGCTGGGGTAACGCCGCGCCGGCCGTCTCGGCGGAACAGGTCCGCAAGATGCGTGAACTGACGGCCGAACGCCCAGACTGAGGGGGAAGCTGACCAAGCCAAGGCCGTATCGCTGTGCGGGCGGGTGACCCATGCAGCGATACGCGCCTTAGGCAAGTAAGATAAACTTGAAAAGCGTTAAGCCCTCATGCATGTGCTGTTAAACCAGCAGAGGGGCTTCGCCAGCAAAGCCATGCTTGAGACCTTCATCGAATTCACGTTCGAGGCGGCGCACACCACGCCGCCTTATCCCCATCCCCATGGCCATACCTTCAAGGCACAGGTCATCCTGACCGGGACGCCTGACCCGTATTACGGGTGGTCGCATGATTTCCGCGATGTGGAACCGGTGGTGGAAGAGGTCCGGAAGGAACTGGACCACAAATATCTCAACGACATCGAGGGTCTCTCGATGCCGACCCTGGAGAATGTGACCCGCTGGATCTGGCATCGGCTGGACGGCCGCATCGCCGGCCTGGACCGCGTGGTGCTGCGCCGGGGAGCAGATGGCCACGCCGAAGGTTGCTCTTATCGCGGGGCCGGCCAGACCTTCCCTGCCGCTGCCGCCGGCTGACCTCACCTGGACCGCCAGCCGGGGAATGCCGGCTGGCCCCTGGGCTGGCCGCCAATCAACTTTTTCTTGTCTCTGTTGTGGTGGTGGAGCGCTGCCAACCATTTCCGCCGGTCGGCGGCGAAGCTAAGCTCCTTGGATTGCGGGGAATGCAACGCATCTTCTTTTTAAGGAAGATGCGGGATGATCCGCCGCAATACTTCAACACTTGCCGCTGCCAGGACAGACCCCCCATGACGAAACAGCTCGGTCGTCGCGCTTTCCACAGCTTGTCCCTGGGCGTTGCCATGGGAATGGGCGGAGCCCTGCTGCGGCCTGCCCCCGCCCGCGCGGAGCTGCCGAAGCCGAAGGGCGACGTTATCCTCTCCATCACCGGTCGGATCACCCGAACCAATGCCACCGATGCGGCCGAGTTCGACCGGGACATGCTGGAAGCCATGGGCATGGCCTCTTTCACGACGAAGACACCCTGGTACCCCAACCCGGTAACCTTTGAAGGAGTGCCGGCGCGAGCGGTGATGGAAGCGGTCGGTGCGCAGGGCACGACAGTCACTGCCGTTGCTCTTAACGACTATTCCACCGAGATCCCGATCGCGGATTTCACCCGTTATAATGTCCTGTTCGCGCTGAAGCGGGATGGCAGCTACATGCCGGTGCGGGACAAGGGCCCCATTTTCGTCGTCTACCCTTATGACACGGACCCTATCCTTCACAGCCGCAGCTATTACGGCCGCTCGGCCTGGCAAGTGACGCGCTTGGTCATTTCCTGATCCTTGCACCCGGCGGAGGGAAGCGTGCTCGCGAAGAAGGGAAAGGCGCGCGCAACACCGCGCCGACGTCTTGCCATCATTCGCGCGCTTCTGGTGGTGCTGGTGGCGGGCTTCGCCACCACCTCCGTCTACGTCTCCACGCTCATTGTGCAGCGCAATGAGGCGTTGCAGCAGACCTCCCGCTACAACACCAGCTTCACGATCGGGCAGGCGGCACTGGAGATCGCGCGGCTGCAAACGATGCTGGCCTCCTACGCGCTCCGCCCTGGCCAGATGGAGGAGGAACAGGTCCGGTTATGGCATGACATTGTCGCCGGGCGCATCCCTGTGCTCGAGAGCGGCGACGTGGGTGAATTTATCCTGGCCGATCCGCGGCGCGAGGCTGTGCTGAGGGATTTCAAGGTGGTGCTGCGCGCCTCGGAGGCAATGCTGCCCCAGCTGTCCGAGCCTGGGGTGGCCATGCGCATGGTGCAGCTATGGGCCAGACTGAACGTACCGCTTACGCGGCTGACGTCCGCCGCCCATGGCGAAGGCGGCAACCAGGTGACGGGCGACCTGCGCGAACTCAGCCGGCTGCACTGGAACTTCTCCTATCTGCTAATCGGCATGATCGTGGCGAGCTTCGGCCTGATCGTCATGCTTGGCTGGAACAACCAGCTGTTAAGCCGCGCCTATGCGGACGTGCAGAAGCTGCTGCGGGACCTCCGGGTGGCGAGTTCCGACCTCGAGGATGCGCATGCCCGACTGGGCCGCGCGATGCTGGAATCCCAGAGCCAGAATGCGGTGCTGCGGCGCAGGGATATCGAGCTGAACACGCAGAACACGCGCTTCGACGCCGCTCTGACGAACATGTCTCAGGCGCTGTGCATGGGGGATGGGGACCAGCGGGTGATCGTCTGCAATAGCAGGTTTCTGGCGCTGTTCGGTGTTTCGCGAGAGGTGACCGAGGCCAATACGCCGATCGAGGAGCTGTTCCGGGCGATGGAGGAGCGGGGCGCTTTTGGCATCAGCGCCCTGCGCCGGGTAGAGGAAGCGCAGCGCCAGTGGGTGCGGGAGCGGGGCGCCGGTTCCCTGACCGTGGAGGACGAGAACGGACGCGCACTGGCATTGTCTCACCGGCCCATGCCGGATGGCGGTTGGGTGGCCACCTATGAAGATGTCACCGCCCAGCGCAGCGCCGAGCGCCGCATCCGTTTCCTGGCATTACACGATGCGCTGACCTCGCTACCGAATCGCACGCTGTTCCGGGAGGCGTTGGAGAAGGCGCTGACACGGCAGGAAGCGGGCATATTGCCAGCGCTGCTCTGCCTCGACCTGGACAATTTCAAAATCGTCAACGACACGATGGGGCATCCCACGGGTGATGCCTTGCTGACCGCGGTCGCTGACAGGCTGAGCGCCTGCGTGCGGCAAGACGATATCGTCGCGCGGCTTGGCGGCGACGAGTTCGCGGTGCTGCTGGCCGATGCCTCGCTGGAAGACACCCTGGCCTTGGCGCGGCGTATCACCGAATTGCTGGGACGCCCCTATCAGATCGAGGGCCGGCATGTCGTGACAGGCGTCAGCATCGGTATCGCGCTGGCGGACCGGCCCGACATGACGGCGGATATGCTGCACCAGAACGCCGACATGGCCCTGTATCGCGCCAAGGCGGCAGGCCGGGGCACGTGGCGCGTCTTCGCGGCGGAAATGGAGGCCGAGGTGCAGGCCCGGCTCGCCATTGAACTGGACCTACGCGAGGCGATGGCCCGGCAGGAGCTGGAGCTGTTCTACCAGCCGCAGATCGACCTGAAGAGCGGCCGCCTGGTGGGATGCGAGGCGTTGATGCGCTGGCGCCACCCCGTGCGGGGACTGGTGCCGCCGAACCGCTTCATCCCGATTGCCGAGGATCTGGGGCTGATTACCGCGATGGGCGAATGGGCTTTGCACCGCGCCTGCGCCGATGCCGCCAAGTGGGACACAGAGGTGAAGGTTGCGGTCAACCTTTCTCCCGTGCAGTTCATGACCGGCGACGTAGTGCCGGTCGTGTCGGACGCGCTGCGACAATCTGGCCTGAGCCCGTCGCGGCTGGAACTGGAAATCACGGAATCCGTCCTGCTGCAGGATAATCAGGCGACGCTGACCACCTTGCAGGCGTTGCGTCGGCTGGGTGTGCGCATCGCGTTGGACGATTTCGGCACGGGCTACTCGTCCCTCGGCTATCTGCGGCACTACCCCTTCGACAAGATCAAGATCGACCGTTCCTTCGTCATGGAAATCGGCACGCGCCCGGATTGCGCTGCGATTGTCGATTCCATCGCCAGTTTGGCGAGCCGCCTCGGCATGATCACGACGGCGGAGGGGGTGGAGACGGAGGAGCAGATGCGGCTGGTGAAAGAGGCCGGCTGCACCGAAGGGCAGGGCTATTACTTCGGCCAGCCGCTGCCGCTGAAAGAAATGACGTTGTTGCTCTACCCCGGTGCAAGCGCCGTGGGGGGAGCCTGAAACAGGAGGATACGCCGCCATGGGCACTGCCACCGCCGTTCTTCCGGCCTCATTGGCCGGCAATGTGGATTTCGGCCTGCGGGGGCGCCGTGCCATCGTCACGGGCCACAGGGGCGGCATTGGGGGGGCGACGGCGGCGCTGCTGACCCAGCAGGGCGTTGAGGTGATCGGGCTGGATCTGCCGGAATTCGACCTGTCCGACACCGCCGGTATCGAGCCCGCCATGGCCGCGCTGATCGAGCGCCATGGGCCGCCGGATATCCTGGTGAACAATGCCGGAGTGACGGTGCTGGGAAGCGTGCTGGAAACATCCGTCGCGGAGATGGAGGATGTCTTCCGCGTCAACTTCACGGCGCCCTACGCCCTGATCCGTGCCGTGCTGCCTTCGATGATCGAGCGCGGGCGGGGTGTCGTCGTGAATGTGGCGAGCGACCAGGCGCTGATCGGCAAGCCTCTCAGTGCCGCCTACGGCGCCAGCAAGGCCGCCATCGCGCAGCTGACGCGTAGCGCGGCGCTCGACTGGGCGAAGCAGGGCATCCGCTTCAACTGCATTGCCCCGGGCAGCACGGATACGGCCATGCTGGGGCATGTGATTGCCCAGCTTTCCGCCCGTTTTCCCCAGCGCCTGCAAGGGCCCGCTGAGGAGGTCTACACCCAGGGCGTGCCACTCGGGCGTTTCGCGGACCCCTCGGAGATCGCGGCGGTGATCGCCTTCCTGGCGTCAGATGCGGCTTCGTTCATTACCGGGGCGATCATCCCCGTGGATGGCGGCGGGACGGCGCAGTGACGGCGTCACGCGTCGCGCTGGTCACGGGGGGTACGCGGGGGATCGGCCGGGCCATTGCCGCCCGGCTGGCCGAAGAGGGCTTCCATGTCATCGCTGTCGCCCGGAGGGTGCCGGAGGTGCTGCCGCCGCCCGGGCAGGATTATGCTGCCTGTGATGTCGCGGACGGCGGAGCGGTGCGTGCGCTGTTTGGCTGGATAGGCGAGCGATTCGGCCGGCTCGACCTGCTGGTGAACAATGCTGGCGTCGCCGGGGCGGATGCCATGGCCCCAGAGGCTGATGATGCGCTGTGGCACAGCATCATCGGCGTGAACCTGCACGGCACCTACCATTGCTGCAAGATGGCCTTGCCGCTGCTGCCGGATGGTACGGGGCGCATCGTCAACATTGCTTCGACGCTTGGACTGCGAGGCGTACCGGATCAGGTGGCTTACTGCGCCGCGAAACATGGTGTGGTTGGCCTGACCCGGGCGCTGGCCCTGCGGCTGGCGCCGCGCGGCATCACGGTGAACGCGCTCTGCCCGGGATGGGTGGAGACGGAGATGGCCGAAGGCCGGTTCCAGGAGCTGGGCGTCGACAGCTCGGATATCCGCCGGACCATACCGACGGGGCAGCTGGTGCAGCCCTCCGAAGTGGCGGAGATGGTGGCGTTTCTCGCTCGCCCGGCGGCTTGCAGCATCACCGGCCAGGCTCTGGTCGTGGACGGCGGCGGCCTGGCCTCCGCCTGATCCGGCAACTGCCCAGGCAGCATGCGCCGCGCGGCATTTCTGACCGCGTGGCGTGCAGTGCAGCATCGGGAACCGCACTGGCCGATGATTCCCCCCGTTGACGGATGTGCCCGCGGCTGGTGACATTCCTGCAATTAAGGAACTGGGGGACTAGTCATGCATATCGCAACCTCATTGAGGTCGTATCGCCATACACCGGCGGCGCGGCCTGTGCGGAGCCATTGGGCATGACTGCCGATCTCCTGATTTCCGGCGGCCGGATCTTTCTTGGTATGGACAAGGGATTCGCCGAAGCTCTGGCTGTGCGCGATGGCCGTGTCCTGGCTGCGGGTTCTGCCGACGAGGTGGCTCATCTGGTGGGTGCGGGCACGCGCCGCATCGACCTCGGGGGCCGTCTGGCGACGCCGGCGCTGAACGAAGCGCATATGCACCTGTTGCCGTTTGGCCTGGGGCTCAGCCAGGTGAATCTGCGCGCGGAGGAGGTGCGGACGCTGGATGAAGTGCTGTCCCGCATCGCCGCGGCGGCGAGCAACACGCCAAAGGGGCAGTGGATTCTGGGCCGTGGTTACGATCATGGCGAGCTCGATATCGGGCGCCATCCGCTGGCCGAGGAATTGGACAAGGCCGCGCCGGACCATCCGGTTTTCATCGTCCGGACCTGCGGACATGTGGCGGTAGCCAATACGGCGGCGATCAAGCTGGCGGGTGTGAACCACAACACGCCGGATCCGGAAGGCGGGGCGATCGAGCGCAAGAACGGCAAGCTTACCGGCCTTTTCCAAGAGCGCGCGATGCGCCTGGTGCGGGACGTGATGCCGCCGCCCAGCGAGGCCCAGATGGTGGACGCCATCGAAGCTGCCGGGCGCGAACTGGCAAGCCTGGGCTTTGCCAGCGCCAGCGACATGAATATCGGCATGACGGCAGGACTCGCGGAGATCGAAGCCTATCGACGTGCGGAGGCCGATGGGCGGCTGATGCAGCGCATGTGGCAGGTGCTGGCCGGCAATCCGGAAGGCATTGCCAAGGACGCCTGGGAAGCGGGCGTGCGTCCGGGAGTGGCGGCCGGAGCGACAGCGGAGTCGCTGCTCGCCTGGGGCGCGGTGAAGGTCTTCGGCGACGGTTCCGCCGGCGGGCTGACGGCGGCGTTCTTTGACCCCTATCTGGAAAGCGCCGGCGGCGGCACGGGAATCTTCTGCTTCCCGGATGAGGCGATGCAGCGGATGCTCAGCCATTACCATCGCCAGGGCTGGCAGCTGGATATCCACGCCATTGGCGACGCGGCCATCGAGCAGGTGCTGGTCGCCATGGAAATGGCCGATAGCGCGGATGCGCCGATCGGCGGACGCCGGCACCGTATCGAGCATTGTGGTTTCCTCAACGCCGATCAGCGGAAGCGCATGCTGCGCCATGGGATCATTCCCATTCCGCAGCCGCTGTTCATGTATGAGTTCGGCGACCTCTATGTCCGCAATCTGGGCCGCGCGCGCGCGGAAGCGGCCTACCCGATGCGAACCTGGCTGGAGGAGGGGCATCACCCGGCGGCGTCCTCGGACAGCCCGGTTTGTACGGTGAACCCGTTCCCCAACCTCTACACAATGATCACGCGGAAGACGAACCGTGGCACTGTGCTGGGCGGCAACGAGACTCTGACGGCGGAGCAGGCGCTGCACTGCTACACCTGGTGTGGCGCTTATTCGCAATTTGCCGAGGGTGATCGCGGTACGTTGGCACCGGGCATGCAGGCCGACATCACGGTCTTCTCGCGGGATATTCTGTCCATCGCGCCGGAAGAGGTCCTGACCACCCGGGCCGACATCACCATCCGCGGTGGCGTGCCCATTTTCGATCGGCATGGAGAGGCGAGCGCACTGGCCGGCGCTGCGGACTAAGAAGATGCTTCGCCACGTTCTGCAACGTTTGCTGATGGCTGTCCCCGTTCTGTTCGGGGTGTTGCTCATCGGCTTTCTGTTGATGCAGGTGGTTCCGACCGACCCGGCGACGGTCCGGGCCGGTCCCACCGCCACGGCTGACGTCATCGCTCAGATCCGCAAGGATATGGGCCTGGACCAGCCACTCTATGTGCAATTCGGCCTCTATATGTGGCGGCTGCTGCAGGGTGATCTGGGCGTCTCCATCATCAACAATGTGCCGGTGACGCAGGAGCTGGGCGCGACAATCGGGCCGACGCTCGAACTGATGTTCGCCTCGCTGTTCTGGTCCATTCCGATCGGCATCGCCCTTGGTACGATCGCCGCTTATTGGCGCGGCTCATTGCTCGACCGCTGCGTCACGGCGCTGTCCGTGGCCGGTGGCTCCGTGCCGGTGTTCTTCCTCGGATTGATGTTGATCTGGTTCGTGGGCTTCCAATGGCAGTGGCTGCCCTTCACCGGACGAGGGGGGCCGCTCTGGAGTGTCGATGGCTGGAGATCGCTGGCGCTTCCGGCGCTGACACTGGGTGGCACCTTCATTGCCCCCGTGGCCCGCATGACGCGCACCGCTGTTCTGGAGGTGATGGGCGCGGAGCACGTGCGTACAGCGCGGGCCAAGGGCCTGGGGGAATACGCCGTGGTTCTGCACCACGCACTGCGTAATGCCATGATCCCGGTGGTTACGCTGATTGGCCTGCAGATCGGCTTCCTGTTGGGCGGCGCGGTGGTGACGGAGACGGTATTCTCCTGGCCGGGCGTGGGGCGCTTGGCCGTGGGCGCCATTCTGTCATCGGATTTCCCGATGGCGCAGGGTACCATCCTTGTTCTCTCGCTGGGCTTCATCGTCGTGAACCTGGTTGTGGACATCCTCTATGTCGCGCTTGATCCGCGCATGCGGGGGCATTGATCATGGCCGAAGCTTCTACCGCCGTGGCCACGCCGGTCGCTCCCTCCATGCCGAAGCGTCCGGGCACGTTGAAGCGGCTGCTGCGCGAGCCGATCGCCGCCATTGCGTTGCTGGTGGTGGTGATCCTGGTGCTGGCGGCCCTGCTGGCGCCCTGGCTCTCGCCCACGGGGCCTTACGATAACGACCTGTCCGTGTCGCTCACGGTGCCCGGTACGCCGGGGATGATGCTCGGAGCGGATGGGCAGGGGCGCAACATGATCACGCGGCTGCTCTATGGCCTGCGCTCCACTCTGCTGATGGGTGTGGCGTCGGTGTTGCTGGGCGGTACGGTCGGCGCGCTGGTCGGCTTTGCCGCAGCCTTCTACCGCAGGGTGGACGGGCTTCTGATGCGCATCATGGACATGCTGCTGTCCTTCCCGGCCATTCTGTTTGGTTTGGCCATCGCTGCCATCATGGGGCCGGGGATCTTCACCATTATCCTGGCGCTGTCCATCGCGACGGTGCCGCTGATGGCGCGCATCGTGCGTGGCAGCGCGCTGGTGGTGATGCGGCAGGATTATATCGAGGCAGCGCGCGCCACAGGCATGAGCGACGCCCGGCTGATTATGCGGCATCTGGCGCCCAACTGCCTTTCTCCGCTCTTCGTTTTTGCCACGCTGCGCTTCGGGCAGGTCATTCTGCTGGGATCGGCGCTGTCCTTCCTGGGCCTGGGCGCGCAGGCGCCGACGGCTGAGCTGGGAGCAATGGCATCGGAGGGGCGGGATTTCCTGTTCTTCGCGCCACATATAGCGGTGATCCCCTGCCTGGTGATCTTCACGATCGTGCTGGCCTTCAACCTGCTGGGTGATGCGTTGCGCGACGCGCTCGACCCAAGGCTTCGTGTCTGAACATAACAGGCCCGCACAGGGCCGTTGGGAGATGGTGAGATGAAGAAGACCCTGGGTGCCGCCGTGCTGGCGCTCACAGCCGCTCTGCCTGCCAGCGGTGCGTTCGCGCAGGCCGCGCCGCGCGATACGCTGGTGGCGCTGCGTTCCATCGATGCCGACAATTACGATCCGCACCGCTCCACCGCGCGCAGCGCCGGTGAGGTGATGTATATGATGGCGGATACGTTGGTCTCGCTCGACTGGGATATGAAGACCATCAGGCCGGGCCTGGCCGAGAGCTGGTCCGTCAGCGAGGACGGCAAGACCTATACCTTCCGCCTGCGCCGCGACGTGACCTTCTGCAATGGCAAGAAGATGACGGCGGCCGATGTGGCCTACTCCATCACCCGCTGGGTGGACCCCGCGACGCGGAGCCCGGTGCGCTGGCGCGCGGGCAACGTCAAGGAAGTGCGTGCGGTCGACGACTACACGGTCGAGTACGAGCTGAACGAACCATTCGGTGAGCTTCTGTATCAGCTGACCCTGTTCTTCGCGTCGATCATCGACAAGGATAATGTCGAGGCGCTCGGCGCCAATTTCGGCGTGCAGGGCTTCAACGGCACCGGCCCTTATTGCTGGGAATCCTGGACGCCGCGCCAGCAGCTCGTGCTGCGCCGCCATGAGGGCTACAATTGGGGCCCGCCGATCTATCAGAACCCGTCGCCGCAGATCGGGCGTGTGATCTGGCGCATCATTCCGGAATCCAATACCCGTCTCGCAGCGCTGCAGTCCGGCCAGGGCGACGTAACGCAGTACATCCCGCACATCGCCGTGGCGCAGTTGCAGCGCCTGCCGACGGTGCAGGTGACGACGCAGCCCAACTACCTCTGGGATTACTTCTTCGGCTTCAAGATCGATAAGCCTGTCGTCAGCGACCCCGCGATCCGCCGTGCGGCGAACATGGCGGTGAACCGCGAGGCTGTGACGCGTGCTTCCTTCTTCACTGCGGCGAAGCCAATGAACAGCTACATCAACCCGGCCGCGCTGGGTTATGACGCGCAGTCGGCGAGCCTGCTGCCGGGCTTCGATCCCGACGGCGCCCGCAAGGTGCTGGATGAGGCTGGCTGGCGCGTCGGCTCCGACGGCATTCGCGTGAAAGATGGCCAGCGCGCGAGCTTCAACCTCTACGCCATCCAGGATCAGGTCAACCGCCAGATCGCCGAGGCCATCCAGGCGGATCTGCGCCGCGTTGGCATTGAGCTGAACATCCAGCTGTGGGATGCCACCGTGGCCTGGGGCAAGCTGGCGACGCAGGAGTTTGACAGCTTCATCATGTCCTACCCCTATGTCTCGGCGACGGACGGCCTGGCGCTGTATTTCGATGGCGCGAACCGCCCCACGCCGAACCGCATGAACTGGAACGACGACGCCACGAACACGGCGCTTCGCCAGGCACGCGGCGGGCTGACGCAGGACGCGCGTAACACCGCCATCGCGCAGGTGCAGCGTATCGTGACGGAGAACAACACCTGGATCCCTGTCGCGCATGAGAACCTGTATCTCGCTGCCTCGCAGCGTGTGCAGGGCGCCCGGGCCCACGGCATCTACGGCGTCGCGCTCTACAAAGGGCTCGACATCCGGTTGACTCGCTGAGCGGGGGAGGCAGGAACGATGGCCACCACCGTTATCCGCAACGCGGATCTCGTCATCGCATGGGATGCGGCGACGAAGCAGCACATCTACCTGACGGATGCGGAGGTGGCCTATCGCGACGGGCAGATCACCTTCGTGGGCCGCGGCTATGATGGCCCGGCCGAGGAGGTGATCGATGGCAAGGGCATGATGGTCATGCCCGGCCTCGTCAACATCCACTGCCATCCGTCCAGCGAGCCGATGAACAAGGGGCTGATCGATGAGATCGGCTCCCCCGGCCTGTATAATTCGTCACTGTATGAATACATGCCGATTTTCCGGGCGGACGCGGAGGCTGTGCCCTCCTGCGTCCGAGTGGCCTTGTCCGAGCTTCTGCTTTCCGGCGTGACGACGGTCGCCGACCTCTCCATGGCACATCCTGGATGGATGGATCTGCTGGCGGAGAGCGGCATGCGGGTGTGCATCGCGCCCATGTTCCGCTCCGCCCGTTGGTTCACCAAGAACGGCCATGTCGTCGAGTATGAGTGGGATGAGGCCGCCGGCGAGAAGTCGATGGCCGAGGCGCTCAATCTCATCGAGCGCGCCGAGCAGCATGAATCGGGGCGGCTGTTCGGCATGGTCGTGCCGGCGCAGATCGATACCTGCTCCGAGAGCCTGCTGCGGGAAAGCTTCGAGGAAGCCACGAAGCGTGGTGTCGCATGGCAGATTCATGCGGCCCAGAGCGTCGTGGAGTTCCACGAGATCACTCGCCGCAGCGGGCACACGCCTATCGGCTGGCTGGACAGCATGGGCCTGCTCTCTGAGCGCTCCATTATCGGCCACGGCATCTTTCTCGATGACCATCCGAGCACGCGCTGGCACACGGAGAACGACCTCGACCGGCTGGCGGCGACGGGCACGACTGTCGCGCACTGCCCCACCGTGTTTGCCCGGCGAGGCATTACGCTCAAGCATTTCGGCCGGTACCGGAAGCGGGGCGTGAATATGGGTATCGGCACGGATACCTACCCGCACAACATGCTGGATGAGCTTCGGCTGGTCTCCTACCTGGCACGTACGCAATCGGGCGATCCGCGCAGCCTGACCTCCACCGATTTGTTCGACGCGGCGACCATCGGCGGCGCGCAGGCGCTGGGGCGCGACGATATCGGGCGGTTGGCCGCTGGGTGCCGCGCGGATTTCGTCATGGTGGATGTCACGCATCCGATGATGCGCCCGGCGCGCGACCCGATGCGCAGTCTCATCTATGCCGCCGGCGATCGTGCCATCCGCTCCGTGCATGTCGATGGCCAGCAGGTGGTCAAGGATGGCCGCGTGCTGACCATGGATTATGAAGGTGCGGCGGCGCATCTTCATGAAGCGCAGAAGCGCATCGTGGATCGGGCGCCGCAGCAGGACTGGGCCCATCGCCCGGTGGAGAAGATTTCTCCCCCAACCTTCCGGTGGGCGTGATGCAGCAGGATCTCTTGCGCGTCGAAGGGCTGAGGACGGTCTTCAAGACCTCCTCGGGTCTCGTGCGCGCGGTGGATGGGGTGGACCTTTCCGTCGCGCGTGGACGGACGCTCGGCATTGTGGGCGAGAGCGGCTGCGGCAAATCCATGCTGTCTCTCTCCATCATGCGCCTGGTGCCGCCGCCGGGGCGCACGGTAGACGGTAAGGTTCTGCTGGACGGCAAGGATATCCTGGAGCTTTCCGCCACGGAGATGCGGCAGGTGCGTGGCGGGCAGATCGCCATGATCTTCCAGGAGCCGATGACCAGCCTGAACCCGGTGCATACCGTGGGGTGGCAGCTCGTCGAAGCCATGCGGGTGCATTCACCGAAGGAAAGCGCGGCCTCGCTGAAGGAACAGGCGATCGCGGCGTTGAAGCGGGTGCGTATTCCATCGCCGGAGCGCCGCTTCGATGAGTATCCGCACCAGCTTTCCGGTGGCATGCGGCAGCGCGTGATGATCGCCATGGCGTTGGCCTGCCGCCCGCGCCTGCTGATCGCCGACGAGCCAACCACCGCCCTCGATGTGACGGTGCAGGCGCAGATCCTGGATCTGTTGCGGGAGTTGCAGGCGGAAACGGGCATGTCCATCATCCTCATCACCCACGATCTTGGGGTGGTGGCGGAGATGGCCGACGACGTGGCCGTCATGTATGCCGGCAAGGTCGTGGAGCGCACCAGCGCCCGCGCCTTGTTCGAGGATCCGCAGCACCCTTATACGCTCGGCCTTCTGGGTTCGGTGCCGCGGCTGGATGAGGACAGGGACCGGCTTTTGGCCATTGATGGTGCGGTGCCGCCTCCCTTTGCCTTTCCGGAAGGGTGTAGGTTCAATCCGCGCTGCCCCTTCGCCATCGCACCGTGCCGGACCGAACTGCCCCCATTGCGGGAGGTGGCGCCCGGGCATGAGGTGGCTTGCCTGCGCGCTCCCATCGAGGATGCGTTGGCCATGGAGAATGCGGCATGAGCGCGTTGCTCGAAGTCTCAGGCCTCGCCAAGCATTACCCCGTGAAGAAGGGGATCATCCTGCAGAAGCAGGTAGGCGCGGTGCGTGCGGTAGATGGCGTGTCCTTCACACTGCAGCGCGGTGAGACCCTGGCGCTGGTAGGGGAGTCCGGCTGTGGGAAATCCACCACGGCCCGCCTGGTGCTGCGCCTGATCGAGCCCTCGGCCGGGACAGTCCGCTTCGATGGGCAGGATGTGACGCGGCTGGATGATGGCGGCATGCGCAGCCTGCGCCGCAGGATGCAGATCGTCTTCCAGGACCCTTATGCCAGCCTCAATCCGCGCCTGACGGTGGGTGATGCCATCGCAGAGCCGATGGCGGTGCACGGCATTGGCAATGATGCCAGCCGCCGCGCCAAGGTTCAGGAACTGCTCGCTCTGGTTGGGTTGCGCCCCTTCCATGCGGAACGTTATCCGCATGAGTTCTCGGGCGGCCAGCGCCAGCGTATCGGCATTGCTCGTGCGCTGGCGGTGGAGCCGGATCTCGTGGTGTGCGATGAACCGGTTTCGGCACTGGATGTCTCGATCCAGGCGCAGGTCGTGAATCTGATGAAGGATCTGCAGGCGCGGCTGGGCCTCTCCTACCTCTTCATCGCGCATGACCTGGCGGTTGTGAAGCACATGGCCGACCGCATCGCCGTCATGTATCTGGGCGCGATGATGGAGGTGGGCACCAAGGCCGAGTTGTTCGCCAGGCCGCGGCATCCCTATACGCGGGCGCTCCTTTCGGCCATTCCGCACCCCGATCCGTCCCTGCGCGGCAGTGTCACACCTTTGGGTGGCGATGTGCCGAGCCCGCTGGCAGTGCCGCCCGGCTGCCGTTTCCACACCCGCTGTCCCTTCGCGCAGGAGCGTTGCCGGAGCGAAGCGCCGGAACTGCGTGAGATCGCGCCCGGCCAACAGGTGGCGTGTCATTTCTCGGAAAGCCTGCCGGAAGTGGCAAGCGCTCAGGTGGGCGGGCTGTCGGCCGTGGCTGCACGCCGACTGGCCCTGTACGATGCGGCACGGCGAAAAGCGGCATAGGGCAGGCACCACATTATGGGGCATGGCGCTGGCCATGCCCCTGAGCGCCTCTTCGGCGGAACGTGATAAAGTGACCATTGCCGAGCCCCTGAAGCTGGCGCTAGCTGCGCGTTGAGGAAAACGCAGGCACAGCGACATGGCGCGCGACAAGACAATTCGACTTTCCACGGCCAGGCGAGCAGGGCCCCTGCTGGTCACGATAGCCGCGCTGGCCTGGAGCATGCCCGGCTCCGCCCAGGCGCAGGGTGATTCAAAGCGGCCTGCCGGCGGTTCCAGCAACTCCTGCCAGAGTAATGTCCGCCTGGCCTACCGCGCGGCGGATGCTGCGTCGGCGCCGCCCCTGCGGCCGGACCGAGCCGTGTGCGTGCGGCTACGGGCGGGGCAATCCGCCTATTTCCGTGTCGCGAGCGAGGCAGGGAGCCATTACGCTATCCGCACCCGGCGGCTGGAGGGCGACACCGACACGGTCATCGCCGTGCTGGACGGGCAGGGGCGGCCCGTGATGGAGGACGATGATGGCGGCCCGGAGCCGCTGGCGTCGCTGGTGGAGGTTGGCCCGGAAGCCCGCGCAGCATTGATCCGCATCGGGACACTGGAGAGTGCGGGTGGTTCCTTCGAGGTGGTTCTCGCCCGCCAGGCGCCGCCTCCGCCGGTGGATTTCCCGCTCTCGCTACAGGATGCGCGGGGTCAGCTGCTGGAAGCCGGGGCCACGAGGCGTATCGAGCTGCGGCGGCATCAGAGCGCCTATTTCGCTCTGCCGGAAGCGCGGGACAACCTCGTTGTGGCTACGCGGAACCTGCGCGATGGCACGGATACGGTGCTGACGGTGGTTGACGCCGAGGGCCGCACCCTGGCTGAGGATGATGATGGCGGTGATGGCTTTGCCTCCGAGTTGCCGCTGAACGGTCTGCCGGCCGGCACGCTGTTTCTGCGCGCCAGCACGCTGGACGGTGCCGCAGGCGCATTCGACGTCGAAATGCGGCAGGAGGCGCCGCGTTCACCGCCGGATTTCCCGACCAGCATCGAGGCGGCGCGAGCGCGTGGCCCGCTTGCCGCCGATGCGCACCTCCCGATCGTGTTGCGGCGACGCGAGGTGGCGATCTTCGCGCTGCCAGAGGGGCAGGACGTAATCGTTCAGACCCGCAATCTGGCGCGCGACACCGATACCGAACTGGCGCTGCTCGACGCCGACGGCCAGGTTCTGGCTGAGGATGACGATGGCGGCGGAGGCTTTGCCTCGCGCGTCAGCACTCGTTCCTTGCGAGGGCGGGCGGCGTTCCTGCGCGCGCGGACTCTGGACGGGCGCCCCGGCCAATTCGATCTCGCGCTGCGGCCCTTGGGTGGACAGGGCACTTCGCCGGGAGGAACCAAGGACGGGCTGGCAGGCTCGATCGAGGAGGCGCGGCAGCAACCGGCGCCGCCTGTTGGCGAAGCCATCCCTGTGGTTCTGGAGGAAGGACAGGCAGCGATTTGGCCGTTGCCGGAAGCGCCGTCCCCTCTGATCGCCATGACCTTCGACCTCGGCGCCGGGGTCGATACGGTTCTGGAGTTGCTTGATGCCGATGGGACAGTCCTGGACACAAACGACGATGTCAGCAGCGGATTGTCGTCGCTGCTGGAAATCGGCGCGTCGCCGAGGCCGGCCTTCCTTCGTGCCCGGCAACTCAATGATGCCGCCGGCGAGTTTCAGCTCGTGTTGATCCGCCCCGCCCGCTGAAGACATTTGGGCGACGCCGGAGGGGTACCCCTCCGGCGCCATGGATCATGCGGCGGCGTAGCCGATGATAGCCTTGGTCTCGAGGAACTCCTCCAGGCCAAAGGCGCTGTATTCGCGTCCATTGCCGGACTGCTTGTAGCCGCCGAACGGCGCGCCCCAGTCCCAGGCGGGGTAGTTGATGCGCACATCGCCGGCACGCATCTGCGCCGCAACCTTGCGCGCCTTCTCCAGATCGGCCGACTGCACGTAGGAGGAAAGGCCGTAGACGGTGTCATTCGCCATGCGGACCACCTCTTCCTCGCTGGAGTAAGGAAGAATGGAGAGCACTGGGCCGAAGATTTCCTCGCGTGCGATGCGCATGTCCGGGCGGACATTCGCGAAGATGGTGGGACGGACGAAGTAGCCGCGATTCAACCCTTCCGGCAGGCCGGTGCCGCCGGTGACCAGCTCGGCGCCCTCATCGATGCCGGACTGGATGAGGTCCTGGATCTTGTCGTACTGCACCTTGCTGACCACCGGGCCCAGCTTGGTGTCGGCAGCCCGCGGGTCGCCCACCTTGAAGGTTTCGGCGGCTGCCTTGGCATAGCCCTTCACCTCGTCCATCCGGTCGGCGGGCACGAACATGCGCGTCGGCGCATTGCAGGACTGGCCGCTATTGCCGAAGCAGCCTGCCACGCCCTTGGTGACGGCCGTCTTGAAGTCCACGTCCGGCAGCAGGATGTTCGCGGACTTCCCGCCCAGCTCCTGCGAGACGCGCTTCACCGTGTCGGCGGCTGCCTTCGCGACGAGGATGCCGGCGCGGGTGGAGCCGGTGAAGGACATCATATCCACATCGGGGTGTGCGGAAAGCGCGGCGCCAACGCTCGGCCCGTCGCCATTGACGAGGTTGAAGACGCCCTTTGGCACGCCTGCTTCATGCAGGACTTCCGCGAACAGCAAGGCGTCGATGGGCGCGATCTCGCTCGGCTTCAGCACCATGGTACAGCCGGCGGCGAGCGCCGGGCCGACCTTGCAGGCGATCTGGTTGATCGGCCAGTTCCAGGGGGTGATCAGGCCGCAGACGCCGATCGGCTCCCGCACGATCATGGTGGAGCCGCGCAGCTCCTCGAATTCATAAGTCTCCAGCGTGCGGATCAGCTCGCGCAGATGGCCGGGGCCCATGGCCGCCTGCGCATCCCGGGCCAGGGAGAGGGGGGCACCCATTTCCTGGCTGATGGCGTGCACGAATTCATCGTAGCGGCGTTCGTAGATCTCGACGATCTTGCGCAGCAGGGCGATGCGCTCGGCGCGGCTGGTGGTGGAGTAGGAGGGGAAGGCGGCCTTCGCCGCGGCCACGGCCTTGTCCACATCGGCGGGGCTGCCGATGGCGATGCGCGTATAGGCTTCTTCCGTGGAAGGGTCGATGACGTCGAGGAATTTCGGCGTCACCGGGTCCACCCAGGCGCCGTTGATGTAGAATTTTTCGTTGTTCATGACCGGCCATCCTCCTGATGCATGGCGGCGGGCGTCCTTGCAGCCGCCGCCGCCATGCGGTTGCAAATCGCTCTCAATCCTGGCCTTGGCGGGCGGGCACGTAAAGGTGCGGCATGGGAGTTATGGCCGGCGAGGGCGGCGGGACATGGCTTCACGCAGTGCGGCATGACGCTATCGTGAAGTCCACGCTTCGCAGAAAAGCCCCCAACGGGCACAGGCGTGGCGCTTCCAGCGGGGCGCGGGAACGCGCTAGAATACTTTCCGCGAATACAACCATTATGAGGGGCGGAGAGTATGAGGCTCAGGACAAGCCTGCTGGCGGCGACGATGCTGGCGTTGCCGTTGGCAGCCCAGGCGCAGCCGGTGAACGGCGTGTATATCGGTGCGGGCGCCGGTGTGAATTTTCTGCAGGGGACGGATATCGACGTCCAGGGCGGCGCGGCCAATTTCCTCCGCGCCAATGGCGTCAGCCCCTCCGGCAAGGCTGATTTCGATGTCGGCTTCGCGGGCGTGCTGTCGGTCGGCTATGGCTTCGGGAACGGCTTCCGCATCGAGGCGGAGGGCAACTTCCGCACCAATGATGTGGACAAGCTGTCCGGCTACCGTGGCTTCGGCCCGCTCCGCAGCGCCGGCACCGTCCGCTCCTATGGCGTGATGGCCAACACCTTTTACGACTTCAATGTGGGCTGGCCCGTGGTGCCCTATGTGGGCGTCGGCGCCGGTTACGTGTGGACCGAGTATGACGATGTCCGCGCCACGGCTGCCAATGGCGGCAATATCCGCATCGACGGCGATGACGGGCAGTTCGCCTACCAGGCCATTGCAGGCCTGAGCCTGCCGATCTCGGCCGTGCCGGGTCTCGCTATCACCGCCGAGTATCGCTTCCTCGGGACGTTGCAGCCGGAGATCAGCTCCGAGATCCGCTTCGGCAGCACTACGGTCGCCCGTGGCAAGGTGGAAGCGGATAACTACAATCATTCCATCATGCTGGGCCTGCGCTATGCGCTGTACACCCCGCCGCCGCCGGCCCCGCCGGCTCCGGTCGCTCCGGCTCCGGCCGCTGCCCCGGCTCCGGCCCGCACCTACCTGGTGTTCTTCGACTGGGATCGCGCTGACCTGACGGACCGTGCCCGCCAGATCATCGCGGAAGCCGCCCAGAACAGCACCCGCGTTCAGGCGACCCGCATCGAAGTGGCCGGCCACGCCGACCGC
>JH599974.1:33676-47979 GCA_000245075.1 Acetobacteraceae bacterium AT-5844
CGCCGCGTCGAGATCGTCCTGCGCTAATCACGCGCGAGATGCGCCAAGAGGCCGGCGGGTCAATTCCGCCGGCCTCAATGCGACTGCGGCCAAGGGGTCGCCGTCATTCGTCGTCAGGTCTATCCTGGTGCTTCCCAGAGAATGGATAGGACGAGTGATGCGGATCGCGGTACTGCAGTTCATGCACGAGACGGTGACGTTCCTGCCTTACGACACCACGCTCGAGGATTTCCGCTATCCGGGATCGCCCGCTGCCGGTGAGGCGCTGCTGGCCTCTGACCCCAAAGGCTATGTCGGCGGCTTCGTGCAGGTCGCACGCGAGTATGATGGCGTGGAACTGGTGGGCATCGAATCGCCGCTCTGGCCGCGCACGGGCTCCGGCTCCGGCTGGGTGACGCAGCAGGCATATGAGACCCTCCTCGGGACCATGCTGGAAGGGCTGCGGCGCGAAGGCCCGTTCGACGGTGTCTATCTGGCGCTGCACGGTGCCATGGCGGTGCGCGGGGTCATGCGCCCAGAGGCGGATATCGCCCGGCGCGTAAGGGAGATTGTCGGGTCTGGGGTCTTCATCGCCGCGACCTTCGACCCGCATGGGAATGAGGACGAGGAATTCCTCCGCCACGCCGACATGGCTTTCGCGGTGAAGTATTATCCACATTACGACATGCACCTGCAGGGGCAGCGCGCGGCGCGGATGCTGGTGCGTGCCATCCGGGGGGACTTCAAGCCCGCACATGTGACGTGCAAGGTGCCGGTGATCTCGCCCACCGTGTTGCAGTGGACGGGGGCATCACCCTGGTCCGACCTGATTCAGCGCGCGCTGACCTGGGAAGCCCGGGAGCCGGACGTGTTCGTGAATGTCTATTTCGGCTTTCCCTGGAGCGACGTGCCGGATGCCGGCATGGCCGTGCAGGTGCTGACCAATGGCAAGCCCGAACTGGCCGAGAAGGTGGCCAGCGACATGGCCAACACCATCTGGCGGAAGCGGGAGGCGTTGCTGAGCGCGGCCGAGATCCATCGCATCGGCGCTGGCGTGGCGCTAGCGCGTGAGGCCGTGGAGGCGGGCCAGACGCCGGTGGTACTGGCCGACCATAGCGACCGTTCCGGCTACGCGACCTGGGTGCTCCGGGAGATTCTGGCGCAGGGGCTGAAGCGGACGCTGGTATGTACCATCGCCGCGCCGGAGGTGCTGAAGGTGCTGGCCGAGCAGGGCACCAAGCCTGGCGATGCCTTCGACATGGAGATTGGCGGCCTTGCCGACGAATCCGCCGGCGAGCCAGTTCGCATTACCGGCACGCTGCAAGCCATTGTGCCCAGCACGACGGCGCGCGCCATGGGCGGTGGCCAGAACTGGGCCTGCATCCGGTTCGGGGAGGGGAATGTCGTCGTTCTCAGCCCCTATCTGGCGCAGGTGCTGGAGCCTGCGGAACTCTGGGCGCTGGGATTCAAGCCCGAAGAATTCGACGTCATCGCCATCAAGTCGCGCGTGCATTTCCGCCGTGGCTTCGATGATAGCGGCTTCGCCCCCACCATTTTGCTGGTGGAGCCGGACGAGCCCTTCCTTGGTACGGTGCGGCTTGACGGGCTGACCTATGAGAATCTGGACCTGAAGAATTACTACCCCTATGGCGGGCCGACGGAGTTCAAGGCCTGATGCCGCTGGGGCGCCCCGTCTGGGCGCCCCGGCTTCCGCTCACTTCTTCGCGCCGACGCGTTCATCCCATTGCCGGAAGGCCAGCACCATCTGGTCGGGCTTCAAAGGCAGCTCGATGGGATTGTTTGCGATAAGGTCGGCATATTCCGGGCGCCCGAACTCGGCGATGACTTGCTGGCTCCGCTCCGGGGCCAGGGAAAGCGGCACGTTGCGCACCGCCGGGCCCGGGTAGAGATAGCCCTCATCGTAGGAATAGGCCTGCATTTTCGGCTGCAGCACGAAGGCCATCATATCCAGCACCACCGCCAGCCGTTCCGGCGGCAGGCCCTTCGGCACGCACATGAAGAAGGCATCTGAGATCCAGCGGAAGTTCTGCAAGGTTGCGATGCGTGCATCCTTGGGCACGATGCCGAGGGCCCTGGGGTTGATATCCCAGCCCGTGGTGGTGACGATGATGTCACGCATTCCCTGGCCGAACTCTTTCATCGTCGCGCCGGTGCCGGCGGGGTAGTACTCGATGTGCTTTCCGAGTTCCTCGAGATAGCTCCAGGTTTTTTCCCAGCCTTTGACCGGGTCGCGCGGGTCGGCATCGCCGAGGATGTAGGGCAGGCCCATCATGAAGGTGCGACCGGGGCCGGAATTGCTGGGCCGGGCATACATGAAGCGGTTGGGATGCGCGCGCGCCCAGGCGAGCAGGTCCTCGGCGGTGCCAGGCGGCTGGGCCACGCGATCCGGTGCGTATTCCAGCAGCGGGCCTGAGGGATAGTAATTCATGACAACGCCGAAGCCCTGACCCTGAGCCTTGTGAAGCGCGAGGGCCGCGGGTTCGTAATTCTCTTCGATGCCGGGAAATTTCTCCGCGAAGTCGGGCAGGATGCGTTGCCAGAGCTCGAAGTTCAGCCCGGCGGCCAGCCCGTCGCTGCCCGTGAGCACGAGGTCGATATCCGCACGGTTGGCGCGTTGCTGCGCGCGCAGCTTGCTCGCCAGTTCCGGTGCTGGGGCCTTGACGAAATTGATGCGGGCCAGGTGGGCAGGATTCTGCGTCCGGTAGTCCTCGAAGGCCTGCTGCATCAGGGCCAGCGCGCCGCCCACATCCAGAACACTCAGGGTAACGGGCGAGGACGGCATGGCGGGAAGAGCCGCACGCGCGGCGGAGGCGCCGCCGAAGGCAGCGGCAGCCAGCCCGCCCATCACGGCGCGGCGGTTCAGCGAGAGGCGGTCACTGGGCATGATCGTTCTCCATCAGCGATGCGTAGGAAGGGGGCGGGTAGTCGCGGTGCACGGGGCCAAGCTGCAATGCGCGTAAGGCCAGCTGCTCCGACCACAAGAGTTCGGCGGGGGGCAGGGCAAGGCCATGTGCGGCCAGGGTAGGGGAGAGAAGGGCGGCCGGACGGCTGGAAGCCATGTCCAGCGCCTCGCTGGCATCGGCGAGGCCCCAGGCGACGATGTTGCGGACAGCGTCATCCAGGCGGAGGGATGAGCCCGCCAGGGTGGCGCCGCCCGGCAGGCGTACCGAGCCGTCTGCCATGCGTTCCACCTCCATGCCGGCGAAGGGATAGCGACCGGGGAGCGCGGCAGCCGCGGCGACCGCATCCGTGACCAGAATGGCACCGGCTCCCTTCACGCGGAGCAGCACTTTTAAAGCGCGGGGAGGCAGGTGGATGCCATCAGCGATGAAGCCCGCGGACAACCTGTCCTCGGCGAGCTGGGCGTAGATGGTGTTGTCGAGTTTGTGCAGCGCCTGAGGCAGGCCGTTGCCGAGATGCGTAGAGATGCGCGCGCCCGCATCGGCGGCGGCGCTCACCTGCGCGAAATTGGCTGCGCTGTGGCCGATACCCACCAGTTTGCCCGCCTGATGCGCCCGCTGGATGCAGTCCAGCGCGCCATCCAGCTCCGGTGCGAGCGTCAGCAGCAGAATGGGGCGGGAGAGGCGGCGTTCCAGCCGTTCCACCAGCGCATAGTCCGGCGCCGTCATCGCCTCGGCCGGATGGCAGCCCGCATAACCCGGCAAAGGGTTCAGGAAGGGCCCTTCCAGGTGGTAGCCGGGACACATCAGCCTGCCCAGGGGGCTGGCGGAAATGGCAGCGTCCAACGCGGTCAGCCGCTGTTCCAGTTGCTCTGGCGTGGCGGTGATGATGGTGGGCAGCAGCGTCGTGACGCCTGTGGCCAGCAGGGCCTCGAAGGCGGGCTCGAGTGCGCTACCGCCGAAGGCGCCGGCATTGAAGTCGACGCCCGCGAAGCCGTTGACCTGAAGGTCCACCAGCCCGGCCGACTTCATGCGGCATAAGCTCCACGCAGCAGGGACGCCGCGGGTGGGTCCAGGAACAACACGGTATCCGGATGGGTTTGCAGAATGGAAGCCGGATGCCGCGGCGTCACGGGCCCTTCCAGCGCGTCCCGCACCGCGGGGGCCTTCCGCGCGTCGGGGACGGACAGGATGATGCGGCGGCTGCGCAGGATCTGCGGAATCGACATGGAGATGGCCCGGCGCGGCACCGCATCCAGGCTCTCGAACCATCCTTCGCCAAATTGCTGGCGGCGGCAGGCGTCGTCGAGCTCGACGACGATATAGGGCTCATTCGCGTTGAAGTCGGCCGGCGGGTCGTTGAAGGCGAGGTGGCAGTTCTCGCCGATGCCCGCGAAGCAGAGATCGATCCGCCGCCCCCCGATCAGGCCCCCGAGGCGAGCCGTCTCGGCTTGCGGGTCCGGTGCGGTGCCATTCACGGGGATGAAACGGGGCGCCTCCCCCAGAGGCGCGAGGAAGCGTTCGCGCAGGTAGCGCCGGAAGCTGGCGGGGTGGCTCTCCGGCAGGCCGACATATTCGTCGAGGTGAAACGCCGTCACCTTTGTCCAGTCGATAGCCGGCTGCGCCACGAGGCTGGCGAGCATGGCGAACTGGCTGGCGCCAGTCGCCACGATGATCGTCGCTTCGCCATGGGCCGCAAGGGCTGCGCGGATGGTCTCCGCGCCCAGATGCGCGGCGGCCTCGCCCAGGCTGGTGGCGTCGGGCGATATCCGAACGTCGATCATGTGATATGCACTTCCTGTCTTGGCCGCTTTTCGAGAGGATTTTGCTATCCTAGTCATGGCATAGGCATTTGTTGCAATCCGATTCTGAAAGATGACGTTCATAAATAGCCGTGCTTCTGACTCGGCTCTGCTGGCCCTGCCGGATGAAACCCGCTTCGCCGAGGCGCCGGAGCGCGACCGGGCGCGGGCCTTGAGCGCCGTCGCCCAGGGCGTGAGGTCCCGCCCCGAATTGGTGGAACGGCTGGGCCTCAGATCGACGACCGCCTCACGAGCCGTCGCCGGGCTGCTGGACCGGCGCCTGCTGCTCGAAGCATCAGGCGAGAAAGCGGGGCGAGGACGGCCAGCGGCGACGCTGATGGTCAATCCGCGCCGGCTCGGCGTTTCCGTGATCCATGTGGCGAGCAGGGCATTCATCGGCGTGCTGCTCGACCTTGGCGGACAGGTGCTGGAACGGCAGGTGCTGCCGGTTCCGCCCGAGGCGGACAACAAGGACATCGGTGCCGCACTGGCGGGGCTGGCAACACGGCTGGCGGCCGCCGCGCCACGGGGAATGGCCCATGGGGGCACCGTGGTTTCTGTATCCGGCGTCGTGGATGGTGCAGGGCAGCGGTGGTTGATCTCTTCCCGCTGGCCTCGCCTCCAGGCCCTGGACATTGGCAAGGCCCTGGCAAACGTGGCCGGTCCGGTGGATGTCGTACGCCAGTTGGACGCGGAGTTCCGCAGCCGGGCCCTGGCGGACCCTGCCGGTTATGAGGACGATGTGCTTCTGCTGCACTGGGGGTGGGGTATCGGCATGGCCTATGGCCGTGATGGGCAACCCTGGGGCGGGCGAAGCGGGCCGTTCGGTGAGATCGGGCACTGGCGCATCGAGGGAATGGAAGCCAGGCCGTGTGATTGTGGCCAGCATGGCTGCCTGGAGACAGTGGCAGCCCTCTGGGCCCTGCTGCCCGCGCTGCGCCGGCGCTGGCCAGAGCTTGCGGAAGACGAGGATATGCTGCTCGCGCAATTGCGGGAGTTTGATCTGCTCTCCGTGGCAGAGGTGCGGGACGCGGCGCACCACCTGGCGCGTGCCTTGGCCAATCTTTGCCGCATTCTCTTTCCCGCCCGCGTGGTGTTGGGCAGCCCCCTGCTGGGGAATGCCGCGCTCTGGGCTCATTTGGACGCGCTGTTCCGGGCGGAGGGCTCTCTGCGTGGCCTGTCGATGCCTGCCCTCAGCAATGAACCGATGCCGGCGGCGAGAGGCATGGCGGGGGCGGCCGGCCCGTTGCTGGCACGCGCGCTGGAGCAGGAGCTGCGCGGCCCAGGATAAGGCGCGGGCGGACGCTTGACCCAGCGCCCGACATCTGCGCCGATCCCTCCATGACGGACCGTAATCCTCTCCTCTCCCCCTGGTCCACGCCCTTTGGCGTGCCGCCCTTCACAGAGATCCGGCCTGAGCACTTCATCCCGGCCTTCGCGCATGCCATGGCCGAGCATCTGGCCGAGATTGCCGTCATTGGTGCCGATCCGGGACCGCCCAGCTTCGGCAACACGATCGAGGCCCTGCAGCGCAGCGGGAGGACGCTGACACGCGTCGGCAATCTGTTTGCCAATCTCGTCGTCAGCCAGGGTGGCGCGGAGCTGGAAGCGCTGGACCGCGAGCTGTCGCCGGCGCTGGCGCAGCACGGCATGCGCGTGGCGCTCGACGAGGCGGTGTTCCGGCGGGTGGACGCGCTGCACGCGCGGCGCGCCGAGCTGAATCTGGAGGAAGACCAGCTGCGCCTGCTGGAGCGAACACATCTCGGCTTTATCCGTAGCGGTGCCGCACTTTCTCCGGAGCAGAAGGCGCGCATGACCGCTATTTCCGAACGGCTGGCGAGCCTGCACACGGCTTTTGGCCAGAATGTGCTGCATGATGAGAAGGTCTGGCATTTGCCGCTGACGGCAGCCGACCTGGATGGCCTGCCCGATTTCGTCCGGGACGGCGCGGCGCAGGCGGCGGAGGAGCGAGGATTACAGGGCTTTGCCGTGACCCTCTCGCGCTCGTTGATCGAGCCCTTCCTCACCTTCTCCGCGCGGCGCGACCTGCGGGAAGTAGCGTACAAGGCCTGGGTCGCGCGCGGCACGCATGCGGGGCCGCATGACAACCGGGTGCTCATTCCTGAAATCCTGGCGCTGCGGGCGGAACGAGCGAAGCTGCTGGGTTACCCGGATTTCGCCACCTTCCGCTTGGCCGATAGCATGGCGGCCACGCCGGCAGCCGCGGAAGCGCTGCTGGCCGAGGTGTGGGAGCCTGCGAAGCGCAAGGCAGCGGCCGAGCGTGACCGGTTGCTCGCCTTGGCGCGGGCGGAGGGGCTGGAGGGGCCTCTGGAACCGTGGGACTGGCGTTATTATGCGGAGAAGGTGCGCCGCGCGGATTACGCGCTCGATGAAGCGGCGTTGAAGCCGTACTTTTTGTTTGCGAACATCCAGCAGGCTGCTTTCGATACGGCAAGCCGCCTGTTCGGCCTGAGTTTCGTGCCCTTGCCTGACACTGCGGCCTATCATCCTGATGTGCGGACCTATGAGGTGCGAGACAAGAATGGGCATGTCGGCATTTTCCTCGCCGACCCTTATGCACGAGCGGATAAGCGCTCCGGCGCCTGGATGAGCAGCTATCGCGACCAGGAGGAGATGGACGAGGCGATTTCCGCCATCGTCGTCAACAACAACAATTTCGCGAAGTCGGCACCCACTTTGCTGAGCTTCGATGATGCGGAGACGTTGTTTCACGAGTTCGGGCACGCATTGCACGGCCTGTTGAGCAAGGTTCGTTACCCCTCGCAATCCGGCACCTCCGTGCGCCGTGATTTCGTGGAGCTTCCTTCCCAGATCTACGAACATTGGATTGCTCTGCCGGAGACGTTGCACCGGTACGCCCTGCATCATCAGAACGGCGAGCCGGTGCCTGAGGCGCTGGTGCAGCGGTTGCTGGCCGCGCGGGATTTCAATCAGGGCTTCGCGACGGTGGAGTATACCGCTTCGGCTTTGATTGACCTGGCTCTGCACCGGCACCCCGCGCCGGAAAGCCTGGATATCGAGGCCTTTGAAGTGGCGTTCCTGGCCGAGATCGGCATGCCGCGCGAGATCGGCATCCGGCATCGGCCCACGCATTTCCAGCATCTGTTCGCGGGAGGAGGGTATGCCGCGGGGTACTACTCCTACTTGTGGTCAGAAGTGCTGGATGCCGACGGCTTCGAGGCTTTCAAGGAGGCCGGCGATCCGTTCGACCCCGCCACTGCCGCGCGGCTGAAGCGCTTGCTGAGCGCGGGAGACACGCGGGACCCGATGCAGCTCTATATCGACTTCCGGGGTCGTGCGCCCAGCACAGCGGCGTTGCTGCGCAGCCGGGGGCTGGATACGGCCTAAGCTCCGCGCAGGGTTTCCGTAACACCACGCAGGAAGGCCCGGCGCTCGGTCCGCATGTCGATGCCGTAGGCCGCTGCATAAGGCGGCTGCGGCTGGCATGAGAGGGTAACGACCACGAGTTCTTCTGTACGGTCGATATAGAGACTTTGTCCGGCGAAGCCGACAGCGACCATCGCGCCGCTGTCATCCAGCCACCAGCTGTAGCCATAGCCGGTGGCTCCCCACGAGTTCTGGCTGGCGTCGAGCGTGAAGGCTGGCGTGGCGGCGTTGGAGACCCAGTCATCGGGCAGGACGGCCGTGTCGCCCATGCGGCCGCCCTCAAGAATGAACTGCCCGAAGCGGCCGAAATCCCGCAACGCCATGCCAGCGCGGCTGCCCCCGATTTCCTGCCCATCATCCGATTCCAGCGTGTAGTACGCATCGAATTCCATGCCGAAGGGTGCCCAGATCTTGCGGCTCATATAGCTCGCCAGGGTCTCGCCGGTGGCTGCGGTCAACAGGCAGCCCAGCAGATAGGTATCACCTGTATTGTAGCGGAACTGACTGCCGGGCGCGTGTTCGGCGCCGAGGGTCCGCAGCAACGCCAGCACGCCACCTGGAACCTTGGCGCCCAGTGAGCGGCTGTACTGGTTCACGTGGGAGTCGCGGTCAACATAGTCCTCGCTCCAGGCCACGCCCGACGACATGGTGATGAGATGCCGGATGGAGACCTGGTCGTAGGCGGAGCCTCGCACGGCGGGAACATAGGTGGAGACCTTGTCGTCCAGGCTGCCAATGGCACCGTCCCGCAGCGCGGCACCGACGAGGGTAGAGGTGAGGGATTTCACCATCGACATGGATGACCAGCGCGTGTCTTCCCGCAGGCCGAGGCTGTAGCGCTCCAGAACGATCTTGCCGCGCTTGAGGACGAGCAGGCCCGCGACGCAGGCGCGGTGGAAGTACTCGTCCACTCCGCGTTCCACGCCACCCTCCGCATAGCGCGGCGAGATCTCGCTGCCCCGGGGCAGCGTGCGTGGGCGAGGGCCGCGCGTGATGGCGCGCGTGGCGAACATCCGGTCCACGTTACTGTAGGCATAAGGCTGCAAGGTTGGCGGCAGCAGCAGGAACTCCCCTCCGTCCGGAATCTGTTGCTGGGGGAGGGCGGTAGGCTGTGCCATGCGGTTGAAACTCCTGTGCCGGCGACAGCGTAGGATGGATATCCGCGCGCCGCTACTTTGCCCCGTGCCGGCGCGTCAGCACGACCAGATAGGTGCACAGCGTGCTGGTGGCATTCTCGAAGGCGCAATCCTGCGGCGTGCCGAGGGTCAGGCAATCCCCCGCGGCGAGGTCATGATACGTGTTGCCTTCATGGAAGCGCAGCGTGCCCTCCAGCGACCAGATGACATGTTCCCAATCGATATAGGTCGCGGCGGGATAGGACACTTTCGCCCCGGCCGGCAGTTCCACGCGGATCAGCTCCATGGTGGAGGCGGGTGGCGTCACGGTGCGGCGGAGATAGCCTGTGGCGGGGTCGCGCCAGAGGGGTTGCTCCGCTGCTCGGGCGACGCGGCCGGCGGGGCTGGCGTCTCCCTCGGCGCGGGCGAGCAATGTGGACAGCGTCATTCCGAAGGCCGCCGACAGACGCCCGAGCAGCGCGGCGGTCGGGCTGGCCTCGGCGCGCTCCACCTTGCTGATCATCGCACGGGAGACGCCAGACTGGGCGGCCAGATCGGCGATGGACCAGCCGCGCGTTTCCCGCTCCATCCGCAGCCGCGTGGCGAGCAGGGAGGTCAGGTGGGCGCCGGAATCGTCTTGTATAGTGGTCATGAATCCATGATAGTGGATATCGACCTGTTCAAACAGCCTCCCGCAGGAGTTCCGCCATGATGGATCGGCCCCCCTTCGTTGGCCACAATGGCGGACCGCCCCTGGAGGATCCGCAGGAACACGCGATCACCTGGCATCATTACACCTGGCGGAAGGCTCACAAAAAGGCCTGGAAGACACCGCCGCGCGAGATCGCCCTGCGAAGGCTGGCGCGGGCTGAGGAACTCGGCATGACATACAAGGAATACACGTTGGAAATCATGGAGCGGGGCCGTTACCTGTGAGGGCGCGGCGCGAAATTCGCCTGAATGCCTTCGATATGGCGTGGGCTTGATCTGGAAGTCGGCCTTTTAGCTCGGTTTCAGGCCGCGTCCTCTTTGCGCTGTGTCAAAATCGGGTCGCTGATGCCCCAGAATGAGCAGATCGCTTCGCGGTGGCCTTCCGGCATGACATGGGCGTATCGCTCAGCCATGACGACGGACTTCCATCCGATATCCCTCACAAGGAGAAGAAGGTCCTTGTGCAGAGCGTAGTGCCATGAGGCATAGGTATGCCGGCAGTCATGGGGTGTGTGTTCGGGCTGAAATCGAGCGCCTACGCCGTTGTTGCGCTCCCTGTCCTGCATCTTACCGGGTAAGCCGGCGCGATACGCGGCGCTGTTCCAAGCCGTCCTGATTGGTGACCTTATGCTGGCCGTCTGCATGTACGGCTCACCGTCATCTCTGCGGAAAACTCGACCCTCTCGTCCTGGAAGAGCCGTGAGGGACGCTACCGCGCGTGGGTTTAGGTGAACGACCCGGCGCCGCCTGCTCTTCGTGGTTCCCTCCCAGAGAATGACCTTGCGCCCCGCTAAATCGACGTTCCTCCATTCGAGATCGATGGCCTCACCAATGCGCACCCCTGTGCAGAGAAGGAATATGATGATCGGCTGTAGATGAGGGGAGGCCGCCGAAATCAGGGCCTCCGCTTGATGGGGGAGGAAGAATGAAAACTCCGTACGCTCCTGCTTCGGCCATTCGAGCCTTGGCCATTCGCAGTATTTCCGGCGGCTGGCATGCCTGAGGATCGAAGTCAGGGGGGCGACCACATGCCTGGCGATCGTAGTTGCCTTGGCGTCCTTCTTGAGCAGTGCTCTGCGCGCCTGGTCGCAATGGATCTGCCCGATGTCTCGAACCAGAACTGATCCTAGAACAGAGACCAGCCGGTTCACGCTGCGTATGTGGGTGGGGCCTGGCTTCTCCGCGCTTAGGTAACTCGCCGCTGCTTTTGCGAATGAAATGGAAGGACGGATGCCGGCGATTGCGGCTTTAAATAGTTCCGCTTCCCGCGCCGCCCGCTTGATTTCGGCGTGCTCGGGGTTGTCTGTGCCGGTGCTTTCCCTGATACGGCGCCCTTCGATGGTGCCGACCAACCAGAAGAATGAGGAGCCCTTTCTGCGGGTGATCCGGAGCGGCATGGAAGACTTTCCAATAGGTTAGCGAAGTCGGCTTCGGTGAAGATGATGGCCCGTCCAGCGAAGCGATGGGTGGGTCTCCCATGATAAAGCGGCCAGGCTCTAAGGTGAGCCAATAGCCAGCTTTTTCCGCAAGGAAGGTGGCCAAGCACGTCCTTTACCCTGGCCGGGAAGGTAAGGCCCCCCATTCATCGGTCTCCCTGTATGGCCTCGGACACGCGGCCGGAGTTCGTGTGGAAGATAACCGCCACCTCTTGGATGCTGGCGCGCGGGTGCCGGGCGACATAGGCTCGGATCAGCTTGGCCTTGGTCGCGCAGACGGGGGCGCTCCGGTCTGGAGCGCGCGGTTTCGCATAAGGCCGCCGATGCATCAGCTCCAGCGCGTGGCGGAGGTCCGCCGCGGCGTCGGGGAGGGCGGCCTCCACGTCGGGGAGGAGGCGGGCGATGATGAGGCGGGCTTCGGGGATGTGGCTCATTCTTCCGAACCTCTTGGTCCAGGGATCGTTGGATAAATCGGTGTGGTGCTGACTTGAAGCTCCAGCCATTCCTTGGCCTCGTCGATCTCCCCGGCCAGGATCATGTCGTCGATCTTGGCCCAGGCGTCGGGATGGAGGCGGCCGGCTTTGAGCATGGTGGTCGCCTGCTTGCGGAGGGCCTCAGGCATCTCAGGCATCTTCGTCAGAAAAGGAGAACGGGACCCATTGCGCGCGACGCACGCGGCCTTGATATCCGCACTCGCTGCACCCGCCGCCGCGATCAGGGCCAATCGTCATCTCGGGCACTTCGGTGCAGCCGGTGCACGCGTCTGACCAGCGAACCAACCCGCACAGCTCGCCATCAATGATGGCGTAGCAGCGCCTCCGGTCCACTCGTTGGCCGGCCAGTTCATCAGCCACCTCCCAGGTCGAGGCGCACTCGACGTGACGAATGCGGCCCTCGTCATCAACGGCACTTCTCAAGCGGTGGATCACTGATCCAGCCATCACCCCTCATCCTCCCGTCCGGCGTCGGCGGCGTGTTCCCGGTGCCACAACCAATTCAGGGCCGCGTTGGCGACTTCAAAGCGCACATTGTGCTCTCTGATGTCCCGTTTCTTTTGCTCGGCGGCCGTCCCCATGGACGGCTGGCGAAGCTCGCGCCACTCGGCTGTCAGGCGGGCCAGAATGCGAGCCGCCTCTGCTGGTGATCCCATATCGAGCGGCGCCGCGCCCAGGCCGTCATCCACAAGCACATGCGTCTCGCTCTCCACCTCCCCCGCCGCGCTGTCGGGGCTCGGTGTGGCTCGGCGGTTCCACTTTCCGCCGCCCTTTGGCTCGTCTTTGCTGAATACGGCGTCAACCGACAGGCCGCAGTCTGTGCAATAGATGATGTTGCGGTAGTTGCCTTCGGGCGTCTTCTGCAATCCGGCATCGGGTGTCCCGCCGCACAGGGGGCACGGCTTCAGTTCCTCGCTCATCCCTGCGGCTCCTGGCTGGGTAGGGCGCGGTGGATCGCCTCTAAGGCGCGCGCGTAGGCGGTCATGCCAATCATCGGCTGCATGCCGGTCAGACCGAACTCCTCGCCGATCTCGTGTTTGACCGCTTCGAACACCCTCTCCGCGCCCCGCTTCTCCGCCTCTGCGATCTGCTGGGCCAGCGCAGGGTTGTCACTAATGCCTGTCAGGATATCGCCTACAGTATCATACGAGAGCCGGATCAATTCCTTCGCGGTATTTGGATCATAAAGGATGACAGCAGAAGAACAGCGTCCTTCCTCATCGGCAGGCATTTGACCAAGACCGATAGCGTACCTGCTCAAGCTCATTTGGTATCTCCCGCGTCGGTGGTGCCGCGTGCGCGGATGGCGTCTCGGGCCCTGTAGTAGTTTTGTGCTGCCCGACCGAGGCCAAAGTTGTGCTGTTCTTCGGCGCCCATGTCGTTGCATTGGACAGCACACGCCTCTCGCTCGGCCCGCACCGCCGCATCCACCTGGGCGGGCGTCAGGCAGGGACCGAGGTAGCGGGCAGTCGCCATGCCTTCCGGGCGCATATTGCCGCCGCCACGCAGTATCCAGATTTCCTGTGGTGCCAACCAGAAAGCCTGGAAAGGTTCGGGATTGCCGGGGCTTTGAATTTCATGCGCGCCACTGACAACCGGGTTCAGCGGATATCCAGGGCGCTCCGCATCCGGCCATCCGCGCGCGTCCGGGGTGGGGGTTTCAGCGGTCATGATCGCATTCCTCAGAGAAGCCGTGGCCGAGTATCCATGCGTCCCATTCCTCGGTCAGGCATTCGAATGGGCAGTCGGACAAACGGAGACCAATCTCGTGTGCCTCCATTCCCTTCATTAAGGCTGCGGCGAACCGTTCAATCTCCGACATCACGCGCTCTCCAACTGCGCACTGCTGGCAGGATCCAGAACGAACATCGCTATGTGGCGTCCTGTGCCCTTGCCCTGGGACCCGTCCTCTGTTGCGTGCCATCGCACATCACCCAGGTTTTCCACCTTGGCGCCCGCTCCGAGCAGCATCAGAACCCACTTGTCGATCGGATAAACCAGCACCACGCGCTTGCCCTTCTGGTATTCCTCGATGGCTTTCCGAGCCCAGGCAGTCGGACCCTTCTTCTTCCCCTGATGAATGATGCTGCCGAACGGAGGGTTTACGTAGTTCGACGCTCCCCACTCGCAGGTCAGCCCGTCGAAGTTGACAGGCTTCGGATACGGGCAAGGGTCGAAGCTGAACGAGAAGCGGGCGTTCAGTTCCGCGTAAAGAGCGGGCGGAGTGAGCCAGTAGTGTTTCCCGTCATCGCCATTCCCCTGGTGGAACTTGTTGTCTTCAGGCGAGAGTAGGCTTTGATGAAGCATCACGCGCTCTCCGAAGGGGTGGGTGGGGGAGGAAGGGGCCGCCAGTGGGTGGGGTTGGTTAGATCACACTCCAGATCGCGCCCATCGGACGCGTGCGGAAGCCAGCCGTCCTGATACCAAAACATGACTT
>JH599974.1:47999-211403 GCA_000245075.1 Acetobacteraceae bacterium AT-5844
TGCCCCTCCAGCGCCTGCCGGGCGAGGGCGATCAGGGTCAGAATATCGGCCGGGTCGATGGCGTCGTTGATCGCGTTCGCAGCAGCGTCAGCCTTCTCCACCAGCCCTTCATAGGCCGGGCTCCAGTGAGGACGGGCCACAATGGCGTTGCTCGCGGCATGCAGCGCCTCGTCCGCGTCACGCTGCTGCACGAACAGAGCCTCAATCTCCGCGATCCGCTCCAGCGTCAGTGGCGTGCTCATGCGCTCTTCTCCATGGCAAGGCGGGCGCGGAGGGCCTGGGAGAGGATCACGATGCGAACCGGCCCGTGGCGGAAGTCACCTTCAATGGTGCCGTCCAGCGCGGCCCGCTCCGCAACGCTTAGGTTGCGCCACTTGGCGATGCTGAAATCACCCAGGAGTAGTCCAGTCGGGGCCCCGCGCTGCATTGACCCCAATGATACGCCGCGTTCTCGGCACCAGCGCCTCGCCTTATCGTACGCCTCGAATGCAGCCTCGCCGTCGAAGTGAATGACTTCGTTGCAAGCCAGCACCTCCACCCGCTCGATGATCTCGCTGAGGGTCATGCGGGCTCTCCGGGGGTGGTGGTGGGCGCCTTACCGGTGCCGTCGCAACGGCGGCAGGGCTTCATCTGCGTCCCCGTCTCACGATCCCAGCTTTTGAATACTTCACCCTTCCCGTTGCACTCGTGGCAGAGACCAGTCTTCTGCTCCCACTCCAGCAGCCACTTCTGATGAGCCGCCTTCGGAATGGAGACCGTCATCTGAGTGCTCCGGTCTCGCTTCTTCCAGTTTTTCTCTCCTTTGCGAGGGCCCGACTTGAACACCTCGGTGACCACAGCGCCGGTCAGGGCGATGGCTTGAGGTTTCCCCGGCTTGCCTAAGGCTTCCCAGATGCAGACCATCCAGTCGTCTGGCAGCCCATACATCTCACGGGCGTGGGTCTCGTAGTCGGGGCTTCCGCCGCTCATTCCCCAGCACTCCCCTTCGCGTCGGGCTTCACCCAGCCGCACGGGTAAATGCCCTGGCGCGGGTGGCACCGATGGCACATGTCCGACGAAGCTTCGGAAGCGCCTACCGGACGCGGCCCGAAGTCATGGACCGCGCGCTCCAGGGTGATCGTGCGGCTGTTCCCGCAGGACAGGCAGAAGTGGCGGATGGTCATTCCCCGCTCCCCTCATAAGCAGCGGCAAGGTCCTCCATGCGTTCCTCGGCGGCGTTGCGCACAGCCTCCACGGCCTCGGCATCGCGCGACTGGAGCGCGTCGAGGTGCTGCTCCATGGCGTTGCGCCAGGTCACGACGGCCTCGGGGTTCTCCAGCTTGGAGATGGCGGCCCGGCACCACTGCACCCACTGGCGGCTGTCCTTGGCCGGGCGCTCTGTCCCGGACGGGTCCAGCATGGGCCAGGGCTCGGGCGTGGGCGTGATGTCGATCTGTGGGCCGCGGGCGGGGGGCACGTCAGGGGCTAGGTTCTTCCCCTCCATCTCGTCCGAAGTCACATCCCCGGCCAGTTCGGGGAAGGCCATTCTTAGGGCCTGAGCTTCAGAGACCTTGGCGAGTTGCCCGTATGGGCGCTTCGCCCACATAGCATTCGGCGCGGCACTCTCGCGCTTCTTGGTCGCGTAGTTCTCCTTCCAAAACTCCATGGCGGTGAACTCGCAGATCTGACCGCCGGCCACCCGCTTCACCGTGACCTTGCACCACTTGGGGTAGGTCACGCGGACGCCATCAAGGTTCTCGGTCACGTCTGGTCCGTACTCGGGCTCGCTCTTGCCGGCATAGGTGCCGCTGCGCGATGCCTGCGTCCGGTATAGGTTGATGCCGGGGAGAACGACATCGATCATCATCTTCAGCTTGTCGTTCCACATCGGGACGATGTGAACCGGCTTCAGCATGGGATCGAGGCCACGGGCGGCGCAGTAGGAGACAACCATCCCTACGCTCTCGTCGGAGGCGCCGGGGTAGAGGCTGTTCTTGAGCGTGGTCCACGCGTCGGCGGTGACCGTAGAGAGCTGGGAAGAGGCGTTTGGCGCCTTGATGATCGCGTTCATCGGATCAAGCCTTCTTCGCGGCGATCCGCAGGTGGGGCTGCGGGTTGTTGAGGGTCACGCCAGGGACAGATTGCCCGGCGCTGATCAGGTTCTTGATGGCGGCCATGTCCGGCTCAGGATCGCGCTGGCGCATCAGGCTCGGAGGGATGGCCGTCTGGTCGGTGACGATCGGGCGAGGGCGGTTCTCCACGGCCGTCACGACGTGATGCTCGGTGCGGAGCTGGTACGCTCCGCTCTCCACCAGGGCGTCGGTCAGCGCCGCCTCGGCGCGCTCCAGGGCGGCGTGTGAGGCCTGCTTGGCGTCGCGCAGAGCCAGGACCGTCTTCGTCATGGCATGCAGTGCGCCCATGAGATCGGGAGACCGCGCTACGTCGTCGGCGCCGAACTGGACTGCGACCGGAAGCATCTCGTTAGCTCGAAGGTCCTCCGCGACGGCGCGCAGGGCGTCACGGATCGGGATCGAGTGGTCAGGCATTATCCCACCCTCCGCCCAACATTCGGGTCAGGCACGCGGGCAAAGATAGACACGAAGGGAACTTGAACCTTTGGGGGAGGCGGCGGAGGAAGAGATGGAGCCGACATTGCCTTGATCGCCCAGGACGGCATCTCCACGGCGAGATGGTCCCCCTCCACGAGGAACGACACAGGCTTTGCCGGCTGCGTATCTACCTTCGTCAGCGGCACCACGAAGATGGTAGAGGTCCCGCCTGTTCCCTCCATCCGGGCGGTGAACTGCTCGCCCGCCTTGCATGGCCGGATCAACGCGTGGCCAGCGTGCTCGCCGTTCCCCAGCGCAAACCGGAAGTGCCGCAGACCATCCCAGCCAAGGCGCTGTGAAAGGCACCTCGTGATGTTGATGGCCACGCGCATCTTGTCGCCGCGCTGCCTGAACGACATCGTTACATGCTCTTCAGTCAGGGAGGTGACGGACCCGGACTTGCGTTCAATGAACTCCCAGCCCATCACTTCCCCCTCTCGATGATCATCATCGCGGTCTCGATTTCGCGCATGGCGGCGTGGCACTTGTCCGACACGCGCTCGTCGTTGCTCAGCGCAAAGGCGTCGCGGATCGTCTGCCAAGCGCGCTGGAGGATCGGATAGACGTGCATCACTGTTCCCCCTTCGTGGCGTTCTGGATGAGGGCGAGGGTGGAGCGCAGCGCGATTACCTCGCGGAGGTGCGGGGCGTCGTCGCCATCGGCCGGCTGCTCACGGAACAGGGCTGCGACCGCCTGCATGGAGGCTTCGGCCTTGGCCAGCATGTCGGCCATGGCATCCGGCTGGCATGCCCCCATGATCTCCCGCGCGCGGTGCTCGATGGGCCGCATCACGCGGTCCTCCCGGTGGCTTTGGCAACATACCGCTCCAGTTTCTGAAGCATCCCAGGCGGATATACGAATGATCCGCCGGAGCGGGCGAGATCCAGCAACTCCTTGGCAATCTCAAGACCGTATGGTGCCGAAGCCATCAGGCGGGCGTTTGCCTTCGCCTCGTCGTACTGCTCGCCGTCCTCGGGGTAGAGAGAGAAATCCATCTCGATTAGATGATGCGTCTCACAGTTGTGTGGCCGCTTCAGTGCGGTGCCCATGGTGATCAGGAAGCCGCCTTCGATCTCCGACATTCGCCATTCACCCGGCGTATGCGTCGCGTCGCTCATCACGCCCTCCACAGCTTCAGGACACGCGCCATCAGGCCGGTCTTCAGGTTCTTCGGGACGGGCGCTCCAACCTTGGGATAAGCAGCCCGTGCTTCGTCTTTGGTCACCACGATCACCGGAACCTGAGACGCCCGGTGAATGCGGCGATCCGCCTCAATGGCTGTCAGGGTGCGCATTAGAACGGCATCTCCGGCTCAGGAGGCGACAGCTTCGGTGTGTGACCGATGGCCAGCGGCTCCGGCTTCGACGGCGCTGCGGGATCTACAAATGGCTCATCTGTTTCCGCTTGGCGCTGCTTCACCGCGCCCAAACGAAGCTGTTCAACGAAGCTATTCTCGCCCTCGTCGTCCTTCGCCTCGACCGGAATGTACGGGCCGCGATAGTTGTCTTGCTTGACCTCCAGCGAGCGGCTTGCGATGGCGAGAAGTGCGGTCGCATCCTCGAAGCTCACCGCGTAGTCACGGTACCCAATGCGGGCGATCATGAATTTGGTGCTCACTTGCACACCTCCGCGATGACGTACGGCGCAAGCTCGAACGTCTGGTGAATGACGATCCACAGGCACGCCGCGATGCAGCCAACCGGCGGCCATGCGATGTGATGGGGAAGACGGTCGGGCATCACAGGAGACCCCGCACCGCAACCGCGACCCACGCCCAGAACGTCGCGCTGAGCAGCACACCAAGCCCAATGCCGCGGGCAGGGGAGAGGGCGTCGTTCATGACGCCACCTGCGGAGCGCTGGGGTTCTGAAGGATGCGGGCCAGGAATTCGAGGCGCCGGTTCATACCAGCGGCGCTCTGAATGTCCTGCGGCTCGGTGCGGCCGTTATGCTGGATCTCGTCCAGCTCCTGGAGCTTGTCGCTGAGCAGGTTCAGCTCAGTCGTCACGACATCCAGGAGGGTGTCGTTCTTATCGACAATGACCTTGAGGTCAGCGTCCATCCCGTCGCCGTACGACACATAGGTGTCGGCGTCATCGAGAGGGGGAATTCCGTTGTAGGCGTTCATGGGTGCCTCCATCGCCGCTCTGGGCGTGGGGCTATATTTGTGCACCACAGGTGCACTGTCCAGAGAAAAGTGCACCGGGGGTGCACATTCTGTGGAGGGCATGCGTTCCTGCCGCGCGACGCCACGATGCGCCGCATTATAGGACGTGCAGCCTATAATCTGTCTTACATTCGCGCGCTAACCCGCTGCAATTCCTATGAGAAAGAAAAATAGCGCCGTTCGCAAGGAATTTGGTCCTTGCGTTCTAAGTTTGTTCTAGTTTTTATCGTTGGGAAAGGAGGTGGCTATGCCTGTTCGCGTTCTTAGTTTTCGTCCTGCTGGTGATCCAGCTCCGAAAGACCCGCTTGTGCCAGTTCGGCTTTCTCCACCGCGTCCCCAATCCACTTCGGAAGACCGGAGTAGTCCCCCAGATAAATGTAGTCGGTGTTAACCCCATGGGACCGGCAGAACTTATATATGGCATAGGGGTTTGGGTAGGCGTCTCCGCGTAGCCAGTTTCCCAAGTGGTTCCTGGTCACGCCCATGGCCTCGGCCGCGTCCACCTGCTTTAGGCGGCACGCTTTGATGAGGCGGCGGAGCCGGTGGCCCACCGCGATCCGGTAATCGCTGTCTGACAGAATAAGGACCTGCATAGCGCCGGATGGTGCACCAACGGTGTTCTTAAGTCGGTGCACAAAACCTCTTGCCAAAATGTGCACGGTGGGTGCACAAATACCCCCATGGACGCGATCGACCGAGCTATTCGCGAAGCGGGCAATGCGACCAAGCTTGCGAAGGCTCTTGGCATCAGTAAGAGCGCTATTGGCAACTGGCGTCGGCGCGGAAGCGTCCCGCCTGGGAAGGCTATCCTTATCGAGGAGCGCTTTGGCATCCCTGTCCGGGAGCTTTGTCATTCGCTCCCGTCCATAGAGTTGGAGGCCCGCACCTGATGCGGGCCCAACACATCCCGCTCGGCTGCCTCCACCGGGCCCGGCTCACGCCGGAGGCCGTCGCTGGTGTTCTCCCCGACAGTGACGGCCGGGAGCGGGAAGACCTCGATACCCATGCGCCGGGAAAGCTCTTCAACGAGCACCTGCGCCATCAATTCGTCTGCGGCGTCCGCGCCGTAGCCACCCAATTCATGCCCTCTGACGACGAAAGCGGGGGATGCCAGTCCCCCGCTCTCCGTAATGTCGTCGATGATGATCAGGTAGTTAGCAGCATTCCTCATGAGCTGAACCATAGCGATGGGGGTTTGCGAGATGTCGCAAAAGTCTTGCGCGAGCGCGCAAAAGTCTTGCGAGGATAAAATGAGCGGTAACGTCGAAAGCATGCAGCGCGTGATGCGTGAGTTGGCGGAGGCCGAGAAGGCTTCGACCTCTCAGCGCACCATTGAGCGACTGGCTCGGCTGATCGGCTTCACGTACCGCCGCGCCTACGGATTTTTCTATGGCACTGCCCGCACGGTCACTGCCGAGGAATGGATCGCCGCCCAGAACGCCGTGATGGCATCGCGTCGCGCCCGCGCCGCTCGCCTCCGTGCCGAACTGGCGGCCTTGGAAACCATCACGGACAACAGCAATGCAGAGAATATGGATGCTTGGAGCTCACGTCCTGGGATGGATGGGGGATCTTTGCTGGGACGGTGCGGAGTGGTGCAAGACGCGCGCCGCTGCCCTTAAGCGTAAGGCCGGTGCCCAGTAATGCTCGTCGATCAGACACAGACCGTCACGGCGGAACTGAGCATGATCGGCGCCAGCATGGCAGCCGAGGAACTGGTCATTCCGGTTCCTGGCATCATGCGCGGCAAGCAGCGCCCCCGGTTCAGCCGGAAGAACGGCCGCACTTATACGCCCGATCAGACCGTCAACCTGGAAGCGCACGTCAAGCAGTGTGCCATTCAGGCCGTGGGGCAGCCCTGCCTCTCGGGCCCGCTGTACATGTCCATCGACGTCGGCGTGTCGATCCCCAAGACCTGGCCCAAGCGCAAGCAGACGGAAGCCGCCAACGGCACGCTGCGGCCAACCGGTAAGCCGGACCTCGACAACATCATTAAGCTGGTCGCAGACGCCCTCAACGGCATCGTTTGGGGAGATGACGCGCAGATCGTTGCCCAGGTTGCGACCAAGCATTACGCCGTGTTCCCCGGGACCGTGATCCGGGTGAGGGCGATATGAGCGACGTCATCACCAAGGCTCAGATGTACGCCAAGCTTCTCGACCGGATCGCCAAGCACGGTGAGCAGGTAAAGCTGGCGCATGAGGCCGGCGTCTCTCCTGCATTCATAAACCGAGTGGTTAATTCTCACGCGGAGATCAGTCCGGCGCTTGCTGAAGCGCTGGGTTATCGCAGGGTCACGATGTTTGCCCCGATCAAGGCGCGAAGCCCGTGAACCAATCTCACCTCCACCCCACTGCCAGGATATCGAACCGGGTGTTGGCCGCTGCTGCCAGCACCTTTTCGCGCATGGTGGCTCAGGGAATTCTGGAGCGTGAGGACGCGGTCAACACGCTGATGGAGGCCGCCATCATGGACGGCTACCGGCAGCGCCGAATGGACCTGAGCATCCGCCTGCACAACCTCATCAGCCAGGAAGTGCTGTGGTGGGAAATGCGGCGCAACCAAGCGCCCTGGAAGATCAGGAAGGCGATCCAGCCCTCTATCCAGGCGTGGTGTGAGGCGCAAACGATCTTGAGCGAAGCATCCGACGTCAACGACCAGATGGGACAGCCTCTGCTGTGGCATGAGTTGCGCTCCCTTGTGGCCGAGGAACTGACATGGGCTCTCAAGCGGCAACGCCGCACTGCGAGGCGTCGTGTCTGACGCCTTCGCCCTCTTCGACAGCGCTCGCCAGCGCACCATGGGCCTCCATGTCATCCAGAGCAGCGACAAGCCGCTCAACATCCGCCCAGCGTCGCTGCGCGACCCTCGCTCCATCCCGCCGCGCCGCTGGCTCTATGGCACGGTCGTGGTCCGCGGCTACGTCACGGTCGTCGTCGCTCCGGGCGGCGTCGGCAAGACGTCCTGGAGCATGGCCGTCGCCGCATCGGTAGCCCAGGGCAAGGGCATCATCGGGGATCACGTGCACACCCAGGCCAACGTCCTGGTGTGCAACCTGGAAGACCCTGAAGACGAATTCGACCGCCGCTTGGCGGCCTGCATGATCCACCACAACCTCGACAATGAAGACATTGGCGGCCGCCTGTTCGTGCTGAACGGGCGCGAGCGCCGTCTCGTCATGGCCTCCCTCGACATCGACGGGATGACCATCGTCTATCCTGACAAAGACGCCATGATGGCCAAGATCCGCGCCGAGAACATTGGCCTGGTGGTGGTGGACCCGTTCGTCAACAGCCACGAGCTGGAAGAGAACAGCAACCCCCACATCAACGCTGCGGCCAGGACGTGGGCGGAGATCGCCGATGCGACCGGATGCGGCATCATCCTCGTCCACCACACCCGCAAGAACGCTACAGCCGGCGACATCGACAGCGCTCGCGGCGCCTCCGCCCTGATCGGCGCTTCCCGAGTGGCCCTCACCATCACTGCCATGGCGCCCGAAGAGGCGGCTGAGTTCGGCATCCCCGAGAAGGATCGCCGCCTCCACATCCGTGTCGATGACGGCAAGGCGAACCTGTCGCCGCCGGCAGATAAGGCTCGCTGGATGCGGCTGGTCAGCATCAACCTCGGCAACGGCACCCCCGAATACCCCAAGGGCGACAACGTTCAGGCCATCGAACAGTGGGAGCCTCCCTCGGTCTGGAAGTCGCTCTCCAACGAGGACTGCAACGCCGCGTTGGACGCCATCCAGGACGGCCCCACGCCCGGATCCAAGTACACCTCCAGCCGCGCTGGCAGGGGCGCCCAGACCCGTTGGGCGGGCCGTGTGCTGATGAACATGTTCGACCTCAATGACGCTCAGGCCACCAAGGTCATCGCGACTTGGCTGCGCACAGGCCTCATCGAGGAAGTCGATTATTTCGACCAGGACCAGCGCAAGGATCGCAAGGGACTGGCCGTCAACAATGCGAAGAGGCCTTCCGTATGATCATTCGAATGGCGCGCGAATGGCGCAAGAATGGCGCAAATCCTCGGCGGCTCTCGGGGCGGTCAGGGGTTGTGCGCCATTCCCCCCCTTCAGGGGGGGGAATGGCGCACAAACCAGCCCCTAGAGGCCGCCTCGGCGCCTGGATTAGCACGGTTCTGCGCCAAAACTGCGCCAATCCGCAAGGGATGGAATGGCGCAAGAATGGCGCAGCAATGGCGCAGATGGAGGCCCGCTAATGGCATCCGTCAACAAGGTCACCCTCATCGGAAACCTGGGCCGCGATCCTGAGGTCAGGAGCTTCCAGAACGGCGGGCGCGTGGTGAACCTGCGCATAGCCACCACCGAGACCTACAAGGACCGCGAAGGAAACCGGCAGGAGAAGACCGAGTGGCACTCCGTCGCCATCTTCAATGAGAAGCTGGGAGAGATCGCTGAGAAGTGCCTCCGCAAGGGTTCCAAGGTATACCTGGAAGGGAAGCTGGAGACCCGGAAGTGGACTGATCAGCAGGGTCAGGAGCGGTACTCCACCGAGATCGTCCTGCGCCCGTTCGGGAGTGAACTCGTCCTGCTGGACGGCAAGGGGCAGGGTGGGGCCGACGATCAGTCCGGGCGCCCTTCTGGCCAGACGCGCACCCGCGCCCCTGGTGAGTACCCGCAGCCGCAGAAGCCCAACCGCGGCGCTCGCCGTGACTACGAAGACGACCAGATCCCGTTCTGATGGAGGGAGCGATGACCGAAACACCCTTCGCCTTCGGGCAGCGCACCGTGGCCGAACAGGAGGCCGCCCGCTTCCGTCTTTTCGGCGAGCGTCAGAAGGCTGCGCTCACCGGCCTGACCGGGGAGGAGCGGGAGTTCGCTGAGGGGCGTCTGAAGAAGTTCCGCGACCTCTACGCCGAGGCCGTGAAAGGAACCGGCCACGCTCAAAGCAGCGGCCCTGAGCGCGAACCCAATCCCGGTACGCGGGGGAGGGGGTGATGCTGACCGAAGCAGAGATTGCCCGTCTCAAGAAAGCTCGCGCTGTGTCTCGGACCAAGGCGCTCGCAGAGGCAGCCCAGATCGTAGAGGCGCTGATCCGTGTGGTGGAGCGCGACAATCCGGGGAGGTCACGTGGGGCAGTGTCTCAGCGGGGTCAGGCGATGACAACCGCTCTGAAGATTGCAGCTGACGGGATCATGCGTCGCCGGGACGAGGCCACCCACTGGATGCCGCTCCCCGAGCCGCCGAAGGAGGGGGCGTGATGCGCTTTATCGTGTGTGGTGGCCGCGATTATCGGGACCGTAAGGCGGTCTTTGCGGCACTCGACCTGTTGAACGAGAGGAAGGGCATCGACTTCCTGATCCAGGGGGGAGCGACCGGCGCCGACATGTTCGCCTGGGAATGGGCGGATGAGCGCGGCGTCCGTTGCGGCAGCTATCCAGCCGACTGGGAGGCTCACGGCAAGAAGGCTGGTCCCATCCGCAACCAGAAGATGCTCGATGAAGGCAGGGCCGATGGCTTGATCGCATTCCCTGGCGGGCGCGGCACAGCCGACATGGTGGCGCGTGCTGAGAAAGCGGGCCTGAAGGTATGGCACCCAGTGAAGGAGCCCACCCCCAATGACCGAGGCTGAGCGGGTGAGGGAGCCGGGGTTCTATTGGCTGTGGGACGAAGACCTGGGTTGGGTCGTGGGGCAATGGTCGCACGGCACAGCGATTGGGGCGTGGCTGCTCACAGGCAACGAGGATCGCTGGACTGACCACCACTTCGACACCATCGGCCCTCGCGTCGAACCCCCGCAGGAGACCCCCACCCATGAGCGGTGAGATGGAGATGGAAGACGGCTGGTGGGTGCCCGTGACCCACTTCTGGCGCCAGGAAGTTCTGCCGCACACAGGCTCAGTGCAGATGGTAGGAGACGTGAAGGGTCGCATCCACCGTGCATTGATCCTGTCCGGCCATGAAGGGTGGCGGGATGGGAATTACAACGTCATCCCGAATGTCACGGACTGGTTCAAGCCGAGCAGGTTCTTCAGCAGCCGTGACGACATGCATGGCGATGCAGAGGCCGTGAGGAAGGTTCGCGATGAAGCATCTGGACGTCTCAGCCCTTTGCGGAGCGCCACCCATGACCGCCCCTGAAATCGCGCGTCGGCTGAGCAGGGCGCAGCGGGAGGCTGTGACGAGGGGCCGTCATGAGCCGACGAAGGCGTTTACCTCCAACTGGGGCACTGCGAAGTGCTTAGAGCGCAAGGGGTTGACCGAGTACCCAGGCTACGTGGCTGACCTCACCCCCCTCGGCCTCGCCGTGCGCTCCATCATCGAACAGGAGGGCGGGAAGTGAGTGCGCACAGCTTCAACCCGAAAAACTACGACACACCAGCCGACTTCGAGGCCGACCGCATCCTTCGCCACAAGGCCGCCCGCAAGCTGCATCAGGCGGAGTGGGCTAAGGAGGATGATGATATCGACGATGCCATCCTGGAGATCCGGCGCGCCTCCGCGCTGGTGATGAAGATGCACTTCCCCGTGGCGGCTGCCGTGGCGCTCATGGCGGAGGGCATCGATGCCATCCATGGCTACAGCTACGACAGCGAGGCCCTGCGGGCAGCCAACGCGCTGATCGCGCCGGGAGAGGAGTTTCGCGATGCGCGCAGCCCGTTCTGACGACCCCGGCCGCTCCCGCACGCTGGCGGAGGCGGGGCCTGATTTGGAGGATCGTGACCACGTCCCTCCCATGACCGAGGAAATCGGCCAAGAACGGCGGTTTTCTGCGGGTCTGCGCGGAGAAATGGCCTCACAGGAAATCACCGACCTGAAGGCGGCGCTGGAGGGGTTGCGGGAGGCGTGGCCTGAGTGCTGGGCGCTTCGGAACAATGGCGCTCCGATGGACCCCGAAGTTAGGGCTGTTGCCGACACGCTGTTGATCGGAGAGCGCGCCGGCCTGCTGACCAAGGACAAGCCGGTGGCCGGCTTGGTTCCTCTGGCCGAATGCTCGCCGGGCCTGTTCCTCTTTGGCGACTGCCTCGGTTTCCTGAGCGAATACGGCGACCCTTACGTGGTCAGCACTGGAGAGGCGTTCTGGGGCGGTACGTCCACAAAGGAGGCGCGTGCCAGTCTGATGGTGAAGCCTCATACGGCCGCGAACAAGCCGGGAGATGCAATGGAAAAGCTAATCTCGGAAATCGACGGAGATTTCGCCATAGCGCGATCCTGCTACGACTTCGTGCCGAACTCAACGAACAACGCCATTAGCGATGCGCTTGGGATCATGCAAAAGCGTGTCCGCTCGGCACTTCAGCGGGCGAAGGGAGGGGGAGCGTGACCGTCGAGGAACGCTTGGCTGCCCTTGAGCGTCGCATGGCCGACATCGAGCGCAGGATGGGGCCTGAGATGCCCACGCAACTTCCGGCCATCCCCTACATCGATCACTACAGGCGCCCTGCTGCGGCGTGTGGCTGCCCGCCTGGGACGATCTGCGCCAATGCCGCGTGCCCCATGCTGCCGAAGTTCACGAGCGGCTTCCTGAACGAGAGGGAAAACCCATGACCGACGCCGACGCACTCGATCTGGTCGAACTCCATAAGTGGTCCGTTCTGCCGACGCCTGGAGGCAGGTGGGTAGTGCTGACGGACTTCGGCGCAACCGAACCCTTCGACACCGTGCGTGAGGCCATCAGGGCCGCGCTGTCGAAGCATGTCCGAGGAGGGCTACCTCGTGGCTGACATGACCCGCGACGCGCTGTTGGAGGCCGTGGCGCGGGCGATTGTCTCAGTGGGGCCGCGTTTTTCCGCCCAACAGGCACGCGCCGCCCTCACCGCCATCGAGGCCGAGGGGTTCGTCGTGGTCCCGAGGGAGCCAAGCCGAGCGATGCTTGATGCTGCGAGCTCTGACCTTGCTCGCACAGGCGTATGCGGCATCGGGCAATGGAACGCCATGCTCGCCGCCCGCCCCGGGGCCGGGGGAAAGCAGGACGGGGAGCCGGGATGGTGATGTGGATCCTACTCTCTGCCCTGACTGGCGGCCTGATCGTTCGGCTCTGGTACGAGCACTTCGTTGTTCCGGCAATTGTCTGGGGAGCAATGACCAACCCGGACAAGATCAACCCACCACCCAAATCCCGTCGCCGCGCTGAACGTATTGGCCGTCTGCTCTCCCGGAGGAACCGCCCATGAACACGATCTGGAAGTTCGTCATCCCGTCCACTCGTTGCGAGGTCGAGATGCCCTATGACAGCGATATCCTGTCGGCTCAGGTTCAGGACGAGCAGGTTGTAGTTTGGGCCAGGACCACGACCCAGACGCGCCCCACCAAGCGCCGGTTCAGTATCCTCATGACGGGCGAGGATTTCCCCTACAGGGACTTTCTGCGCTCCGACTTCATTGGCACGGTCCAACTGCGGGGTGGCGCAGTAGTCGGTCACGTCTTCGTCGAGAAGAGGGAGTTCGCATGAACGCCATCACCCAACGCGCCCTGCGGAACGGTATGCGCCGGCAGGTGGATGTCCCGGACTACGGGCCGAACATCCGCCTAAACCGCGGCGAGGTCGAGAAGACCGAGGGGCCGGATCCTGACGACATCAAGCGCACAGTCAAGCGGGCCAAGCGCGTCGTGGCGTACGAGGTGCTCCACCGGGCAGGTGTGCTGACCGACGAGCAGCGGGAAGCCTGTGATCGCTATCTGGTCGAGGCGGAGCGTGCAGTAGGGCGGAGCGGTCGGGCGGACGTGATTGGCCTGGGCGGCGCTGATCCCTGGCGCGCGTTCGGTCCATCGGATCAGCAGCTTCGGGCCCTGGTTTCGATGCGGAACGTGCGGGCGGCCATTGGCTGCCAGTACCGGGCTCTAGTGGACATGCTGATCCTGGAGAACATGTCGGTCCGGGATATCACGAAGCGTCTACGGACAGGGCGGGACGCAGTTAAGACCTCACTTCAAGAAGCCACGACAGCGCTATGCAATCATTGGCGAATTTAGCCCTTGCAAGCCAGGGCCAACTAGGGCACTATTTATCTAGATTTGAAGAATTGCGCCTCGGCCTCACCGCCGAGGCGTTTTGCGTTGGGGGTCTGAGATGGCCGATGGTCGTTTCAAGCCCGGCAATCCCACGGCCTTCAAGAAGGGCCAGAGCGGCAACCCGGGCGGCCGTCTGAAGGCGGTCAAAGAGGTTGAGGAGCTCGCCCGGAGCCATACCGAGCTGGCGATCAATGCTCTGGTTGGCGTGCTCAAAAACAAGGAAGCGCCTCCCGCCGCCCAGGTCCGCGCCGCCGAGGTCATCCTAGAACGAGGCTGGGGCAAGCCGAGGCAGAGCGTCGAACTGAGCGGGCCTGATGGGGCCGGACTGCCGCTGTCCCTCGAGGTGAGGTTCGTATCCCCGGATGGCGGCGGTTGAGTTCCCTGAGAAGCTCCAGTGCCTGTTCCAGCCGAAGCGGTACAAGGTCCTCTATGGCGGACGCGGGTCCGGTAAATCATGGGGCGTAGCGCGCGCGCTGCTGCTGTTAGGGGCCTCCCGGAAGCTCCGGATACTCTGCGCCCGTGAGTTCCAGAACTCGATCAAGGAGAGCGTCCACAAGCTGCTGGACGACCAGATCGACGCGCTGGGGCTGCGGGCATACTACCAGGTTCTCGACACCGAGATCCGTGGCCGAAACGGTACGGAGATCATCTTCGAGGGTCTTCGTCGCAATTCGACTAAGATTAAGTCGATGGAAGGCATCGACATCTGTTGGGTGGAAGAGGCCCAGACGGTGTCCAAGGCCTCGTGGGATCTGCTGATCCCCACCATTCGGGCTAACGGCTCCGAAATTTGGGTCACGTTCAACCCGGACCTGGAAGAAGACGACACTTATCAGCGGTTCGTCGTTTCGCCGCCGTCCAACTCCATCGTGAAGATGGTGAACTGGAACGACAACCCTTGGTTCCCCGAGGAACTGAGGGTGGAGAAGGACGATCTTCAAGCCCGAGACCTGGACGAATACGACAACGTCTGGGGTGGGGCCACGAAGAAGAAGGTGGTTGGGGCCCTCTGGTCAAAGGATATGATCGGGCAGTATCGGTTGCCGCGCTGGGCCACGGAGGAAGAGCGACAAACCCTCCGCGGCACGCTGCGGCGGATCGTGGTCTCGGTCGATCCCTCTGGTTGCTCAGGCCCTGACGATCAGCGCTCGGACGAGATCGGCATGACCGTCCAGGGCGTCGATGATGCTGGGAACGGACTGCTGCTCGAAGACCTATCCGGCCGCTTCTCGCCGGAGCAATGGGGCGCCAGGGCCGTGGATGCCATGGACCGCTGGCGGGCTGACCGGATCATTGCCGAGAAGAACTTCGGCGGCGCCATGGTCGAGAGCACCATCCGTGTTGCCCGGAAGTCGGCGCCGGTGAAACTGATTGTGGCCTCTCGCGGCAAACAGCAGCGAGCCGAGCCGGTAGCCGCCCTCTACGAGAAGGGGCGGGTGAAGCATATGGGTCACTTCCCGGAGCTGGAGCGGCAGATGACGATGTTCTCGACTGCCGGGTTCCAGGGGAAGCGAAGCCCGGACCGCGCCGATGCGATGGTGTGGGGGTTCACTGATCTGATGCTTGGTGACAACGATCTTGACGTGATCTCCCGGTTCCGGGCCATGAGCCATGGGTGAGCTTCGGCACGACTACTACGCCGAGGTCATCGCGGGGCTGATGAACATCCAGCGCGGCTCGGCGGACTACAGCCAGTCGCTCGATGAGCTCTACGCGGCGGACGGCATCGCTGGCGTCATCGTTGATCGGCCGGCGGAAGATGCTCTCTCGCGCGGCTTCACTGTCGAGGGCGATCAGGACCGCACCATCCTGTCCGAGGTGGACCGGCTCGACGCGATCCAGCACTTCACGGACGCGGTTCGCTGGTCTCGGCTCAATGGTGGCGGCGCGATCCTGATCCTGACGGATGACGGGGCCTCCCTCTCGCAGCCGTTGAACCCAGAGCGCATCGGCCTGATCCGTGACCTGAAGGCTTACCCGATTACGGCCTTGAACCCGACGGCACCTCGGTATCAGGACACCCGGCAGGCCAACTACGGCCAGCCGATCTTCTATGACATCACGCCTGAGTACGGCGACAACTTCAACGTTCACGAGAGCCGCCTCCTGAAGGTCTCCGGCGCGCCGCTGACCTACGCCGCCGCTCGTGGCCGCACGATCCCCTGGCAGGGCCGCTCTGCCCTTGAGGCCTGCCGCGACGACCTGTGGCGCTATCGTGAAGCTCTGCGGCTGACGCGCGAGATCATGCGCCGCAAGCAGCAGGCTGTGTACAAGATGAAGGAGATGGCCAAGGCGATCGGCCAGACACTGACCAATCCTGACGGCTCCATTGCCTTCGACGGTAAGCGGGTGGTGATGGACCGCCTCGCGCTGGCCGATATGGTGCGCGGCGTAATGACGACCGTAGCCGTGGACGGCGAAGATGACTTCACGGTTCTGGATACCAACCTGAGCGGCATTTCGGACGTCCTAGGGGGCTTCAAGACCGCGCTGTCGGCGTCCTCCCGCATGCCTGTTCCGATCCTCTACGGAGACGGCCTGAGCGGGTTAGGAAACAGCGGGCAGGGCGAGCAGGGCATCTATCACGGCCTGCTTAAGACGACCCAGGAGCGGGACATCCGCCCCGCTCTGGAGCGGTTCGTGTCGCTACTGTGGAAGCAGAAAGAGGTCCGCGTCCCAGAGCCAGAGCGCTGGCGCGTAGTGTTCAACCCGCTGTGGTCTCCGACTGAGAAGGAGGCTGCCGACGCCGAGCTGGTTCGGGCGAATGCTCGGAAGACTGAGGCCGAGGCGCTTGTGGTGTTGGCGGACGGGCAACTCATCAGCCAGGAGGCGGGCATGGCCTACGCTGCAAAGCGCTGGCCGGAGCTGGAAATCGCGACCGAGCAAAGGGCGGTGATGCCGGATGATGACGCCCCGTAAGCGTCGTCGCCAGATGCGCTACCCACTCAGCGCAGAGGTTTCTTACCGCGCGGCGCTGCGCCGGCTGGTGAATGACCTGGGCGCGCTGCTGAGGGATGAGATGGACGCCCACGGGCAGGCTATCGTGGATCAGGCTGCGGCCCGGTCCGACGACGACGGACCGGTACCCCGCCCCCGGGGCTGGGTGCAAATCCTGATCCAGCTTCTGGAGCGCGTGGCGGCCGGCATCATTACGAGCCAGCGCCAGGCCGAGGCGGTAATGACCAGCATCGCCGGCCGGACTGCGGACATCAATCAGCGCGAGTGGCGCGAACTGGTCCGCTCTGCCTATGGCGTGGACATCCTCCGCGGCGAGCCATGGTTGGCGGATCAGCTATCGGCCTGGGAGCAGGTGAACCTTGGGTTGATCCGGTCCCTGCCGCAGACAGCGATCGACCAGATCCGGACGCAGGTGACGCAGGCGGTCACGCAGGGCCAGAGCCTTCGCGAGATCAAGGCCATCATCCGGGACCGCCTGGAGGTGGCTGATAGCCGGGCTGAGCTGATTGCCCGGGACCAGATCGCGAAGCTGAACGCGGACCTGACGGAACGCCGGCAGAGGGCGATCGGCGTCACGAGCTATGTGTGGCGCACAATGGGCGATGAGAGGGTCAGGCCCTCTCATGCCGCGCACAACGGCAAGGTTTTCCAGTGGGCCAAGCCGCCGGCTGGCACTGGACACCCCGGGAATGATGTCCGTTGCCGATGCTACGCGGACCCTGTGCTGCCAGAGATGACTGAGACCGAGGTGCAAGCCCTCGGCTAGATTGACAAGGAGGCCCGATGGAAGCGACCCGCTATGATGCGGTGCCGTTCAAGGCCACCATTTCGCCCGAGGGCTATCTCACTGACAGCCCGATCCTGGCCCGTGTTGGGGTTCAGACCTACCGCGATAGGAACGGCCGTGAGTGGCGCGAGTACCGGCCTCCTGAGGCTGTCTTCGCGCCGGAGCACCTGGCCGCGATCCGTGGTCGTCCAATCATCGACGGCCATATCGCCCGCGTGGATGCGGCTAACGCTCGCGCCCATACGATCGGCACGATCTTGAGCGAGGGCCGCCAGGACGGCGATCACCTCCGGGCCGACATCATCATCCACGATCCCACGCCCGTTCTGAAGGGCGGCAAGCGCGAGCTGAGCCTGGGCTACCGGGTCAAGGTGCGTGACGAGCCTGGCACCACGCCGAACGGCGAGAGGTACGACCGGATCGTGGAGCAAATCGCGATGGTGGATCACCTCGCCATCGTGCCGAAGGGACGGGCCGGCGTCGCTCGTCTCAACCTCGATGCAGACGACGCCGTATCCTTCACAGACGATGAGGAGGCCGATTTGGCCGATAAACTCGCCACGGTCCGCCTCGACGGTGGGCTGACCTATGAGGCGCCGCCGGAAGTCGCTCAGGCTCTCGAGGCTGCCCGCGCTGCACTCACCGCCGCCAATGAGCGTGCTGACCGCGCCGAGGCTGCCCGCGACGGCTTGCAGGCCAAGGTGGATGGCTTCGAGGCCGAGAAGACGAAGATCCGCGCCGATGCTGCCGCCGAAGCGCGCGCCCGCTTGGCGCTGGAAGCCGAGGCGGCCAAGCATGGCATTGAAGTCCGTGGCGACATGGCCGACCGCGCCATCCGCGAGGCGGTGATCGTCAAGGTGCGCGGTGCGACTGAATTCGCCAACCGTTCCGACGACTATGTCTCGGCCGCCTTCGACATGGCTGTGCAGGACGCCAAGGCTCGCAACGACGCGGCCAGCCAGCAGCGCTCTCAAAGCAATGGCGGCGCCCCGCGTCAGGACGCTGATCTACCCAAGGCCATCCGCTCCGCTGCTGCGGCGCGTGACGCCATGATCCGCAGCAACCGCATCTAAGGAGACCCGCGATGCTGACCTCCGATTTCGTGGTGCGGGACGGCGTTGCGCCGGGCCTGCCCGGGCTTCTCTATGACAGCGGCTTCACCGACAAGGTGACGGTCCCATGCGGCGCCACGGCGCAGCCGTTCGGCACCTTGGTGGCCTATGTGTCCGCGACCGGCATCTCCGTGCTCCCCATCGGCACGAACCCCATCGTCGGCGTGGCCCTCAAGGATGACGCTATCGCGAGCGATGGCTATGTCCAGTACGACGCCATGACCGTGGTTCGCCGCGGCCGTGTATGGGCTCTGGCGTCAGGCACGTGCACCAAGGATGCGGTGGCCAAGTATGCCCCCGCTACTGGCGTATTTGCAGATGCCGGCACCGCGACGCTGGCGAATGCCAAGTTCCTGAGCGGCAACATCACTGTCCCGGCTTTCGGCCCGGGCGGCACCTCGGTCCAGATCGTCCTGGTCGAGCTGCATGACCCCTCCGTTGATGCCACTGGCGCCTGAGAGGACCTGAACACATGAGCACCGCTAATCAGGTCCCCCAGATGGACCTGCCCGCTCGCTTCGACGCGAAGGAGTGGACTTCCTACGACGAGGCCGACCGCATCGCCATCGAACTGGCCGTGCCGGAGCTGCGTAACGACGAGGCCAGCATCATCGCGGCCCGCCAGCTCGACTACGTGAAGGCGCGCGTCTACACCCGCAAGCTCCCGGAAATGACAGGCGACCTGCTCATTCCGACCGAGACGGATGTGCCGGAGGGCGCGAACAGCGTCATCTACCGCCTCTATGACGTGGTGGGCGTTGCCAAGATCATCGGCAACTACGCCGACGACTTGCCGCGTGTGGACGTCCGCGGCCGTGAGATGTCGGCCCGCGTCCGCTCCATCGGTGATAGCTACGGCTATAGCCAGCAGGACCTTCGGGCGTCTGCGCTGTCCGGTACCAACCTTCCGGCGCGGAAGGGCGACATGGCTCGCTTGGCCGTGGCGCGGAAGGAGAATGCCATCAAGTTCGTGGGCGATACCGCCTACGGCATGTACGGCCTGCTGAACCACCCGAACGTTCCGACCGTGACGGTCCTGAACGGCGACTGGGAGAACCCGGCGACTACCGGCCAGGAGATTGTGGACGACGTGATCGCGCTGCTGAATGGCATCGTGACGCAGTCGTCCGGCACCCACCGCGCGACAGTCATTGGCATGGACAACCTGCGCCTGTCCTATCTGAACACGCGCCGGATGGGCACCACAACCGAGCAGACCGCGGGCCAGTTCCTCCGCTCCATTTACCCCAACCTGACCTGGGCCGAAGTGCCCGAGTTCCAGGGCGCGGGCGCGGGCGGCACCAACGTTATGTGGGCGGCTGAGCGTGACCCGGCGAACTACCACTACGAGGCCGTCATGCCCTTCCGCCAGTACGCCCCCCAGGCCCGTAACCTCGAACTGGTCATCCCGTGCGAGGCGCGTTCCGGCGGCGTGATCATCGAGCAGTCGCTCAGCATGGCCAAGATGGAGGGCATCTGATCATGGCGAAGTACGTGAACAAGGGCGAAGGAGGCTTCGCCCGCGTCATCCATGTCGGCGGCGTCATGCTGGTGCCTGGCGTCGAGACCGAGATACCGGACAACGTTGCCGGCCGGGTTAAGGGCTTCAAGGCGCTTCTGGATAGCGGCGTGGTGGAGCCCGTGAAGGGTGACGCCAAGACGGCCGCGGCGGACGCCAAGAGGTCCTGATGACCCCGGCCGAGCACCTCGCGATGGCCTACCCGGGCATCACCACGGGGCTGCCGGCTGGCGTCGCTGACTGGGCAATGGGGCTGGCGCGGTACCGCAGCCCCGCTTGCCTTCCCGAGGACCTCCAGAACCTCGCCCAAGCGCATTTCGCGGCCTACCTGCTGATGGTGCGCAAGGCATCCGAGGCCGGCGTAACCGACCCGTCTGCTCCGACCAGCTCGATCATCGAGGAGCGGGAAGGGGATGTCACGGTGCGCTACGCTGATCCCGGCGCTTTCTCTGGACCGGGCGCCGGTCCTTACGCCGCCTGGAAGGCCCTCAACGACATCTGCGGCACTGGATACGGCGCGATCCTGACCCGCTTCGGCTGAGGAGGCCCGCCATGCCTCGTGATGGTGTCGTGGTCATCGACCGCGGATGGAACCGTGCGATCCAGGCGTCCCGCATGATCAACCGGCGGGCTGTGAAGGTGGGGCTCCGTGCGGGCCCAGCGAATGACGGTGTGCAGGTGGTGGATTACGCCATCTTCAACGAGTTCGGCACTGCACATATCCCGGCGCGCCCTTTCATGCGGCACACGGCCGACACGCAGGAGAGGCCCCTCCAGGCCTACACGCGTCGGCTCATCGGTCCCATGCTGGACGGGCGAATGGGCGTGGATACGGTCCTGTCCTCAGTCGGGCAGTGGTATCAGGCGGCGATGCGGCGGACGATCCGCCAGTCACGTTCCTGGGCTGACCCGAATGCTCCGTCAACGATTGCCCTGAAGGGTAGCAGCACGCCCCTGATCGACCAGGGCGTGCTTGTCTCCAGCATCGACTTCGAAATCACCCCACGCTGATGCGCCGCTTCCGTCAGCCCCTGCCGGTGATCCGACGCCGGCCGGGCGAGTATGTCCGCGGCATCTGGCAACCGGAATTTGAGCCGCAACCCGTCACTGTCGAACTCGGCATCCAGCCGGCAACGGCTAGCGATTACGAGAAGGTCCAGTCTGAACCCGGAGGTCGCCGCATATCGGCTCTCCTCCGCGCCTACGGACCTCTTGAGCCGGTCCTATCCGTGGCTGGAGACGGCAATTCCAACGGAGACCTAGTCCAATACGATGGCCGCTACTGGCTCGTCATCGGCAAGCACGTCCGGCATCACCTGAGCGCCCGGGTGCGGCACATCCGCTACTTGCTGGCGCAGGAGGTGGAGCATTCGGACGGGGAGGTGGTGTCATAGCTATGACGACCTACGCCCTGTGCGTCCACTTTTGCAAAGTCTGCCACTGGACTGGCCGACTGCCCACGGAAAGGCCCAGGGACTACGACTGGGAGACGGCCTGGCGATACCGGGACCAACCACATCTTTCCGCGCGAGTTTGCGGGGCATGTGACGGGCGAGGCTTCAACACCTCTATGGAGCCAAGGTCGTGAAGGCGCTCCTGGACCTCCTGATCCCCCTGGCGATGCCGCGGCCTCTTATCCTGGCGGATCAGAACGGCCCCCGTCCTGAGAAGCCGTACTACTCGCTGAAGGTGAGCCTGATCGGAAGCGCGCCGCTCATTGAGACGAAACCGAACAAGCAGGGCGCTGCGATCTACCACGAGCACGGCACGCTCCAGTGCGAGGTTCAGTGCTTTGGCAAGGATGCGGCGGCGCTACTCCGGCAGCTCGGCATCAAGCTCCGCATGCCGCTCACGGCCATCAAGGCTGAGCAGGCAGGCGTCTCTATCGCCAGCGTAGATCAGGCCCGGGACCTGACCGCGCTGCTCCAGGCGAGCCAGTACGAAGAGCGCGCCATCCTGGAATTTCGGGCGCATGCCATCGCCTCTGTGACCGACGACGTGAGCCTCATTGAGCACGTCATCCTGAATTGCCCGGCCGAAGACGGCCACCAGCACGTCATTTCCTCTCCTGATGCGGCAACCGCGCCGCCCAATTCCTGACGGAGGGCCTCGTGGCCAACATCGACCGCATCGTCGACGTTCAGATCAGCCTCGCCACGACTGGCGTGCGCGAGCAGTCCTTCTCTGGGCTGCTGCTGGTCGGCGTACACACCGGCACTAACCGGCTGGACATCATCACCTCTGCTGATGACCTGCTGGAAGCGCCGTTCGCCGGCATCACCACGGCATCGCCCCTCTATCGGGCCGCCCAGGTGGCATTCAGCCAGATCCCCGGACCGCGTCAGGTCTACATCGGCCGCCGTGGCTCTTCGGAAGCGCCTGCCGTCGCCCTTGCGGCCATCCGGGCCGAGAATGACGACTGGTACGGCTTCGCTGACGTGGCGCACGCGGAGGCTGATCTCACGGCCGCAGCTGCTTGGGCAGAGGCCAACGAGAAGCTCTTCCTCGCCGTCGTGACCGACAGTGATGCCCCGACCAGCGCTACCGATGACGCGGGCAGCGCACTCAAGACGGGGAACTATTACCGAACCGCGTGGTGGTATCACCCCACGGTCACGGAGTTCCCTGAGGTGGCTGCTGCTGCCCGGTGCTTCACGGTTCTACCCGGAGGCGAGACCTGGGCGAACAAGCGCCTCTCCGCCGTCCCAGCTCCCGCTCTGACCGAGACCGCTGCGAACTTCATCTTCGGCAAAAACGGCAACACCTTCGAGCCGTTTACCGGCACCAACGCTATCACCCAGAATGGCAAGGTCGCCGGCGGCGAGTGGATCGACATTATCCGCTTCCGAGACTGGTTGTGCCAGGAGATCCGGAACCGCGTCTTCCTTGCGATCGTGAATGCGGACAAGATCCCGTACACGGATGGCGGCATCGCAATCATCCGCCAAGCCATGATCGCCGCCCTGGACCTCGGTGTCCGTCGCGGCGGCATCGCAGAGCCGTCCGTCGACGTGGACAACAACAACCGGATCATCCCGTCCTACACGACGTCTGTTCCGGCCCGCTCTCAGGTGTCGGCCAACGACGTTGCCAACCGCATCCTGCGGGATGTGACGTTCACCGCTCGTCTGGCCGGCGCCATCCACGCGGTCGAAATCCGCGGCACGCTCACCTATGACAACATTGGCTGAGGGCTGACCCATGCTGAGCAACGAAGTCCGCACCTACGCCTCAAGCCAGGTGTTGATTATCTTCGGTGGTGTGCCTCTAACAGGCTTGGCGCCGGATACCTTCGTCTCATTCGCGCCGGCCGTTGCCCGCGTTACTTCCGCAGTCGGGGCAGATGGCGAGATCGCTCGCTCGGTCAGTTCCAACCGGATGTGGGCGGGGACGGTCAACCTTCAGCAGACCAGCCCGAGCAACGATGTGCTGTCTGGCTTCGCCGCAGCCGACGAGCTCACTGGCGGCGCTGTTCTGCCGCTGCTGATCCAGGACCTGTCCGGACGGACGCTCCTGGGCTTCTCGCAGGCATGGATTTCCGCCCTGCCAACCATCGAATACGGCTCCGAAGCCGGAACCCGCGAGTGGGGCTTCGAGACCGGTGCGCCAAACGTCGTTTTCATCGGGGGTAACCTGTGAAGCGTCACGAGTTCGAGGTACGCAACCACAAGTTCTTCTTCCGCCGATTTGACCCCTTCACAGCGGTGAAGGTTCTTGGTGACCTCCAGAAGGAATTCGGCGGCCCTGTCCTGTCCAGTCTCAAGGGGGGCGAGGGCAAGGAGCGGGCCAAGGGATCAGACGCCCTCTTCGGTGCTCTGGCGGAACTGTCGGAAAAGCTGGATGGCGACAAGCTCCAGAAGTGGGCGGAGCGCCTTCTCAACCCCGAGCTGGTGGCTGTCTCTACGGACGGCGCCGAGGCCCGGAAGCTGGATAAGGTAGCTGCCGTTCAGTGTGAACTGACGGCCGACGAAATCATCCAACTGTGCGTGGAAGCCGTGAAGTTCAACTTCGAGGATTTCAGCACGCGCTGGAGAGGCCTCATTTCGTCGGGCGTCTCCCGCCTCCTGGAAAGCCAGTTGGCCGGTTCAGCGCAGAACTCCAAGACGAACTCTTCATCTGGCGCCCCATCTGGGCCGGCAAAGTAACGCTAGCTGAAGTGAAGGATGGTGTCGCTGATCTGGTCGACATCATGAAGCTCAACGCCATGCTCGACCACCAGGCGGCAGTGGCGTTTGAGGATGAGAAGAAGCGCCGCTAGGAGGCTCCGTCTTGATTGTTCGTGAGCTTCAAACGCTCCTGTCCTTCAAGACGGACGGGCGTGGCGCCGACGAATTCGATCAGCGCATTGACCGCCTGAGGGCTGCCGCTACTGCTGCGGCGGCGGCTATTGCTGCGGCGTTCGGCTTTGACCGGATAGAGCGGGCGAGTGACAATCTCACGACCTCGATGAACCGGCTCGGCGCCTCGACTGACAACGTTGAGCAGGCGGCCGAGGCTTACGAGCTTCTGTACACCTCCGCCCGCGAGACCGGCATCGCTGTGGTGGAGAGCACGAAGGGGTTCATGCGGTTCGCACCGGCCATGCGCCGCGCAGGCTTTACGATGCAGGACACCGTTGACCTTCTCGACGGCTTGCAGAAGGGCCTTCTCGCGGCCGGTGCCGGCACTGCCGAGACTGCTTCGGTCTTCACTCAGCTTGGTCAGGCGGTCAACTCGGGGGTGTTCCAGGGCGAAGAGCTCAACGCGTTCCTAGAGAACGCCAGCCCGACCTTGGTGCAGGCTTTCGCAGACGCCCTCGGCATAGCCCGCGAGGAGCTGAAGAAGCTGGCCTCCGAAGGCAAGCTGACCAACAAGAATGTGCTTCCAGCGCTGATAGCATCTGCGAGAGCGGGACGAGACGAGTTTGGGCGGATGATCCCGACCAACGAGTTGCGCAAGGCTAGGACCGCGGTTGCGATAGAGCGCTGGGTCGCAGAACTAGACAAGGCATTCCAGGCCACGCGGAGATGGGGTCTGGCAATCACCCGTGTCGGTGACAGTTTCGACCGCTGGCGATCCCGGATACCGATGATCCGGGACTTCATCAATCAGCTAGGTGGCCTTGAGCAGATACTGTCCTCCGTCGCCATCGGTGTCGTTTACCTCACCACGGTGCAGGCAGCTCTGAACGGCGCCCTGTCGGCGACGATTGCGCGAGTAGCTCTTCTGACTGCTGGATTTGCCGCGGCAGTTGCCGCGGGGCTACTGCTTCATGACCTCTTCACTTGGATGTCTGGGTCAGACACCCAGACCCTCTTCGGAAAGATGTTCGGCCCGTTCGATAAGGCGATCGGGGGGATTTCGCCCGGTCTGCTGGAGTTGAAGAGCCAGCTCGAGAACCTCCGGACGCTGTTTCTTGGGACGCCTGACGAGGCGATGAAGGCTTGGCAGAAGCTGAAAGACTTCATCTCGAACCTTCTGGACGAAGCCACTGCTAACTGGCCGGAAATCGCGAGGAATGCTCTAGGTATCCGCAGGTCGGGTGACAGGGCTTCTGCTGTTTCTGCGCCTCCGGGGGTTGAGCCGCCGTCGACTGGATTGCCGGGGTTGGTATCGCTGCCCATGGGTCCCAACCTTCCAGGTTATGGTTCGCGTCTTAGTTCAGCCTACCTACGGTCCGCCCGGGAAGAGACCTGGGCGCCCTTTCTCGATGTGCTCAAGCAAGGTCTGAGGGATTTCACCGGCTGGCTGGGCTTCCGCCAGAGGGTGGATCAACCGGATGGTTCCACGCGCCTCCTGGCACCGGGCGAGAACATGAACCAAGCTATCCTTGGCTCAATGGGCTCCCGGCAGAACAACGTCCAGGTATCGGCCCCGGCGTCAATCACGGTTCCGGTGACGGTTCACGCCACTGGCGTCTCTGGCCCGGAAGTAGCAGCCGGAGCTGCATCGGGCGTCCGTCAAGGCGTGGAGCAGGCGCTTCAAGCGCGTGACGGCGCTCTGGCTCGCCAGATCAGGAACGGCATCCCTGACACGGAAGGGTGGGGTGGCCCCTCTGTGGTGACGCCATGATATCGGTTCTTTCCTTCGCTGATCGGGCGCACACGCAACTCGGCATGCTGATGCTCGACGTGCTGGTGAGTGAAGAGGTCGATCTCGCGGCCGAGGTCACGCGTTACCCGGTCGAAGACGGAACAGTGATCAGTGATCACGTGACCCAAGGTGTGGAGACGATCCGCATCTCGGGCATGGTCAGCACGGCCAGCGTTGCGGCTTTCAGCTTCTCGTCTGGCACAGGCTCCATGAAGCTGGTGGATGCCGTGGAGAAGCTGCGGGCCATGCATAAGGCTCGCGCTCTGGTCACGGTTTCTACCGGCCAGATGGTCTATGAGGACTTTGCCTTCACCAACCTGAACGCCATCCGGAGCAATGGTGAGAAGGGCGGGAACTGGCTTCAGGTTCGCGCTGAGCTGGTAAAGGTTCGTAAGGTAACTCTCAAGACTGCGGAGGTCCCTGAGGCTCCTGCCCGCCCCCCTGCACGGGGAAGGGCGGGGCAAACCAACACTCCAGCAGGCCGTAGCGGATCGACCAGCACGCCCAACGGAAGCGGCTCAACCGAAAGTGGCCCGGCTAACCGGACCCCTGCATTGTCGCTGTATGAGAATGCTGCTCCTAGGGTTAACCAGTTCCTGAATAACTTCGGGGCGATCCTCCAATGATGCCGATCGCCTTGATTGACGCAAATGACCAGGTGGTTGAGGCCGATCTGGACGACGCAACATACCACCTCACGCTCTCATGGAACGAGGAAGGGCAGCTCTGGACTATGGACGTGCGAAACCTCGACGGCGAGACCTTGGCGTCCGGGATGGCCGTCAATGCGTTCTCTCCGGTCCTGAGTTTCGTCCGCCGGCCCACGCTTCCTCCTGGGGAGTTCGTCGTCGTGGCAGCGCCCGGATACACCCTGACGCGTTCATCATTCGTCAGCGGTGAAGCCGCCCTCTGGTACATTTCCCGAGAAGAAATCGCCAATGGCGCGGTTTGACCGAGCCTACTCTCTCCTGGTTGGGCCTGGCGGCGGAACTGGCGTCGAGATCACCGACCTTCGGATAACCTTCAGCATCTCGAAGGACGACAAGAAGACCCCGAACCGCTCGACCATCACCGTCTACAACCTGGCGCCATCAACCCGCGCCGCCATGGAGAAGCCGAACACTCGGTGCGTTCTTCGGGCGGGATATTGGGAGGAAGGCGGTCCCCTTGAGGTCTTCCAGGGCGATGTGACGTTCGCCTGGACCTCCTACGAGGGCGCCGAGGTGATGACGACCTTGGAACTCGGGGACGGGGCGCGCGCGTACCGCGACACCGTGTTGTCTCTCAGCTATCCGGCCGGAGCATCCTCCACGACGGCGCTGAAGGATGTGGCTAGCCGCATGGGGCTGTCCCTCTCTATGCCAAGTGACGCACCAAGCCGAACTTGGGCGGGTGGCCTGTCCTTCCATGGCGCAGCACGAACTGCTTTGGACCGCATCACCGCTGGCACTGGCCTCTCATGGTCGATCCAGGGCGGGACGCTACAGGTGGTGCGCCGCGGCGGCACAACGAACCGAACGGTGATTGAACTGGATGCCACGAGTGGCTTGATCGGCAGCCCTGAGAGGCAGCGCCGGGGCCCGCAGGAGGCCATCCAGGTCACCGACGAGGCAACACAGCGGCGACGCCGCGCTGCCGCAGCGACGGAAGCGTATGACGGCTGGCGGGTTCGTTCCCTCCTGCTGCCGACCATCGCGCCTGCTGACCGCGTGAAGCTGTCTGCGCGCGCAGCAGAGGGTGTGTTGACCGCCAAGGAAGTCCGTCACATCGGCGATAGCCATGGCGGGGACTGGATCACTGAACTGCTCCTCGTGGATCCGACTGCCGCCGCTACAGACAGCCGCGGCCAGCGTCCCGAAGGTCGAACACAGGTCAGGCAAAGCAATGCCGGGGGCACACGATGAGTGATGACTTCACCGGCGCCATCGAGGCTGCGGTTGGTTCGATCCTTTCGGACATCAACACGTCGATGCCTGGGGTGATTGTCTCCTATGACGCCGGCCGAAACCGCGCTGTAGTCCGCCCAACGCTCCCGAAGCGGTTGGCGGATGGCACGACCCTAGAGGCGCCCACCATCGCAGAGGTGCCCGTCCTTTGGCCTACCGGAGGTGGTGGCTCGTTCACCTTCCCCATCCGCCCCGGAGATCAGGTGTGGCTGGAATTCAGCCAGCGTTCGTTGGATGGCTGGCTTGGGGGCAACGATACCGCCCCAGATGACCCACGCCGCTTCGATCTGTCTGACTGCGTGGCCCGGCCTGGCGGCGGTCGAGACGTGTCCGGGGTGGATGCTGACGCTGTGGCGCTCAACTTTGGTGGGGCATCGGTCCGACTGGAGCCAGACGGCACCGTCAGGATCATCGGCAATCTTGTAGTCGAGGGGGCCTCTGTGACCCACAATGGCGTCAATATCGGAGCGACGCACGCCCACCAAGAAGTGGAGCGCGGCGGCGAGATTAGTGGCCCGCCTGTCCCATGATCGACTTCAAGTTAGACCCGACCAGCCGGGATATGGTGTTCCCCTCCGGCCCTAACGGCGCGTCGCTGTCCTTCCTGGATGGTGCCGAGCGCGTCACCCAGTCAGTTGCTATCCGCCTCAGGACTTGGCTTGGAGAGTGGTTCCTCGACACCGAGCATGGCGTTCCCTACGTGGATGACATCCTGGGGAAGGGACGCCGGCCGGAACTGATCGAGGCCATTCTGCGAGCCCAAATCCTCTCTGTGGCTGGGGTCAGGAGCATTGAGAGCTTCGAGCTCACCACCGACCCGCACACGCGGAAGATGACGGTGACGTTTAGTGCGACGTCCGACGAAGGCTTGGTTAGCGCGACGGTGGGGATAGGTTAGCGAGGCGTTTGCCGTTGTAGGTCTCGAAGCTGATTGTCGAGCCGTCCCCGGATGCTATCCCGGACACATTCTTCGAAGACCGAATAGACTTGCCTGGGAACGGCGAACGTGAGAGGCGCGGCGTTCCCGGCCTTTACCGAGAAGCCCGCTGAATTCTGTAAAGCGCTACGCAGGTGGGCCTGAGCTGTGCGTGGCACCAAACTCTCTGCATAACTCCGCTTAATCTGCCTGATATTGTAGACCTGCCTAGTTCCTTCTACTTCGATGGATACTTGAGTGCTGGCTCCAACCCTTGCCGTTGAGATAGGAGATGCCTCCCGATCGTCCCCCAAGGCGACAACGTTCCTGCCGCTTCCGTTCATGCCAATGATCGCTATCGCTTTCGATACCGGCTCGCCAATCATCACCATGCAGAGGTCTCCAGTGGCCTCTGGCGCCGACGCGACAATGGCTGGTACCCCGTCGCGCTCGAACAAGATGGTCATGTTGTCTTGAACACTTGCGGGGCTCTGAGCCCACGTTACGGATGCCGGAGCAGAGAGGGAAACGACGACCGCAAGCACCAGATGTGGCTTCGTGGTTTGCATCGAGGGTCAATCCATTAACGAGAGCGCAACGATATCAGCCGGCGGGCGAGTGGGGTAGTTAGAAGGGAATATCGTCGTCGAGGTCGGAGTTGGCCTTAGTCGCGGCTTTTGGTCGGCGCACCATGAATGGGAATACTATCTCCCAGTTCCGGACCCACCCTTCATCGTTTCCTTCGCCTCTTTCTAAAGTTCCGTCTTTATGAATTTTACCCCAATCGTGGTCCCGCACGCGGAAGATAAGCTCGCTGTCACGGATTTTGATTTCATGGACAAGTATATGTCCTGCTAATACCTCCGCCGCCAGGACGCGTAGATCCTTTTCCTCTTTCCACCTAGAGTGAAGCTTGTTCAGAACATCTTCTATACTGTCCTTCATCTGAAGTGCTGTATCTAGAAGACGTCTGACTGCTTCAACCTCTGAGGTTATCGAATTGGATGCTTGATAAGCTCTGATACGCTCTACGAGTTCGGCCGGAAGCACATAAACCCGGCGCTCAGTCTCTTCCTTCTCGGCCATGCGCCCATTCTCCTGTCAGTGAGACGGCACCGGTATCACGGCTTGCCAGAAAATCCATTGACAGTGTGATTGTCAGTGGGCTTTCATCGATGCCAGGAAAGGAGGTCGAAATAATGTCAAGCGCTCGTAACTTGGGTTACAGGGGGGCAGCCGCAGCGCCGCTTGCTCGGGTGGTCATTTTGATCCCGACAGAGGAGTTGGAAGCGCTCGACGCATGGGGCGTCCCCGCAGGCATGAAAAGCCGAACGGCAGCCGTCAGGGCCTTGATCAAGAAGGGCTTGGAGGCAGTCGGCGGTGGGCAGACGACGGGCGAAGTCTTGGCGGGCTGAACCCGTCGTCTGCTGATCCACAAATTCCGTGTCCGAGGGAAGTTACGAGCGACCCAAGGGCACTAACCACCAACCTGGAGAAACAGGTAGTGTCTGAACATCATATAAGCGTTCCGGACGTCCGCGGCCAAGAGAAGAGTGCGTCACAAGTTCCTGTCGTGATCGTCACCAATGGGGTGACGCGTGCCGACAGCCGGGATGTCGCTGCCTTCTTCCGGAAGAGGCATGACGATGTCATTAAGGCGATCAAGCGCCTTCGTTGCTCTGCCGAATTCCGCCTCCGCAATTTTGCGGAGTTTAAAAACAAAGACTTAACGGGGGAACACACCTCTCACTTCATGATGACGAAGGATGGCTTCACCTTCCTGGTCATGGGGTTCACAGGCGCGGACGCTGCCGCCTTCAAGGAAGCCTACATCGCCCAGTTCAACGCGATGGAGGATGAGTTACGGAGCCGGTCGGACGTTGATCCGATGAAGGCTTTGGGCGATCCGGTTGTACTGCGGGCCCTTTTACTCGGCTACGACGAGAAGGTCATCGCTTTGGAGGCCAAGGTGGCCTCAGACGCGCCAAAGACGGTCTTCTATGACAAGTTCATCAACGCCGATGGCTTGTACGGGCTCCAGAGCGCTGGTCGAGCTCTGGGGCAGGGGCCAAACAAGTTTGTCGCGAGGCTGAAGCAGGGATACCTCTTCTACCAGGGGGGTAACCTGATCGCTAAGCAGGTCTACATCCAGCAGGGCCTCTTCGAAATGAAGTCGAGCCTGGATGAACAGGGGAAAACCCGCTTCCAGGCGTTCATCACGCCTAAGGGACTTCAGTACTTCGCTAAGAAGTTTGGCCTGACGGTCATTCCTCCGGCGGAGGAGATGCACTAGTGCCCCGTCTCTCGCGGCGGGTGGCATTCAGCTTCCCCGCTGCGGTTCTGGCTCTTGGCGGAAGACTGCCGGAGCCTGAGCCCAACGACGATGAGTTAATCCGTCTGTGTGCTGAGATTGAAGCTTCGGACGCGGCGGGCGGTGAGGTCCCTGACTGGATCGAAATTGGTCGGACTGTCGGAAGGACCAGAACGTACACAGTCGAGGGCGCCATCGCTAAAGGGCGCGTTCTGGATCGCTTCGGCGAGCCAGGGCCTAAGAGAATGCTGATACCGCTTACGGCGGTTAGCTGAACAACCAAAGCAGGGCGCCCTAGGGCGCCCTTTCTATTTGGAGCCCCCAATTGTCCGAAACTTTGACCTACGGCCTCGGGCCCGGCGGGCTCGTCCGCATGCGCCTGCCGGAGATCCGGCGCTCCATCTTCGACGAGCTTCGGGCCCGTATCGGGCAGCCCTTCGATGAGACCCCGGACAGCCTCAGCGGCCAGTTCGTGTCGATCTTCTCGGAGCGAGAGGCGGCGCTGTGGGAGCTGGTCCAGGCTGTCTGGCTGGCTGCATATCCCGCAACCGCTACCGGCCTGAGCCTGGATTACGCCGTGAGCTATGCTGGCGTGACCCGCATCCAGCCCTCGCGGTCGTCCGCCAGGGTGATCTTGATCGGGGCGCAGGGGACGACTGTTCCTATCGGCTCAATCATCGAAAGCACCTACCTTCCGGCGGGGCAGGCGGTGCCGGCGCGGTTCTCAACCACGGCTGACACGGTGATCACCCGGGACGACGTGGCCTATCTGGCATTGCGGGCGCTGAATGCGCCTCCGACCGGCACCACCTACACCGTGACCTACAATGGATCGACGGTCAGCTACACGACGGTCAGTGGCGATACCGGTACGCATGTCACGCTAGCCCTAAAAGCCGATATCGAGACACTTGGCGGCACGGCGATCTCGAACGGTCAGAACCTCGTTATCACCAGCCAGACGACGTTCCAGGCGGACTGGAGCGCGACATGGACACTGACCGCACTGGGCAGCCCCGCCACTGCCGAGGCTCTGAATACCGGCCCCATCGAGGCTCCGGCCGAGAGCCTGACCCGAATTATCAGTGTAACCCCGGGCTGGTCTGCGGTTCGGCAGCCATCCGCCGCCACCCTCGGCACCAACCTTGAGACGGACGAGGAACTCCGGGCCCGCTATGCCACAGGCGTCTACCGCCTGGGCGCCGGAACCGTGCCGTCCATCCGGGCCAATCTGGAGCAGGACATCGCCGGGCTGGCGAGCCTCGCGGTCTACGAGAACACGACCAATGTGACGGATGCGGACGGACGGCCGCCTCACTCAGTGGAGGTCGTCATAGAGGGCGGGGACGACGAAGCCATCTCTGCGGCGCTGTATCGCCTGAAGCCGGCCGGCATTCGCGCCTATGGCAACACACTGGTTCCCTATACGGACGACACCGGGTTCCAGCACCAGATCGCCATCTCTCGCCCTGAGGATCAAATCGTGTGGCTCCGCGCCACGCTGACGACCACGAGCGAAGAGACAGTACCGGGCGACGTGGCTGCCAGGGCTCGGCGGGCACTCGTAGAAGCCGGCAGCGCCTTGGGGGTGGGGGAGGATGTCTTCCTCCAGCGCATCGCGTCGGCTGTCTTTGACGCGACGACAGGTGTCGCGGCGGTCGAACTCGAGGCGGTGGTCAGCGCCACGACGCCCGCGCCCGGGGACTACACGTCGAACGACATCGCCATCGGTCCGCGGCAGCGCGCCCGCTTCGCTCTTGATCGAACGACGGTGCTCTGATGGCGCGCGAACCGCAGGATGAAATCGCCTGGGGCAACGTCCTCCGGCAGCATGTAGGGCGCCCGAAAACAGAGGGCTTTTTCCGGGCATTCTATCCGCCTATGACGGCGCTGGCCGCCACTCTCGACCAGATGCGAGACCAGCGTTCCCTAGACGAATTGGAAGGGGAGCGGCTCGACCTCGTCGGGTCGATCGTTGGCATCACCCGCGACGTCCCGAACGGCATCTACATGGCCTATTTCGGATACGCCGAGCAGCCCGCAGGCCGCGCTTATGGGCAGGCACGGTACCGCGCAGATGGCGAGCCCGCAGCAACCAGCTACACGGCGCCTGACGAGGAATACCGTTCTCTCATCCGGGCGAAGATCGCGCTGAACAATGGGCACGGGACGGCGCCCGAGATCGCAGCGGCGGTGCGGCACGTCTACCAGATCGAAGATGTCTCGGTCCGGGATGGTACGCCCGGGGTCATCGAACTCTGGATCGGCACGATCCCGTCACCGGATGATCAGCGCGAATTCCTGATCGAACCGCTGCTGCCCCGTGCCGCGGGCGTGCGCGTGAACATCAATTTCTACAGCCCAGAATACTTTGGCTACGCCGAGCAGCCAGGGGCCATGGGCTACGGCCTCGCGCCCTATGCTCGCGAAGCCTCCAACAACATCAACCCGCTCTAGAAGGGGTCACCATGACCGTAGAGACGGCCTTCGAGCGCTTCGGCGAGCGGTTCGCTGCTGGCGGAACGGCTACGGAACCGACCGATACTCAGGCTAATGCCGGCCTGGCGTTCCTTGGCGCCAACCCACCGACCTTTGGCCTACACAACGCTCTCTTCCAGTGGCTGGACGACAAGGACAACTGGCTCTACGGCCAGATGGCCTCCGTCATGGCTGATGCTGGCGTTACGCCGACAGCATCCAATATGGGGCTTTTGCTTGCCTCGCTGAACGGCTCCTATGCCCGGCGGTCAGACTTCGCAAATTCCCTGAACCAGAATGGGTACATCAAAACCCCAGGCGGCGTGATCATCCAGTGGGGCAGGGGCACTACGCCTCCCTCTGGGCAAACCACTGCTGGAGCCACAGTCGTTTTCCCGATCGCGTTCCCGACTGCGACCTTGTGCGTTGTGGCGAACTCGAACGGGCCAGCGAACAGCACGGTTGGTTACATCCCAGTCGTCAACACCTCTTACACGACAAATGCCGGCTGCTCGATCGTCATGGACACTCTGAGCGCCAACCAGACGCCGAAGGTTAACTTCGACCTCAGCGTTCCTTTTTCCTACATCGCCATCGGGTGCTGAACCATGATCTACGCGACGGTTGACGCAGACGGTCGGGCGACCGGCTTCTACAACAGCGAGATCAACACGATCCCAGAGGGCGCGTTCGAGATCTCTGCCGAGACTTATCGGGCATGGGTCGATAACACGCAGGCGCAGTGCTGGAACGGATCGGGTCTTGTGCCTTGTGAACCGCTTCCTTGGCAGGGGCAAGAGCCTGGCCCGATGTACGCCAGGACCTACAAGTCGGACATCTGGCGCCGCGCGACTGACGAGGAAGTGGTGACGATCGACGCTGGTCTGACGGAAGCGCCCGCGAGGCTCCGTCGCCTGTGGGACGACAGCCAGGTCCTGATGCACGAGGCGGACGAATTCCCAATGATCCGCGACGTGATGGTAGACGCCTTTGGTGAAGAGCGGGCGAACGAACTTCTGGCAGCATCATACTGGGAGCCTTGACGTGGCGATGGTTCCTCGGATCCTGAAAGTCGTCGTGCCGGCCCCGTCCCCGGTCAGCGAGCCATTCGAGACTGCACCTAGCGCCGAGCTCACCATTGTCGTGACTGGCCGATAACCGGCCACGCGTCCCCAAAATCTGGAGACACCGCATGTCGGGAACCATTCCCCGGGCAGTGATCTTGCGCGCGCGCATCGGGCCTTACCGGGATGCGCGCATGAAAGAGCGGGCGCTCGGGTCCACGGTCTCCGTGTTCTTCGATGCCTGCGATGAGATCACAGACGCCCTTGTGCCGGAGGCTTCGGGCTTCGCCGCGATCTACTGGCGCCCTGAACTGTCTGATTACGACAGTCAGGTAGCGACGGCTCCTTGGGTTCAGACGGCGCCCGGTCAATGGCGAGCCGACGTCCCGATGGAGATGCCCGGCCCCTACACGATCTGGGGCTCGCTCCAGTCTCCAGCGGCCGAGGCCGCTCCCATCAGAGTTCTGTCCGTGGGGTCCGTATGAGCGAAACTGTTCCTCCGGGTGATGTCCCCGGCACCACCACTCCGTGGCGTCAGGTCCACCAGGTTGGCGCGGCTGCTGGCGCGAGTGCCGGCGCGGGTGAGGGCGGGACTGCTGGTGCAGCCGCCGGTGCTGTTGCCGGTGCGGAGGCGGCCCTTGTCGCCATTGCGCCTGACGTCGCGACTGTGCAGGCGGCGCGGGAGGACGTCACGACCAAGGCGGGTCAGGTTGAGCAGGACCGTAACGCCACTGAGGCGGCTGCTGGTGACGCTCGCCTTTCCCGCGACCAAAGCCAAGCGGCCAAGGATGCGGCTGAGGCCGCCGCCCAGCTGACCAGTTCCGTTGTTGTCAACAATCCGATCACGGTTTTGACACGAGCGGAGCTGGAAGCTCTCACGAGCATTCCCGGCACAGAACCGCCGCAGCCGTTGAGGCCTCGCCTGCTAGCCACTGTACTGCACGAGGGACAGCTATATGTCCGCTCCGAGGACAACATGCGCTGGGACTGGTACGCCGCAGCGCCTCCCGAGCTGCAACGCCGACTGTCCGCACTCGGTATCTCGCCGGTCGTCAACATCCCTGGTGTCGGTCTGGCAATCACTGACCGGGGCGGCCGGGCAGTGCTGCTCACCTCGGCGGATGGGCTGGACATTAAAGCCGGCGTCATGCACGGGCGGCGCCTTCCAGACGGTGCGGTCCGCGTGGGCAGCTCGCTTTCGAATGTCGGGATCGATCATCTCCGGGATGGTTCGCTCCGGCTCGATCGTGTGGCGGGCGCACCGGATGGCCTCAGCGTGGTTGCCGATGCCAGCGGTGCCGTGGGTGTCATCGAGCGCCGCGACGGCAGTATCGATAGCTGGCGGGTCGATGTTTCCAACCGCGCCAAGCCGGGCCTGATCCGGTCCAGGCGCCCGTTGAACCGTGGCCTCACCGCGATATCGGCCAATCAGACGGTCCACACGACGTGGTGCCTGGAAGATGATTTTGACCTCGTGCGGCTGGTGTTTGAGAACGACACGGCCACACCGTACACCGTGACGAAGGCCCTCGTCGCACCGAGCGCGTCTCCTAATGAGGCCGGAGGCCACCAGCCCATAGACGCAGCGGGATCGGCGGTGTCGTGGGTGCCGGTGACGTTTGATGGCTTGGGCGCCGATCTCGGCCCACGGCCTACGCCGGGCTCGGTACTCACGGTCACCGTGCCGGGCATTGGGGCCAATCAGGTCAAATCCTACGCGTGCTCCGACTGGATACGGATTTCGTCCCTCCTGCCTGCACCGGCGAACCCGTCTCAGCAACTGCGCTATGCAATGACCCGCAGTTTCTATTCTGGTGCGGCCCGCGGGCAGCGCTGGGCGGGCCTGGATACGGCAGTATCCTCGCCCTACAGCTTGGGCAGGATTGGGCGGGGCTTACTGGGTGCGGGCGATGCCACGTCGGGCGCATTCCCAACCGCTATCAGCACTGGGTGGTCAGTGCCCGCGATCCTCCAATACTATTCCAGAAGCCGTGGCGCCACGATTGTGAACCTCGGCGACAGCATCAGCCAGGGCACTGGCAGTGTCGGCGACGCGGTGGGATGGGCTCATCTGGCGTGTGGGCAGCTGAGCAAAGCTGGCCGGCCCGTTTCGCTGTGCAATGCCGGTTGGGGTGGTCAGAGTTCGCTAAACTTCTACCTGCGCGGGCGGCAGGAGGTGGACATCTCCCGGCCGAGCGTCATGCCGATTGCGGTGTTCTCTCCCAATGATGGGACCCCGACGCAGGCGAGCGTCAATGCGTCGTTCAGCCGAGCCATTGACCTCGCGGACTATGCCATTTCCCTCGGCGTCGTGCCGATCTTCCTGACGCCCATTCCTTGGGTGTCGCTCACGGCGGAGACTGACGCACTACGTCTCCAGCTCGTGACACGACTGCGGGCCATGGCGAGCAGCGGTAGCATCCTGGTGCTCGACATGGATGCCATCGTCAGCGACGGCGCCACTCCGGCCCGCATCCAACCCGAGTACGACGCAGATGGAACGCATCTGAGCGACGCCGGACAGCGCGCCGTGGCACGCGAAGCGGTTCAGCTCTTCTCACGCATTCTGGGATATGGAGGGGCTCGATGAGCGCCACGGTTTATCGTGTCGGGGGCGACTACAGCGCCCTCAACCTCGGCACCATCCTGCCGGTGACGGACGGATTGGTCGGCGCGTATTTCCCTGGCTACGACGCCGCACGAACGGGCAAGAACCACGCCCCCGGGGGCGTCGATGGCGTTGTGGTCGGGACGCCGACGTATTTCGAGGGTTATGCGCGGTTCACAGGGCAGCAGCATTTCGTCGAACTGGACCTGCCCGAGACTGACGCCATCACCTACCTGATTGTCTGGAGGTCGGTGACTTCGGGAACTCCCAGCTATCGCTTCCCCATCGGCAACCTGGGGGCTTCCACGGCCTACCCGTCCGCCGTCTACGGAGCCGGCATCCGTGGCGCGCCGTCAGCGTCGTCGCTGGGTATGGGTGTTACAGGCGGAGCAGCAACCTCCACTCCAGGGGTTAGCTATGCCGCCATTAATGGTGGTTTGGATAACACGCAGTGGGCGTTTGCTGGCGGCACCACCCCTGCGGATGGGGCAGGGCGCGAGGTCTTCGACCTGACGCGCGGTATTCGTCAAGCCACTGCTCCGGCTCTCAGTGGTGGCCGCCTGATCAATACCGAGAAGAAGATCAGGCTGGGCTCCAGCCATTGGTCTGGGGACAATGGGGCGCAGGTGGACGTCGCGGCTGCGTTTGTCTTCACGCGAGTTACTAGCCAGGAAGAGCAGCAGGCGTTGTACGAACTCTGCCAGTTCCGTCTGGCGGGCCTGTCTTCGCCGATTGTGATCTGACGACATGCCCCTGAACCAGCCGGAGACCCAAGATGAGATCCACAAATTGCGCTCCCGCGTCCATGAACTGAGCAACCAGCTCATGGCGCAGGGGCGGGCGCCTACCAAGCAGCCACCCAGCAGCGCCGCCATTATCGGCCTCGCCGCCTCCGCTGTTGCTGTCGTCGTCGGTAGCATCACCATCGGCTCTCTCCTATTCAATATGGGCGGCACCGTTCGGGAGATGCAGATTACGCAGAACGGCTTCACTGCCGCGCTCGCTCGCATGGAGGCATCGGTTAACACCGGGCGGGACCAGCGGGAGAGGGACGTGAACCGCCTGGAGACCTTGATCAAGGCACTGGATGCCGAGCAACGGGCCATGGGGTCTCGCCTTACTCGACAGGAAGTCTTGCAGGGTGTGCAGCGCCCAACTCCTCAATCTGATAGTGGCCCCATGGTGGCCGGTGTCGATCTTCTGCCCGTCACCATCAAAGCCGTCTGGCGCGACCTGACGCACTGACCTGCCGGCTAGCCCGGCACCCCCACAATTCGGAGTTTACCCCATGGGGCCATTGATCCCCGTGGCGCTGAGCCTGTTGCCATCGCTCGCCAAATGGATTGGCGGCGACGGAGCGGGCGAAGTGGCCACGCGCGCGGCTGATGTCGTGCGAACCGTGACGGGCGCGGACAACCCCGCAGATGCCGCCCTGGCCGTCTCCGACCCCGCCAAGGCCGCGGAACTGCGGGTGGCCCTGGCGAAGATCGAGCGAGAGGCCGAGGCGGCAGAGCGTGCGGCCTTTCTGGCTGACCTCGCCTCGGCGCGGCAACAGACCGTCGCGCTGGCGCAGGCCGGCAGCGGCATCGCCTGGGCGCCCGCCATCATCTCCACCGTGATCGTGGTGGGCTTCTTCGTCTGCACCCTGGTCATGCTCTTTGTCGAGCGGACCTGGGACGAACGAACGGCCGGCCTGCTGAACACCCTGTATGGGGCGCTGATCCTCGGCTTCGGCCAGGTCAGCAACTACTGGCTCGGCAGCAGTTCCGGCAGCAAGCGCAGTGGCGACGCCGTGCGGGAGATCGCGACGGCCCGGCCGGCCGCCGCGCCCGTCGTGATCTCGACATCCGGCCCCGTCACCACCGACAGCCTTAACGATGCATCGCTGGCTGCGGCCAGGGGAGGGCGCCAATGACCCGCGCCTTCATCACCCCTGATCTCCTGCGGGCAGTCGGCGCCAGCGCGAAGAACGCCACGACCTACGCCCCGCTGCTGGACAAGGCCGTCATCGTCCAGCGCGACGCTTTCAACAGCATCACCAGCCGGACCGGCGTGGCGATGCTGGTCGCTCAGCTCGCCCACGAGAGCGGCGGCTTCTCCGCCATCAGCGAGAACCTGAACTATCGGGCCGAGGCGCTGGTCCCGGTGTTCGGGGCGCACCGTATCAGCCCGCAGGTCGCCACCATCATCGGCAGGACTGACAGCCACCCCGCCGACCAGGAAGCCATTGCCAACACGGTCTACGGCGGCGCCTGGGGCGTGGAGAACCTGGGCAACACCCAGCCCGGCGATGGCTGGCGGTTCCGGGGCGGCGGCCTGATCCAGCTCACCGGCCGGGAGAACTATGCCGCCTTCGCAACCGCCCACGGCATCGCGCTCCAGGTGGCTGCGGACTACGTGCGGGCGCCGGAAGGGGCGGTTGCCTCGGCGCTGTGGTTCTGGCGCACGCGAGGGCTCATCAATCCCGCCTATCGGGGCGACGTCTCGACTTGCACGCGGATCATCAACGGCGGGACGAACGGGCTGGCGGATCGGTTAGCGCGGTACCGCAACGCCTTGGATTTCCTTGAGATGAAGGCGGCTGAGAGAGTATAATCGCGAAGCTGCGGCAGCACGGAAGGACGTGCAGTATGGAGCGTCATCGTTAAGCAGTGGGCGGCTACCCTTGCTGTGCGATCGCTCTGCGTAGCCAGCCGGTTTCGAGCCCGGCCCGCAGCGATACTCATTCACTGTTGTAACGTTTTCGTCAACCATGTTACCTTACGTTCGGAGGAAACATGGAAGACGATTTCAAGCTGATTGCGGCTCTGTTCGCGATAGTGCTGCGTGACCTTGATCTGAGGCAAATTGAAGACGCCCTAAAGACCGTGAGCGGTGCAAACAGCAGCGCGGCTCCTGTTTTTCGAGCAGCAATCGAGAGGGTGTTGCGCGAAAGGGCTTCTGGCAAACTTTCGGTTTGATCCGCCGCGTCGCGCGCCAGACTATTCATCGAACAGGCCCGCAGCAGAAGCGCCCGCTGGGGAAACCCGGCGGGCGTTTTTTGCGTGTTAAGGCGAGCGTGGTACCTCCCGGCCATGCTTATGCTCCGCCGCGCCTTCCTCGCCTCCCTCCTGCTCATCGCCGCTATCCCAGCCTGGGCGGAGGAACTGCGGGGGAGGGTGGTGGCCATCGCGGACGGCGACACCCTCACGCTCTTGACCGCGGAGCGGCGCCAGATGCGCATCCGGCTCCATGGTATCGACGCGCCGGAGCGTCGGCAGCCCTTCGGCACGCGGGCGCGAGAGGCGCTGTCCGAGCTGGCCTTCCGGAAAGAGGTCCGGGTGGTGGTGATGGACGTGGACCGCTATGGACGGACGGTGGGGCGGATCTACGCCGGGTCCGTGGACGTCAACGCCGAGATGGTCCGGCAGGGCATGGCCTGGGTGTACACGCGCTACAACCGTGACCCTGAACTGCCGCGCCTGGAAGCGGAAGCGAAGGCCGCCCGGCGCGGGCTGTGGCGTGATGCCAAGCCGGTGCCGCCGTGGGAGTGGCGGCGCAATCGTCGCTAACCTGCCTACCGCTCCTTGATTTCTGAGTTGGGCCCGCGCCGTCCGCATCCACCGCAGCGCAGCCGTTCTGTAGCCTGCCAGATGCTGAGCCGGCTATCGAGCCGATGCTGAAGGGCCCATTCCTCCACCGTCTTGGTCGCTGTCCGGCCGCACTCTCGACAGGTCACGGTGAGCCGGCATTCCAGGCGCTGCCAGATGGGATCAGCCTGACGTGGTTCGGGTGTGTCAGGCATGGTGGATCACCGGTTCAACGAATGCTCGCGCCACCACATCGGCGCCGTCCTGGGCGTCTCGGCCCCGCCGCCATACCCGGCAGCGCCAACCCCATGACCGACGAGGGGCGCCCACTCTTCCTGACCATTGACCAACCGCATCAGGGCGACGTCCTTCGCTGGCGTCCCGCACACCCGGCAACGCATCTTGAGGGTCAGCGCGCGGAGCGTCTCGGGTGGGTTGGGTAGCGCCAAAACCTCATCCACCAAGCGGGGCGGCCGGGACAGGTGACCGGCGCCCTGGCAGCGCGCATAGATCGCCCAGCCCTGCCAGATGTGCAGCGGCGATGACAGAAGGCGGCGCTGCTGCTTCTCAGGGCTGACCGTGTGCGCCATCGACCCCTGGCCTCAGGAGAGGATGCTCGTTCCTTCCCCACATGCCTTCTGGGCAGGTGGGGAAGGGCGGCTGGGCGCTATCCACCAGAACCACGGAGACCGGCCGCTTTCGGCACGTCTTTATGCAGCATCGAAGTTTGGGCACGAAGTCCACGACCAGCCGGTCGCCGAAGCCCTCCATGCAGAGCATCTTCCCTGGAAGCTGGACCATCCTTCCGCAATGGCAGCGGGTCTCAAACCACCACTCTAGCCAGTCCCGGATGAACGGCTTGTCGGGCGGCATGGGGCTGACGTGGTTGGGGGTTGGGTCTGGCATGGCCGGACCCTAGCACCGTGAACGAAAAGGGAACAAGACCTTAGATTGTGTGCCAGAAACGTGCCAACTTGTCCTCACGGTTCATGGCTCGTTCTAGTTCACAGGCTGCCCAAACACATTCATCCTACCTTGTGTTTGACCGATAAGGTATTGATTTAAAATGGTAAGATCGTGAAAAAGCAGATCAAGCTGAATGCCTTCGATATGGCGTGTGTTGGGCATATCCAGCAGGGCATGTGGCGCCATCCGCGAGATCAGGCGACGCAGTACAACACGCTGGATTATTGGATCCGTCTGGCTCGCACCCTCGAACGGGGCCTGTTCGACGGGCTTTTCCTGGCCGATGTGCTCGGCGTGTACGATGTCTATGGCGGAAGCCCGGATGCCGCTATCCGGGAAGCCGCGCAGGTCCCGTTGCTGGACCCGATGCTGCTCGTGCCCGCCATGGCGGCTGCGACGGAGCATCTGGGGTTCGGCATTACCTGCAACCTTGCCTATGAGGCGCCATATCTGTTCGCCCGCCGCATGTCGACGCTCGATCACCTGACCAAGGGCCGCGCCGGGTGGAACATCGTGACCGGCTATCTGGATAGCGCGGCACGGGCCATGGGTCTGTCGGCACAGATGGCGCATGACGACCGCTACGATCTGGCCGATGAATACATGGAATTGGTCTATCGGCTGTGGGAAGGCAGCTGGGGAGCGGATGCCCGTTCGGCGGGAGCGGCCATGGGCGCCTATGCTGATCCTTCTCGTATCAGGCGGGTGCGTCACGATGGCGCGCAATACAAGCTGGATGCCATTCATCTGGTAGAGCCCTCGCCACAGCGTACGCCCGTGCTGTTTCAGGCGGGGGCGTCGGATCGGGGCCGCCGTTTCGCCGCCCGCCATGCGGAATGCGTCTTCGTCAATGGAGGGCCCAAGCCAGGCGTGGCGCAGCTGGTGGCGGATTTGCGCGCACGCGCCGGAGCGCGGCCGCTTTGCGTGATGGTAGGCGCCACACTGATCGTTGGCCGGACGGAGGCCGAAGCGCGCAACAAGCTGGAGGATTACCGCCGGCACGCCAGCGTGGAGGGCGCGCTGGCGCACGCCTCGGCTTCCCTGGGCATCGACTTCGCACGCTATGGCATGGATGAACCCGTGCAAAGCGGCCCGACCCAAGCCATCCAGTCCAATGTCGAGGCCATGGCACGCGCGGCCGGCCCGGCCTGGACCAAGCGGAAACTCATCGACCAGTTCGTCCTGGGCAGCCGCCAGCCTCCCGTCGTCGGTTCGGCCGAGCAGGTGGCGGACGCGCTGATGCAATGGATGGACGAGGCCGATGTAGATGGCTTCAACCTTTCCCGCACGGTGATGCCGGAATGCCTTGAGGATGTGGTGGAACTGATTGTCCCGATCCTTCAGGAACGGGGCGTATTCAAGCGGGCCTATGCGCCCGGCACCTACCGCGACAAGCTGTTCGGTGCCGGGGCTTTGCTGCAGCCTCCCCACCCCGCGGCGCATTCCCGGTTCGAGGGCTGAGGAGGGGATAGCTTGACATCGCAGCCATGAGGGCTAGCCAGTGTTGAGATGGCACGGGCTGGCCCATGGACGCCGGCCACCAGGACAGGAGGACGCGTGTTTTCACGTCTCATCGGCGACATTGGCGGCACCCATGCCCGCTTTGCGTTGTGCGAGCCCGGCGGGGTGCCGGAGGATGTGCAGAAGCTCAAGGTGCAGGATTACCCTGGCCTCGCTGAAGCCGCCGAGGCGTATCTGGCAGGCCGAAGGGTAAGCGAGGCTGTTTTTGCCGTCGCCTGCCCGGTGGTGGGCGACATGGTTGCCTTCACAAACAGTCCCTGGGCCTTCAGCATACGAGAGGTGCAGGCCCGCCTCGGCTTGAAACATCTGGCTGTGATAAACGACTTCGCCGCGCAGGCGCAGGCGGTGCCGTATCTGGAAACCACCGAGCTCCGGCCCTTGAAGCCGGGCGCCATGCCGGGCAGGGAGCCTGCCGTCGTGCTGGGGCCCGGGACTGGCCTCGGCGTGGCCTTCCTTGTGCCCGGGGATCGGCGCTTCAAAGTTTGGCCGAGCGAGGCGGGGCATTGCTCCTTCGCGCCGCAGGATCCTTTGCAAGTGGAGGTCCTGCACTTGCTGCGGCGGGAATACGGCCATGTTTCCTATGAGCGCATCGTATCCGGGCCGGGCCTGCAAAATCTGGCGAATGCGCTGGCCGAGATTCGCGGCGACGCTGCCCGTTTCGCGGCGCCGAAAGAGGTTTCGGAGCGTGCTGGCCAGGGCTGCGCCATCAGTCTGGAGGCGCTGCGCGTCTTTGCTTTTTCACTCGGGGCTATGGCCGGCAACCTCGCGCTTGCGCTGCTGACCAGGGGAGGTGTCTTTGTGGCCGGCGGCCTTTGCCGCAATCTCGGTCCATTGCTGGACGTTCAGGCGGTGACCGAGGGCTTCACCGCCAAGGGCCGCTTCGCCAGCTATCTCGGCGAAGTCCCAATCACGCAGGTGATGCGGCCCCATGCGGGGCTGCTCGGAGCGGCGCATTTCACGCACGGCTGAGGCTGGACAGGCCCACCGGCCGCGAAGGCTGCCTTCAGGCGATCTCGTTTTGCGACGCCCGATGGTCATTTGAGGGCCGACGCCAAACATGCTCTAACATTGAGCGTATCATGTGCAGTGATACGCCCACCCGCTTCTGCGCCACGCCCGAACAGGCCGTGGACCATCTGGAAACCCTCTACGAAGCAGCGGTCGCCGCCGAACGGGAGGCGCTGGACCGCTTCGTCGCCGGCGGTGCGCCGCCCACGGCGGAGGAGCGGGCCTCTTTCCGTTACCCGGAGCTGCGGCTGCGCTGGGTACCTGAAGGCCCGCCGCCCCGAACACGGCGCGCCTGGGCTAAGCTACAGGTCGCTGGCGACTATGCGACGACCGTGACGCAGCCAGCGGCATTCCGCGCCTATCTCCTGCAACAGCTTCGCCCATTGATGGGCGAATACAGTGCGACGCTGGAGGTACGCCCCAGCACGCAGGAGATTCCCTACCCCTATGTCCTGGAGGGGGGCGACGAACTGGCGCGTGGCGGTGTCTCGGCCGCGGCGCTGGCGCGGCACTTCCCAGTGCCCATGCTCTCGGCGGTCGGCGATGAGGTCGCGGATGGCCTGTGGCGCTTCCGGGACAACGTTCCCCGCCCGCTCGCGCTGTTCGACGCTGCACGCACGGACTATTCCCTGCGCCGCTTACAGCATTACACAGGCACCGATTGGCGGGGCGTTCAGCCCTGGATCCTGCTGACGAACTATCAACGTTACATCGGCCAGTTCGTCGAGTGGGCGCTGGCGGAACTGGCGCGTCCGGAGGGCCCTTTCGTCGAGCTGCTGCTTCCCGGCGGCATGAGCATCACGCGTGAGCATGCGGCGGACGAGGCCGCCCGGCTGATCGCCGACGCGCCATGGCAGCGCTTCCAGATGCCCGCCTACCACCTCCTGCGGCGCGACGGCCAGGACGGCGTGACCATCGTCAATATCGGTGTAGGGCCCTCCAACGCGAAGACGATCACCGATCACCTCGCGGTACTGCGCCCACATTGCTGGCTGATGATCGGCCACTGCGGCGGGCTCCGGTCCAGCCAGGAAATCGGGGATTATGTCCTGGCGCATGGCTACCTGCGCCGTGACCGTATTCTGGATGACCTGCTGCCGCCCGAGATCCCGGTACCGGCCCTGGCCGAAGTTCAGCTCGCCCTTCAGGACGCGGCGGCAGTCGTGACGGGAGAGAGCGGGGAGGCGCTGAAGCGCCGCCTGCGTACGGGCACCGTCGTTTCATATGATGACCGAAATTGGGAGCTGCGCTGGTCTCAGGAACGACTGCGCATCAATTTGTCCCGTGCCATCGCCGTGGACATGGAAAGCGGGACGCTGGCAGCACAAGGTTATCGCCTGCGTGTTCCTTATGGTACCTTGCTTTGCGTGTCGGATAAGCCCTTGCATGGCGAGATCAAGTTGCCTGGAGCAGCCAGCGCCTTCTACCAGCGCGCTGTCAGGGAACATCTGGCGATTGGCCTAGCGACTTTCGACATCCTGCGCGGGCAGCTGACAGCACTGCATTCCCGCAAGCTGCGCGCGTTTGACGAGCCTCCTTTTCGCTGACCTGGTGCCACTTCGATGTATGTTGCAGAATAGGCAGCAACATCATATGTTGATACCAAACGACGGAGGATTCGGTGCGCCAGCTGAAGAATCTGTATGGCCAGGTCGTCGAAACATTGGGCCGACAGATCGCGTCGGGGCAGTGGCCGCCTGGACCTGCCCCGAATGAGTCCCAACTCGCTGAGAATTTGGGTGTCAGCCGAGTCGTCATACGGGAGGCGATAAAGGCTCTGGCCGCGAAGGGCATGGTCTCGGTCGGCCCGAGCATCGGGACCCGTGTTCTGCCGCGCGAAAGCTGGAACCTGCTGGACCCCCAGGTCCTGGAATGGCACACCGCCGCCGACATCGGCCGCGAAATGGTGGCGGATCTCATCGAACTGCGCCGTATCATCGAACCAGAGGCCGCGCGTCTGGCCGCGGTGCGAGCAACCACCGAAGATCTTGCCGTTATTCGCGCCGCTTATCAGCGCATGACGAGCACGGCGGCCCAGGCCCCCGAGGAGTACGTCAAGGCTGACGCCGCCTTTCATACTGCTGTTCTCGCGGCGTCCCATAACCAGCTTCTGTGCCAACTTCGCGGGGCGTTATCGCAGTTGCTGCGGCTGGGGTTCTCTCTGTCCTCGCAACATCCTGACGCCGCTTTGTCGACATTGCCGCACCACGAGGCATTGCTCTTGTGCCTGGAGCGGCGGGACGGGGCGGCGGCTGCCGAGGCGGTGCACCGGTTGATCGACCGCAATCAGCGTCATTTCAGCAGCGTGCTCGGCGTTCGCGAAGAGAGCCCGGGTGCTGCAGCCCCGGCACCTCCGGATCTACGGCAAAGGAAAACGTCCAGCCATGCTCCATGATATTCAAGGCAGCTTCATCATCGCGCAGACACCCTTCGATGATGCGGGCGCCATCGATCTGGCCAGTATAGACAGCCTCACCGATTTCTATCTTGGCCATGGCGCCAACGGGTTTGTCGTGCTGGGCGTCAGTGGAGAGGGCGGAAAACTGACGCCGGAGGAGGCGCAGCAGGTCAGTCGTCGTTTCATCGCTCGAGCGGGTGGCAAGCCGGTGATCGTGGGTGTCAGCAACCCCAGTACCGCGCAATTGCAGTTGCTGACGGCCCAGGCCATGGATCAGGGCGCCTCCGGTGTCATGATCGCGCCGCCCGGTGGACTGCGCACAGAAGAAGAGCTGTTTGGCTACTTCTCCACGGTCTTCCGCATGATTGGGGATGTACCCGTGGTGTTGCAGGATTTTCCAGGCTCCACCGGTGTATGGATGTCGGTTCCTTCGATCCTGCGGCTGATCGAAGCATTTCCGCAAATCCAGGTGGTGAAGGAAGAGGACCTGCCGAGCCTCGAGAAGATCACCCGGCTGCGCGAAGGCGGCGGGCGGCGCGTCGCGATCCTCACCGGCAATAACGGCCTTTATCTGCCGCAGGAGCTCGGGCGCGGCATCGATGGTCCAATGGCCGGCTTTTCGCACCCTGAGATGTTGTCTGGTGTCTGGCGCCTCTATACCCAGGGCAAGGTCGAAGAGGCGCATGACCTGTTCGACCGTTACCTGCCGCTGCTGAATTATGAGGCCCAAGGCTTCTGGGGTGTGGCCGCGAGGAAGGAAGTGATGCGCCGGCGAGGGGCCATCCGCCACGCTACCATGCGGATGCCCGGCCCGAAGCTGAGCGCCACGCATATGCAGGAAATCGACCTGCTGATGCGGCGCGTGGCGCGGCGTGTCGCCGAGCTGGCCTGACGGTATACCACTGCGCGCCGGGCCAGGCAGGCGCCCGGCGCGCGTTACGCTGCTATTCTACCTTGATATTCGCCTTGGCGATGACGTTGCGCCATTTCTCAATCTCGGCAGCAACGAAGGCCTCGAATTGCTCGGGCGTGTCGCTCACCGTCTGCGCGCCCTGCTCCGCCATCTTGGCCTGGAAGGCGGGATCTTTGGCGATGCTGTCCATGGCCTGGGCCAGCTTATCGACAATCGGACGGGGCGTGCGCTTCGGCACCTGTACTCCCCACCAGGCCATGGCCTGCACGGTGGGGAAGCCCTGCTCGGCGGCGGTCGGTACATCAGGCAGGCCGGGCGCGCGGGTGGCGCTGGTAACGGCGATGGCGCGCACCTGACCGTCGCGGATCTGCTGCAGCGAGGAGGGGACGTTGTCGATCCCCATATCGATGCGGCCGGCGATCAGTTCCGGCAGCATCTGGGATGCGCCGCGGAACGGCACATGCGTCAGCCGGATGCCCGCCTCCACGCCCAGCAGTTCGCCGCACAGGTGCAGGCTGGTGCCGACGCCGGAATGCCCGTAGGTGATCTCGCCCGGCTTCTGCTTCGCCAGTGCGACCAGCTCCTGCAAGTTCTTCGCCGGCAGGTCACGGTTGACCATGATGACGTTCGTGACCTCGCAGATGCGCGAGACGGAGGCGATGTCCGAGGCCTTGAAGGGCAGGCTGGGGTAGAGGGAATAGTTGATGGCCCCCGTTCCCACCGTCGACATCTGTAGCGTGTAGCCATCCGGGTTGGACTGGGCGACCAAGGTTGCGCCGATGCTGCCGCCCGCACCGGAGCGGTTGTCAACCACAACTGGCTGCCCCAGCACCGAGGAGAGACGCTCGGCAAGAAGCCGGGCCACGATATCGGTGGTGCCGCCCGCCGGGAAGCCGACAATCATCTGCACGGGGCGGCTGGGCCACTGGTTCTGCGAACGCGCGGCGGTAGGGAGGAGGGAGGTGGGGCCAGCAATGGCGGCCGCCGCCAGAAATTGGCGGCGGGTGGACGCGCAGTTCATAGAACGGTTTCCTCTTCCGGTTACGGCACATTGTCCGGCCTATGACCGGCATGCTCGCTACGCCTTATGTAGTGTGACCATAACACGGCGGGCTCAACGCGTGACAAGGGCCGGAGGCGCGGCACTCGGCACTCACATCTACGGGTGGCGGGCACGGCCATTGTGACGCTGCTTACATGCCAGGCACGAGAAGCTCGCTTGGGTTGCGTGAAGCGCGCCCCCCCTTTTGACTGCGGCGCACCGCCATTGCATTTCTGGGGACACCCGAGACCGGGAACAGGCCTGGCGGCGGGCTGCCTCTGAATTTGCTTCCCGTTGGTCGAAGGGCGCAGCCGTCCACGGCTGCGGACTTCCTTGAGTACCATGGGGAGCAAGGACTGCTCCACTTTGGCGAGCAGGGCCGAAGCGGAGTCCCCGCGGATGTCACAGATAGCTGTGCCGGGCGCGGGGCTGGGCGTGCCGTCCCGCACGACGATTAGCTCGCGGTCTGCCCGAAGGGAAGCAGGGTGTACTGGTGCCAGGGGCCAAGGAGCTATCGAACTCAGGGACAGGCGCCACAGATACTGCCGGTTGCAAGAGGCTGCTCGCCGGAGGTCCTTCTTCATCCATGTGGTTTGCCCAAAAGGGAGAGCGCGCCTCGCCGCCTATGACGGCAAGGATTGTGATGTTTGGCTCAAGAATGAGATTCTCTGTTCTCCAGGCGCGTATGCGCGAGCCAAAGCCATCTTCTCTGGATTCACTTCGTTAAGAACTCGTAGTGGTTGGGAACCGCCCTGAACGGATCAGGGCGGATCACGTATCGCAAATGGAATCCAACCATGACTCATCTGACATCCGCATCATCACAGGCGGCCAGCCAGTTGCTGCGGCATTCCTTCATCTCCGGGCCGGCCGGCGCGACCCTCGCCGAGCCTGGAGAAGGTGCGGGAGAATCTCTGCTCGCGGGAAACTTCACCGATATCAGCGTCCATCTCGACAGCAGCCGACGCACCTTCTGGTGCAGGATCCAACCCCAGGGCCGCCCTTGCGTCTCACCAAAGGTGCTGCATGACCTCACCGTGATGCAGGCGGGTGTAAAGAACTGGCTATCTTTCCAAGGAGACGCCCGGCCTTTCGACTATTTCGTCGTGGCATCGGGCGTTCCCGGCGTCTTCAATCTTGGCGGCGACCTGCGTCTTTTTGCGGACTCGGTACGAAACGGCCAGCGACTCCTCCTGCAGCAATACGCGTATCGCTGTGTGGAGGTCGTGTATAATAATCTCACCAGCTATCATCAGCCGATCGTTACTATCGCGCTGGTTCAGGGTGATGCCCTTGGCGGCGGCTTCGAAACGGCACTCTCTTGCAACCTGATCGCAGCCGAGCGCGGCACGAAGTTCGGCCTGCCGGAAGTGCTGTTCAATCTGTTTCCGGGAATGGGTGCCTACAGCCTGATAGCACGACGCATCGGGGCGGTTCAGGCGGAGCGGATGATCCTGAGCGGCCGCATCTACACAGCCGAGGAACTTCACGAAATCGGCCTTATCGACATCCTGCTGACGGCGGGGCGTGGCGAGGAGGAGCTCGTGAGCTACATCGGCCAACAGGGGCGGCGGCATAATGCGCTGCAGGCTGTCTACAAGGCCCGCCATATCGTTGCGCCCGTGACCTTGCAGGAACTGCGCGATGTCACCGATGTCTGGGTAGAGGCCGCGCTGCAACTCGGCCCGTCGGATTTGAGGAAGATGGAGCGGCTGGCAGCGGCGCAGGACCGCCGGCGCAGCAGGGATAGCGGCGCCATGGCTGCCGCGGAGTGAGGCGCCGCTCCATCCAGGGCAGGCCGGAGGCGAGGGGAAGCCGTGGCGCAGCTTCCTTCCTCCACCCGCCAGCGCTGCCAGGTTGGCACGGGGGCGGGAGGGCGTCGGCTCGTCACTGCGGGCGGACGAGCGTGGGCGGCAGCGACTGCCAGCGCAGTAGCGCCGCCCGTGTCCGTTCGATGTCCTCCGCCAGCTGGTCCATCATTCGGGCACCGTTCTGGCGCAGCCCCTCCTGGTCCAGGTTGCGCCAGTCCTTGCAGCGGGCTGGCAGGAGCAGGGAGCCGACATTGACAGCGCTGCTGTGCAGGGCATGCAGCCGGTCCCGGAATTGCGGTACATCCTGCGTCGCCACCGCCTTGCGCAGGTCGGCAAGGTGCTGCTGCGCATCCGGGATGAAGGTGGTGATAACGGAGGTGACAAACTCCGTGCCGCCAAGCAGGGTCAAATCACGCAGCATGGCTTCATCCAACAGCGGCGGCGTTGCGGTGTCGGCCTGTTCCGGTGCTGGACTCGCTGGCTGGGGCACCAGGCGGGGCCGACTCTGCTTACCCTCCAACAGGTGGTCGATCAGGTTCAGCAGGGCGGCCGCGTCCACCGGCTTCGTGATGCAGGCGTCCATGCCCGCTTCCAACGCCCGGGTCCGCGCATATTCCGTGGCGTCGGCAGTCAGGGCGATGATGGGTAAGTGCGGCAGGTCCAGCGACGCCATTCGGTACAACTTGGTCGCCTCGATGCCGTCCATCACCGGCATATTGAGGTCCATGGCGACGAGGTCGAATTCAGCCTCGTCAAGGCGCTCCAGCGCTTCTTCACCATGATCCGCCAGCGTCACATGGTGCCCGCCGGCCTGCAGAATGCGTGAGATCACCATCTGGTTTACCCGGTTGTCATCGACAACCAGGATGCGGCGGCCATTCTCGCGGCGCCGGATGGGCTGGGGCATGTCGTCATTGGCTGGCTCACGCACCGCGTCCAGGGCCGAGAGCAGCAGCGGCAGCTCTTGTCCGAACCGCTCCGGCGCCGTCACGGCAAAGACGCGGCTGGCGACAGCCATCGGGGGCAGGCTGGGCTGCGGCAGCTGCTTTAGCAGAAAAATAGGGGTACCGGACGGCAGGTCATCCACCAGGGCACTGACGGGTTCCGTCTCCGGCGGTTCTTGCAGCACCAGCACCCGGTCGTGGAGCCCGCCAGGAAGCGGCGTGCTGAGAATACGGCGAGCTTCCATCATGCTTCTTGCTTCCACATAGTCGATCCCGGTTTGTTCCAGCGCCCGCAAGGCGGGGAGTCGGATGTCGGTGTCCCGCGTGAGGATGACGACCTGCCGCGGCGTATACACCGGGGCCCCGGGCGGGCCATCCGGCAGGTTAACGGGCAAGGTAAACCAGAAAGTGCTGCCCTTGCCGACTTCGCTATCCAACCCGATCTCACCGCCCTGCAGGCTGACGAGGCGCTGGGAGATGGCAAGGCCGAGCCCGGTTCCGCCGAAATCATTGCTGATGGTTTCGTCGGCCTGTGCGAAGGTTTCGAAAATGCGGCTGTGGGCCGAGGCAGCGATGCCAATGCCGGTATCCTGGACGACAACACGCAGCGCCGGCCTGCCGTCTGGCATCGGCTCGGCGTGAAGAGCGAGTGTCACGCCGCCCTGCCGCGTAAACTTGACGGCGTTGGACAGCAGATTCAGCGTGATCTCACCCAGGCGGCGCCGGTCGGCCTCAATGAGGCGTGGGACCGCGGGCGTGACATGCATGTGCAGGCGAAGGCCTTTCTCCGCGGCCTGGGGGCCGACGACACGCAACATGTCCCGCAGCGTCGCGACCGGATCGAAAGAGACCGATTCAAAGACCACCTGGCCACTGTCGATTCGTGAGACATTGAGCAGATCGTCGATCAGCGAGACGAGCCGGTTCGCGGAATCACGAATTGTTCCGATCATCCCGGTCTGGTCGGACGACAGGGTAGTGGTGCGCAGCACGTCGCTCATGCCGATGACGGCGTTCAACGGCGTCCGCAGTTCATGGCTTACGCTGGCCAGAAAGAGACTCTTGGCCTGATTGGCCTTTTCTGCCTGGTCTCGCGCCAGGGAGAGCTTGCGCACCAGGGTGGCAGCATAGAGCGGCAGGACGATGAGCCCCGCCAGGAGCCCGAGCGCGAGCGGATAATTGGCCTGCCAATACTCGGAGATGTGAATGATGGTGGCAAAGCAGGTGACTGAGATGCCTGTGGCGGTGAAGAGATACTTCAACCCGTAGCGGAAGCCGTAGCCGAAGATGACCCAGAGGTAGAATGGATACAGCGCAGAGATGACAGGGCTCGCGACGTAGAGACCGGCGGTCAAGATGCCCAGGTCGAGCAGCATGCCCGTGAAGCGCCGCGCCACGGAGACGCCTGGCCTGCCCACCAGATGCGCGAACAGTGCGACGGCGCCCAGGCTGAAGGCTGTGCAAAGAATCTGAGCGAGGCGGAGTGACGGGTCGGGCGGAAGGATGACAAACAGGTAGATCATCACGATCAGCGCGATGGCCAACCGGTTCAGGGTGATCTCATGCTCCTTGTCTGGCCGTGCCCGGAGCCGGGCCCAGAGTCTGCGCCCGAGCGATTTCAACATCTTACTACCATGCGAAGCGCATGAATTTAGCCGCTGGCGGGGTGGTGCCGGAAGCCCGAATTGGTCGGAGCAGGGGTGGGGTCAGCCCGCCGTCTGGCGGGAGGCGTGGATCAGGGCTGCACATTCCTCCGGCGGGCAAGGCCGGCCGAGAAGGTAGCCCTGGACCTCATCGCAGCCATGTGCCCGGAGAAATTCGAGCATTTCCTCCGTCTCCACGCCCTCCGCGACGGCAATCAGCCCCAGCCCGTGGGCGAGGCCAATAATGGTGCGCACGATGGTCGCGTCATCCGCATTGCCGGGCAGACCCTGGACGAAGGACTGGTCGATCTTGATGCGGTTGACACGGAAGCGGCGGAGATAGCTGAGGCTGGAGAAGCCGGTGCCGAAATCGTCGAGCGCGAGGCTTACACCATCCCGGCGCAAGGCTTGAAGCATGTCCAGAGTAGAGGCGGAGCGGTCCATCAGTACGCCCTCCGTCAGCTCCAGTTCCAGCGCGCCAAGGGCGATACCGGCTTCCTTGGCGCAGCGGACCACGAGCTGGTGCACATCTTGCCGGCGGAACAAGGTGGGAGAGATATTGACCGCCACCCGCTGCGGGGCAATGCCGGCCTGCTGCCAGCGGCGCATCTGCGTGCATGCTTCCCGCAGGACCCATTCGGTGAGTTGGACGATCAGGCCGCTGTCTTCCGCCGCCCGCAGGAAGCGGCCGGGCGGTACGAGCCCATAGCCGGGGCGCTGCCACCGCACCAACGCTTCCACGCTGGCCACTTCACCGCTCCGGAGATGGAGTTGCGGCTGATAGTGGAGCCTGAATTCATTGTTCTGCAGCGCTTCCCGCAGGCCAGTGTGCAGAAAACGCGCCTGTTCGACGCTCTGGAGCTGGTCGGAGGAAAAGAAGCGATATGCCTGGCGCCCCTCGCTCTTGGCGCGATACATGGCGAGATCGGCATTCTTCAGCAATTCTCCTGTGTCCGAGGTGTCCCTGGGAAACAGCGTGATGCCGATGCTGCAGCTGATGCTGATATTATGCCCACGGATATCTATGGGCTGACTCAAGGCCTCGCCGACCCTTTGCGCCAGCGCCGCCGCATCCGCCTCATCGCGGATGCCAATCTGCAGGATCGCGAATTCATCACCGCCCAGCCGGGCGACAGTGTCCCTCGGGGAAACGCAGCGTCGTAACACCCGCGCGATTTCTACCAGAAGTTGATCCCCGAAGACGTGACCAAGAGAGTCGTTCAGCGTCTTGAAATGATCGAGATCGATAAAGTGCAGTGCGCCGGCTTCCGGAGCCCGGCTGGAGAAGCCCACCTTCTCCTCAATGCGGCGTATGAGCAACGAACGGTTCGGCAATCCGGTCAGGGCATCATGGCCGGCCAGATGTTCCAGATGGCGCTGAGCACTCTTCTGATTAGTGATATCGATCGAGGTCGTGAGGATACCCGTTACGGCGCCGGCTGCGTCATGCAGGGGTGACTTGGTCGTCAGGAAAGTCCGGGAGATGCCATCGGCGCCAGTTCGCGTTTCCTCGTAACTTGGCAGTTGCTCCCGCCGCTCGAGCACCAGCCGGTCCAGCGTCGCCCCGCGCCCCTCGGTGTCATGCCCGTCCAGATTCTTGGCGTGCTGGCCGGTACATTCCTCGCGCTTCAGTCCGAGATGCCGCGCATAGGCAATATTGGCGAAGCGGCAAACCCCCTGGGGGTCCGTGACGGAGATCAGCGCGGGAACAGTGTCAATGACTTCCGTCATTCGCTCGGGCGTCAGCAGGGATGACGCCTCACTGCGCTGAACCGAGCCGCTGGCCTTGCTGCCGGCGTTCTCCAACGCCGTACGGATACAGGTCTGAAACTCCAGATGCCGGATCGGCATCTGGACGAAATCCGTCGCACCGGCCTCCAGCGCACGGAGGCGGAAATTCGGGTCGTCATAGGCCGTGATGACAATCACCGGTATGCCGGTGCAGTGCGGAAGAGAGCGGATGGCGCGAGTGAGCTCGGCACCATCCATCTCCGGCATCCGATAATCCGTGACGATTAGATCAACCGAATGTGAAGCGATCCAGTCAATGGCTTCGGCGGGCTCGGCGAAGGATTCAACGGTGACATCCAGCCCGAGAGAGCGGACCAACATGCCATAGATTTGCCGGTTCGTGTTCTGATCGTCGACGATCGCAATGATCGGCACCTTCCACCTCGCCCCCGGGTCTGTCCGTATTCAGCAGGAAGGGTGCCTGTGAAGCCGGCTGGCGGCGGGTGCCTCCCGCACCTCCGCCGCTCTGTATTACGTGTCAACATTCATCGTTAAAGGCAACATTTATAAACCCGAGGCGGGGCGTCCGACGGCTCTTGACCATCGGGCGGATACAGTTTAAATGAGAATCATTCTTAGTTGCAGAATGAGGGCGCGGCCTAGAAGGCGCACCGTCCCCGCCGCGATCCGATCCCGCATTCTCCTCCGGATCTGGCCGCGCCCCTCAGTTCTGCGACAGGAAACCGGCCGGGCCTGCAGGGGAGGCACCGGACCGGAGCGAGCAGCAAGCCGGGTGAACACACCCGGTTTCCTTCCGCGGCAGCCTTAAGGGGGGCGCGCGGGCGGGGCCGTCGCACGCGGGCAGGGCGTGCGTCTCCGGCTCGCAACCCCTCTTTTTCTCTCATCCTTGTCGCCGTCAGATATTAGTCCTCAGCCACATTCTCGTCGTGATTGTTATGGAGATGGTCATGCGTGTGTGGCTCGGCATCCGGTGCTGTCGGCGCTATGAGAAGAAGCCCGCCATGGCGCACCCCCCGTTCAGCAATGACCGCATCGGCGAAGCGTTGAATACGGGCCCCATCGCCTTTCAGGACGGCGAGCTCGAGGCAGCTATGATGGTCCAGATGCACATGCAGCGTGGCGACGGAAAGTTCGTGGTGGTCATGGAAGGCGTCTGTCAGGCGGTTGGGCAGATCTCGCCGCGTGTGGTCGTAGACATAGGCCAGGGCTGCCGCAGCCGCGCCGCTGACAGCGCGACTGCGCGCGGCCTGCCGCAAGCCGGTACGCGCCAGATCGCGAAGGGCTTCGGAGCGGTTGCCATAGCCGAGGGCATCGATTTCCCGTACCAGCTCGTCATCCAAGGTGATGGTGATGCGCTGCAAGCCGGTTCTCCTGATCTGGCTTCCCCATTTGCCAGACTAGCATAGCTTGCGGCCACTGTCTGGCTAAGTGGTTGAACTTACGGGCAGCACTGGGCTGCCAATGTCAGGGGCGCGGTGTCAAAGCGAAGGCTCACCGAGGGAAAGCATCAACCGGTTGGCCCAGTTGAAGAACGCAGCACCATGGATGACGTCGGAAATCTCCAGATCACTCAATCCATGAGCCCGCAGGCGCGCGATTTCAGCATCTCCGAAACTCGCCGGTGTTTTCGTCAGGGCGACGGAGGCAGCAATGATGGTGTTCCAGCGCGGATCAATATCCGCTGTCACGCCTTCATCGAGCAGGCGCTGAACATCGGCTTCGCGTTTCGAGAATTGCGAGGCAAATCGCGCATGGACTGAGGCGCAGTAAATGCATCCATTGAAGCGCGAGGCGGCAGCAGCAGCCAGTTCCCGCTCAGGGCGCGGCAGGCCGTCCTTGGTGTTGTAAAAGATGTCCTTGTCAGTCTTGGTACGCGCCCCAAGGATATCGGGATCCCGTGCCAGCAGCATGAAGTAAGGCGATTTTGCCCGGGCCTTGTCCACCAGGCCGTTCCAATGGCGCTCGGTGAGCGCCTCCTCCTGCATGGGTTCCAGCCAGGGCAGCCAGTCCAGTTGCGCCTGGGTGAAGACGGTGGGAATGGCTTGCACGTCCTGCTCGACGATCTGATCGGTCATGGGGTGTCTCCGTCTCTTTTCGGCGAGCGTGTTCAGGCAGCCAGGTTGCGCGAGAGGGCACGCAGACCGTGGATGACGCGAAGTTGGAAGGCGAGGAAGGACACAAGCTGCGAGAGAGTCACGATACCGGTGGTGGACCAGCCTGCGTCGAGCAGAGCCTTCAGAGCCGCCGCATCGGCATCGCGAGGGCGGATGACCAGCATGTGGGCATGTTCCAATGCGGCGGCGAGGCGGGCGCCCAGCTTGTCTCTGGCTCCAGCGGCGTAGGTGGCGCCGACGGTATTCTCCACGCTTAGCGGGCCGTCAGGGTAGTGGCCGGCCGGGCCGTGCGCGCGTCCTAGCGCCACCTCGGCGGCGATGACGGCGGGCAGCCCAGGAGCCATGGCTTCAAGTTTGCTTGCGTAGAAAGCCAGCTCCTTGTCCTGGCCATGCAGGCCGGCCACGAAACATGCCACGGCAAAGCGCTCGACGAGGGAGACATTCTCGGTTTCCGTCGTCTCGAACAAGGCGAGGTAGCTGGCCTGCGCATTGTCCCGGGCCTGTTGGCGGGCGGCACGGATGGCATCAAGCGGCGAGCCGGGGATGATGCCGACGAGATGGTCGATGATGTCGGGCGTGGAAGACGTCATGCTGCAACCTGCGTGCTAGAGGTTGGAAGGACAGGGCGATCATCAGCCCGCGGCAGCGGCGGTCTCCCACGGCCTGGCGGGGATGCGGGGCACCCACCCCAGAGCGGGCGCGACCTGTGTCGCCAGCAATTCGATCGACCGGAGAATGCAGGGATGCGGCGGGTCGACGGAATGTACCTGGAAGACGATGTCCGTGGCGCGTGCCAGCGCGGTATCGGCGGAGAGGCTTTCGATAACGTCCTGCACCGTTCCGACATGGGTATCCGTGGCGGCGATCACCTCCGCCAGCGTGCCGGCGGGGAAGGGCGTGCCACTCTGTCCGATGCGGCCGGCTGCCCGGGAGAGCCCTGCCTCGGCCAGCCGCAGCGCTTCCCGCCGGTCATCGGCGACATACAAGGTACGGGAGCCAAGGATTTTGGGGGCGGCACCCGCTGGCAACTCCTGCAGATAAGCATCGATGATCGGATTCTGCACATCCCAGAGCGTGGCACCCTCCGGCTTCGGCTGAGTGCGGGAAAGCATCAGCCCGTGGCCCGCTTTTCCAGCCCGCACCCCGCCAGCCACCGAGAAGGTCGCCTGCCACAGCCTTTGCAGAAGTTGCGGCGCGGCGGGGTAGAGCTGGGCACCTCCTTCAAGCGGCTCTCCACGCCAGGCGCTTAGCAATTGGGCCAGGTTCTCGCCATACAGCGCGCCGCGCGCATCGCTCTCCAGGCCGAATGCCGTGAAAGCAGCGGCGGAGCCGCCCGAGCCAAGTCCGATCTCAAGCCGGCCATCTAACAGCAGGTCGAGCACGGCCGTATCCTCAGCCACACGCAGCACGTTCTCGAGCGCGAGGGTAATGATGCCAGTGCCAAGGCGGATGGTGCTGGTACGCGCCGCGAGCGACGCCAGGAAGACCAGCGGGGAGGGCAGGCCACCTTCTTCCGCGTCAAAGTGATGCTGGGCAATCCAGGCGGAATCGAAACCCATCCGCTCCGCATGCTGAATCTGTTCTGCAAGCAGGCGATATCGCTCGGCAGGACAGACATCATCCAGGACACGGGAAAAGAAACCGAGACGCTTCGCCATCATGCCGTCGCTCCCATGGCCATCGGAGAGGTGGGTCCGTCCTGGCGCAGGCGCTGCACCGGGACGGCATGGATTCTCGTATATCTGCTGCCGGGGGGATGGAAGATCCGCCCTCGCGCCGATGCTTTTCAGTTTCCGTGGCATGGCACGGAAACGGAAGCCGGAATCTGCAGCGTCACGGCCAGGCCGTAAGGGCGGACTGGTAGGCCGGCCGAGATCGCCGGCACCTGCGAAGTGACCTTCAAGGCGGACAGGGCTCCATCCAGCACGATCACTGCCAGTTCTAGTACCGCAGCGCGCGGGGTGGCAACGGACCGCCACTACCCGTCAGCTGGGCATCTGCAAGAGGTCAAGCATGGCCTTATCCGGCCCCTCTTCTCGGGAAGCGTGGCTCGAAGCTCAGCAGTGGCTCTTCGTCCGAGACAGAACAGGCTTTGCGGTGGGAAGCAGCGTCCGGCCAGGATTGGACAGGCCGGAACCTCACATGATATGCAGTTTCCGTTGATTCGTCATACAGTGGCATCTTCCCCGTGGCGAGGTCCATTATGCTGCGACGTTCATTGCTGCGCGCTGCCACGGCCATGCCAGGGGCGGTGGTAGGGGCTGCGTTGCCCGGGCTGCCCTCGCCCGCGGCGGCCGCAAGGGCGGGAAGGCTGACCTTTTCCTGGGCCACGAATGCAGGGCCGCTGCACCCGCACCTCTATTCCCCAAATCAGATGTTCGCCCAGGCCATGGTGTATGAACCCCTGGTGCGTTACGCCGAGGGTGGCGAGATCGTCCCCGCCCTTGCCACGTCATGGAAGGTGGAGCAGGGCGGGCGCGCCTATGTTTTCTCGCTGCGGCCAAATGTACGCTTCACCGACGGCACGGTGTTCGACGCGGCGGCTGTGGTGGCCAATGTTAATGCTGTGCTGGCGGGCGGGGCGCGCCATAACTGGCTGGCCATGGTCGCGCAGATCGAGGGGGCGGACATCCTGGATGCCGGCACGGTGCGGCTGCGCCTCCGTGGTTCCTATTATCCAACCCTGCTGGAACTGGCGTTGATCCGGCCTCTCCGCTTCGCATCGCCTGCCGTACTGCAAACAGACGGCACCATCTCGGCGCCAGTCGGCACCGGCCCGTGGTGCCTCGCCGAAACCTTGCCAGGTCAGCACGACCTATTCCGGCGCCACGATGGCTACTGGGGCGATAAGCCCGCCTTGGACGAAATTCTGGTGAAAGTGGTCGGCGACAGCAACACCCGCGCCCTGGCGCTCGAGACCGGCGAGATCGATCTCGCCTACGGCACCGACCAGCTGGATGGAGACACATTCCGCCGCTTCGCGGGGGACCGCCGCTTCACCACCGCGATCTCCCCGCCGCTGGCGACACGTTTGTTGGCGCTGAACTCGGCGCGGTTCCCTACGGATGATCTGGCGGTTCGCCAGGCCATCGCACAGGCTGTGGACCGGGCTGCCCTCGTGCGGCATGTGCTGCTGGACACGGAACCAGCAGCGGAGACCCTCTTCGCGGGCAACTTCCCCTATACGGATCTGGGCTTGCGTGCGCCGGCATTCGACCGCGCGGCGGCTACCGCGGTGTTGGAAGCGGCGGGCTGGGTGCTGCCGGCGGGGGCGCGCGTAAGGGCCAGGGCAGGAAGGGAATTAAGGCTGGATCTGTGCTTCGTCGGGACAGATGCGCTGCAAAAGGCATTGGCGGAAGCGGTCCAGGGTGATCTGGCCCGCATCGGCATCGCCGTGCGGCTGGTGGGCGAGGATCACGGTACATTCCTGGGCCGGCAGAAATCGGGCGAATTCGGCATGATCTTTGGCGACAGCTGGGGCGCGCCTTACGATCCGCACGCCTTCCTTGGCTCGATGCGCCAACCCGCCCATGCGGATTATCAGGCACAGCGCGGGCTGCCCATGAAGGCGGATATCGACCGCCGCATCGGCGCGGTTCTGGCCAGTACCGATGAGGCCAGCCGCGCTGCCGAGTATCGCTGGATCCTCACAACCCTGCACGAGCAGGCAGTCTATTTCCCTGTCTCCTTCCTGACCAACAAGATGGTGCACCGCACCTCGCTCGGGCGTGTACCATTCGGGGATACGCGCTACGAAATTCCGTTCGACCGCATCCTGCCGCGAAGCTGAGTTTTCCGTGCTGGCCTTCATCCTTCGGCGGCTGGCGTCGCTGTTTCCCTTACTGCTGGTTGTTTCCTTCGCCTTTTTCGCCATGCTGCGCCTGGGGCGGGGCGACCCGGCGATGGACTATCTTCGTCTTGCCCAGATTCCTCCCACCGATGCCGCCCTGGTGGCAGCAAGGACGGAGCTGGGGCTCGATCGGCCCCTGCTCGTGCAGTATTTCTCCTGGTTGGCGGACGCATTGCGCTTCGACCTCGGCACCTCCTGGTTCACGCGTCGCCCTGTTGCCGAGGAGATCCTCCTGTTTCTGCCGGCCACCTTGCAGCTGGCGGGCACAGCCATGCTGTTGACCCTGGCCATCGGCATTCCGCTCGGCGTGTGGGCAGCACTGCGGCGGGATCGCTGGCCGGATCATCTGACGCGCGTCGTCGCCTTTGTTGGTGTCTCGGTTCCGAATTTCTGGCTGGGCTTTCTTCTGGTGCTGCTCTTTGCCGTCACGCTGGGCTGGCTGCCGGCGATGGGGCGAGAGGGACCGGCCAGCGTGTTGCTTCCGGCACTCGCTACGGCAGCCATGTCCGCCTGCGTCATGCTACGGCTGGTGCGCGCCTCCGTGCTCGGGGCATTGGGCGAGCCGCATTTGCGCTTTGCCCGCGCTCGTGGCCTGCCCGGTCGCACCCTTCTCGGCCGCCACATCCTGCTTAACGCAATGGTGCCGCCGCTGACCGCCATAGGGCTGCATCTCGGAGAGCTGATGGGCGGGGCGATGGTGGTGGAGACGGTGTTCGGCTGGCCGGGCCTGGGGCGATGGGCGTTGCTGGCCATCGGCAACCGCGACTACCCGGTTCTCCAGGGCTTCATCATTGTCATGACGACGGTCTTCGTGCTCTGCAACCTGCTCGTCGATATCGCCTATGCGTGGCTCGATCCGCGCATCCGGTTGAGGCAGGCAGCATGAAGCGCCTGCTGCTCCCCTTGGCTTGCGTGATTGTGGTGTCGCTGCTGTTGGGAGCCCTGCTGGCACCATGGCTGGCGCCGCACGATCCCACCGTGACGGATCTTTCCAACCGCCTGCTGCCGCCTTCAGCCGGGCACTGGCTCGGTACCGATCATCTGGGGCGGGATGTCTTGTCGCGCCTGCTGTGGGGCGCGCGTGCCTCCTTCGGTGCCGTGGCGGCCATTCTGGCGCTGGTGCTGGCGCTGGGTTGCCTCGTTGGTACGGCGGCCGGCATGGCGGGCGGGATGATGGACGCGGTGCTGATGCGTATCTGCGATGCCTTCATGACAGTGCCGACGCTGGTGCTCGCCCTGTTCATGATCGGCGCGCTCGGAACGGGCCTGACCAATGTCGTCATTGCCATCGCGCTCTCGCATTGGGCCTGGTATGCCCGGCTTGTGCGTGGGCTGACCTTGTCCCTCCGGCATCGCGATCATCTCGCCGCGGCACGTATCGCCGGGCTATCGCGCTTCGCCATCATCCGGCGGCATGTATTGCCGGTGATCGCTGGCCAGCTCGCGGTGTTGGCGAGCCTCGATCTCGGCCATTGGATGCTGCATGTGGCGGGGCTCTCCTTCCTGGGCCTCGGGCTCGCCGCGCCCGCGCCGGAATGGGGCATCATGATCAACGACGCGCGGCCATTCTTCAGGACGGCGCCCATGCTGGTGGTGCTGCCCGGCGCCGCCATCCTGTTAACAGTGCTGGCCTTTAACCTGCTGGGCGATGCGCTGCGGGACCGGCTGGACCCCTCTCTGCACAGCCAGGCACATTGATGGCGGAGCCCATGCGCGGCCTTTCAGTCACCGGCCTGTGCCTGAGGGCAGGGACGAAGTCCCTGGTGCGGGATGTGAGCTTTACCGTGGCACCGGGACAAGTGCTGGGCCTGGTGGGAACAAGCGGCAGTGGCAAGAGCCTGACAGTGATGTCACTGCTGGGCCTGTTGCCTGCCGATGTACAGCAGACAGGGGGCGAGGTGCGGCTTGACGGGCGCAGGCTCGACCCTGCCAACCTGTCCGCCATCAGGGGCCGGGCGCTCGGTTTCGTGCAACAGGCGCCACGGGGCGGGTTCAATCCTCTTGTGACTATCGGCCGCCACTTCCGCGAAACTCTGGCATGCGACGGGGTGCGCGGGGCGGCGGCCGAGGCCCGCATGCTGAGCCTGTTGGCGGAGGTCGGCTTCGCGGCCCCGGAGCGCCTGCCGGATCTCTACCCGTCGCAGCTGAGTGGCGGCATGCTGCAGCGGGCCATGCTGGCCCTGGCCCTGTCCAGGGAGCCGGATTTCCTGTTGGCGGATGAGCCTACCACGGATCTGGACCTGGTCGTGCAGCAGCAGATCCTGGATCTTTTGGAGAGGCTGGTCGCGCGGCGTCGCCTCGGGCTGTTGCTGGTGACGCATGATCTTTCCGTCATCGCCCGGCTGGCCGACCATGTGGCCGTGATGGATGGGGGCAGCATCGTCGAGGAGCAGCCCGTGGCCGGGCTTTTCGCAGAGCCCAGGCATTCGCGTACCCAGGCGCTGCTGCGCGCCCATTTCGCGTTGTATGGCGAGGCCCAGCTGCCATGAACCTGCTGGAGCTGCGCGGCGTCTCGCATGCCTACCGGCAGGGCGGCCTGTTCGGGCGGCGCAGGCAGGTGCCGGTGCTGGAAGATGCCTCCTTGCGGATCGGTGCCGGCGAGTGCGTGGCGCTGCTCGGCCCTACCGGTTCCGGCAAGAGCACGCTCGGCCGCATCCTGCTAGGGTTGGAGGCTCCGGATCGCGGAGAAGTTCTCTATCGCGGCGCGCTGCTCAGGGACGGGCGCGGGCGCATGGCACCGGAGAGCCGGCGAGCGATCCAGGCGGTGTTCCAGGACCCGTATGGCGCGACGAGCGCGCGGTTCTCCGTGTTGGATGTCGTGGCGGAGACGCTGTGGCCGTTGCGGCTGCCGGCGGCAGCGTTGCGGGAGCGGGTGGCGGGATTATTGGACGATGTGGGGCTGGAGCCACCCATGATGGACCGGCTCGCGCATCGGCTCAGCGGAGGGCAGTTGCAGCGGGTGTGCATCGCGCGGGCCCTGGCACCGGGACCCCGGCTCATCGTCCTCGACGAAGCCGTCAACAGCCTCGATATGGAAACCCAGGCTCGTATCTTATCGCTGTTAGGGGCGCTGCGGCGGCGGAGCAGGGTGGCTTATCTCTTCATTACGCATGATCTGCGACTGATCCGGGGTTTTGCGGACCGTGTCTATGTCATGCAGGATCGCCGCCCGATTGAGGTAGACGACCCGCTGGGCGATGGGCCGGTGCCGCCTGTGATGGCCACCTTGCGCGCCGCTATCCTGCCGGCCCGGCCATTGCCGCGTGGGCAGCGTCTGGCGTGACGGCCGTGCCGGGAGGTAGGGATACGGGCTGAAAAGGGATGGCCCGGATCCAGGGAGGATGCAAAGTACATATGCCGCAACGACCGGCCCAACCGCCCGCCGCTGAGGCGGGGCGGCGCATTGCCACCGCACATGACGTCGCTCGCCTGGCTGGCGTATCGCAGTCAGCCGTCTCCCGGAGCTTCACCGAGGGGGCGAGCGTCTCCGCCGAAACGCGGCGCAAGGTGCTCGAGGCCGCGCGTCAACTCGGCTATCGGCCCAATCTGGTCGCGCGCTCGCTGATCACGCGCCGCTCCTCCATCATCGGCGTGGCGATGGCCTATCTGGAGAACCAGTTCTACCCCAGTGTGCTTGAGGCGTTGTCCGACGCCTTCGGCCGCAGGGGCTACCAGATCATGCTGTTCAGGACCCGCCAGGGGGAAAGTTCCGACCCGATCCTGGAGGAAGTGCTGCGGCATAAGGTGGATGCGCTGGTCATGGCATCTGCCAGCCTTTCTTCCCGCTTCGATGTGGAATGCCAGCAGGCAGGGGTACCTGTGGTGCTGCTGAACCGCCGGACGGAAAGCGCCAGCATTTCCAGCGTGACGACGGACAACCGGAGGGGGGCCGAGACGATCGCGGCATTTCTCGCTGCCGGTGGTCATCGGCGCTTTGCCTTTATGGCGGGGCTCGAGAATTCCTCTACGAGCCAGGAACGCCAGGAAGGTTACGCGGCCTGGCTGAGGGCGCATGGCTTCAAGGAGCCGGCGCGCATTGCGGGCCATTACGACTTCGAGCGCGCTGCAGCGGCTACGCGGGCATTGCTGGCGGGACCGGAACGGCCGGACGCGCTATTCTGCGCCAATGATCACATGGCTCTGGCGGCCATCAACGTGGCGCGAGGCGAACTCGGCCTGGATGTGGGGCGAGAGATTTCCATCGTCGGCTTCGATAATGCCGGGCCTGGAGCCTGGCCGTTATTCGGGCTGACGACCTACGCCCAGCCGATCCAGGCCATGGTGGATCAAGTGGTTGCCATTACCTGCGAGAGGCTGGCGGATCCGGCCGCAGAGGCAGTGCGGAAGGTGATGCCGGGCAGTTTGGCGGTCCGTTCCTCAGCTCGCCCGCCGCCGACAGGTATAGTGCTTCGGCAAGGGCAGCAGATCTGGGAGCCTCCGCCCGAAGGGCCATGATACCCCCCCCCGCCGATTTACAGCCGCCCATGGAAAGGCTAAAAAGCATTCGGTTTTGCATACGTATGCAAAAACAAGCTAGGGAAGGAGCGAAGCTCATGGCGAAGTGGTTGAAGCGCGGCTCTGATGTCGAAGCCATCAAGAGCGCCGACAAGCAGGTGCGCGACACGGTGGAGGGCATCCTCGCCGATATCGAAACGCGTGGCGACGCCGCCGTGCGCGAGCTTTCCGTCAAGTTCGACAAGTGGGACCGGGACGACTACCGCCTCTCGGACGCCGAGATCCGCGACTGCATGGCGCAGCTCACGGACCGGGATCTGAAGGACATCGAGTTCGCCCAGACCCAGGTGCGCAACTTCGCGCAGCACCAGCGTGATGCGCTGAAGGATATCGAGGTGGAGACGCTGCCGGGCGTTGTCCTCGGCCATAAGAACATTCCCGTGAACGCGGCTGGCTGCTACGTCCCCGGCGGTAAGTACCCACTGCTGGCCTCCGCGCACATGTCCGTCATTACCGCGAAGGTGGCCGGCGTGCCGCGTGTCGTGACCTGCGCGCCGCCCTTCCAGGGCAAGCCGGCACCCGCGATCGTTGCTGCGCAGCACATGGCGGGCGCCGACGAGATCTATTGCTTGGGCGGCATCCAGGCGATCGGCGCGATGGCGCTGGGCACCCAGTCCATGAATCCGGTGGATATGCTGATCGGCCCCGGCAACGCCTTCGTGGCAGAGGCCAAGCGGCAGCTCTTTGGCCGCGTGGGCATCGACCTTTTCGCCGGCCCCACCGAGACGCTGGTCATCGCTGACGAGACGGTGGATGGCGAGCTTTGCGCCACCGACCTTCTGGGCCAGGCCGAGCATGGCCCGGACTCCCCCGCGATCCTGCTGACGAATTCCGAAAAGCTGGCGCGTGACACCATGGCCGAGGTGGAGCGGCTTCTGGCCATCCTGCCGACCGCTTCCATCGCCAGCAAGGCATGGGAGAAGTACGGGGAAGTGATCGTCGCCGACAGCGAGGAGGAGATGGTCGAGATCGCGGACCAGATCGCTTCCGAGCACGTGCAGGTGATGACGCGTGACCCGGACTATTTCCTGAAGAACATGACCAACTATGGCGCATTGTTCCTCGGCCCGCGTACCAACGTGGCTTATGGCGACAAGGCGATCGGCACCAACCACACGCTGCCGACCAAGAAGGCGGCGCGTTACACGGGGGGGCTGTGGGTTGGTAAGTTCCTGAAGACATGCACCTATCAGAAGGTCCTCACGGATGAAGCCTCGGTGATGGTGGGCGAATATTGCTCCCGCCTTTGCGCTCTCGAGGGCTTTGTGGGGCATGGTGAGCAGGCCAATATCCGTGTCCGCCGCTATGGCGGGAAGAATATTCCTTACGGCGCCGCGGCCGAATAAGCGTCTTCACATCTGGCCGTCTACAAGGCGGCCAGATGACCTTTATGTGCAGTGCAATGTCGCTTCTTGCATCCGTATGCATTCCGTGTAGTCTCTGACATGACCGCATAGCGGTCCAAAATGACCTGTCCTCGCTGTAGGAGCAGGAAGAACATCGCCCACCACTTGCTGGTGTCGAAGCGATGCGATGAACCATGGAGAAAACGTGATGCTACCCGTGACCGACGAATATCATTGGCAGAGCCGTTCCCAGGAAGGCGCGCGCCCATGAGCGAGAAGATCGCCATCATCGGCACGGGGCTGGTTGGCAGTGGCTGGGCCATCGTTTTTGCCCGCAGCGGCTGCAAAGTCGCCCTGTATGACGCGGCCGAGGGCGCAGCTGAACGTGCGCGTGCCGTCATTGCGGATCGGGTAGAGGAACTGGCTCGATACGGCCTCCTGAAGGATAAGCCCGCTGACGTCGTCGCCCGGGTCAGCGTGGCGCGGACGCTGGAGGAGGCCCTGCGGGGCGCAGCCTATGCCCAGGAAAGCGTGCTGGAGCGGGTGGACGTCAAGCGCAAGCTGTTTGCCGAAATCGATGCCGTCATTGGGCCCGATACGATGGTCGGCAGTTCGTCATCGGGCATTCCGGCCTCGCTCTACACGGACCACGTTGCTTGCCGCGCGCGCTGCCTCGTGGCGCATCCCGTGAACCCGCCCTATCTGGCGCCGGTAGTGGAGCTGGTGCCCGCGCCCTGGACCGCCAAGGAGACAGTGCAGGCTGTTCGTGCGCTGATGGAGCGCGTGGGGCAAGCGCCGGTGGAAGCGACGCGGGAGATCGAGGGATTCATCCTCAATCGCCTGCAGGGCGTATTGCTGATGGAGGCGTGGCGGCTCGTCGAGGACGGGCTGGTGAGCGCCAAGGATCTGGACACGACCATGTCTCAGGGCCTTGGGCTGCGCTGGGCCTTCATGGGCCCATTCGAGACCATCGACCTGAATGCCCCTGGCGGCATCGCCGATTACTCACGCCGCCTTGGTCCGCTTTATCAGAGCATCGCCGCCTCAACGCAGGAACACCGCGTCTGGGACGAGGCGCTGATCGGCAAGTTGGAGGCGCAGAGGCGCGAGGAACTGCCTGCTGAGGACCTTGCGCAACGGCAGGCCTGGCGCGACCGGCGGCTTATGGCGCTCGCGCGCCATAAGCGGGATATGGAACAAGCCGAGTCCGAGCAGTAACCAGCGACAGGATCTTCCTCCATGTCTGAGACTGAACTGACGCTGCCCCGCACGCCGAGCTTTCGTCTCGATGGCCAGCGTGCGCTCGTGACTGGCGCGGGGAGGGGCATCGGCCTCGCCTGCGCCGCCGCCTTGGCGGAGGCCGGGGCAGAGGTGACGCTGCTTGCCCGCACCGCGACCGAAATTGAGCAGGGCGCCGCCGCTATTCGTGCCGCCGGCGGCAAGGCGGAGGCGCTTACTCTCGATGTCGGGGATCCGCTGTTGGTGGCGGAGACACTCGCAGCCCGCGAGCCTTATCATATCCTTGTCAACAATGCGGGCACCAATCGGCCGGCTCCTTTTACCGAGGTGACGGTGGAGGATTTCGATGCCGTTACCTCGCTGAACATCCGCGCGGCGTTTTTCGTGGCGCAGGCTGTGGCGAAGCGTCTCATCGCGGCGGGCGAGGCCGGCTCCATCATTCACATGTCGTCCCAGATGGGGCATGTCGGCGGCGCGCGCCGTACCGTCTATTGCGCGACGAAGCATGCGATCGAAGGCCTGACCAAGGCGATGGCCATCGACCTCGCGCCGCACCGCATCCGCGTCAATTCCATTTGCCCGACATTCATCGAGACGCCGATGACCCGGCCGTTCTTTTCCGATCCTGCCTTCAAGGACAACGTCCTTAGCAAGATCAAGCTGGGCCGCGTCGGCCAGGTGGAAGACCTGATGGGGGCGGTGGTCTTCCTCGCCTCTGGTGCGTCTGCACTGATGACGGGCTCCTCGCTCGTCGTCGATGGCGGTTGGACGGCCGACTAACCGCTCCGCCCATCTTTCTCATTCAGTTTCGAAAATAGAGCGGCGGTGTCGCTGAGTGGCGACGCGTGCCAAGGAGGCTTGCCTTGATCGGGATCCTAGCGATCATCCTCTCGCTGGCGGGGCTGATGTACTTCGCCTACCGCGGCGTCAACGTTCTGATACTCGCGCCCATCATGGCGGCTTCGGCGGTTCTGGTGGCGCAGGGTGGCCCTGTCATGGCCACCTATACGCAGATCTTCATGACCAGCCTTGGCCGTTATGTCGTTCTGTTCTTTCCGATCTTCATGCTTGGCGCGATCTTCGGCAAGCTGATGGCCGATAGCGGCGCCTCGACAACAATCGCGCACAGCATCATCCAGCGTCTCGGTGCGAAGCACGCCATCACGGCTGTCACGCTGGCCTGCGCTCTGCTGACCTTCGGCGGCGTCTCGCTCTTTGTGGTGGCTTTCGCCATCTATCCTATCGCCGCCGCGCTGTTCCGCGAGGCGGGCATTCCGAAGCGCCTGATTGCCGGCGCCATTGCACTCGGCAGCTTCACTTTCACCATGACGGCCATTCCCGGCACGCCTGCCATTCAGAATGCCATCCCCACACGCTTCTTCGGTACCACGACCTTTGCGGCTCCGGGCCTTGGTATGATCGCGGCGGTCGTCATGTTCGCCGGCGGCATTGCATGGCTAACTCATCGCCATCGGCAGGCAGCCCTGGCCGGCGAAGGCTATGGCAATCACAATGACAACCTGCAGAGCTTTGATGAAGGCGAGCGCCCGGGCTTCATGCTTGCCCTGCTGCCGATCGTGGTGGTCATTGGCCTCAACGCGGTGTTCTCGCTCATCGTCTTCCCCGGCATGGATCTGAGCTATCTGTCGCAGCAGATCTACGGCAACGTGTCGCCCAGTACCGTGATCGGCACCTGGTCGCTGATCATTTCGCTGGTCTGCGCCATCCTGACGGTTTTGCTTGTCCACCGCCGGTATCTGCGTGATGCCCAGAAGACGTTGAACGAAGGCACGATGGGTTCGCTCCTGCCCATCTTCAACACGGCGAGCGAAGTGGGCTATGGCGCCGTCATCGCGTCTCTCGCGGCCTTCACCGTCATTCGCGATGCCGTGCTGTCCATTGCTCCGGATAATCCGACCGTGTCCCTCGCTATCGCGGTGAACGCATTGGCGGGCATCACCGGTTCCTCCTCCGGCGGCCTTTCTATCGCGCTGGATACGCTGGGCGCGACATATCTGGAGCGCGCGACGGCGCTGGGCATCAGCCCGGATCTGCTGCATCGTGTGGCGACCATCGCTTCCGGCGGCTTCGACAGCTTGCCTCACAATGGCGCCGTGATTTCTTTGCTGGCCATCACCGGCCTGACGCACCGCAGTTCCTATAAGGATATTTTCGTGGTGAATCTCGTCGTCCCCGTCTTCGCGGGTGTGGTGGTAGTCATCCTGGGTTCGATGTTCGGCAGCTTCTGACGACGATCGGCGCGTCTTCGCACAGGAGGCGCGCCGTCCCGTTCAGCCCCGCCAGAAGCGGGGCATGAACAGGATCAGGACGGTGAACAGCTCCAGCCGGCCTAGAAGCATGGCGAAGCACAGCAGCCATTTGGCCGGTATTGGCAAGGTACTAAAATTGCCCGAGGGGCCGACAACGGGTCCCAACCCTGGCCCGACATTGGACAGCATGGCGACGGCCGCGCTGGCGCTGGTCAGGAAATCCAGCTCCAGCGCCATCAGCAGGATGGTCAGCAGCCCATAGCAGGCGAAATAGAGGGCGAAGAACGCGACGACCGAGCCGATGACCTCATCGGGGAGCAACTTGCCGGCATAGGTGCGCGGGAAAAACGCCGCGCGGGTAGAGAAGCCGCAGAAACTGAGCCCGCAGCATCACGGCCAGGACCTGGAATCTGAAGATCTTGATGCCACCAGCGGTCGATCCCGTGCATCCGCCAACGAACATGAGCGCGAAGAACAGGCCCGTCGCCGCTCCGCCCCAGGCTGTATAGTCGTCCGAGGCGAAGCCCGTGGTCGTGACCACCGAGACCACGCTCAGCAACGCATGGCGTGCTGCCTCCAGAAATTCATAGCGGCCGGAAATGTACAGGCTGAGCGCCAGCGGCACGGTGACAGCAACCACCAGCCCTAGCAGCATCCTCACCTGCATGTCCTGGAGGAGCGAGAAGTCACGTTGCAGCAACCGGACATAGAGGACGAAAGGCACCGCCCCAGCCAGCATCCCGACAATCGCCACCCACTGGACGGCTGCGTTGTTCCAGCGCGCCAGCGAAATATCGGAGGTGGAAAAGCCGGCCGTGGAGATGGTCGTCAGCGCGTGGGCTAACGCCTCCAGTGGCGCCATGCCTGCCGCCGCGTAAGCGATGCCACACAGTACGGTCATGATGACATAGCTGATCACGATGGCCGCCGCGATCTGGCGGATGCGCGGCATCACCTTTTCCGAGCGGTCGGAGCTTTCGGTCCGGAAAAGCTGCATGCCACCCACGCCCAGGGCGGGGAGAACCGCGAGCGCCATGGCGATGATGCCGATGCCGCCTAGCCATTGCAGCAGCGCCCGCCATAGCAGAATGCCGGGCGGCGCGTGGTCCAGGCCGACAACCACCGTGGCGCCCGTCGTTGTCAGGCCGGAAACAGCTTCGAACACGGCATGGGTGACATTGCCGCCAAGGCCTGGCTGCTGCGACAGATAGAAAGGAATGGCGGCGCAGATGCAGATGGAGCCCCAGGCGAGCGGCGTCAGAAGAAAGGCCTGGCGCAAGGTCAGGCCTGTGGCGAGATCGTGACGTAAGGTGGCGCGGGACAACAGGCCCGCTAGAATTGCCACGCCCACCGACGAGGCAGCGAAGTACTGCCAATCCGGATGGCCATGGACGAGATCCACGGCTGCAGGCAGAAGCATGAAGGCTGCCAGAACCAGCATCATGCGGCTGATGAGATGCAGGACAGGCCGCAGGCGCGGCATCGCCTGCTGCCGTGGCATTACCAGGGTACGGGCCAGCCGCTCAGCCATCTGCGGCGCTTTCCGGAAGGGCCAGCAGCGCCTCGGCCTGGCGCAATGAGGAACTGGCGACCGCGGCAATCACACTGTCTCCAGCTTGCAGAACAGTATGGGCGTCCGGGATGAAAATCTCTTCCTCCCGGATCACGGCCCCGATCAGCATGCCACTGGGAACGCCGATCTGTCCCAACGGGCCTGAGACCAGCCGGGAGCCCGCCAGTGCCCGCGCTTCCACGACCTCGGCCTCATCCCCCGGCAACTGATAGACCTGGGCGATCGAACCACGACGGACATGTCGCAAGATGGAGGAGATGGTGATGCTGCTGGGGCTTACCACGGTGTCGATTCCAAGCGCGCCGACGACCGGGGCGTAGGAAGATTTATTCACCAGTGTGATGACACGCTGGCATCCGGCCCGCCGGGCGAGCACAGAGGCGAAGATATTGGTTTCATCGTCATTCGTGACCGCGACGAGCGTATCCGCTGCCCCCGCATTGGCCTCCTCCAGCATCTCCCGTTCCAGCGCATCGCCTTGCAGAACGATGACCGAAGGCCCAAGCAACTCAGCGATCATTTCCGCTCGTTCCGGATTGTGCTCGATCACCTTGAGGGAAATGAGGTTCTCTTCAACGAGCGTCCGTGCCAGCTGCAGGCCGATATTGCCGCCGCCCACAATGACGACACGTTTTGCCAGCCGCTCCCGGTGGCCGAAATCCGCCAGCACCTCGGCGAGGCGGTCTGAGGGGGAAATCACATAGACACCGTCACCCGGTTCGATACGACCCTCGCCGGTCGGAACGAAGGCCTGGCCTTCCCGCAACAGGGCCACGGCCACGAAGCCACGTTCCTGGGCCTGCCGCCGCAGATCGGCCACGGTCCTGCCGCCGAGCTGGCAGTTATCCTCGCACTGGATGCCGAGAAGCAGCAGCTTGCCGCCCGCCAGCGGCACCATGTCGAAAGCACCCGGTGTCCGCAGGCGGCGGGCGATGCCAGCCGCCACCTCCACTTCAGGCGAAATGATAACATCGACCGGCAGCTGGTCTTCGGCGTAGAGGCTGCTCCAGATAGGCTCCAGATAGCCATGGTGGCGCAGGCGGGCGATGCGCCGCTTCACCCTGAAGAGGGAGTGCGCCACCTGGCACGCCACCATGTTCACTTCGTCGGAGCGGGTGACGGCGATCAGCAACTCCGTATCCTGCGCGCCGGCCTGCCGCAATGTCGCCGGATGGGATGCGAAGCCGACCATTCCGCGAATATCGTGGCTTTCATCCGCGCGCCGGGCCGCCTCTGGCGAGGCGTCTATGACAGTGACGTCATTGCCTTCATGGGCGAGGTGCCGGGCGATGGTGGTGCCCACCTGACCAGCGCCGCAGATGATGATCTTCACTGGCGGCATCCTCCGCTGCATGCCGCCTGAATGTGGCGCCGGGCGGCTCGGCCTTACAAGGTATCAGCCTGCCCGGCGGTTGCTCAGACCCTGGCTGCCGCCGGGCTTCGCGCCCTCTCCTCCCGAGGGGCGATGCGCAGCAGAGTATAGCCCAGGGCGCCCGACAGAATGGAGCCGGCCAGAATGCCGAACTTCACCTCGGCCTGGAGCGCGGGGTAAGCGTCGAAGGCCAGCAGGCCGGTGAACAGGCTCATGGTGAAGCCGATGCCGCAAAGGACGGATACGCCAAACATCTGCATCCAGCTGGCTCCGGCTGGCAGGCTCACCAACCGGAAGCGGATCATCAGGAAGGAAGAGCCAAATACCCCGACCATCTTTCCGAGGAGCAGCCCGAGCGCGACGCCCAAAGTCAGCGGCTCGAGCAACACGCCTGCGGAGACGCCACTGAAGGACACGCCCGCATTGGCGAAGCCGAAAATCGGCACGATGATGAAGGCAACCGGCTTCTGCAGGACGTGTTCCAGCCGGTGCAAGGGAGAGTCCGTCGGACTGGCTTCGGGCTTTCCCGGTGTCAGCTTGATGGGGATGGTCAGCGCCAGCAGCACACCGGCGATGGTGGCATGGACGCCGGAGCGCAGCACCAGAAACCACAGCACCGCGCCGAGCAGCAGATAAGGTAGCAGCGACCGCACATTCATCCGGTTGAGAATGAAAAGCAGGGCCAGCACCATTGCGGCGCCGGCAAGTGCCGGCAGCACGATACCCTCGGAATAGAAAAGAGCGATGATGACCACCGCGCCGAGGTCGTCAATGATGGCGAGCGCGGCCAGGAAGACCTTGAGACTGGCGGGCACGCGCGGGCCGAGAAGGGAAAGGACGCCCAGGGCAAAGGCGATATCCGTGGCGGAGGGAATGGCCCAACCGCGCATGGCCACCGGGTCCGCGTAGTTGAAGGCCGTGTAGATCAGCGCCGGCACCGCCATGCCGCCAGCAGCGGCGACACCAGGCAGCAGGCGGCGCCCCCAGCTGGAAAGCTGGCCATCCAGCATCTCCCGTTTGATCTCCAGCCCGACCATCAGGAAAAAGAGCGCCATCAGGGCATCGTTGACCCAATGTTGCAGGCTCAGCGGGCCGATATGGGCAGCAAAGAGCGCGAAGTATGCCTCGGATAAGGGAGAGTTTGCCGCCACGATAGCCAAGGCTGCCACGGCCATGAGCATCAGCCCGCCCGCCGCTTCGCTGTCGAGGAAGTGTCGCATGGCGGACCGGATGCGGCCTGGGCGGGCTTTTATCATGGAGCGAAATCCTCGAATGACGCAGCGGCGGCCTGCAAGGGCCGTGGCCGTGCTCTTAGACCCCTTCTCCAGGCCTGCCCAGCCGGTGGAGGATATTCAGCTATAGGTTGTGAGCAGGCCGTTGGCTTGTCCGAGGGCCGCAGGAATGCTCTCCGGCATGCGGGGATCTATGAAGCGGCAGGGCATGAGAGATGCCCATTGCGCCGGCAGCGCCGCGATAGGAAATTCCTGGCCACCGCAGCGATGTCCATCTCGCTCCGCCCAGCCTCACGCAATCTCGAGCGTGGTAGTTCCATGTCCCGCGCTTGGGCCGCACGCGGTGGGGCAGGGACTTGTCAGCGTCTCCATACCCGCCGACGGTATGAGGGCCGAGGGAGACCCTGTCCATGGAACTGCGCTGCGTCGAATGTGGCCGCCTGCATCCGCCCGCCTTGCTTTACGCCTGCGAGGCCTGCGGCGGCATTCTGGAGGTGATGGGCGAGAGCGGCCTTGCCGTTCCCGCAAGCGTCAGAGGCATGTGGCGCCATGGGGCTCATCTCGGCATCACGGATGCCTCAGCCATCGTTTCGCTGGAGGAGGGTGATACGCCGCTGCATGTCGCCTCGCGCGCGGCGGCGGCCATCCCGGGTTTCCGCGGCATGCTCTGGGTGAAGGATGAAACGCGCAACCCCACCGGCTCCTTCAAGGACAGGCTGGTTTCGGCCGCCATCAGCAAGGCGCGGGAACTGGGGGCGAAGGGCGTGGTCTGCGCGTCCTCCGGCAATGCCGGTGCGTCGGTCGCGGCCTATGCGGCCCGGGCGGGCATGCCGGCTATCATCGTGGTGCCCGCGCATACGCCGGATGGCAAGATGACGCAGATCGCGGCCTATGGCGCCCGGTTGTTGAAAATGCCGGGCCATTATAGCCGCTCCTACGACCTGGCCATGGCGCTCGCGCGCCGTAACGGCTTCGCGAATCTCACCACGACATTTCTCAACCCCTGGGCGGTGGATGCGCTGAAGCTCGTGGGCCTGGAGCTCATGCAGCAATTGGAAGGCCAGGCGCCGACGCATGTGCTCGTGCCCACCGGCAGCGGACCGTTGGTAAAAGGCGTGGTGCAGGGCTTCGCCGAGTTCGGCGGAGGTGCCGTGCCTCGGGCTGTTGCCGTGCAGGCCGCCGGATGTGCCCCGATCGTCCGTGCCTTCGAACAGGGCGCCGGGGAGGTCGAGGCCTGGGATGCGCCGAACACCATCGCTTCGGGCATTAGCGATCCCCTCATCGGCTATGCCGGGGATGGCACATACACTCTGCGGCTGGTGCGCCAGACAGGTGGCGTGGCCGTGGCGGTTGAGGATGAGGAGATCCGCGCCGCCATGCGCCTGCTGGCGCAGCAGGAAGGCCTCTATGCCGAACCGACGGGTGCCAGCCCTATCGCGGCACTCGCGAAACTGCTGGCGGAAGGCGCCATTCCACCCGACGCCCGCGTGGTCTGCCTCATGACCGGCCACGGCTTCAAGGATGCCGCCCTTTGGCGGAGCATGCCCGCCGATGCGCATGAGGTGGCCGACCTCGCAGCGGCCGAGGCCCTGCTGGGTGCAACCGTGTCAGGGGCATGACGCGGGGGGCGAGCCGTGCTTTTTTGGCTCTCTCGCGCCCCCGGCCCAACGGAGGAGCCGGGGAGACTGGAGGAACGACCATGCCGGACAGCAACGCCCCGCCGCCTTTCGGCGCGGCTCAGACAGATCAGCGGCTTCCGCTGGCCGGGCTGCGCGTCGTCGAACTCGGCCATTACATCGCCGGCCCCTTCGCCTCGCGGATGCTCGCCGATCTGGGCGCCGAGGTCATCAAGGTGGAGCCACCCGAGGGAGACCCCCATCGCGGCTGGGGCGCCCGGCTGAACGGCCATGCGCTGTGGTTCAGCATCCATGGCCGCAACAAGCTTTCCGTCACTGCCGACCTCAAATCTGAAGAAGGCCGGAACCGCGTTCTCGCGCTGTGCGACCGGGCCGATGCATTGGTGGAAAACTTCCGCCCCGGCTATCTGGAGCGCATCGGCCTGGGGCCGGATGTGCTGCGCGCCCGCAACCCGCGCCTGGTCATCGCCCGGGTGTCTGGCTACGGCCAGGATGGACCCTATAGGGACAAGCCGGCCTTCGGCGCCATCGGGGAGGCCATGGGCGGCCTTCGGCATCTCACCGCCAATCCGGGGCAGACGGATCTGCCGCCCCCGCGCTGCGGCGTGTCCATCAGCGATGATCTGGCTGGCCTCTACGCCGCCCTCGCCGTTGTCTCGGCCTGCTGGGGGCGAGACCGCAGGCAGGATGGCCGAGGGACGACCATCGACCTCGATCTCGTCACCTCCGTCTTCTCGCTCATGGAAGGGCAACTGCCGGAATACGGGCTGCTTGGCATGGTGCGGCAGCCCATGGGCGCCTCGCTGCCCAGCGCCGCCCCCACCAACACCTATCCCTGCGCGGACGGCAAATGGCTGGCGATCGCCGGCAATTCCGACCTTATCTTCCGTCGGCTGATGAGTTGCATCGGCCGCACCGATCTCGCGGAAGACCCTCGCATGGCAGACAATGCCGGCCGCTGCGTGCATGTCACCGAACTGGACGCCGCGATCGCCGCCTGGACGCGGACCCTGTCGGCCAAGGAGGCGCAGGATGCGCTGGAGGCCGTGCATGTTCCCTGCTCGCGCCTCTACGACATGAAGGACTGCGCGGAAGACCCCCATTTCCGTGCCCGAGAGATGATGCTCGATGTCGAGGACCCGTTGATCGGTACCGCAGTGCCCCACCCCGCCGCGCCATTCCGTTTCGAGGGCATCGCGCCGCGCGACATGGTGCGTTGGGCCGGCCCGGCTATCGGCGCCCATAACGACTATGTTTTCGGCCAACTGTTGAAGGAAGCCGCGGAATGAAGGCGATCATCAGCGACGTCGCGCCGCGCGACGGACTGCAATCCATCGGCCCCTTCGTCCCTACCAGCGACAAGATCGCCATTGTCCGTGCCGTCTATGACGCGGGCGTCCGGCGAATGGAAATCGGGTCGTTCGTCTCCCCACGGGCCGTGCCGCAGATGGCGGATACGGCCGAGGTGCTGCGCGCGGCGCTGGAACTGCCGGGGCTGGAATGCACCGTGCTGGTACCGAACCGGAAGGGGTTCGAACTGGCGGCGCAATCCGGCGCACAGCGACTGGGCCTCTTCATGTCCGTCACGGAGGCGCATAACCGCGCCAACCTGAACCGCACGCGGGAGGAATCCTTCGCCGATCTGGCAGCCATCGTGGCCGAGGCGCGTGCCACCGGGCTCGCCATCCGGTTCAACCTCTCCACGGCCTTCCACTGCCCCTTCGAGGGCGTGGTACCGGAAGCGCAGGCCCTGGAATGGGCTGGACGCGCGGCGCAACTCGACCCGGAAATGGAAATCGCCCTGGCCGACACCACCGGCAATGCCTCGCCCGCTCAGGTGCGGGCGGTATTCCAGGCCGCGCGGGACCGCTGGGGCGACCGCTTCGCCTTCCACGGGCATGACACCTACGGCATGGGCGTTGCCAATGTCGCCGCGGCCTGGGAGGCGGGCGTGCGGGTGTTCGATGCCTCGGCAGGTGGGCTGGGCGGCTGCCCCTTCGCGCCCGGCGCCACCGGCAATGTGGCGACCGAGGACCTGGTCTGGATGTTCCACCGCATGGGTGTGGAGACGGGGGTGGACTGGCAGCGCCTGCTGGCTGCGGCCGATCTGGCGGCGGCGGTGCCCGGCGGCACGCCGGGCGGGCGGATGCGCGGCGTGCCTGCGGCGAGGGGCGGCCAAAAGGCCGCCTGACGCGCTTCAAGCAGCGTAGACGAGGTTCACGTCGCTGCCGAACTTGTCGTAGGGCACGCCATAGACGTGAATGGACAGTGCATCGGCGCTGCCCAGATTGGCCAGGCGGTGGATCAGATTCGGGTCCGCCGGGCCATGGCTGATGTCGCCGGCGCGGCGGAGGCAGGTCGCGGTCGTCACTGGCTCAGGCGCCGTCTCGTCCCGGGCATAGAAAGATTCCGTCAGCGTTCCGCGATGAACTCCCAGCGCGCACCAGGTATGGTGGGCATGGATCGGGCTCATCTGACCGGGCCGCCAGACGAGGGCGACCATCGCGAAGCCACCTTCGGGGTCGGCATGCAGCAGGTGGCGGATGTACCGGTCAGGGCAGCACGGACAGTCGAGCCCGGCCAGCAGCTGAGGGTCCGAGACAAAATCGGCCAATACGCCTGCCACCGCGGCGGGGCGGTCCTGAAGAGGTGAGCGGGCAGCCACGGTCACGCGTTCTTTCAGGACGTCCAGGGCGATACGCGGCTTGGTAATGATCATGCTGTCAGCGCCTCAGAAAAGGGCGCCCCCCTCGCTTTCCGGCGATTCTAGGGGGGCATCGGCGCAACTTCTTTCTTCATTCCGGGCAGTTTGCGCCTGAATGTGAAAATACATTCCTTGCGAGAGGCGTGGTGAGGTAGAATTTTGCTTTGAATGTCTATTACCTAGTATGCAAAGGCGTCGTCCTCCCATGTTCAGGAATGTTTTTGCAGGCTTCCGATGACGCTGGACGAGTTCGACCGCCGGATCCTCGCCGCTCTGCAGGTGGACGCCTCTCTGCCCATTACCAAGCTGGCGGAGTTGGCCGGCCTTTCCCCCACCCCCTGCTGGCGGCGGGTTCAGAAGCTTGAGCAGGCGGGCATCATCCGCAAACGCGTGGCGTTGCTGGACCGTGCGAAGCTGAATGTCGGCGTGACGGTGTTCATCGCCATCCGCACCAGCCAGCACAATGCGGCCTGGTTCGAACGGCTGAGGACGGCGCTGGCCGACATTCCCGAGGTGATGGATTTCTACCGGATGAGCGGCGAGATCGACTATCTGATCCGCGCCGTGGTGCCGGATATCCAGACCTATGACGCCGTCTATCAGCGCCTGATCTCGCGGATCGACCTCAGCGATGTCACCTCCATGTTTGCCATGGAGGAAATCAAATCGACCACGGAAATCCCCCTGGGCTACGCCCGGCGGGAGTGAGGGGACCCTTTGCGCCGGTCAGGCCGGCCCGGCCTCGGCGGTACGCTGTGCCACCAGGCGCCGCATCCGCTCCATGCCGTCATCATGCAGCCCCATCTGGTCCAGCTGCGCGACGGTCTGGCGCAGATATTCGGCACAGCTACCGATCGGGCCCCTGGCCTCGGCGATGCGGGCAGCCGCCTCCGCATCCGAGATATGGTCCGCATAAGCGGCTTGCGCGCGGTCGGCCACGAAGGTCACGGCCGCCACCGGCCCCTCGGCTGTCTGCACTGTCACCCAGATGGCCAGATAGCCAGCCACGACCATTTCCCGCAGCCAGATCAGGCGAAGCTCGTCTGCCACGCCATCCTCCTCCAGCCGGAAGGCCACGCCATCGGTGCTGCCGCCGCGGTCCAGCGCCAGCATCAGGCCGGGGTGCTCGACGGTGCCGCGGCCGGCACGCAGCCAGAGGCAGAAGCGGCGTTGCCACCCCTGCAGCTTCGCGTGACGCCGCTCGGCGAAGTGAAAGGCGGGGTTCCACATCAACGAGCCATAGCCGAACACCCAGACCGGCGCGCCCGAGGGGCGGCAGGCCAGGATGTCGGCCAGGGTCGACTCGATTTCCGCATCGCTTCGGAGGACGAGACCCGGCGTGGCCCTCACCGCCGCCAGAAGCGAGCCATCAAGCAGCGTATCGCGCGTGATGGTCCGCAGGGGCGGGGGGGTAACGACAGGCTCGTCCATCCAATACTCCTCGGTCTTACTCGGCGGCCACCATCGCGTGTTGCCGCTCCCGCCGCGCCATGGCCCGGGCCACGACGTAGAAGACGGGTGTAAACACCAGACCGAAGATCGTCACCCCCAGCATGCCGGCAAAGACGGCGGTGCCGAGGCTCTGCCGCATCTCCGCGCCCGCACCCGTGGCGATGGCCAGGGGCAGCACGCCAAGGATGAAGGCGAGGGACGTCATGAGGATCGGCCGCAGGCGGGTGCGGGCCGCCGCTTCCGCGGCCTCCCAGCGCGTCATGCCCTCGCCCTCCGCATGGCGCGCGAACTCCACGATGAGGATGGCGTTCTTCGCGGCGAGGCCGATCAGCACCACAAGCCCGATCTGGACCAGCACGTTATTGTCCAGCCCCCGCCAGGCCACGCCCGCCAGGGCAGCCAGCACCGACATGGGCGCGATCATCACCACGGCCAGCGGCAGCAGCCAGCTTTCATAGAGGGCGGCCAGCAGCAGGAAGACGAAGACAACAGCCAGGCCGAAGGCGATCGGCGCCGTGTTGCCCTGGGTCGTTTCCTGCAAGGCGATTTCCGTCCACTCGAAGCTGTAGCCAGGCGGCAGCTCACTGGCGAGCACCTCCTGCATCGCCGCGATGGCCTGGCCGGTGGAGACACCCGGCGCCGCCACGCCCTGCACCTCGGCGGCAGGGAACAGGTTGTAGCGAGGCACGCGATACGGCCCCGTATCCTGCTCCAGCGTCGCCAGGGAGCCGATAGGCACCATGTCCCCGTCATCATTGCGCGTGCGCAGGAGCGACACGTCGCGCGGATCGCGGCGTTGCGCCTCATCCGCCTGCGCGGTCACGCGATAAGTCCGGCCGAGGATGTTGAAGTCATTGACGAAGGCGGAGCCGAGATAAACCGAGAGCGTCTCGGAGACACGCGAGAGCGGTACGCCGAGCATTTCAGCCTTGCTGCGATCCACCTCGGCCCGCAGCGTGGGCGTGGAGGTGTTGAACAGCGTGAAGGCCATGGCAATCTCCGGCCGCTGATTGGCGGCGACGACGATACGGCCGGTGATGGCCTCCAACTCGCGGGACCCGCGGTCGCCCCGGTCCTGCACGTAGAGCTTGAAGCCGCCACCTGTACCGATGCCAGAGACGGAGGGCGGCGGAATGACCAGCGCCATCGCTTCCCGCTGCGTGGAAACGGCGGCCTGCACCGCGCCGATCAGCGCGGGGTAGGAAATGCCTTCCTCCGCGCGCTTCTCGAAGGAATCGAGCGTCACGAAGATCACGCCCGTATTCGGCGCGTTGGTGAAGGTCGCGCCATCGAAGCCGGTGAACACGACGGTATTGGCAACGCCGGGAATCTTCAGCATGTCGGCGGAAGCCTGTCGCATCACCGCATCCGTGCGCCCGAGCGTGGCGCCGGGCGGCAGCTGGAAGGCGGCGATGAGGTAGCCACGGTCCAGAGGCGGAATCAGCCCGGTGGGCGTGGTGCGCACCATCTGCCCCGTCAGCACCAGAAGCCCGGCGAACAGGATCATGACGATGGCCGAAGCGCGAACCAGCCGCCGCGTCATCGCACCATAGCCGATGGACAGCGCGTCGAAGAGGCGGTTGAAGCCGCGGAAGAACAGGCCGAACGGTGCGCCAATGACAGCGCGCCACCCCTTCGGCTTTTCATGCGTATGGGGCCGCAGCAGCAGCGCCGCGAGGGCAGGCGACAGCGTCAGCGAGACCAGCGCCGAGAGCAGCGTGGCAACAGCGATGGTAACGGCGAACTGGCGATAGAACGCCCCCGCCAGCCCTTCGATGAAGGCTGTCGGCACGAAGACGGCACACAATACGAGGGCGATGGCAATGAGCGCGAAGCCCACCTCGTCCATGGTCCGGCGTGTGGCAGCGACGGGGTCCATGCCGTTGGCAAGATGCCGCTCCACATTCTCGACGACGACGATGGCGTCATCGACGACAATGCCAATCGCGAGAATCAGGCCGAACATGGAGAGGCTGTTCAGTGAAATGCCGAGCGCGCCCATGAAGGCGAGCGTGCCGATGATGGATACGGGAATGGCCACCAGCGGGATGATCGAAGCCCGCCAGGATTGCAGGAATACGATTACCACCAGCACGACGAGGATGATGGCTTCCACAAAAGTGTGGATCACCGCTTCCATCGACTGCTCCACGAACTGCGTGGTGTCATAAACGATGCGGTAATCGACACCCGGCGGGAAATCCCGCTTCGCCGTCTCCAGCGTGGCGTGGAGCGCCGCCGCCGTTGCCAACGCGTTCGAGCCCGGGCGCTGGAACACCGGCATGGCCACAGCTTCCTCGGTGCCGAGATAGCCACGCAGGGTGTAATCCTGGCTGCCGAGTTCCACGCGTGCCACGTCTCGTAGGCGCAGCGGCGCGCCACCCTCACCGGCGGCGATGACGATATCGGAAAATTCCTCGACGGAACGCAGCCGCCCCAGCGCCTGGATGTTAAGCTGGAAGCCCTCGCCGGAGGCCGTGTTGGTGGGTGCGTGGTTCAGGCCACCTGCGGCGACCTGCACGTTCGCCCGCCGCAGCGCGGCCACAACCTCGCCGGGCGTCAGCCCGCGTGCGGCAATGCGCTGCGGGTCGAGCCAGACGCGCATGGCGTAGTCACCGCCGCCGCCGAAGATCTGCACATCGCCCACGCCATCCAGGCGGGCGAGGCGATCCTTGATGTTCAGGGCCGCATAGTTGGCAAGATACTGGTCGCTCCGCGAATGGTCGGGCGAGACCAGATGGATCACCATCATGATGTCCGGCGAAGCCTTCTTCACGATCAGCCCGAGGGTGCGGACTTCTTCCGGAAGACGGGGCTCGGCGATGGCGACGCGGTTCTGCACCAGAACCTGCGCCTGATCGATATCCGTCCCCTGCTGGAACACGACATTGATGGTCAGGCGCCCATCACCCGTCGACTGGGAACTGGCGTAGAGCATATGCTCCACGCCATTGATTTCCTGCTCGATCGGCGAGGCAACGGTCTCCGCGATGACGGAGGCCGAGGCGCCCGGATATTGCGCGGTGATGGTCACCGTCGGCGGCGCGATCTCCGGATACTCGCTGATCGGCAGCCGGAAACCGGCAATGGCACCGACCAGCAGAATGGCGATGGAGATGACCGCGGCGAAGACCGGCCGCGAGATGAAGAATTGTGCGAAACGCATGGTGGCGTGTCCTCAGCGCGCGGCGAGGCGGCCGTCAGATGCTCTGGCTGCCTCCGCCGTGACGCGCGCGCCGGGGCGCGCAAGGTGAAGCCCGGCGACGATGACCTGATCCTGCGGCGCCAGGCCGCTACGCACCACGCGCAGCCCGTCCACGATGGGGCCGAGCGTCACTGGCTTCGCGACCACCGTGCCGTCGGCGGAGACCGTCATGACGACGCGTGAGGCCTGATCGGCGGCGATGGCGGCATCGGGCACCAGCAGCCGCTCACCCTGGCCGGCCGGCAGCCGCAGCCGCGCGAAGACGCCGGGGGTCAGGAACATGTCCGGGTTCGGCAGCAGGGCACGGGCGCGGATGGTGCCGGAGCGGGGGCGCAGCTCGGTGTCCAGGAAGTCCAGTCGGCCCGTGCGGTCCCATTGCGCCTCATCGGCCAGACGCAGGCGGATTTCCGTCGCATCGGCCTGCTGCGCGCGCCCGCTACGAGCCAGGCGCAGATAATCCGCCTCGCTGAGGTCGAAGGTGGCGTAGATCGGGTCGAGGGTCAGGATGGTGGTCAGCGGCGTCACACCCGCCTGGACCAGATTGCCGGCATCCACCCGGCGGTCGGAGGCCCGGCCGGGCTGCGGTGCGCGCACCTCCGTCCAGGTCAGCTCCAGCTCGGCCTGACGCAGCTTGGCCCGGGCATCGGCCAGCTGGGCCTCGGCCTCACGCTCGGCGGCGCGGCGGGCATCGAGCTGCGCCTGGGGGGCGATACGGTCCTGCACGAGCGGGGCGGTGCGGCGGATGTCCTGGCGGGCGAGATCCAGCCGCGCCTGGGAGCGCGCGACCTCGGCCTCCGCGCTTTGCACGGCGATTTCGAAGGGGCGGCGGTCAAGTGTGAAGAGCAGATCGCCGGCCTGGACGATCTGGCCGTCGCGGAAATGGACCTCCTCGATCAGGCCGGAAACACGGGGACGCAGTTCTACCCGGGCGGAAGGCTCGAGTCGGGCGATATGCTCCTCCCATTCCGTCAGGTTGCGCCGGACGGGCTCAGCGACGGTGACAGCGGGGGGAGCAGGGGCTTGCTGAGCCTGTGTGGGAGCAGCGAAGACCAGAGGAAGTAGCGGAAACAGCAGGATGATCTTGCGAAAGGGGGGGCGCATTGCCTATCTCCTGGGTCGGGTGATACCGACCGGTTCGTACCATTGATACGAACCGGTCGGTCACATTGCAAGATCCCCGTGGAGATGCTTCTGCGGGTGTGATCGGAAAGGAGAGGATGCGAGCCGTGGCCGACATGCCGAAAGCGGATGGAAATGCCGGGAAAGTGGGAAGCCAGCGCGACACACGCCCCGCCGCGCAACGCTTGAAGGAAGTGGCCAAGGAGTTGTTCTATCGCCAGGGTATCCGTGCGACGGGCGTGGAAGAATTGTGCCGCGTGGCCGGCACCACCAAGATCAGCCTCTACCGCGCCTACCCCTCGAAAGATGAATTGATCGCCTCGGTTCTGCGCGAGGATTGCGCGGAGGAGGATTGTTGGTTCGAGAAGGCCGTCGATGCATCCGTTCCCCCACGTGACCGCCCTGCGGCCTATGTGCGGGCTGCTGCCGAGGCAATCCGGCTGAACGGCTTTCGTGGCTGCCCGCTGGGCATGGCCATCGTCGAGTTTCCGGACCCTGAGCATCCCGCCCGGCAGGTGGCCGACGCGTACAAGCAAAAAGTCCGCACTTCCTTGCACGAGACCTTCGCCGAAGCCGGTGCGGCAGACCCGGCCCTGGCCGGCGATGCGCTGCTGATGATGGTTGAGGGCGCTTTTGCCTCCGCCCCCTATCTCGGCCATTTGACGGCGGCGGATTCACTGGAACGCGCCGGGCTGCGCATGGTCGAGGCCGCCCTGGCGGAATGGCCCGCCAACGCGTCCTAACCTTCGATGACGCCCCGCTGACCCGTTGCCAGCCAGTGGAGGCGGGTGAAGCTGGCGCCACTGCGGCGCATCCAGCGAGAAGCGAGGGTCACGGTCGCCTGGGGATGATCAAAGCGCCATATCCGGCTGGCGCCCAGGGCGTCGGGCTCGCTGGTTTCCTCCACCGCCTCGCGCTCCAGCCTGCGCCGCATCACGGCCAGTTGGCGCGCAGCCAATGCCTGCCATTCGGCTTCGGATAATCCCCCTTTGGCGTGGGAGAGCGAGGCCTGCATCTCGCTGACACCGCCAGCTGCTCCGCCGAACATGGCCATGACGGGTACGAGACGTGTACTCAGCGCCGCATCCGGCCAGTCATACAACACACCTTCCACCCCAGAGCAGAGCGGTGCTGGCAGTGCGGCGGGACCCAACACCCGCAGCGCCTCCTGGCGCGGCATGCCCAGATGCACCGGGCCGAAGCCCCGCCTGGCCTTCGCAGGGCTCGCCCACCAGGCGAGTGCAGCCCCGCCCACGGCCAGCAGCGCCAGCCTGCGGGGCCAGGGCCGGAGCACGTCAGGCGGGAATGAAGGCTTCATGGATCGAGGACTGAATGCCGCCGCCGACCACGACGCCACCGCCGGCCACATGAATGCGTCCGTCCAGCACGGCGGCGCCCAGCCCGTGGCGAGGGGTCATCATCGGGGCATGGCTTGTCCAGCTGTCGCTTGCTGGGTCGTAGCTCTCCAACTGCCCGAACACCTTGCCCGTTTCCTCGCCACCCATACACCAGATCCGCCCGTTGAGCAGCACGGCGCCATGGCCTGAGCGCGGCGTCGGCATGGGTGCCCGGCTCTCCCACTGGCCGGAAGCGGGCAGATAGACGCGATGATGCGCCACATTGGTAGCGAAGGTGTCGATACGTCCGCCGATGACGTGGATGCGCCCATCCACGGCTACCACGCCCTGGTGGTCGAGCGGGAAGCCCGGCATGTCGGGGCGCGCCTCCCACTTGTCGGCGCGGATGTCGTAGACCTCGTGCCAGCGGATGCTGCGCCGGTCGGCAGTGCCTTCCGCACCGCCGATCAGGTGCAACTGGCCATCCACCACCACCAGCCCTGCCGCGCCCCGCGCCCGGGGCAGTGGTGCGAGGGAGCGCCAGCGGTCGCTCGCGACGTCATAGGCGAAAGTTTCCCGGTGCGGGTCGCGGTTCTGCTGCACGAAGCCGCCAAAGGCGTAGACCGTGTCCTCCGTCGCGGCGACAGCGACATGGTTGGCGCCGAGCGGCAGGGGCGCCATCGTCTCCCAGACGTCGCGGGCGGGGTCATAGACATGGTGATAGGGGCGGTTCACCCGCTGCTCGCCATAGCCGCCGATGACATGCATGCGGCCGCGTGTGGCGGTGGCCCAGGCCATTTCCGAACGGGGCAGAGGCAGGTTAGCACGCGCTTCCCAGCGTCCAGCCGGGCCCGCGGGCGCCGGGCTGGCCGTGAAGCGCTGCATCAATTGCTGTTCGGTCAGCGTAACCGGGCCGGGTTCCCGCAGCAGTTCCAGCACGGGCTTCTCGCCTGTCTGTTGAGCCCGGGCAACCATCGGCGCGGCCAACAGGCCGGTGAGCACCACGCGGCGGCGATAGGTCATGACCGGCTTTCCTCGGCTCATCCTCGGCCCGATTGTGCCCGAGCACCGCGCATGCCGTCATCCTGAAAGCGCGGCGTGAAGCGTTACAGCAGAGGCTTCAGGGCCAGCTGAGCACCGAGCAGCAGCAGGCAGAACAGGAACCAGCGCCGGAAGGTCGTGGGGCTGATCCGGTTGCGCAGAATCTGCCCCGCCCACATTCCGGCCAGTGCCGGCAGGATGGCCAGCGAGGATGCGGCCAGATGCCCGGGCTGAAACGCTCCCCGCGCCGCAAGCCCTGCCGCCAGCGCCACTGTGGAGACGGTGAATGACAGGCCGAGGGCCTGGATCAACTCGTCCTTGCTGAAGTTCATGGCCTGCAGATACGGCACGGCCGGAATGACGAAGACCCCCGTGCCGCCGGTGATGATGCCGGTGATCGCGCCAATCATGGGTGAAAGCCAGGGCTCCATGGCAGGCGGTACGCGAAGCTGCTTCGCCAGGAGCGTGTAGGCGGCATAACAGACCAGGGCGATACCCAGCGCGACAGTGGTCCATTGCGCCGCGCCGCTGGCGAGCAGGGTGGTTCCGGCCAATGTGCCCGCCGTGATTCCCGCCATCATTGGCCACAGCCGGCGTGCGATGCGGGCGAAGGAAGGGCCTGCCAGCAATTGCCAGATATTGGTGACGAAGGAGGGCACGATCAGCAGCCCGGCCGCCACCACCGGCGCGACCATGGCGCCGAGTATGCCCATCGCCACCGTGGGCAGGCCCATGCCGGTGACGCCTTTCACCAGCCCGGCGAGAAAGAATGTCAGCGTGATCGCCGTGATGAACCAAAGGGAGAGATCGTGCATGACCCTGATCTGTCCCGCCCATGGCACGCCACGCAATGCGGAAGATCCACAGCGTGGCTTCGGCTGGCCCGAAGGCTGGCAGCGCGGTAGCCTCGGCCCATGCGCTTCGATCTGACCGACCTCCGCCTCTTCGCCCTGACTGTCGAAGCCGGAAGCATCACGGCGGGTGCGGAGCGGGCGCATCTGTCCTTGCCATCCGCCAGCGAACGCCTGCGCGGCATGGAGGACGCCGCCGGGGTGATCTTGCTGGAGCGGGGCCGGAGAGGGGTGACGGCCACCCGGGCAGGCGAAGTGCTCTACCGCCACGCCATGATCATGTTGCGGCAGGCCGAGCATTTGCGCGCGGAGCTGGGCGAGTTTGCCGGTGGGCTCACTGGCAAGGTCAGGCTGCTGTCCAACACGGCGGCGCTCACCGAATTCCTCCCTTCCGCGCTGGCACCGTGGCTGGCGCGAAACCCGCATGTGGACATCGACCTGCGGGAGAGCGTGAGCCGGGACATTGTCAGAGCTGTCGCGGCCGGCAGCGCCGAGATCGGCATCGTCTCCGGCGCCGTGGCGACCGGAAGCCTGTGCACCCGGCCTTTCGGGCTGGATCAGCTCGTGCTGGTGGTGCCTCGGGAGCATCCCCTGGCTGGGCTCGGGCAGATCGCCTTCCGCGACGCGCTGCGTCATGAGCTGGTGGGGCTGACGACAGGTAGCGCGCTGCAATCCTATCTGGAGGATCAGGCGGAGCGGGCTGGCCTCGTTTTCCGCCTGCGCGTGCGGGTCCGGAGTTTCGACGATATCTGCCTGATGGTGGCACACGATGCCGGGCTGGGCATCGTGTCGGAAACGGCGGCGAGGCGGGCGCTGCGCAGCCTGGATATCGCCTTCATCCGACTGGAGGATTCCTGGGCGCGACGGCAGCTGCTGCTCTGTTTCCAGCCGCCGGGAACGCTCGCTCCCGCCGCGAGGAACCTGACCGAGCATCTGGCCGAAGCGGGTGTACGCGCTACCGCCCCCTGAGCCTCCTCCGCAAGGGCTTGTGCCCCACGCTTCCCTCCTGTGAACCGCCGCCGCCAGCGGGACGGTGCCATGCGCCCAGGAGCCTTTGCCTTTAGGGCCGATGCATGCCAGATAGATCGCAGGGAGGGGTTTTGACGCACACTTAAGCCCCGAAACACGGTAAGGACATTCCAATCATGTCGACACAGCGCGTGGGCCGGATTGCCCGCACGGCCGCGCGGGCCGCCATTGCCGCCTCGCTGCTGGCCGCGCCCCTGATGAGCCTGGCCTCGCCGGCCCAGGCGGAAACCACGCTGCGTATCGTCCTGCGGAATGACTTGGCGACGATCGACCCGGTAGCCTCCACGGCGACCTTCGCCCGCAACCACGGCTTCCTGATTTACGACCAGCTCTACGCCCTGGATTCCAAGGGTGATCCGCAGCGCCAGATGGTGGCCTCGGAGGAGATTTCGGCTGATGGCCGGAACTGGCGCTTCACGCTGCGGGACGGGCTGCGTTTCCACGATGGCACCCCCGTGCGCGCCGCCGATGCCGTGGCGTCCATCCGCCGCTGGGCACAGCGCGATGTGGTCGGCCGCGCCCTGGCTGCGGCGACGGCCAAGATGGAGGTGGTGGACGACAAGACCTTCACCATCGAGCTGAACCGCCCCTTCGCCCTGGTGAAGCACGCCCTGGCCCGCCCCACCGCCAGCGCGCTGTTCGTCATGCCGGAATCCGTGGCGCAGACCCCGCCGACGGAGCAGATCACCAACCCGGTCGGGTCCGGCCCGTTCATCTTCCGCCGGGACCAGTGGCGCGTGGGTGATCGCGCCATTTATGCGCGCAACCCCGACTACGTGCCCCGCAGCGAGCCCGCGGATGGGTTGGCAGGCGCCAAGATCGCCGGCGTGGACCGGATCGAATGGATTGCCATTCCGGACCCGGCGACGGCCATGGGCGCGCTGAGCTCGGGCGAGATCGATTTCTGGGAACTGCCGCCGGCGGACCTGGTGCCCTCCCTGGAGCGGATGCGGAATGTCCGCCTCGCGGCGATCGACCCCGTCGGCTCCCAGGTCTGGCTGCGCATGAACCACCAGCAGCCGCCCTTCAACGACCCCCGCGCGCGGCAGGCCATCTGGCACGCCGTCAACCAGCGGGACGTTCTGGACGCCGCCGGGGTGACGGCCGAGGACCGCGTGGAGCGCTGCAACGCGTTCTTCTATTGCGGCACGCAGTTGGAGACGAATGCCGGCGCGGACCGTCAGGAACTGCCGGACCTGGAAGCCGGCCGCGCCCTGCTGCGCCAGTCCGGCTATGATGGTCGGCCGGTGGTGTTTCTTGATGCCGCTGATCTCTACACCAATCATGCCGCGACGCTGGTGCTGACCGAGGCATTCCGCTCTATCGGCATGAATGTCGACATGGTGACGACCGATTTCGCCACCGTCACCGCCCGCCGCAACAAGCGTGAGCCGGTGGCCCAGGGTGGCTGGAACCTGTTCGTGACGGTCGGCAATGTGCTGGATGGCGGCGACCCGCTGTCGAGCCTCTATCTGGCCTCGCCCTGCGAGGGCGGCCTGGCCGGTTGGCCCTGCGACCCGAAGCTGGAGGAGCTGCGCCGCGCCTGGTGGCAGGAATCCGACCCGGCCAAGCGCCGCGCGCTGATCGATGACATCCAGCGCCAGGCCTATGAGAGCCTGCCCTACATCCCGGCCGGGCAGTTCCGAACCCGCGCCGCCTTCAGCACGGCGCTGCAGGGCGTGCGTCCGACCACCGTGCCCGTCTTCTGGGGCATCACCAAGCCGGGCAATTGAGGGCTTAAGCCTTCTCGATTGCCGAACGCTCAGGCTAGCATCCGGGGATGGCCACACGGACCCCCGGATGCACCCCCCCGATCTCCGCAGCCTGACCCTGTTCCTCTCGGTCTTCGAGCTACGGAACATCACCAAGGCCGCCGCCCGCCACCACACCGTGCCCTCTTCCGTCACGAAGCGGATGCAGGAACTGGAACAGCATTACGGCGTCATGCTGTTCGAACGGCGGGCGAGGGGCGTTGTTCCCACGGATGCCGCGGCGCAGCTCGCACATCATGCACGGGACCTTTTCCTCGCCCTGGACCGCTCCGCCGCGGCGATGAGCGAGTTCGCTCAGGGCGCGCGGGGGCAAGTGCATGTGGCGGCGAGCGCCTCGGCCCTGATGGGGCGGCTGGCGGACAGGATCGCCAGCTTCATCGAGAAGCATCCCGCCATTCGCATCAGCCTTTCCGAGTGCATGACGCATGACGCGCTGATGGCTGTGGCGAAGGGCGATGCCGACCTCGCCTTCATCTCGGGCGCTACCGAATTGCCGCCGGGACTGCATGCCGTGTCCTATCCCGGAGACCGGCTCGTCGCGCTGGTGCCGTCCGGGCATCCGTTGCAGGGGCGCGCGGTTCTTCGCTTCGAGGAGACGCTCGACTATCCCCAGGTGAGCATTGGCTCGATGAGCGCGCTGTCTCTGCAATTGGAGCAGCAGGCCGAGGCGCATGGCCGTTGCATCGACCACCGCCTGCGGGTCTCAACGGCGGATGTGGCGCGCCACCTTGTGGCGCGGGGGCTGGGGATGGCCATTCTGCCGGACTGCATGGCGCTCCCCTTCACGAATGTCCTGGGTCTCGGCTGCATCCCGCTTTCCGACCCTTGGGCCGAGCGGCAGGCCCGTCTCTGCTACCGGGAAGAGGCCGGGCTGACGGTTGCCGCGCGGTTGTTCCTCGCCCACGCCATGGCTTAGCGTTTCCCGAAGGCGAAGGCTGGTCCCGCCAAACAGCAATGGCGACGACGCCCGATCGGTCCGATGAACGGCTGTGATGATCGGGCGGAGCGGAGCCATGGAACAGAGCGGCTATTCCCAAAAGCAGATAAGGCTGGCGGTGTGGGGGATCTCCGCCGGCGTGTTTCTCTCCGCGCTCGACCAGACCATCGTTGTACCGGCGGTGCCGGCGATGGCCGCCTCACTGGGCGCTGGCGCGAACATGGCGTGGGTGATCTCGGCCTATCTGCTGGCGGCGACCGCGGCGACGCCTGTGATCGGCAAGCTCAGCGATCTCTACGGCCGGCGGCGTTTGCAGCTGGTGTCCATCCTGGTTTTCACCTTGGCTTCGTTGTTGTGTGCCCTGGCACAGACGCTGTGGCAGTTGGTGGCTTTCCGTGCCTTGCAAGGGCTGGGAGGCGCGGGGCTGATGGTCATGGCGCATGCAACGATGGGCGACATGGTGCCGCCTCGGGAGCGGGGACGTTACCAGATCTATCTCAGCGGCATGTGGGGCCTGGCCAGCATCCTTGGCCCACTAGGGGGCGGCCTGCTGACAGACCTGGCCTCCTGGCGGATCATCTTCTGGCTGAACCTGCCGCTGGGTCTCCTGGCCTATATCGTCTGCAGCCGTGCCCTCAGCGTCCTGCCCCCGCATGGGCAAGAGAGAGGGCGCATTGATTATGCCGGCTGCCTGCTGATGGTTCTGACCGTGCTGGTCTGGCTGACCTATCTGGACCGCGCAGGCGCCATGGAGGCGCTGGCCTCACCCATGATGCTGGGCCTGGGGGCGGCGGGGCTGGCATCGATGGCGGCGCTGGCGTGGCAGTCGGCCCGGGCGGCGGACCCGCTGGTGCCGCCGCGCCTGTTGCGGAACCGAGTGCTGGTCATGAGCTTCGCCCTGTCCTTCGGCAATGCCATCCTGACTTTCGCCGCCATGTTTCTCCTGCCTCTCTGGTTCCAACTCGTCTGGCACACGAATGCCGCCACGGCGGGCGTGATGCTCGTGCCGTTCCTGCTTGGCTTCGTTGCCTTCACCTTCATTGGCGGCACCGTGCTGCGCATGCTGGGGCGTGTGCGAATGGTGATGGTGGTCGCGTTGCTGTTGTGCATGGCGGGGCCGCTGGGGCTCGCCTGGCTGGGCGTGACGGCGGGCGGCGTGGCTGCGGCCTCCTGCATGGCATTGCTGGGCGCAGGCATCGGGTTGATTCAGCCGGCCATCACCGTCGCCATCATGAACGCGGCCGAGCGGCGTGACATCGCCGCTGCGAGTAGCACCATGCTGCTCACCCGATCACTCGGCGGCGCGTTCGGCGCGGCCTGCGCCAGCGCTGTGCTTTGGGGGCAGGTGCTGACCCATTGGCCGGAGGGAGCCGTAGCCACCCCGACGGCTGACGGGCTGGCGCACCATCTCGGTATGCTGGCGCAAGGGGCGGGGAGCCATGGGGTGCAGGTTCTGCTGGCCGATAGCTTCACCTTCGCCTTCCTGGCCTGCGCCGGCCTGGCACTGGCGGCGCTGGTTCCGGCGCTGACCATGCCGGACCGCCCGTTGCGGGCCACGCTCGCGGAAGCGGACAAGGCGGAGGAAGGCACAGCCTGACAGCCCGGGTGTTCGGATGTCTCCGCCTGGACAATTGAAGGCCGGCCGCCGTCATGCCAGACAGGACGCCGCCTCTTGCCGACAGGAGTTTCGCCATGGCTCATGCCATCACCCCCGCCCAGGCCGACCGCGCCTCCCTCCGCAATGAGCCGGTTGATGCTGCCGCCCTGCGCCAGCTTCGTGTCGATCTGGCGGCCTGCTTCCGCATGGCCGCGCGGCTGGGGCTGCAGGAAGGCATCTGCAACCACTTCTCCGCCGTTGTGCCGGGGCGGCCCGACCTTTTCCTGGTCAATCCCTACGGGCTTGCCTTCAGCGAGATCACCGCATCCAGCTTGCTGCTGTGCGACCTGCACGGCCATGTGGTGGAAGGCGAGGGGCAGCCGGAGGCCACGGCTTTCTACATCCATGCCAAGCTGCATGAGCGGAAGCCGCACGCCAAGGTCGCCTTCCACACTCACATGCCCTATGCGACGGCGCTGGCGATGACCGAGGGGCAGCCGCTGCTCTGGGCCGGGCAGACGGCCTTGCGCTTTCATGGCCGTATCGCCGTGGACGAGGATTATAACGGCCTCGCCCTGGATGGCGGCGAGGGCGAGCGCATCGCTGCCAGTGTCGGCGAGGCGGATATCGTCTTCATGAAGAACCATGGCGTGATGGTGCTGGCGGCCACCGTCGCCGAGGCCTGGGATGACCTTTACTATCTGGAACGCGCGGCGCAGGCGCAGGTGCTCGCCATGAGCACTGGCCGGCCCTTGAAGGTGGTGCCGGAGGAGATTGCCCGCCACGTCGCGGCGCAGGAGGCCGCTGGCCGCCTGGGAAGTGCCACGCAGCACCTGGAAAGCGTAAAGCGCATTCTGGCCCGGCAGGAGCCTGAATTCCTGGCCTGACGGATTTCGCCGCGCCTGCGCTTCCGAATGACGGAAACAGGCGCCCTCCCTCTCCATTTCGGCGATAAACTGTCGCGACGGGTAGCTAGGATCGGCTTATGACAGCCGATCTCCGCCCGCCGCACGATTCCGACGCCATTGCCGCGGAACTGCTCCGACTTTCCCCAGCCTATGCTCCGACCCCATTGCTGGACCTGCCTCGACTGGCCGAGCGGCTGGGCGTGGCTCAGGTGCTGGCCAAGGATGAAGGCCGCCGCATGCTGCGGAGCTTCAAGTCCCTTGGCGGCACCTATGCCGGGCTGCGCGCTCTGGCGCGCCGGGCGGGGCTGGACATCGAAACCCTGTTGGCACGGCGGCCAGCCGGCCAGCCCGCGCTGGTCTGTGCCAGCGATGGCAATCACGGCCTGGCGGTTGCTCTGGCGGCCATCCATGCCGGCGCCCCGGCGCGTGTGTTCCTGCACCGCACCGTGCCTGCCTCCCGTGCCCGGCGCATCGAAGAACAGGGCGCTGAGGTTGTCTGGGTCCAGGGCACCTATGACGACGCGGTGGACGCCGCGGCCGCCGCGGCCCGGGCCTCCGGGGACATTTTGATCGCGGATACCACGGATGATCCGGAGGACCCGGTGGTCAGCGATGTCATGGCCGGATACGGCGTGATCGCCGGAGAGGTGCGCAAGCAGGTAGAGGCGGAGGGCCATGCGCGGCCGACCCATGTCTTTATTCAGGCCGGCGTGGGCGGCATTGCCGCAGCCATGGCGGCCGGGCTGAAGGACTGGATGGCCGCGCCCGCCGAGGTAATCGTGGTGGAACCGGAACAGGCCGCCAGCGTCTCGGCCGGTTTGGCCGCGGGGAAACCCGTGCGCATCTCTGGCGATTTGGAAACCACTGCTGAGATGCTCTCCTGCGGTGAGGCCAGCGCGCCCGCCCTGGCGGTACTGAGCCGCCATGATGTGCATGTCTTGACCTTGCCTGAAGCCGCGCTGGAGGCGGCGCCGGCATTGCTCCGGTCTTTCGGCGGGCCTTCCACTACGCCCTCAGGCGCAACCGGCGTGGCCGGTGCCGTGGCCGTGGCGGATGGCTCGCGTGGCTTCGGGTTGTCGCCGGAGAGCCGGGTGCTGATCGTCGTCAGCGAGGCGGCGCTGGAAGACGTTGTGGCATGACGTCCGACCGGGCGGCACTGTGGGCCGAGCTTCGGGAATGGCGCAGGGATTTTCATCGACATCCCGAATTCGGCTTCGAGGAGAACCGGACGGCGCGGCTGGTCGCAGAGCGTCTGCGCGGCTTCGGTGTTCAGGTGACGGAAGGGGTGGGCGGCACGGGCGTGGTCGGCACGTTACGGCGCGGCCGCGGCAATCGCTGCATCGCGCTGCGGGCGGATATGGATGCGCTGCGCATTCCCGAGCAGGGCGAGCGCCCCTATCGCTCCGCGAAGCCCGGCGTGATGCATGCCTGCGGACATGACGGCCACACCACCATGCTGCTTGGCGCTGCGAAGGTGCTGGCGGAAAGGGGCGAATTCGACGGCACGGTGCGCTTCATCTTTCAGCCCGCGGAAGAGTGGGGAAAGGGTGCCCTGGCGATGCTGGGGGATGGGCTCCTGGAGCGCTTCCCGTTCGATGAGATCCACGGGATTCACAACCTGCCGGGCCTTCCCGTCGGAGAGTTCCGCACACGTGCTGGCGCGGTGATGTCGGCCGAGGACAATTTCGAGATTGTCCTGCGCGGCATCGGAGGTCACGCATCGCGGCCTCAATCGGGGCGGGAGGTGCTGGTTGCAGCCTGTACGCTGGTTGTGGAGCTGCAGACGATCATTTCCCGCCGCATCAGCCCAGCGCAGACAGCGGTGCTGTCGGTGACCGAACTGCTGACGGATGGAACCCGCAACGCGCTTCCGGGATTGGCACGCGTGCTTGGCGATGCACGCAGTTTCAACCCGAAAGTAAGCGAAGAGATCGAGATGTGGATGCGCCGCATCGCTGGCGGCATCGCGCTTTCCCATGATTGCACGGTCGATGTCACCTATACGCGCGAATTCGTCCCCACCATCAATGATCCGGCAGCGGCCGATGCGGCGCTTGGCGCGGCGAGAGTGGCGCTGGGGGAAGACCACGTAAAGATGTTGGAGAATCCGAATACGGGATCGGAGGATTTCGCTCGTTTCCTGGAGCATGTACCGGGCTGCTTCGCCTTCCTGGGCAATGGCGAGACGTCGATGCCACTGCACAATCCTGGCTATGACTTCAACGACGAGGCGATACCCTTTGGCGTCGATTATTTCGTGCAGCTTGTTCGGCAGCAGCTTTCGCCTTCGGGTAGCCCGGCATGACTGGCCTTTCCGTTGATGGCAGCCGTTTGCTTGGGCGCCTGCATACACTCGGTGAGATTGGTCGAGACAAGGATGGGCGGCTTACGCGTCTCGCGGCCTCCGACAGCGAGAAGGCGGGGCGCGATGCCGTTGCTGGCTGGTTTCGTGAGGCGGGGCTGGAAGTGGCGGTGGACCGTGTCGGCAATCTGTTCGGCATCTGGTCGGGCGACGCGGACGCAAATGCGGCGCCGCTGATGCTGGGTTCGCATATCGATACAGTGATCAATGCCGGCATATATGATGGTTGCTACGGCGTGCTGGCTGCCCTCGAGGTCGTGCAGAGCATGAAGGAGGCGGCCCTGACGCCCGCCTGCCCCCTCGTCGTCGCGGCCTTCACCAATGAGGAGGGGGTACGCTACGCGCCGGACATGCTGGGCTCGCTGGTATACGCCGGAGGTCTCGCGGTTGAGGACGCGCTTGCCACCATCGGCACCGATGGTACGCAACTCGGCGAGGAACTGGCGCGCATCGGCTATGCCGGGCCGCACGAGCCAGGCTTCCTCCGCCCTCGCGCTTATCTGGAACTGCATATCGAGCAGGGGCCGGTGCTGGAACGGGAAGGGTTGCCCATCGGCGCGGTCGAGAATTTGCAAGGTATTTCCTGGCAGCGCGTGATCATCGAAGGCAGGGCGAATCATGCCGGCACCACGCCGATGTCCATGCGGCAGGATGCCGGGCATGCCGCCGCGCGCGTGGTGACCTTTCTCCGGGATCGTGCGGCGGCTTCCAATGCGCCGACGGTGGCAACCGTCGGCTGCATGGCGTTCGAGCCCAATGCCATCAATGTCATCCCCTCCCGCGCCACATTCACCGTCGATCTTCGGGACCCGGATGAAGCGCGGCTGCAGCGGGAAGAGGCAGCCTTGGCCGCATATCTTGATGAGCTGGCCGTCGCGGAAGGCGTGACCATCACCACCGAACGTCTGGCGCGGTTTGAGCCGGTGATCTTCGACCGCGGCATTGTCGAGCAGGTGGAGCGGGCCGCCGCGCGGCGCGGTCTGCGCTGCCGCCGCATGACCTCGGGTGCCGGGCATGATGCGCAGATGATGGCGCGGATCTGCCCCACGGCGATGATCTTCGTCCCTAGCAAGGGCGGCGTCAGCCATAATCCGGAGGAGCACACGGCACCTGACGAACTCGTGGCGGGCGCGAATGTCCTGTTGGACATGGTGCGAGAACTGGTGGAAGCCGGGGGTGACAAGCGCGGGCGGTGCTGGTGAGATATCGATCCGCGCCGCCGTGATGACGGCGCCCTTTTTGCGGTGCATCACGGAGTGGCTCGATGAAGAACAGTGCCGAAATCTGGAATGTGGTCGATGAGAAGCGGAAGCCCTACATCGAACTCAGCGACCGCATCTGGGGCATGCCGGAGCTGAATTTCCACGAAGTGCGTTCCGCCGCCGAACACGCTGCCCAGCTGGAACGAGAGGGTTTCCGCGTGGAGACCGGTGTCGGCGGGCTGCCCACGGCGGTGATGGGTGAGGCGGGGGAGGGCGGCCCCGTGATCGCCATCCTCGGCGAGTACGATGCTTTGCCGGAGCTTTCTCAGGAGGCCGGCGTGGCCGAGCACCGGCCGCTGCCGGGCCAGGGCGCGGGCCATGGCTGCGGCCATAACCTGCTGGGCGCCGGCGCAATGCTGGCCGCGGCCGCGGTGAAGGACTGGCTGGCGGCGCGGGGCATGAAGGGGCGTGTCCGCTATTATGGGTGCCCAGCCGAGGAAGGCGGCGCCGGCAAGGCGTTCATGGTGAAGGAAGGCGCCTTCAAGGACGTGGACATCGCCATCTCCTGGCATCCGGCCGCCTTCGCCAGCGTGACGGAACCCGTTTCCCTTGCCAACACCACCATCGATTTCGAGTTCACCGGCCGGTCTTCCCATGCCGCCGCCGCGCCGCATCTGGGCCGCTCCGCGCTGGATGCGATCGAGCTGATGAATGTCGGCGTGAACTACATGCGCGAGCATATGCCGAGCGATGCGCGCATCCACTATGCCTATCTCGACGCCGGTGGCATCGCTCCCAATGTCGTGCAGGGCAAGGCCAAGGTGCGTTACGTGGTGCGCGCGCCGGAAGTGGCGGAGGTGCATGCCCTTCTCGCCCGTGTAGGCCGGATCGCGGAGGGTGCCGCGCTGATGACGGAAACCTCCGTCACATCCAAGGTCGTCAGCGCGATGAGCAACCTGCTGGCCAACCTGCCGCTGGAAGACGCCATGCAGCGCAATTTCGACCGGCTTGGCCCGCCGCCCTTTGATGCGGAGGATATGGCTTTCGCGCGGCAGATGCAGGCGACGGTCACGCGGCAGGATGTGGAGACCGCCTTCCGGCGCGCCGGCCTGCCGGTGACCGATGTGCCGCTCTGCACCACCATTGCGCCGAAATCGGCGCCCGGCCCGAAGATGATGGGTTCCACCGATGTCGGCGACGTCTCCTGGGCCGTGCCGACCGTGCAGGCCCGCGGCGCGACCTATACCATCGGCACACCGGGCCATTCCTGGCAGCTGACGGCACACGGCAAGTCGCCGCTGGCCCATAAGGGCATGGTGCATGTGGCCAAGGCGATGGCTGGCGTGGCCGTGGACGTGTTGAGCGACTCCGCTCTTCTGGAGCAGGCGAAAGCCGATTTCCGCGAGCGGCTGGAGCGCTCCCCTTACACCCCGCTGCTACCGGACGACGCGAAGCCGGCATTCGATATGTGCTGAACCACCCGGGCGGCGGCATCCGCGCCGCCGCCCGGCTTGGCGCCGGGCCTGAGCTCGGCCAGAATAGGCGGGCCGGGGCGTCCAAGATCCCAGGCTATGGGACCCAAGATTGATGCTGCCGCTTTGGGCCAGTGCGCTGGCTGCGACCCTGATCGTTCAGACTGTCAGTTCCTTCGCCAACATGGCCATTCCGCTGCTGGGTCCGCCGCTGATGGAGCGGGCCGGGCTGTCGCCCGAGAGCATCGGCTTCGTCTCCGCGCTGTCTTCCGCTGGCATATGCTGGTTCCTCGCCTGTGGCGGGCCGATGCTGGCCCATTATGGCCCTATCCGCAGCCTACAGATCGGGCTGGCATTTACTGGGGCGGGCCTCTTCATTCTGTCTCAACCTATCGGGTTGCTCAGCCTGCTGGGGGCCTTGGCCATCGGCTTCGGGTCTGGTCCGAACACGCCTGCCGGCAGCCAGATTCTCATTCGCGCCGCGCCGCCACGGCATCGCACACTCATTTTCTCCATTAAGCAGGCGGGTGTTCCGCTGGGCGGCGCCCTGGCGGGGTTGATTATCGCGCCGCTCGTGCTGTCCCATGGCCTGACCACAGCCTTGTGGACGGTCATCGGCGTCACGCTGGCCACGATCCTGATCGCCTGGCCGTTTCGCCGCAGGCTCGATGGCGAGGAGCAGCGCAGCCGCCCGGGCTGGGCGCGCTCCCTGCTGTCGTGGTCCACCATGACGCGTTCGCTGGCGACCCTGCGTGCCCATCCATCCCTGCCCTGGCTGGCGGCGCTGGGCGCGTCCTTCTCGGTGACCCAGGCCTGCCTGATGGCCTTCACCGCCACCTATGTCGTCACCCAGCACGGCGCCTCCCTGGCGGAGGCGGGGCGCGTGGTCGCGGTCATGCACACCGCGAGCATGGTCGGGCGTATCACCATGGGCTGGGCGGCGGATCGCATCGGGGCCGCCATGCGTCACCTGGCCCTGCAAGCCGTTGCCTCGGCGCTGGCGGTGTGCCTGCTGATGGCCAGCAGCGGCCATGGAGCTTGGGCGCTCTATGGCAGTGCCGCGGTCGTGGGTTTTATCGCCATCGGCTGGAACGGCGTCCATATCGCGGAGCTGGCGCGTGTCGCGCCGCTGGAACTGGTCAGCGACGTGACCTCGGCGGCCAGCCTGTGCGGCTTCGTCGGTTCGATCCTGGGTCCTTTGATTTTCGCCATGCTGGTTGGCTGGACAGGCAGCTACGCGGTGGCCTTCCTCACCGTGGCGGCGCAGCTCGCCGCCTTCGGCATGGCCGCCATGCTCTTCATTCGCCGCCGAGGTTGAGCTGCTCCTTCAAGCGGTGGGGTCACGATGCCATCTGTGCCCCGGCCGTTGGAGAGCAGTATGACGCGACATCTTGAACTGGGCCTGGATACGTTCGGCGACGTCACCGTCGGCGAGGATGGCGCCCTGCTGCCGCAGGCGCAGGTTATCCGCAACGTCCTGGCGGAGGCGGTACTGGCCGAGGAGAGCGGTATCGACTTCATCGGGCTGGGCGAACACCACCGCGACGATTTCGCCATCTCCTCGCCCGAGGTGCTGCTGGCCGCCATAGCGGCCCGGACCAACCGCATCCGACTGGGCTCGGCCGTCACGGTGCTCAGTTCGGATGATCCGGTTCGGGTATTCCAGTGCTTCTCTACGGTGGACGCCCTTTCAAACGGGCGGGCAGAGGTGATCCTGGGACGCGGCTCCTTCACCGAATCCTTTCCCCTCTTTGGGTTCGAACTGAGCCAGTACGAGACGTTGTTCGAGGAGAAGCTGGACCTGTTCGCGGCCCTGCTGACGGGAGAGGCTGTGACCTGGCAGGGCACGACGCGTGCCGCGCTACAGGAGCAGCGCGTCTATCCGCCGATCGAGCAGGGCAGGCTGAAGACATGGGTAGGGGTCGGCGGCAGCCCGAAATCGGTCATCCGCGCCGCGCATTACGGTCTGCCGCTGATGCTGGCCATCATTGGCGGAGAGCCCGGGCGTTTCCGACCCTTCGTGGATCTGTATCACAAGGCTCTGGCGCAGTTCGGCAAGCGCGACTTGCCTGTCGGGGTGCATTCCCACGGGCATGTCGCGGAGACCGACGCGCAGGCGCGTGAGGAGCTCTGGCCTTATTACAAGCGCATGAGAGATCGCATCGGCGCGGAGCGAGGCTGGCCGCCGGCGACCATGCGGGACTTCGAGCGTGAGGCGGAGGAGGGGTCGCTCTATCTGGGCTCGCCGGAAACCGTTGCGCGGAAGATCGCGAGAACGGTGGAACTGCTCGGTTTGTCGCGCTTCGACATGAAGTACAGTTCCGGGCCTCTGCCACATCCTGTGATGATGCGCTCCATTGCGCTGTATGGGCAGGAGGTGATGCCCCGGGTACAGGCGCTGCTCAAGAAAAGGGAGGAGACGGCTGGCTGATCCAGAAATATCGTCGAAATTTTCTCGGATCCATTTCTAATTATTCGGAAAATTATCTGACGAATAATAATAAAACCCGTATCGTCGCCCAATATGGTTCTTGATTGATTGCAAATCATCTTGCAGTAAATGACAATATTATAGATTTTCTCCACTCTATGACGATTTGTACTTGATTTTTCGTGTCGATCCGGTATGAGATAACGCAAATTTAACCGGGCGGCGGCGCGGATCTGGGTCTTAATCGCGCCGTGCGCCCTTGCCGGGATCAGTTGCGGGACCATGCCGCCCTGGCCCTCTTTGGAGACGTACATGGCGCTTGCCGACCTCTTCCCAGCTGCGGAAGGCATTCTCAGCCTGGGTCCGGCCAATAAGACCGAGCTGCTCGAAATGGTCTCGGCCGTCGCCGCCGCCAAGATGGGGCGCGACAAGGACGAGGTCCTGGATGCCCTGCAGGCGCGGGAGCGGCTGGGGTCCACCGCGCTCGGGCGGGGGGTTGCCCTGCCGCATACGCGGATGGAGGGGATGCAGGCGCCTGTCGCCATCCTGGCCCGGCTGACCCGGCCTATCGAGTTCGATGCGCGGGATGGGGAGCCGGTGGATCTGGTCTTCACTGTGCTGTGGCCCGAGGAGGAGGCGGAAGGCTTCCTGCCGGCGCTTTCCAATATCTGCCGGGTGTTGCGGGATAATCAGCTCCCGCGCCAGCTGCGTCAGGCCAAGTCGTCCGAGGAGGCCCTCGCCATGCTGAAGGCTGCCGACCACGCCAGCCCGGACGAACGGTCCGAGGAGTACTGACCCGACCCTTCGCGTCCAGGAGGGCGCGCCCACCAGAATGAATATGGAGAGCACGGCGCCCCGATGCCTGACGCCCTTTACCTCTCGGCCGCTATCGGCTTGCCCTATCTCGGCGCTTTCATCGCCGCCCTGCTGCCCTCCAACGCCCGTAATCTCGAAGCATGGCTCGCCGGCGGTGTCGCGCTGCTGGCGCTGTTCATGGTCTGGTTCGGCTATGCGGAAGTGGCGCAGGGCGGGGTGCCGCGCGCGGAGTTTCCGTGGGCATCCGATCTGGGGCTGACCTTCGTGTTGCGGATGGACGGCCTGGCGTCCGTCTTCGCCACGATGGTGGCGGGCATCGGCTTCCTGGTTGTGCTCTACGCGCGCTACTACATGTCGCCGGAAGACCCCATTCCGCGCTTCTTCGCCTTCCTGCTGGCCTTCATGGGCTCGATGATGGGGCTGGTGCTCTCAGGCAACCTCATCCAGATGGTCTTCTTCTGGGAGCTGACCAGCCTCTTTTCCTTCCTGCTGATCGGCTATTGGCAGCATCTGGCCGCAGCCCGGGACGGTGCCCGCATGGCGCTGACGGTGACGGCGGCAGGCGGCCTTGCCCTGTTCGCCGGCGTGTTGCTGCTCGGGCATATCGTCGGCAGCTATGACATCGACCAGGTGCTGGCGGCGGGAGATATCATCCGCGATCACCCGCTCTACCTGCCGACGCTGGTGCTGATCCTGCTCGGGGCGCTGACCAAGAGCGCGCAGTTCCCCTTCCATTTCTGGCTGCCGCAGGCGATGGCCGCGCCCACCCCGGTTTCCGCCTATCTGCACTCGGCGACGCTGGTGAAGGCCGGCATCTTCCTGATGACGCGCCTCTGGCCGGTGATGGCCGGGACCGATGCGTGGTTCTGGATCCTCGGCACCTGCGGCATGCTGACGCTGCTCATCGGCGCCTATGTCGCGATTTTCCAGCACGACCTGAAGGGGCTGCTCGCCTATTCGACCATCAGCCATCTCGGTCTGATCACGTTGCTGCTCAGCCTGAACAGTCCGCTCGCCATGGTCGCCGCCATCTTCCACACCATGAACCATGCGACCTTCAAGGCATCGCTCTTCATGGCCACCGGTATCATCGACCACGAGACAGGCACTCGCGATATCCGGCGACTTTCAGGCCTCAATACATCCATGCCATTCACCGCCCGGCTCGCCATGGTGGCGGCAGCCGCGATGGCGGGCGTGCCGCTGCTGAACGGCTTCATCTCCAAGGAGATGTTCTTCACCGAGGCACTGACGGCCGCGAACGCGCCGACCCTGCTGCACAGCATCCTGCCGCTGGTCGCGACCGTGGCCGGCATGTTCGCCGTGACCTACTCGCTGCGCTTCATTCACGGTGCTTTCTTTGGGCCTGAGGCCACCGACCTCCCCAAAAAGCCGCATGAGCCGCCGCAGTGGATGCGCCTGCCGGTGGAAGTCCTGGTTTTCGGCTGCATGATCGTCGGTATCCTGCCCGCGGCGACGATCGGGCCGTTCCTTGATGTGGCCGTGCGTTCCGTGCTGGGCGATGCCACACCCGCCTACAGCCTGGCTGTCTGGCATGGCTTCAACCTGCCATTGGCGATGAGCCTTGTCGCCTTGGCGGGTGGTGTTGCTCTGTATGTGCTGTTGCAGCGCCACCTGAATGCCGGCGTCGATGGTACGCCGCTGCTTCAGGGGCTGGATGGGCGCCGCATCTTCGACCAGACGATGGTGTTCCTCTCCTGGCGGCTGGCGCGCACGCTGGAGCGCCTGCTGGGCACCAGCGGCCTGCAGATGCAGCTGCGCCTCATGGTGTGCATCGCTTTCCTCGCTGCTGTCCTGGCGTTGTGGCCATACGGGCTGCGGCCGGGCGACGTGGCGATGACAGGAGTGGACCCGGTCGTCCTGCTGATGTGGCTGGTGGGCGCGGGTTGCGCGATTGGGGCCGCTTATCAGGCCAAGTACCACCGGCTGGCAGCCACCATCCTGCTTGGCGGGGCAGGATTGGTGACTTGCCTCACCTTCATCTGGTTCTCCGCACCGGATCTGGCACTCACCCAGCTCCTGGTGGAGGTGGTGACGGCGGTGCTGTTGCTGCTCGGTCTGCGCTGGCTGCCGAAGCGTATCGAGAATGCCGGTGCCACCACCGTGCCGGCGCGACTACGGCGCTACCGCGATCTGGGTATTGCGGTCATGTCCGGCCTGGGCCTCGCGGCTCTTTCTTACGCCACCATGACGCGCGTCTCGCCCGAAGGCATCTCCCGCCACTTCCTGGAGCGCGCCTATACCGAGGGAGGCGGCACCAACGTCGTCAACGTGATCCTGGTGGATTTCCGCGGCTTCGACACGCTGGGCGAGATCACCGTAGTGGGCATCGTAGCGCTGACGGTCTTCGCTCTGCTTCGCCGCTTCCGCCCCTCCAAGGAGAGCATCGGCGTGCCGGAGCAGCAGCATGGCAATGCGCAGGCCTGGCTGCGGATTCCGGCGGTGACCATGCGGCTGCTGTTCCCCGTCATCGGCCTCGTCGCAGTCTTCCTGCTGCTGCGCGGGCATGATCTGCCGGGTGGCGGCTTCGCGGCGGGGCTGATGATGTCCATCGCCATCCTGCTGCAGTACATGGCTGGTGGCACCCGCTGGGTAGAGGATCATATTCGCGTCCATCCGCTCCGCTGGATGGGAGTCGGCCTGCTACTGGCTGCGGGGACCGGCCTGGGCGCCGTCGTGGCGGGGCGGCCTTTCCTGACCTCCTACTTCGCTTATGCCGATCTCGGCTGGCTCGGGAAGCTGCCCATGGCCAGCGCCCTCCTGTTCGATCTGGGTGTCTTCGCCCTGGTCTTCGGCGCAACGGTGCTGATCCTCATCGCCATCGCGCACCAGTCGGTGCGCAGTCAGCGGGCCGCGCCACCACCACCGCCCAGCAGCCTGATCCCGGGAGGATATGACTGATGGAACTGATCCTCGCTCTCAGCATCGGCGTGCTCGGTGGCTCTGGCGTATGGCTGCTGATGCGGCCGCGCACCTTTCAGCTCATCATCGGCCTTTCGCTGCTGTCCTACGCCGTGAACCTGTTCATCTTCAGCATGGGCCGCTTTCCCGTGGGCAAACCCCCGGTACTGGAATCGGCCACGGCCGGGGACCCGGCCGTCTACGCCGACCCTCTGCCCCAGGCGCTGGTGCTGACCGCCATCGTCATCAGCTTCGCCACGACGGCCTTGTTCCTCGTGGTCATGATGGCCGCCCGTGGCCTGACCGGCAGCGACCATGTGGACGGTAAGGGGCGTGGCTCGTGAGCGGCTGGATGCAACATCTCGGCATCATCTCGATCATTCTGCCGCTGGTTGCCGGTGCCCTCATGATTCCGCTGGACGATCAGCGGGGCCGGCTGCGCGCGGGGCTCGCGATCGTTTCCACCGTGGCACTGCTGGGGATTGCCATCACCCTGGCCTGGCAGGCCCATGCGGGAGGCGGCGAGGGGCTCGTCACGGTTTATCGCCTCGGCAACTGGCCCTCGATCTTCGGCATCGTCCTCGTCGTCGACCGCCTTTCGGCACTGATGATGGTGCTGACGGCGTTGCTGGGGCTCTGCGCGCTGGTCTTCTCGCTGGCGCGCTGGCAGCGGATGGGCGCGCATTTCCATGCGCTGTTCCAGTTTCAGCTTATGGGCCTGAACGGCGCCTTCCTGACCGGCGACCTCTTCAACCTCTTCGTGTTCTTTGAAGTGCTGCTGGCGGCTTCTTACGGTCTCGCGCTGCATGGCTCCGGTATCATGCGGGTGAAGGCCGGGCTGCACTACATCTCGATCAATCTGGCTGTGTCGCTGCTCTTCCTGATTGGGGTGAGCATGATCTATGGCGTCGCTGGCACGCTCAACATGGCGGATCTGGCGGCACGCATTCCGGAGATGCCGGCAGAAAACCGGCCGTTGCTGGAGGCAGGAGCCGGCATTCTGGGCCTGGCCTTCCTGGTGAAGGCCGGCATGTGGCCATTGGGCTTCTGGCTGGCGCCAACCTATTCCGCTGCCAGCCCGCCAGCCGCGGCCATCTTCTCGATGATGAGCAAGGTCGGCGTGTATGCCGTCCTGCGGCTTTCGCTGCTGCTGTTCAGCCCCGAGGCCGGGGAATCGGCCGGCTTCGGCGGCAACTGGATTCTTGTCGGTGGCATCCTGACCATCGCCTTCGGCGCGATCAGCGTTCTCGCGACGCAAGATCTCTCCCGCCTCGCGGGCGCCAGCGTCCTCATCTCTTCCGGCACTTTGCTGGCCGCGGTGGGTGCGGAGCAGGTGGCCGTGACCAGCGGTGCGCTGTTTTACCTGGCGAGTTCCGCCCTCGCCATTGGCGCGTTGTTCCTGCTGGTTGAACTCCTGGAGCGCGGGCGCGACATGGGCGCCGACGTTCTCGCCGTCACGCTGGAAGCTTTCGGCGATGGCGAGGAAGATGATGATGAGGAGGAGGAGGTCGGGGTCGCCATTCCCGGCACCATGGCGCTGCTGGGCGTCAGTTTCCTTTGTTGTGCGCTGTTGTTGGCGGGATTGCCGCCGCTCTCCGGCTTCATTGCCAAATTCGCCATGCTCAGCGGCATTCTTAATCCGGAAGGGCTGGGCGGCCGTGTGGCTTCCGTGTCACCGGGGGGCTGGGCGTTGTTGGTGGCGCTCGTGTTGTCCGGCCTCGCCACGGTACTGGCCATGACCCGCGCCGGCATTCGCAGCCTGTGGGCCACGGCCAATCGTAGTGTGCCGCGTGTCCGCGTCATCGAGATGGCCCCGATCCTGCTGCTGGTGGGCCTTTGCATCGGCATGACGGCCGGTGCGGGGCCGGTGCTGCGCTACATGCAGGCAACGGCACAGGCGCTGCATGCGCCGCAGGACTACATCCGTCATGTGATCGGGCAGAACCCATGAGACGCCTGCTGCCGCACCCTTACATGTCCGCATCCCTGTTCCTCATGTGGATGCTGATGAATGAGAGCGTGTCCCCTGGCCCGGCGCTGCTCGGCCTGGCCTTCGCCCTGCTTGGCGGGTGGGCGTTGGCCATGCTGCAGCCGCTTCCGCTCCGGATTCGGCGCTGGGGAACGGCACTTCGCCTGGCCGGCGTGGTCGCGGTGGATATAGCCCGATCCAATCTCGGTGTTGCGCTCGTCATTCTGCATCCTCGCGCTGACCGGCGGCAGGGCTTCATCCGCATCCCGCTGGCGCTGCGGAATGACACCGCGCTGGCGACGCTGGCCTGCATTCTGACGGCGACACCCGGGACCGCCTGGGTCGAGTTCGACCGCGAAAGCGGCGTGCTGCTGCTGCATGTCCTCGACCTGATCGACGAGGAAAGCTGGGTCCGCATCGTCAAGGGCCGCTACGAGCAACCGCTGATGGAGATCTTCCAATGAGCATCGCGCTGCTGAGCTGGTCGCTGCTGGCCGCGCAGGTCATGTTGGGCCTCGCCTTCCTTTGCGCCTTCTACCGTGTGCTGAAGGGCCCCCGCGCGCAGGACCGCGTCCTCGGCCTCGATACCCTGTACGTCAATGGCATGCTGCTGCTGCTGACATTCGGCATCCGTTCCGGGACCATTCTGTATTTCGAAGCCGCGCTCGTGATCGCGCTGTTGGGCTTCGTCAGCACTACGGCCTTATCCAAATTCCTGATGCGCGGGGAGGTGATCGAATGAGCCACGCTGCCGACCTGCCTCTCTGGGCCGCTATCCCCGTGGCGCTGCTGCTATTGGCCGGCGCGGGCCTCACCCTGACGGGCTCTATCGGGTTGGTGCGGCTGAAGACCTTTTATGAGCGGCTGCACGCGCCGACTCTCGGCACCTCCTATGGCGCTGCCTTCATCCTGCTCGGCTCCATGGTGTTCTTCTCGGTGTTGCAGTCCCGCCTGACGGTGCATGAGTTGCTGATCGGCATCCTGCTCATTATCACCATGCCGGTAACGCTGATGTTGCTCGGCGGCGCGGCTCTTCACCGGGACCGACTGGAAGGCAACGACCCGGCGGTACCGCCGGAGGACAAGGCTGCCGAGCCTCAAGCGGATCACGAGACCTGAGACGCAACTTCGACGCCCGAGTTGCCAGGCCGGCGCATCAGTCCAACCGCTCGATCAGCGCCATCGCCGCTGCTGGATTGCGGGTTTTGTGACCGCTGATGACGTACAGATACACGTCTCGCGGCGAGCGGGGCGCACTGCCCGTATCAACATAGGACAGCCCGGCTGGTACGCCGCCCTTTGCCCATTCCTGCGCCCGCGCCGCCCAGAGGTCGAGCGCAGCGGAGGAATAGCCCTGAACATGATGTTCCGCCGTTCCCATGATGCGTGCATAAATGAAGGGCGCGGTGGGGTCGGCTATCTGCGGATAATCTGAATCGCCCGCCATGATCACCGCTACCCCATACTCTTTGGCCATGGCCAGGAACTCGGGATGGCGGAAACTTTCGTGCCGCACCTCAACCGCATGCCGGATGGAGCGACCCTCCACTTTATGCGGCAGGAGCTTGAGGAAAGCCTCGAAATCCTCCGCATTGAAGGTCTTGGTCGGCATGAATTGCCAGTTGATCGGACCTAGCTTGTCCTTCAGGGCCATGAGGCCGCCGGTGAAGAAGCGCTCGATGGACGATCCGGCTTCCGCCAGGACCTTGCGGTTGGTGGCATAGCGCGGCGCCTTGAGGGAAAAGACGAAGCCTTCTGGCGCTTCGTCATACCATTTCGCGAAGCTCTCAGGCTTTTGGGCGCCGTAATAGGTGCCGTTGACTTCGATGGACGTCAGCAAGCCACTGGCATGGGCCAATTCGCGCTTCTGCGGCAATCCCTCAGGGTAAAAACTGCCACGCCAAGGCTCATAGGTCCAGCCGCCGATGCCGATCCGGATACCGCCCGCCTTTGCCATACCGTCCCCTCCAGGCCGTAAAGCTGTAGCCTAGCATGGCGGGTTCGATGCGTTTCCAGTCCTCTCCCATCAGTGAAAGGGGTCAGCAAAGGGGAAAATTTTCTCGCGGTCGATCTGCCGGTAGGGGAGGGTCGTCAGGTCGGCCGGGCCCCAATCAGGCGTGTCGACAATGATGATCGCCTCGGCGAGCTTCTCATATACCGCCCGGAAATGCGTCTTCGAGCGCAACACGATGATCTTGTAGTCCAGTGTGCGGAGGCCGAACTGGATGAAAAGATCCTCGTCCACCGTCAATGTCGGCCTGCTGACGATGCTGACCATGAGGCCCCCTACATCCAGCACCGCCGCGAGGCCGAGCCGCACCAGCCGGCCATGCATATAGGGGCCGGTTGTGCGGTACTCCTTCTCTCCGGCGAACAGCACCTTGCCGGTGAGCCGCACCGGCCCGCCAGCACGCGGAGAGGAATGCCCGCCGACATCGAGCGTGACGGTAGCGCCGATACCGGCCTCGGCTGCTTCTACGGCCGCGCGAGGGTCCCAGATATACGGGATGGCAGCGCCCTTCACGCCGCGCTCCAGCAAGGCTCGCAGCAGGTAAGTGCTGTCATTGCAGCGATCGGCATGTTCCAGCAGCACGATGGGGCGTTCGGCCTTGGCGGAGAGAGCGATGGCGCGCTCGACTCCCTTTTCCATGTCCAGCACCATTCCTTCATGCAGCAGGTCGCGCCGCACCCTGCGGATGCGCTGCGTCAGTGTGGCGACCGCCTGCTCCGCGCGGGCTGCATCGTCAGACACCGCCAGCACGGAGAAGCCACAATTCGGCACGTCCGCATAGGAAAAGCCGGCGAAAACCGAAACGTCGAGATAGCCGGGCGCGTCTTCCGCCATGGCGACCGATGCCTCGACGATATCGGAGAGCGGCGCGAGACCTGTGGCGCTGAAGATGCTGGGCACCATGATGCCCGGCTTGTCGAAGGCCATGGCTGGGCGTAGCCCGTCGCGGAGCATGCGTACCAGGCACCGCGCGGCGCGCATTCCGGTTTCGCCGATATCGGTATGAGGGGAATAGTGGTAGCCAAATACTGCATCGGCCAGTTCGAGCAGATGGCGATCGATATTGGCATGGTAATCCAGTGCGACGACCACCGGGACTGCGCGCCCCACAATGGCCCGTACGCGTTCGACAATCTCGCGATCCGGATCCAGCCGTGTTGGCGTTGTCATGGCGCCATGCAAAGCCAGGAGCACGCCGTCCACGGGACCGGCTTCCTGAAGGGCAGCGCAGATGCGGTCGGCATAATGCAGGAAGGCCTCATCCGACGCAGGGCCAGCCGCGCCGCCATCGGCGAAGATAATCGGCAGAATGTCTGCGCCTTCCTTGTCGCAGACTTCGATGAAGCCACCGCAAAGCGTGTTCGTGCCACGGAAACGCGTTACCAGCTCGCTACCGGCCGCCTCAATAGCCTGGAACTCTTCCAAGGTTGTGAGCAGGGACAGGAAGCTCACTGATTCCTGCATGATTCCGCCGATGGCGATACGCATGGCCGCAGCCTCCTAGGACGCACCGGACCTGGGAGCATGCCGCTCAAATCCGCGCGCAAGGTGGTTCTCTACTGGAAATGCTCGAGCGGAGCTGCCCAACCTGCTCGATGGGGTGCTGCTTGGCGTGTCAACGCCTCGATTGGAACCGGCCAGCCGGGGGCGGGCTGGCCGGCGCCGGGATTGTCAGCGGAAAGGAATGGCGTACATCAGCCCGCCGCTGCTCCACAGGCCGTTCTGGCCACGCGAAAGCTTGAGAGTGCTGCCGGAACCGACATTGCGCTCGAAAACTTCGCCGTAATTGCCGACGGCCTTGATGGCACGGAGCATCCAGTCGTTGTTCAGACCGAGACGAGAGCCGAATTCGCCGGCCGTGCCCAGCAAGCGCTGCGCTGCCGGATTGGCACCCTTGGCTTCTGCATCGGCATTGGCCTGGGTCACGCCCAGCTCTTCGGCCTCCACCAGACCATAATGCACCCAGGCAACGATATTGGACCACTGGTCGTCACCATTGCGCGTGAACGGCCCGAGCGGTTCCTTCGAGATGGTCTCAGCCAGAACCACGTAGTCACCTGGGTTGGGCGCAACGGAAACGGCGCCCGCCAGAGCGGAGGCATCCTGTGTCATCGCGTCACAGCGGCCAGAGAAGAAGGCCTGGTACATGGTGTCCACGCGCTCAAACACCACGGGCTGGAAGGTGATGTTGTGGGCGCGCGCATAATCGCCAAGCGTCACCTCATGGGTGGTGCCTTGGGCAACGCAGACGGAAGCGCCGTTCAGTTCCGACACCTTCGTCACGCCGGCATCGCGTTTCACGGCGAAGCCCTGGCCGTCATAGAAATTCACCGGCCCGATGCTGAGGCCGATAGAATTCGCCCGCAGAAAGGTCTGCGTGGAGTTGCGCATCAGCACATCCACTTCGCCCGATTGCAGGGCGGTGAAGCGGTTCTGCGCCGTCAGCCCGACAAAACGCACCTTGCTGGCGTCGCCCAGAACGGCAGCAGCAATGGCACGGCAGTAATCCGCATCGATGCCACGATACTGGCCTTGGCTATCCGGCGTGGAAAAGCCTGCAAAGCCCGTGCTGACACCGCAGACGAGCTGGCCGCGCCCCTTCACTGTATCGAGCGTGGCGGCTCCGGCCGCCGTGGCGCCTGCAAGCATCAGCCCGGCGGCAAGAAGAAGAGTCTTCATGGTCAATGTCCCGGAAGATGTGGGTGGTGAAAGAACCGTGCTCAGCGCGAGAGGCTGCCGATAGCAGCGTCAACTGCCTCGCCCAGGCGATCGACAATCATATCAATCTCGGAGGGAGAGATGATGTAGGGTGGCGCCAGGAGCACGTGGTCGCCGCGCTGCCCGTCTGCCGTGCCGCCGCCTGGATAACAGGCCAGGCCGCGTGTGAATGCCTCCTGCTTGATGCGCTGATGGAGCCTCAGAGAAGGGTCGAAGGGCGCGCGGGTGGAGCGGTCCTGCACCAACTCGATGGCGCGGAACAAGCCTCGGCCCCGGATGTCACCGACATGTGCGTGGTTGCCGAAGCGCTCCGTCAGCCGCTCCTCCAGCAGCGTGCCCATGGCCACCACCTTATCCAGAAGGTCATCCTCTCGGATGACGCGCTGTACCTCCAGCGCTGCCGCCGCGGCGATGGGATGGCAAAGGTAGGTATGGCCATGCTGGAAGGCGCCCGAGCCGCCTTCCACCGCGTCTGCGACCCGCTGTGAGACCAGGACAGCGCCGATAGCCTGATACCCGCCGCCCAGCCCCTTGGCGATGGCTTGCAGGTCGGGCGCAATGCCCTCCTGCTCCCAGGCGTGGCGGGTGCCGGTCCGGCCCATGCCGCTCATCACCTCGTCCAGGATCAACAGCGCGCCATGGCGGTCGCAGACTTCACGGATCGCCTTGAAATAGCCGGCGGGAGCGGGAACGCAGCCTGCCGTGGCACCGACGACCGTCTCCGCGACGAAGGCGGCCACCGTATCTGGGCCGAGGCGTTGAAATTCCGCCTCCAACTCTGCCGCCAAGCGCGCGGTAAAGGTGGCTTCGTCTTCATCCGCCTGTTGCTCGCGATAGGAGAAGGCCGGGGAAACATGGCTGAAGGCATCGGTCAGTAGGGGATTGTAAGGCGCACGCCGGGCGGCGTTGCCGCCGGCGGCCAGCGCACCAAGCGTGTTGCCGTGATAGCTCTGCCGGCGCGCGATGAAGTGCGAGCGGCGGGGCTGGCCGATCTCCAGGAAATACTGCCGAGCCAGCTTCAGTGCGGCCTCCACGGCCTCGGATCCGCCGGACACGAAATAAGCCAGCGAGAGGCCCCCTGGCTCATGGCCGACCAACTCCTCCGCCAACGCCTCAGCGGGTTCGTTGCTGAAGAAGCCGGTATGAGCGTAGCAGAGCTGGTCCGCCTGCCGCTTGATGGCCTCGACGATACGCGGATGCTGATGACCGAGGCAGGATACGGCCGCGCCCCCGGAAGCATCCAGCACCTCTCGCCCGCCCTGTTCCACCAGCCAGGCCCCCTGCCCGCCGACAGCCAGCGGGGGCCTGGACCGGGAGGAGCGATGCAGCACGCGACTGCGGGTGGCGGGGGAGATCATGTGCGGGGTTCCTTTTCCGGCACGTATTCAGAGAAGGCAGCGAGCCGTTCCTCGGTCTCGCGCAGTCGGATGAGGGCAGGCTCGCCACCCAGGGCGAAGGTCGCGGCGGCCAGGGCCTGGGCGGTGGCCAGCGCGCCGGTCAGGCTGGGGAAGAAGCCCGGGCCAGTAGCGGCGTCGAACAACAGCAGGTGCTGGGCACCTTCGGCCACCGGCGCGTCGGGCGTGTCAGCCAGGGCGATGATGGTGCAGCCACTCGCCTGCGCCCGGCGGGCGGTCAGTGCGATGGGGCGGGAATATGGTGCAAAGCTGATCAGCACGACGACGTCGCCATTCTGCAGCGCACCGATGTCCAGATCCTCCGGCCCCACGCCGCCGATCAGCCGCACGCCATCCGGGCGAAACAGCCGGAGCTGATAATGCAACACCTGCGCAATTCCCCGGCAGGACCGGAACCCCGCCAACCAGATGCGCCGTGCCAGGTGCAAGGTCCGAGCGGCCTCGGCGATGGGGGCGGGGCGGATATGGCTAAGCCCGGCGGCATCAGCGGCGAGCATTTCCGCGGGGAGGCTCGCCGCGGGTTCCGTGCCGAGGGCACGAACTCGGCCGGAATAGGGCGCCTGGGCCGCCGTCCGGCGCAGTTCGATCAATGCATCCCGGAGTTCATCCCAGCCCGCATATCCCAGCGCCTGGGCAAGCCGGGTAAAAGTGGCTGGGTGGGTGCCCGCCGCCGCCGCCAGTTCCCGCATGGAACGGGTAACGGCGTCGAAATCGTGGCGCGCCAGAAAGCGGCCGGCTTCCTGCAAACGGGGCGGGAGGCCGGGCAGGGCGCGGCGCAGGGCTTCTATGGGGGTCTCCTGGGAAGCGCGGCGGCTCATGAGATGACTGTTGCAGAGAGGCGGCCTTGATGCAACATTTGTATCATTATCGCCGGAGGCCTCGTCAGATGCGGATCGCCCTCATCCACGCATTGCGCCATTCGCCGCCCCCTATCGAGGCCGCTTTCGCGCGCCTGTGGCCGGAGGCGCGGCTGATGAACCTGCTGGATGACAGCCTTTCTGCGGATCTGGCACGGGATGGCAGGCTGACGCCGGCGATGACGGAGCGCTTCCTGACCTTGGCGCGCTACGCCGTGGCGACCGGCGCAGACGGCATCCTCTTCACCTGTTCGGCCTTCGGCCCCTGTATTGAGGCCGTACAGCGGGAGTTCTCCTCGATGCCTGTCCTGAAGCCGAACGAAGCGATGATCGAGGAGGCTGTTAAGGCCGGTTCCCGTATCGGGCTCCTGGCGACCTTCGGCCCAACATTACAGTCCATGCCTGCCGAGTTTCCGGCCAGTGTCTCTCTGAAGACGAAGCTGGCGGAAGGCGCGCTGGACGCGCTGAATGGGGGCGACCATGAAGCACATGACGCAGCGGCTGCCGAGGCATCTCGCACCCTGGCGGATTGCGATGTCATCGCCCTTGCGCAGTTCAGCCTGGCTTCGGCGGCAGCGCGCGTAGGGGAGGTCACCGGCCGCCCCGTATTGACCACGCCTGAGAGTGCGGTGCGTAAGCTGCGCGGCTTGCTGGCAGCGTGAAGCTGTAGCGCGGCTCTTGTCCGGCGGGCAGCTATGCAGTTTGCCAGGGGGATGCGGCCAGCAGAGGATAGTCGTTACCTGACGTTGGCAAGGTCCGGACTTGACCATGCCGAGAGTCAGGATCGTTGTCCGCTCTTTCAGGGTTTCACCTGATACAACCCTTCCGCGATTCAACTGCATTCTCCACCCGTGCCTATACCTCGGGGGCACCCAAGGTGTGGCGCAGAGAGAGGCGCCGGTCGATCCGGTGCGGCTATCAACAAGGAGAGTGAGATGCGATTCGGGACCATCGCTGCCCGCCTCACCGCGACGATTGGAATCTCTCTGGCAGCGCTTGCCGGCCTCGCCAGCAACGCCCAAGCTCAGAACAGGAACTGCGTGGATACGCTCATGGGCCTCGACGGAGGGTCCCGCTTCGCGGGGGTCTTGGCTCTGACCCATGTGGCGGAAGACATCAAGGGTGCGGGATATTTCACGATCTTCGCGCCGACGGATGCCGCTATCGGCGCGGCCTCTTTCCTCGCCGACCGCATCTTCCCGATGCAGTCCGGTTCGCAGCGGCAGCCTGACCCCGTTCTGGGCCCTGCGGCGGTGAACGCCCATATCCTCGATGGGCGTTATACCTCGGCCTCGCTGAAGCCGGGAGAGACGGTGACAACGCGTACACGAGCCGGGAATCAGATCACCGTCACCAACCAGGAGGGCAAGGTAACGATTACGGGTTATGGCGGGGCGACCGCTACGGTCGTGCGTGCCGATATTCCATGTGCGAATGGCGTGATCCACGTCATCGACCACGTCCTTATCCGCGACCGGTAAGCAAGCTTCTTTCCACCCTGGCCTGGCCCTGGATGATTCACATCATCCGGGGCCTTCCGTGCGGCCCCGCTACAACGGCATGCCGCAGCTTCGCGGGCAGGCATCAAATCGTCACCGTCCAACAGAGCCATCGCTGATTGGCATGAAGGCCGTTCATTGTGCCGAAAATTACACGGGGTCGGGGGAGGGAGGGTCACCTGAAGCCGGTGACAGGCAGGGGGACGATCAATTCCACCACGGTGCCCGCCTGCTCGTGGTTCCGGATAGAGAGAGAACCATTCAACTGCCGGATGCGCTCCGACATTCCGAAGATGCCCACGCCAAACTCGGTAACCGAACGCCTGGCGCCCGGCCGCATATCGAGGCTCTTTTGGATACCCATTCCATTATCTCTTATCAGGAGCTTCAACGTGCAATTATCTGCCGGTTGCTCACACGGCAGCGACAAGGAAATCCAAACATCGTCACATGAGGCATGGCGGATCGCATTGGACAAGGCCTCCTGCACGACGCGGAAGAGGGCAAACTCCACGTCCTTGGGTAGCCGTTTCTCCTGAAGCGCGGCAGGAAAATTCAGATGAATTCCTATGCGTGTTTGCCTCGAAAGCCCCCCGACATACCATTCAAGCGCTGCCTTGAGTCCGACTTCATCGAGAAGAGGAGGATGCAGAAGGTAGGATATCGTGCGAATTTCACGATGGCTCTGCTGGATGAGGTCGTTGACCCGACAAAGATCTTCGTCTGCCCCGCTATTGGATGCCGTGACGTGAGAACGGATCTTCGCCATGATCATGGTGGCGCCAGCCAGGAGCTGGGAGGTACTATCGTGAAGGTCACGCGCGATGCGGCGCCGTTCCCGGTCCTGCATCATCAACATCTGGCCGCTGACCTCGATCAGCCGTTGCTTGGAACGATGAGATTCGGTGACGTCCTGCACGCTGCCCAGGATTTGAAGGGGCCTACCAGAGGAATCACGGGAAAACACGGTCTCGGTTGCCTGCAGCCAGCGCCAATCGCCATCTCGGTGGAGGGTCCTGAAGACTATCGACAACGACTTTCCGTCCGATAGCTCTGCCGAGCTGGCCAGCTTCTCCTCAAAACGCACCACGTCATCCGGATGTACAAAAGTGCGGAGCCCAGAACAGCCGAGGCTTGTTAGCGTCCCAACATCGTAACCGGTGATGGCATCCGTTTGGCCGTTGAGATAGACCATGCCTCCGTCATGTGGGTCCCGAATGTATAGAATACTGAAGCTGGTTTCGACGATGCGTTGAAGCAGGGACAGCGCCCGGTCCCGGGCCGCCTCGGCATTCCGCTGCTCCGTCACATCAAGCAGGATTCCGGCCATGCCCCCGGCACCGTCTTGTATGTATGGACCGCCGCGGCCGATGAAGTGCCTGTCAGGATGTCCAGGCTCAGTGGCCCGAAACTCCAGATGGACAGGCGCCATCCCATCAAGCGCCGCATGAAGCCGTGCTTGAATCTCGGAGAGATCAGCAGGATGAATTGCCCAGCCCGGCTGCTTAGGACGCGGTGACGAATGCTCATCACCATCGTCCTGCCCGATCCATTTGAGTGTCTCTTCTCCAAAACTCCACTTCCATGGCGTGATCCCTGCGATGTCGCGGGCCTCACGAAAGCGGGCCAAGCTTTCCTTCAGGGCGTTGTACTGCCTTTGAGCCTGGGTGACATCGCGGACGGTTCCAAAGACCCTCCAGAAGGTCCCTTGAGGTGACAGGGATACACCAAGGCGAATCTCGCATTCCCGAGCTTCTGCGCCGCACCCTATTGTTCGTTGAAAGGGCGCCGTGTCTCCGGACTTGATGACACGAATAATTTCCGAGCGCAGCATGGCGGCGGCAGATGGAGCCAAGTCCGACCATGCGCTTTGCCCCGCTTTGGCGCATGGCCCAAATATACGCCAGAAGGCCGGGTTCGTGTCGTGAAGCGTCAGATTTCCAGCGCTGACGTAGTCGACAATGAAGACCCCGTCCGCGAGCTGTTCCCTGAACATCGCGAGCCGGTTCTCTGAGTCATCGCGCCTGAAGACAGCATATTGCAGGGCCTGCTCTAAGGCCCTGACCGGCTTGATGTCGCCTGTGACCAACCTCTTAAGCGCCCAATTAGCCAAGAGGCCAAAGAGCGTAGCGCCTACCAGAATGAAAAAAGCAAAGCACGCTGCCGTTATGAACGGGCTTCTCTCGCTATAGTGCACATAGAAGACCCAGTTGGTCATATCGGAGCGATGGAAAGCGAGAACGCTGCGTCTGCCCAAACTGGCCTGCGTAACATTCACCCCGGAATGGCCAAGGGGCGCGGCTATGTAGGCCTCAGACGAAGGGGGGAGCGAAAAGAGAATCCGTCCTCCGGCGGCGGCGAATCCAACCGTTCCATCAGCGGGTACCTCGGAAACAGAGAGCATCCCCCGAAGGCTCGGTCCCGATATGGCTTCCACCAATCCATAACGCCGGCCGGAGGATGTCACTGCGCTAACGTGGACCGCAGCGGCGTCGAGCCTACCCGAACCTGTGGCCCTGGGGCTCTCCACGCGTCTCGCAGGCGCCTCACGGAGAAAAGCCTGCATAATGTCCTGGGGCTCAAGATAGGCCCCACCGTTATCAGCGGATCCAACTTCCGATGGTCGGGGCGTTTCGAGGAGAACTTTGCCCTCCTCGTCGTAGACGAGGAACCAGCGTCCTTCCGGCTGAAAAGTCGCGAGAAGCTGGTCCCTGAACAGCGGCATGTTCTCTGCCTGCAGGGCAGGAGAGGCAGCCAGAGTCGAGAGCCTGGCCTCGGCTGCCGCGACGTCGCGGTCTATCCTGACGCTCAAGGCATGGGCGACAGCGCGCGCTTCGTTTTGCCTGTCACTGCTCTGGCGAAAGGCCTTATTCGCCGCATCGGCGGCAACAAGCCCGCCGGCGAGCATAACGGCGGACACTATGCAGAGACGGAGGCGTGACGCCGAAACGACGCCCATGCTCCCGCGAAAGATCGGGAATGGCCTGGCGACCGCCATTGGTTCCCCCTCATGTGTCTAGGGAGTGTACGGTACCGCCACTCCACTATTGTACTGTATTGCACCTCTTATTTTGTTACGATCTGGATCTTACGTGCGCCGCAGAAATTGATCCTGGAAAGGTGAGACCAGCCGCTGTGGTTCTTCCTGAAAGACGCCGACCGCAATGTGCGCAAGGCCACGCATATCCTGGAGCCCTGGTACAGTGCTTCTTTATCTCTGTCCGGGGTTTCCCCCGATCACGGCGAGGGCGCCAGCCCATTAGTTTCGTCGGGGGCAACCGGGTTCAACCGATCAGAGCAGAGCGAGGCATGTAATGCCCAAGGAACCGGGCCCGCTTCGAATACTGATCGCGGACGACCACGATGTCGTCAGGCATGGCCTTCGCTCCCTGCTGGAGACCCGGGAAGGGTGGCAAGTCTGCGCAGAAGCCGTCAACGGCCGCGATGCCGTAGACCTCGCCATACAGCTCATGCCCGACGTTGCGATTCTAGACGTTTCCATGCCCAGCCTGAACGGCCTGGATGCCACGAAGCTGATCAGGAAAGCGTCACCCAGAACCGAGATCCTGATCTTCACCATGCATGAGAGCGAGCAACTCATCCGTGAAGTGCTCGCGGCGGGCGCCAAGGGTTATCTTCTGAAATCTGACGCGGCCCGGTCAGTCATTGCCGCGGTGGAGGCGCTGGCGGCGCACAGGCCCTATTTCAACCGGAAAGTCAGCGAGACGATTCTGGATGGCTTTCTGCGTGCCGCCACGGTTCCCACGGCAGAAGGGTCTTCTGGCGAGCCGCTGACGCCGCGAGAGCGGGAGATCGTGCAGCTTCTTGCCGAAGGCCTCAGTAACAAGGAAGTAGCTACGCGCCTGGACATCAGCATAAAGACCGTGGAAACCCACAGGGCAACGGTGATGCGAAAGCTGGACGCGCATTCGGTTGTGGATCTGGTCCGTTACGCTCTACGCAATAAGCTGACTTCGATTTAGGATTACGCTTGTTATCAGGGCATATCTCAGTCTTCCTCAGGTGATTACTGGATCGCCCTGGGCTTTGCAGTCGTCTATCCATATCCTGGCGCGCGAGGGGGGGAGTCGCCGCTTCGAGCGCTTCCAGGATCAATGCCCAGGAGGCAGATATGCCCTACAAGATGACAGGCGTAGCCGCTGGTGTCCTGCTGGCCAGCTCTTTTCTGCTCCCTGCGAGCCAAGCAGCCGCCCAGCCCGTTTCGGGCATCTATATCGGCGGCGGAGCGGGTTGGAACTGGTTGCAGGATACGGACATCAACGTGCGCGGGACGTCCGGCGAAGTTCTGCGCAGTGCGTTGCCGGGCGCCGATTCGAACGGCAAGCTTGAGAATGAGGACGGCTGGGTTGGTGTTCTCAGCGTCGGCTGGGGCTTTGGCAACGGCCTCCGGGCCGAGGTCGAGGGTAACTTCCGGGAGAACTCCAGCGACTCCCTGTCGGGCTTTGGCAGCCAGGGCTTCCAGAATATCGGAGGGAAGACACGCAGCTGGGGCGCGATGGTCAACGCCTTCTATGACTTCGACCTCTACACCCTGTTTGGTGGCCCCCGCTGGATCCAGCCATATCTGGGTGCCGGCATCGGCTGGGCACGCACGCAGCTTGATGGGGTGGATGGCACGACCGCAAATGGGACACGTCTGCTGATCGATGGCGAGGAAGATGTCTTCGCCTACCAGGGTATCGTGGGGGCCGGCTTCCCCATCTCGGCGGTCCCGGGCCTGGCCATCACGACGGAATATCGCTTCTTCGGTACAACGAAACCGGAAATCGGGAGCCGTGTCACCACGGCGAGCGGTGGCTTCGGGCGCGGCAATGTCGAAATCAGCAATGACAACCACTCGGTTATGCTAGGCGTTCGCTATGCCTTCAACGCGGTGCCGCCGGCTCCGCCTCCTGCGCCCGTAGCGCCGGCTCCCGCTGCGGCGCCCGCTCCGGCAAGAACCTATCTCGTATTCTTTGATTGGGATCGTTCCGACCTGACAAATCGGGCCCGCCAGATTATCGCGGAGGCCGCGCAGAATTCCACACGGGTACAGGTGACGCGAATCGAAGTGGCGGGGCATGCCGATCGCTCTGGTTCGGCGCAGTATAACCAGCGCCTCTCGCAACGCCGCGCGGACACCGTGGCAAACGAGTTGGTCCGTCTGGGCGTAGACCGCTCCATCATTGTGGTGCAGGCCTTCGGCGAAAGCCGCCCGCTGGTTCCCACCGCGGATGGCGTCCGGGAGCCGCAGAACCGGCGCGTCGAGATCATTCTCCGATAGGAGACACTCTGCCGTGTAAACGAAGCCGCGCTGGTTTTTCCAGCGCGGCTTTCCTGTCCAGATGCGGTCAGGTACCGCCTGGCGGCACGACGCGAAGAGAGACAGCGTCCGTGAAAGTCACATCCACCTCGTCGCCCACCCGCAAGGCAGGCAACAGCGCCTGCATCGCCGGCTGGCGCAGTACGAAGGTGCGGGGCACCCGGTCGGGCCCGATCACCGCCACGCTGTGATTTCCCGTGTTGATCCCTTCGATCTTCACTCGTACCCGCCGGTGCTCGACGAGCAACCCGCCAGGCCTCTCGCCTGGTTCTGCGCGTGCCATGGAAGCAGTGGATTCGGGTAGCGGGTCGCCAGGCCGCGCGATGTGCGCATCGACGGTGCTGAGAACGTCGATGACGACCTTATCGCCAGGCTGTACCTGCGGCAGATTTTGCGCTTCCTGCGGAACTCGCACCGTGACCAGATTGCCGGTCTCGCCGCGCAGGAGAATGCTGCGCTCCGCCAAGTTCACCGTTTCAACGGTAGCTGTCGCGCGAGCCGCTTCAAGGATCGCCGCCGGTTGCGCAAGCGCCGCTGTATTGAGCGTTGGCGTTGCCAGGAGGCAGGCAACTATTGCTGTGGCTGGAATGCATCCGCGCAGTGACATGGAGAAACTCCTTAACGAGTGGATGAGTGCTGCATCTCGCAGTGTGCCGTGCCGGAAAGCCGTGCAGTTCTCGCAGCCTGGAGCCAGGAATACTGGAGTGCCGTGATGGCGCATCAGCCCTGCGGCGGAGGTGCGATGATCCGTGTCACGACACCGCCTGCCATAACTGGCTGAAGCCGGCCATCGCAGCGATGGCCGAAGCCGGCGGGACCAACCGTTTCCTGCACACGCCCCTCCGGCGCCCGGGCTCGATACAGCAGAGGAGGTGGCTGCTGCAGGCCGGCAGGCGAGGGCGCTTCACCTGCCGGCCGCGCGATGGCGAGCTGGGCGGCCACCGCCAACGTCATGATGGCGGAGCCCAGCATGCCTGGCTTCCGGACGGCTCACTGCCTTGACCGGGAGCCCTGCTCATAGCCACGCGTGTAAGCGCGCTGCTCGGCCTGACGGCTTTGGTCATAGAGATAGCCACCGGCCGCACCCACGCCGGCGCCGATCAGCGCCCCCCAGCCGAAGTCACCCGTGAAGGAACCGATCGCGCCGCCGGCCAATGCGCCGGCACCAGCGCCGGTCAGGGTACGCCGGCTGGTGTCGCCCATATCGGCGCAACCCGCGATGCCGAGGGCCGCGCTCAGCAGGATGACCGAAGCATGCAGGCTACGGCGCATCGTCATGGTCCTTTGCATGGTCGTCTCCTCAGCGGGCCGGCCGCGTGCCGCGGGCAGTCGAGGGTTGCGTGGGGCAGGGATAGGTGGCCTGGGCCCAGCGGGTGACGCCATCAATGGCGCGCTCTCCGGCATATTGCGGATGCGCTTCCACCCACGCGACCAGCGATCCCGTGACCTGCGTCAGCGTTGGCTGCGGCGAAGGGGGGCAGAACAGGGGGCCGGGCCGGGAGGAAGCCGGAAATGCCGCCGCGTGGAAATCACCAATGCCCAGCAGGTAGCCATGACAGAAGGCCATGGCCTCGGCGGCGCGATCCTGGCTCGCGGGAACCGAGCACAGCCTCGCCAGGTCACCCAGCGTACGTTGCCGTGGCCCCTCGGCCGTCTGCGCCCAGGCCGCTGCCGGGAGTAGAACAGCCACTGCTGCTGGTAGAAGCAGCTGTTTCAGGTCGGCTATCCGCACGGCGCTCTCCTTTCGTTGGGTCGTTGCGCTCCGGCCTGGACGGGCCTTGCCCGCTTTCGGCCGGCGCCGCCGGAGGAGCTTAGATCGTCATGGCCCCAGCTTGTGATCGGGTGAAATACCGAAAGGGGAGGGATAAAAGACCCGAAGCCGGCGATGCCATCTTCGCGACGGGGGCGGCGGAAGTCTCCAGCTTCCGCGGAGCACGTTTCCACAGTCGCCCTGATAGCCTAACGTGGCTTCGCTCAGGATAGTGCCCAGCCTCGCGTGCCAAACCGAGGGTCAAACCGGAGATCCACATGCTCCCAGCCGCTCGTCATTCTACACGCCTGATGGCACTGGTTCTGGCTCTGCTGATGACTGCGTGCGTGGCACCCGTGAGGGTCGAGCGGACTGACGAGCGCGTCTCCTACCGCCGCCTTACCCGAAATGCGCTGTCAAGCGGAGCGCCCAGCGAGGCGACGCTCATCGCTTTGCGGCAGCGTGCGTTGCTGGAGACCTATGAGCAGTTCCCAACCGAGACAATCCGGGCCCTTCACGGCTGGATGATGCTTGCCACAAATCCTGCCGACGATCTGTTCGCCTTGGCCGAGCTCAGCTATCTGCAAGCCCGGCACCTGCAACAGTGGGAGCAGGACGCCAGGCCCGACTATCTCGCTGCGGCAATCTACGCTTATGCCTATCTCTTCCCAACCGAACCGCAGCAGCGGCCGGATCCTTATGATCCCCGCTTCCGCTGGGCCACCGACCTCTACAATCTGGCACTGACCGCCGCGCTCTCGAACGAGACGGGAAACGCGGCGGCGTTGATGTCCGGCCGGCAGGCACTGCCGTTTGGTAGCATCGATATCACGCCTGATCCCGCGGCTCTTCACCTGGAGGAAGGGCAGGTCCTTTCCCTCGTTCCTACCATCAATCTGAGAGTCAGCGGCTTCAGGAATGTTTACCGCAGCGCCGGCCTCGGCGCGCCCATGGCCGCCAGCCCTCAGCGTCCGCCCCACGCGCCCACGGGGCTTCAGGTCGCTCCACGGCTGCGAGTGCCGACCTCGGTGGTTCTCAACATCCCTGATGCGCGGCGCCAGCTCGCGACCTCAACGCTGCACGGGACAATCGGCCTGCATTCGATCTTCGAGCAGTCCAACATCCTGGTTGCGGGCCAGCGCGTACCGCTGGAGTTCAATCAGACGGCGGCACGCGCCTTCAGCTTGGTGGAGACCGCGCCCTGGAGTGTCGAGCTACGGGGCTTTCTGTTCGGGGACCTGTTCAGCGGGCCGGACAACACACGGCTCGTCGCATTGGAACCGCACCGTCGCGGCCGGATACCCATCGTTCTGGTTCACGGCACCGTCTCCAGCCCGTTCCGTTGGGCGGACATGATCAACGACCTGAACGAGGATCCCCAGATCCGCGAGAATTTCGAGTTCTGGTCCTTCTCCTACGCGACCGGCAATCCCATCCCGTATTCGGCCCTGGCTTTGAGAGACGCCCTTCAAGCAGCGGTCAGGCAACTTGGCGGGGTCAGCGCAGACCCGGCACTTGGGCAGATGGTGATCATCGGCCACAGCCAGGGGGGGCTGCTCACAAAGATGCTGGTCGTCGATACGGGGGACACCCTCTGGTCCGCTCTCAGCAACCGGCCATTCGAGGAACTCAACCTGCGGCCGGATTCGAAGGAGCTGTTGCGTCGTGCACTGTTCCTGACACCGTTTCCCGGAGTGTCACGCGTGGTGTTCATCGCCACACCGCATCAGGGAAGCTACATCTCGGGATACAGAATGGCCCACTGGGCCGCCCGACTGGTGACACTGCCGGCTGCCGTCGTGGCTGCAGCCGGTGATCTCGCGAGCAACAATGCTTCTGCATTAAGCGTCAATCGCGGCAGTCTTTTGCGCATTGGCAGCGTCTATGCCATGACGCCTGGAAGCCCGTTCGTGGTGGCCATGTCTCATCAGCGCATTGCACCTTCTGTTCGCGCGCACTCCATTATTCCCACGCTGGAGACGTCCGGTCCATTGACGGGCCGCACCGACGGCGTTGTCCGCTATGACAGCGCGCATCTTCCCGACGCGCAGTCGGAATACGTCGTGGAGGGCTCGGGCCACTCCACCCAGGGCAACCCGCGCACGATCAATGAGGTCAGGCGAATTTTATTGGAGCATCTGGCAAGCCTTTGCCGTGTTGGGCCGCGCTGCGACACGCCGCAGGCGGTGACGGGTCGCTGATCATCGCGAGCAGCATTCCGCGCAAAGGTATTTTTACATAAGATAAATTATGCGCTTTCTTCTCGCCTCGCTGGAAGCAGCCTTGCTGGCAGGCCTGCCATCGCGGTGAAGCGCCCTAACCTCCTCTGAGACGCGCAAAAGTTTTCTAAGGCGGCTCAAGGGTTGTCCGGGTGTCGGGGGCCCCGCTGGCTTCGCCCTGGGCGATATCAGCGGTGGCGAAATGTGGCTGGAGATGTCAACGGCGTGGTACTTCGCCTCGGGCCGAAGCGCGAAGGCTTGATGCTCACGCTAGGCGGCGGCGCCATGGAGATCTCCTTCCGCTAGCCGCAGGTCAATCCGTAGCCTTTAAATCCCCCTTTACGGGTCCCTTCCATCTTGTATGGTAGCATACAAGAGCCGTAACGGGGAGGTAAGGACATGCTCGCGGAAATTCTAAAGCCGCTTCAGGTGAGCCCTGGCGGCGGCCCAATGGGTCAGCAGGTCGTCAGCCTCCTCCGCGATAAGATCGTCACCAACGAACTCCCCCCCGGCCAGGGTCTTTCCGAAAGCGACCTCGCCAGCCTGCTGGGCGTGAGCCGCCAGCCGGTACGGGAAGCACTGATCCGTCTGGCGGAAGGCGGCCTTGTTCGCATCCTGCCACAGCGGGGCACCACCGTATCCCGCATCTCCCTCTCCCAGGTGGCAGGCGGGCGCTTCGTGCGCGACGCCGTGGAACGCGCCGTGGTCCGCCTTGCCGCGCTGGATGCGGACAGCGCCGCCATCGATGCCATGCACAGCCTGATCGATCGGCAGGAAGAAGCCATCCGCCGGGAGGACCACCGCGCCTTCCTGGAGTTTGACGACGCGCTTCACCTGAGTTTCGCGGAAGCGATGGGGCAGAAAAGTGCCTGGTCCACGCTGGCCGATGTCAAGCTGCAGATGGACCGCGTGCGCTATCTGAGCCTTCCCACCGATGCCACACCCAGTCGCGTGCTCATCGCGCAGCATCGCGCCATCGTCGCCGCCATCGCAAGGCGCGATCCCGATGCGGCCGAGGAAGCCATGCGGCAGCATCTGTCGGAAATCCTCGCCTCGCTGCCACGCATCGTGCAGCGCCTGCCTGATTATTTCGAGACGGTGGAACAGCCATGAACCCGCCTCGCCTTTCCACGGCCAGCCTGCCGTGCCTGCCTTCCGTCGTCCGTCGCCCTGCCTATGATCGCGCTGCCCTGGGCATCGGTATCGCACATCTGGGCCTCGGCGCTTTCCACCGCGCGCATCAGGCGGTCTTTACTGATGAGCGGATCGCCGCAGGCGAAACGGATTGGGGCATTTCCGGCATGAGCCTGCGCTCGCCCGCCGTGCGGAACGCGCTGGCACCGCAGGATGGGCTGTACACGGTGCTGGAGCGCGGCCCGGCTGGCGACAGCGCCCGCATCATCGGCAGCGTGGCCGAAGTCCTGACCGTTCCCGAGCAGCCGGACCGCGCCATGGCCCGCCTGACCGATGCTTCCACACGGATCATCAGCCTGACCGTGACGGAGAAGGCCTATTGCCGAGCCGCCGATGGCGGGCTGGACCACGCCCACCCCGATATCAACCGCGACCTCACCGGCGATGCCTTCCCACGGAGCGTACCAGGCCTGCTGGTGGAGGCGCTGCGTCGCCGCCGGGCTGCCAAGGCTCCGCCCTGCACCGTTCTCTGCTGTGACAATCTTCCGCGGAACGGCGAGACGGTCGGACGGCTCACCGAAGCCTTCGCCATGCGGCGCGATCCACAGCTTGCCGCCTGGATACGGACGGAGGTGGCGTTCCCCTCGACCATGGTGGACCGCATTGTGCCTTCCACCCAGGATGAAGACCGCGCTGCCGTCGCCGCCCTGGGTTATGCCGATGCATGGCCCGTGGTGGCCGAACCTTTCACGCAATGGGTGATAGAAGATCGCTTCAGCGGCCCCCGTCCGCGGTGGGAAGCGGCCGGCGCGCTGCTGGTCGACGATGTCCACGTCTATGAGCTGATGAAGCTGCGTTGCTTGAACGGCGCGCACTCCACCCTGGCCTATCTGGGGGCGTTGGCAGGGACGGAAACGGTTTCGGAGGCCATGGCGGAACCGGCACTCGCCGGCTTCCTGTCCAGGCTGTGGCGGGAGGACCTGCTACCTACCCTCCCCGCCACCCCCGGCGTCGACCTCAGCGCCTATACGGCACAGCTCGCCGACCGCTTCCGCAATCCCCGCATCCGTCACCGCCTGCTGCAGATTGCGATGGATGGGTCGCAGAAGCTGCCACAACGCCTGCTGGGCCCGGCGCTGGAGCGTCTTCGGGCCGGGGCCATGCCCCGCGCCATCGCTATCGCTGTGGCGGGCTGGATGGCTTTCCTGCTCGGCGCGGATGAGCGTGGCGGCCAGCACGAGATCGACGACCCCATGAGCGAGCGCCTTGTCATGGCGGCCCGGACGGCCGGCCGTGACGCAACCGCTCTCTCGAACGCGCTCCTCGCCATTCGCGACATCTTCCCGGGCGAACTGGCGGAGCATGAGGGCTTCCGCCGTGAGGTTCGTTCAGCGCTGGATGCCCTGCTGACAAGGGGCGTGCGCGCCAGCCTGCATTCCTAGCGGAGGCCCCCTCCGCCGGCGTTCAAGACATAATAAGGAACAAGGATATGTCCCAGACCACAGCGGATGCGGCGTCTGTCGCGGCGCCCGCTCCTACACCCGCCATGCTCCGCAAGGTGGCCATCGCCTCCTGCATCGGTAGCACGGTGGAATGGTATGACTTCTTCATCTATGCCACCGCTTCGGCACTGGTCTTCAACAAGCTGTTCTTCCCGGATCTCAGCCCGCTCGTCGGCTCCCTCGTCGCACTCGGCACCTATGCGGCAGGCTTTGTGGCGCGCCCTATTGGCGGTCTTGTCTTTGGCATTATCGGAGACCGGAAGGGCCGCAAATCCGCCCTCGTCGCCACACTGCTGATGGTCGGTATCGCCACCTTCATCGTCGGTCTGCTGCCGACCTATGAAACCATCGGCTCCGCGGGCGCCATCGTGCTGGTCATCGTGCGGCTCATCCACGGCTTTGGCATCGGCGGCGAGCAGGGCAATGCCATTCTCATCACCTGCGAACATGCGCCGCCGCAGGAGCGCGGTTTCTACGGCTCCCTGGTGCAGCTCGGCGCGCCCGCGGGCTTCGTCCTGCCGCTTGGCATCTTTGCCCTGCTGACCTCCACACTTTCGGAGGAAGCATTCATGAGCTGGGGCTGGCGCATTCCGTTCCTGCTGAGCGCGGTGCTCGTGGCTATCGGCATGTATATCCGCCTGCACCTCTCTGAATCCCCGCTCTTCAAGCATCAGACGGGGCCGAAGGAGAGCAATCCGCTGGGACGGATGCTGCGGGAATACCCCCGCGCTGTCGTTCTGGGCATCGGTGCCAAGCTGCTGGAGGCGACGGTTTTCACCACCTACGCCGTGATCCTGACCGCCTACGCCGTCAGCCAGGGCGTGCCGCGCGCCGTCATGACGGAAGCCACACTGATCGCCATCGTCATCGAATTGCTGACGCTGCCGCTCTTCGGTGCCTTGTCGGATCGCTGGGGCCGGAAACCGGTTTACCTGCTGGGCGCCCTGATCAACCTGCTGCTGGTGTTTCCCACCTTCTGGATCGTCTATGCCGGGCGGCAGGATATGATCTGGCTGCTTCTGGTCGGCACGCTGGCCCTCGGCCACTCTGCCATGTACGCTCCGCAGGCCGCTTTCTTCTCCGAACTGTTCCCGACCCGTATGCGGGCCAGCGGCATCTCCTTCGTGCAGCAGATTGGCGCGCTGATCGGCTCGGTGGGCACGCTGGGCGCGGGTTGGCTGCTCGCCCTTGGCGGTGGCGCGCCCTGGCTGCTGGCCGGCTATATCGCGATCGTCGCGCTCATCACCCTCGCCTGCACCGCCGCCCTGCCTGAAACCGCCATCCGCCGCATCGGCGGCGCTGAAACCTAACCCGACAGGAGTTCCCGAGATGCTGCAAACCTGGCGTTGGTTTGGTCCGGACGATCCCGTGACGCTCGAGCATGTCCGGCAGGCGGGCGCGACGGGCGTGGTCAGTGCACTGCATCACATCAATCAGGGCCGCGCCTGGCCGGAAGACGAAGTCTTGAAGCGCAAGGCCGTCATCGAGCAGGCAGGTCTGAGCTGGGATGTGGTCGAGAGCATCGCGGTCCATGAGGATATCAAGACCCGTACCGGCGACTTCCGCACGCGTATTGAGGAGTACAAGCAATCCATCCGGGCCGTGGCGCGCGGCGGCGTGAAGACCATCTGCTACAACTTCATGGCCATCACGGATTGGACGCGCACGGATCTGGAATGGCGCCTGCCCAATGGCGGCTACGCCCTGCGCTTCGACTGGACGGATATCGCGGTGTACGACCTCTTCGTACTCCGCCGCCCGGGCGCCGAGGCTGATCACCCCGAGGCACGCCGCAAGGCGGCGGAGGCGCGCTTCAAAAGCATGTCGGAGAGCGACCTCGACGAGCTCGAGAAACTGATGATCGACTGGCTGCCAGCGCGGGAATTCGTCTACGACCGTGCTGGCTTCCAAAAGATGCTGGACATATACCGCGACATCGGCCGAGACGGCGTACAGCAACATCTCATCGACTTCGTGAAGGAGATCGCGCCTGTCGCGGCCGAGGAAGGTGCACGCCTCTGCATCCATCCGGACGACCCCTCCTTCCCCATTTTCGGCATGCCTCGTGTCATGTCCACCGCTGAGGACGCTCGTACCCTGCTCGGTGCCATCCCTGAGCAGGCGAACGGGCTCACCCTTTGCACCGGCGCCTTCGGCAGCAATGCAGACAATGATCTCGTGGCCATGGCGGAAGAATTCGGGCCTCGCATCCATTTCGCGCATCTGCGCAACGTCACGATCGAGCCGGACGGCTCCTTCTACGAAGCGGACCATCTTGACGGTCATACCGATATGGTCCGGGTGGTAGCCGCCCTGATGAAGGAGGAGGACCGCCGCGCAGCGGAGGGGCGCCCCGACGCCGTTATCCCCATGCGCCCTGACCATGGCCACCTGCTGGTGGACGACATCGGCAAACGCGTGAACCCCGGCTATTCCTGCATCGGCCGCCTGAAGGGCCTGGCGGAACTGCGAGGCGTCATGCGCACCGTCGATGCCTTCCGTAAGCAGGGGCTGAACTGAAGCCCTGCGGGCCGCCGCGCGTGCGGCGGCCTAACGGAATGTGTTGAACAGCACACCACATCGCTGGATAATCAGGAGAACCGCCGGCAGGCGGCGAGACAGCACGATCCCTCAGTAGCAGCACTCGCAGGGAGATGGCACGATGTCCGCCAAGCAAGACATCGAAGAGGCATCGTCCGGCCTTACGGCCATCACGCAGCTGGAAATCGACCAGCGCGTCTTCGACCTCTACGACGAATACTGCCACGGCCATATCGACCGGCGGACGTTCCTCCAACGGGCGTCTGTCGTCACCGCTGGCGGCCTTGCCATGGCGCAAGCCTTGCTGCCCCGCTACGCGCAAGCGCAGACCGTTTCCTTCACCGATGCGCGGATCAAGGCGCGGTATGTGACCTACCCCTCACCCGGCGGCAACTCCGGTACGATGCGGGGCTACCTGGTGCAGCCTGAGGGTAACGGCCCCTTCCCCGCCGTTCTCGTCCTGCACGAAAATCGCGGGCTCAACCCCTATATCGAAGATGTGGCGCGGCGGCTCGCGATCGAGGGCTTTCTGGCCCTGGCACCGGACGGCCTGTTCCCGGTTGGCGGTTATCCCGGCAATGACGATGATGGCCGCGCCCTTCAGGCAGGGCTCGACCAGGGCAAGCTGAGGACGGACATGCTCAACAGCGCCCGCTTCCTGAAGGCGCATGCGCTGTCTTCCGGCAAGCTGGGGGTCACGGGCTTCTGCTGGGGCGGCAGCACGACCAATGCGCTCGCCGTGGCCCTGGGCGCCGACCTGCAGGCCGGCGTTCCTTTCTACGGCGCGGCGGCAGAAACCGCTTCGGTGCCCGCCATCAAGGCACCCCTTCTGATTCAGTATGCGGAGCACGATCAGCGCATCAACGCCATGTGGCCGGCTTTCGAAGCGGCGCTGAAAGCCAATGGCGTGCCCTATGAGATGCATATCTATCCCGGCACCCAACACGGCTTTCACAACAACTCCACGCCGCGCTACGACGAGGCAGCAGCCCAGCTGGCCTGGAGCCGCACCATCGCTTTCTTCAAGCGGCTGCTGGACTAACGCCAGCCTCGCGCGGGCCTGCCGCTAAGCGCCAAGCGCGAGGATGCGCTCCGCCATGCGGAGATGCATCCGCTCCACCATCTTGCCCTCGATGGAAATCACGCCGGCGTCCGGAGCACTGGCAAAAGCTGCGCGTACCGAGCGGGCCCAGGCAATCTGCGCCTCATCCGGCATGAAGGCCGTATTCACCGCCTCCACCTGCGCCGGATGGATGCAGAGCTTGCCGCTGAAGCCATCGCGCACGGCGTGGCGGATCTCCCGCATCAGCCCGGTCTCGTCGCGAGGGTCGGGAAAGGGCGTGTCGAGCACCTGAAGGCCCGCCGCCGCTGCCGCAATCAACAAGGCGGCCCGAGCATGGGCAACCGGCGCCGGATACACCCCGCCCTCCCCGCGTGGCAGGACATTAAGTTCCGCGGAGAGATCTTCCGCACCGAAGCACAGGGCCCGCAGGCGCGCCGGAGCACCCCGATAATCCAGATGATGCAAGGAGCCGGCGGTCTCCGTCACCAAGGCGAGGACGCCGATGCCGCCATGCGGTAGCCCGGCTGAAGCCTCCAGCGCCTCCAGGTGATGATCGAGGGCTACCAGATCGGCAATGCCGGTACATTTCGGCAGCATGATCGCCGCGGGGCGTCCCGGCACCACGGCAGCTAGATCGTCAAGATACCACTGGCTGCCGCGCGCATTGATACGAACGATGACACCATCCCTGCCCTGAACCGGCAGAACGGATGCCAGCGCCTGGCGCGCCACCTCTTTATTGCCCGGCCCCACCGCATCCTCGAGATCCAGCACCACCGCGTCCGCACTGCTCTCCAGCGCCTTCGTAACCTTGCGCGGCTGATCGGCGGGGGCGAAGAGCAGGCTGCGAAGCTTCATGTCTCGGGTGTCCTCCGTACCAGCGCCGCGCGCTCGCAGCGGGCGACCAGGGTGTCCGACTGATTGAAAGCCTCGTGCCGAAGGGTGACGATACCGGCATCGGGGCGGGAGCGGCTTGCGCGAAGGCTTATCACGGTCGTCAGCACACGCAAGGTGTCGCCGGCGAAGACCGGGGCGGGAAAGCGCACATCATCCATGCCGAGATTGGCGATGGCCGTGCCATTGGTCGTATTGTGCACGCTCATGCCGATCATCAGGCCAAGGGTGAAAAGCGAGTTCACCAGGGGCCGGCCGAATTCGGTGCCCTTCATGTATTCGGCATCCAGGTGCAGGCGCGCGACATTCATGGTCATGCCACTGAACATCACGTTATCCGCCTCGGTCACCGTGCGGCGCCATTCCGCATCGATCACCTGCCCTTCCTGGAACTCGTCAAAATACAGCCCCGCCATGCGCTAATACCCCCTGGGTTACTCCGCCGCCGTGGCGACACCTTCATGCTGGCGCACCACACCTTTTTCGAGCAGCCGGTCGATATGTTCGGCTGCCAGCCCCGCCTCCTCCAGCACCTCGCGCGTATGCTCACCGAGCAAAGGCGCGAGGCGCGTAGGCTGAGGCTGGCTTGCGCCCCACCGCGCGCCCACCTTCAGGGACAGTACGGCGCCTTCAGCCGGATGTTGCCGCTGCTCGAAGAAGCCCACCGCCTGCAGGTGCGGGTCGTTCAGCAGGCCCTTCAGATCATGCATGGGGGTGTAGGGAATGTCGGCCTCCTGCAGCAGCGCGATCCATTCCTCCGTGCCACGCGTGCGGAAGATGCGCGCGGTTTCTGCGTAGATATCGTCGATATGCCGCGTCCGGCTGCCATGGCTCGCAAAGCGCGGATCGGCAGCCAGCTCGGGCCTCCCGATAGCGGCGAAGAATGATTGCCAGTGCCGGTCGTTGTAGATCAGGACACAGAGATGGCCGTCGGCGGTCCGGTACGGCCGGCGGTGCTGCGAGAGCAACCGGGGATAACCGCCAGCGTCGAGCGGCGGCTCGTAGCTCAGCCCGCCAAGATGGTCCCCCAGCACAAAGCCCGCCATGGTCTCGAACATCGGGATGTCGATTTCCTGGCCTTGTCCAGTCCGTTCCCGGTACCGCAGCGCCCCGAGCACGGCAATCACCACATGCAGCCCCACGATACGGTCCGCGATATTCACGGGTGCGTAGCGCGGCTCTCCTCCCCCGCTCGCCGCCATGAGCGCCGGTATCCCGGCGATCCCCTGCATCAAGTCGTCATAGGCCGGCCGCGCGGCGTAGGGCCCATCCTGCCCGAAGCCGAAGGCACCGGCATAGATGATGCCTGGATTGGCAGCGCGAACATCCTCATAACCCAGGCCGAGCCGCGCCATCGCCTGGGGCCGGATATTGTGGATCAGCACATCCGCCGCCTCAGCCAGCCGCAGCAGCACCTCCCGGCCTTCGGTCGTCTTGAGGTCCACCACGATGCCGCGCTTGCTGCGGTTGGCGTGCAGAAACATGCCGCCCATTTCGCCGCTGCGGCTTGGGCCGACCTGGCGGATGATGTCGCCCTGCGGGCTTTCCACCTTGATGACGTCCGCGCCCATATCGCCGAGCAATGACGTCGCGTACGGCCCCATGACGACCGAGGTCAGGTCCAATATCCGGATGCCGTCCAACGGGCCCATGGCTCAGCCCCGCTGCCCTGGAACGCCGTTGACGAAGGAAACCCGGTTTCGCGCGATGGGATCGGACATGAGAAACCCTCCGAAGGCGACATTGCGGCCGTGGCAGCAAGCAGTCCAATATGCATTGCAGCCAATCTCGATAAGCAGGAGTTCTAAGTCGAAGATATGACCGGAGGACGACGCCCTTCCCGCGGCCATCTTGAATTGCGGCACCTGCGGTACTTCGTCGCCGTGGCGGAGGAACTCCATTACGGACGTGCTGCCGAGCGTCTTCGCATTGCCCAGCCGGGACTCAGCCAGCAGATCCGCGCCCTGGAGGACATCTGCGGCGCCCCGCTGTTCGACCGTTCACGCCGTGCCGTCAGCCTGACCCTGGCGGGTGAGCTTTTTCTGGCGGAAGCCCGCAAGACCCTCGTCCAGGCCGAAGCGGCGCTGCTCGCGGCGCGCCGTGCCGGCCGGGGGGAGATCGGCCGCATCACCATCGGCTATGTCGCCTCCGCGGCCTATACGGGCATGCTCACTTCCGTGGTTGGCAGTTTCCGCCGCGCCCATCCGGAGGTCGAGTTGCAGATCACCGAGATGGAGATGCAGCGGCAACTGGAAGCCATGGCGGAAGACCGCCTGGATATTGCCTTCATCCGCCCGCCGGTGACTCTGCCCCTCGGGGTCGCCAGCTTTCCACTGCTGCAGGAGGAAATCATCCTTGCCCTGCCGGAGACCCACCCCCTGGCGGGTTCGGAAACGGTGGATCTGGCGGCACTTACCAGAGAAACCTTCATTATTCCGCGCCATGGGGCGGGGGTAAGCTTCCACCGCCATACCATGCGGGCCTGCCAGCAAGCCGGCTTCACTCCCCAGTTCGGTCCGCAGGGGCAGGATTTCGTCACCATCGCCAGCATGGTCGCGGTCGGGCTGGGCGTGGCACTGGTGCCGCAATCGCTGCGCTGCATTCAGCTTCCGGGCATCGCCTACAGCCGGTTCTCCACGCCGGACATCAAGGCCGAACTTGCCCTGGCCTATCGCCGTGGCGAGCCTTCGCCGACCGTACGCAACTTCACCCGCCATGCCCGGAGCTTCCGCTTGGGCGAAACCTAGGCGTTCTACTTATCAAAAATCCGCAAAGCGCGTATTGGACCAATCCTTGCGCGCGGTTCGATACTCATGCGGCCTCGGACGACAGGATGCGCGCATGACATCGGACATCACTCCTCGCTGGCGCCAACTGGCCGGCACGTCATTCTCACCAGAGAAGACGCCCGTCACGGCGCGGCGGGGCATGGCCGTCACCAATCATCCCCTCGCCTCGGCGGCGGCTATGGAAATGATGGCCATGGGTGGCAACGCCATCGATGCGACCGTCGCCGCCCTGTTCACGCTGACGGTGGTGGAGCCGATGATGGTCGGCTTCTTCGGCGGCGGCGTGGCCGTCATCCGACTGGCCGATGGCCGCGAGGTCGTCATCGACAGCCTGTCCACCGCGCCGGCCGGCGCCCGGCCCGACATGTACGCCCCCATCTCCGATACCTGGCCGGACTATATGGAGACCGAGGGGCGCGCCAACCGGCGCGGTGCTTCCGCCGTCGCGGTCCCCGGCACGCTGAAAGGCTGGTGCGAGGCGCTCGAGCGCTTCGGCAAGCTGAACTTGCCCCAGGTGCTGGAACCCGCCATCCGCCACGCATCGAACGGTTTCGAGGTCACGCCCTATCTCGCCTCCTGCATCGCCGAGACCGCGATGGATCTGGAGCTGGATGACACCATCGCCGCCATGTTCCTGCCCGGCGGCAAGCCGTTGGAGGCCGGGCAATGGCTGCGGATGCCGGATTACGCGGAGACCCTGCGCGGGCTGGCCCAGCATGGCCCCGGCTGGCTCTATGGCGGCGCCCTCGGCGAGAAGGTGGCGTCCTATCTCGCCGCCAAAGGCTCGACCATGACGGCCGCGGATCTCGCGCGCTACAGCACCGTGGAACGCAAACCCGTACGCGGTACCTATCGCGGGGTGGAGCTCATCGGGCCGCCTCCCCCCTGCTCCGGCGGTGTCCACGTGCTGCAAATGCTGAACCTCATGGAAGGCTTCGACATCCGCGGCAGCGGCTTCGGCACGGCCGAGACGCTGCATCTGGTCCTTGAGGCGCTGAAGATCGCCGCCGCCGACCGCCGGGCCGCCACAGCCGACCCCGCCTTCGTCGATGTCCCCGTCGAGCGGCTGATTTCCAAGGCCTATGGCGAACTGCGCAGGCCGGAGATCGACACCGCCCGCAGCCATGACTTCACGCCGCGCGTTCTCAGCGTGGAGTCGGCCAACACCACGCATGTCACCATCGCCGATGCCGCCGGCAACATCGTCACCTCCACGCAGACGATCAACAGCCTCTTCGGCGCGCGGATCATGATCCCCGGTACGGGCATCATTCCCAACAACTACATGTATCTGTTCGACCCATATCCAGGGCACGCGCTGTCGCTACAGCCCGGGAAGCGCATCACGAGCGGTATCTCGGCCATGATCGGCTATCGCGACGGCCAGCCGGCCTTCGCCGTCGGCCTGCCCGGCGCGCATCGCATTCCTTCAGCCGTATTCCAGTTCATCATGAATATCGTCGATCACGGCATGAGTTTTCAGGAAGCCGTTGAAGCGCCGCGCGTCTTCACCCACGGGCACGATGCCGAGGTCGAGCGCGGCTTCCCGCCCGCCGTGCATGAGGCACTGAAAGCCAAGGGTCATCCGGTGATGGCCGTGGACCATGTCGCCGGTGGCATGGGTGCCATCGGCTTTGATGGCGCACAGATGACGGGCGCCGCTTGCTGGCGCGCCGATGGTGTCGTCATGGGGCTCGGCGGCGGTCTGGCGCGGGAAGGCACTTCCTTCTGGCCGGACCCACGGCGCGGCAAGCCTGCCTGACATCGCCTTCAGCCATCAAAACCGGGAGAAATGGACCATGACTTTGCTCAGCACCCGTCGCGGCATCATGCATACGGCCATGGCCGGGATGGCCAGCGCGGCCGTGGGGCCCCTGCCTACAGCGCGCGCGCAATCGAGCGGCAAACGCACGCTGAAGGTGGTGATGCACGCAACGCTTGGCGTGCTCGATCCCTTCGCGACCACAGCCTACATCACGCGTAATCACGGCTACCTCGTCTATGACACGCTGTTCGCCATGGACAAGCAGATGCGGCCGCAGCCGCAGATGGTGCAGGACTGGACTGTTTCCGACGACAAGCTGACCTATACCTTCCGGCTGCGTGACGGGCTGAAGTTCCACGACGGTGCCCCGGTTACCGCCGCCGACTGCGTCGCCTCTCTGCAACGCTGGGGCAAGCGGGACCTCATGGGCACGCGGCTGCTGAACGCCACGCAATCCCTGGAGGCGGTGGACGCGCAGAGCTTCCGCCTGGTGCTCAAGCATCCCTACGGCCTGGTGCTGGAGACGCTGGCGAAGCCCGGCGGCCCTGTGCCCTTCATTCTTCCGGCCCGCCTTGTGCAGATTCCGGAAGACCAGCGCATCAATGAGGTCATCGGCTCCGGCCCGTTCCGCTTCATCGCCTCCGAACACCGCTCCGGCGACCGCGTCGTCTATGAGCGATTCGAGGATTACGTGCCGCGGCAGGAGCCGGCGGGCGGCCTCGCCGGCGGCAAGGTCGCGCATTTCGACCGGATCGAATGGCTGGAAATCACGGATATGCAGACGGCGGTGGCCGCCCTGCAAACCGGCGAAATCCAGCTGATCGAGGGCGTCTCCCCCGAGATGGTGGAATTGCTCCGCCGGGATCGGAAGATCCGTGTCGCGCCGCGCGGCGTTGGCAACAGCCAGCTCATGCGACTGAACTGGCTGAACGCCCCCTTCGACAACAAGCTGATTCGTCAGGCTGTGCTCCACGCGGTGAACCAGGAAGATTATCTGGCGGCTCAGGTCGGCGACCCCAGCATCTACCGGACCTGCAAAGCCATCTTCAGCTGCAACTCGCCCTATGCCACCGATGTTGGCGCGCCCGCCGGCCCGAATCTCGACCGCGCGCGCCAGCTGCTGAAGGAAGGCGGCTATAACGGGGAGAAGGTCGTCATCCTGCACCCCGCCGACCTGCCCAATGGCACCGCGCTCGCGCCCGTGACGGAGCAGTTGCTGAAGAGCATCGGCATGAATGTGCAGGTGGACAGCATGGACTGGAACAGCCTGCTGGCCCGCCGGGGCCGTCAGGCTTCCATCGCCGATGGTGGCTGGAGCATTGCCTGGGGCATCTGGAGCGATCTGGATCTGATGAGCCCCATCATCAACCTGAATGTCGATGGCCGGGGCAAGCGCGGCTATGTCGGCTGGGCCGAAAACGCGGAGATGGAGCGGCTGCGCGATGCATTCGCGCTAGAGACGGATCAGGCGAAGCAAATGCAGCTCGTCGAGCAGATGCAGCGCCTCGCCTATGAGGATGTCTTCATCATCCCGCTCGGCTCCTACACCGTGATGATGGCCCACAACACCGCGTTGCAGAATGTGATCTCGGACCACCTGCTGGTGTTCTGGGGCATGCGCGCGGCCTGACCAGCCATGTTGGCCGCGGGATGCTTCTGTCCCGCGGCCAAGTTCGTTCAGTCCACCGTGGCGCCGGAGGCCTTCACGATCGGCACCCAGATGTCCACCTCGTCCTTCACATACTGGGCGAAGCGCGCCGGGGTGTAGCCGCGCATCGGCGGGGTGCCCATCTCATCCAGACGCTGGCGAATGGTCGCGTCGCCCAAGGCCTCGTCGATCGCGGAGGCCATGCGCTCCACAACGGCGGACGGCAGCCCGGCGGGGCCAAAGATGCCGTACCAGGAATAAGCCTTGTATTCCGGCAATCCGACTTCCGCCGCCGTCGGCACGTCCGGCATCAGGTTGGAGCGCTCATCTGTCGCCACGAATAACGTCTTCACCTGGCCGTCGCGGTTATACGGCAGCATCAGGCTGGGAATGTCGCTGTTGAACTGCACCTCGCCCGCCAGCATGGCGGTGAAGACCTGGCCGGCGCCGCGATACGGCACATGCACCGCCTGGGCTCCGATGCGCTGGAGGAAATTGGCGGAAGCCAGATGGCCGGTCGAACCGATGCCGCTGCTGCCATAGGAATACTTGTTCGGATTCGCCTTGAGCTGGGCGATCCAGTCCGCCGTATCCTTGACCGTCAGGCCCTTGGTGATAACGCTGTGGCAAATGGGAATGAAGTTGGTCGGCGCGATTGCCGTCAGGTCCCGCACGGGATCATAGGGCAGGTTCCTGTACAGCCCCGCCGCGACGCCGGTGGAAGACAGCGTGGCCAGCACGAAGGTATAGCCATCGGGCTGGGACTTGGCGACGAAGTCGGTGCCAAGAACGCTGCCGGCGCCAGGCTTGTTCTCGACGATGACGTTCTGGCCCAACAGCTCCGTCAGTTTCGGCGCCAGCAGGCGCACCGTGATGTCGGTGCCGCCGCCCGGGCCAAAGGGAACGATCAGGCGGATCGGCCGGTTCGGCCACTGTCCGCCTGTCTGCGCGCGCAGCAGGCCAGGGGTCATCAGGGCAGCGCCCGTCAGCCCCATCAAGGTGCGGCGCTTCACAGCCACGGCGTGGCGGCTGGTCCTGGTGTCGGTCATGTCACATCACTCCTGCGTCGATCGCAGTGTTTCAGGCGTTTCTGCCGGCTCTTTCGCCCGGCTGGCAATCAGAATGATCCGCCATTGACGGGCAGCAGCTGCCCGCTGACGAATTTAGCGAGGTCGGAAGCGAAAAACATCGTTGCGTCCGCGATATCCTGCGCTTCACCCAGGCGGCCGAGGGCGATGCCCGAAAGCGCGGCAGTACGCCGCTCCTCCGTCTGCGCCTGCCAGCCCTGCAACTTGTCGGCGTCGGTCAGCACGAGACCAGGGGCCACGCTGTTTACTGTGATGCCAAAAGGCCCGAGTTCCATGGCCATCTGCCGCGTCAGCCCCAGTACCGCGTGCTTTGCAGTGCAATAAGCCTGGATACGCGTGCGGGAAGGACGGAAAGCGGCACCGGAGCTGATGTTGATGATGCGCCCATTGCCCGCACGCTTCATCCCCGGCGCGGCCGCGCGGATGGTCGCAAAGCTGGCATCGACATTGAGCGCCATGATCGCGTCCCAATCGGCATCGGGAACATCTTCCACGGGGCGGTGATGCTGGCCCATCATGCCGCCGGCATTGTTCACCAGAATATCGATGGCACGGCCGGCGCCGGCCTCTACGCTGGCGATCCAGGCTGCCACGGCGGCGCGGTCCGTCAGGTCGGCGATGGCGGTCCGGATCGTGGTGCCGTCCGCAGTTCCGGCAAGACCCTTGGCGTCGATATCGGTGGCGTAGACTTCGGCGCCGCGCGCGGCGAAGCTCCGGGCGATGGCACGGCCAAAGCCCATCGCCGCACCGGTGACAGCGACAACCTTCCCGTCGAAATCAAGATTCATCCCGCACGCGCCTCCCTCTCATTGTTGCTTTCCATTCGTTCCAGAATGCGCAGGGCCAGTTCCGCACCCGCGTTATTGTGGGCGACGCAAAGCGCCTCGGCCTGCTCAGATCTGCCGGCGGCAATCGCATCCCGGATTGCGCCATAGGCGGCGAGGCCCTCACGCACACGGTCCGGCCGCATCATGGAAAGGTTGCGCAGCAAAGCCAGGCGGTTGTGTACCGAAACCAGCATTTGCTGCAGCACGGGATTGCCACTGCCTTCGCCGATAGCTGCGTGGAACGCATCCCCCGCCCGGACGATGCCGCGATGGTCCCCTGTCTCCGCTCCTTCCTGCAAGGCGGCGGTGGCGGAAGCGATCGCAGCCAGGGCGGCTGGCGGCCGCACCGTGGCACAGAGCCGGGCGGCGTATCCAAGCAGCACACCGCGGACGCCATACAGGTGCCGCGCATCTTCCGCCGTGACAGCCGTCACCGATGGGCCCCGATGCGGGCGGAGCGTAACCAGCCCTTCCGCCTCCAGCTGCCGCAGCGCTTCCCGCACCGAGGCGCGGCTGGCGCCAGTCAGCTCGCACAGCTCGCGCTCGACAAGGCGCTGGCCGGGGGCAAAGCGGCCGGAGACGATGGCCCCCCGCAACGTTTCGCTCAAGGCGGAGCGCAGCGTGACGACCTGGGCGGTGGCCTGGAGATCCATGCTATCCATCGGGCGTTTTATGACGGATTGTTAGACAAATAGTCAATCAGTTGACGCGTTGCGCACCTTGGCCGATGACTGACAGGCCAAGGACGAGGAGACAGGCGATGGCAGAACCCGTGGTCATCTGGGGTTCGGGCGCGATCGGCGGCACGATCGGTGCCTTTCTGCGGCGCGCGGGGCATGAGGTCCTGTTCGTGGACGTGGTACCGGAGCATGTTGCCGCCATCCGCGAGGGACGCCTGCACATTGAGGGCCCGGTGGCGGATTTCAACATCGGCGGCCCCGCTGTCCTGCCGGAAGAGGTACAGGGCCGGCACAAGCTGATCGTCCTGGCAGTGAAGGCGCATCACACCGAGGCCGCCACCCGCGCTCTCGCCCCGCATCTGGCGGATGACGGCGCCGTGCTCTCCTGCCAGAACGGCCTGAATGAGCTGACCATCGCCGAGATCGTCGGGCGCCAGCGCACCATTGGTGCATTCGTCAATTTCTATGCGGATTACCTGGCGCCCGGCCATATTTCCTATGCCAAGCGTGGTGCCGTCGTGGTGGGCGAGCTGGACGGGCAGCGCACGCCACGGCTGGAGGCTTTGCACACCCTCCTGCGCGACTTCGACCCTGACGCCGTGCTCAGCGACAATGTCTTCGGCTATCTTTGGGGCAAGGCCGGGTATGGCTCCATCCTCAAGGCTTCCGCCCTGACGGACGACACCATCGCCGACTTCATCGCTTCTCCGGCACGGCAGGTGCTGATCCGGCGTCTCGTGCAGGAAATCCTGGCCGTCGCGGCGGCGGAAAGGGTTACGCCGCTGGGCTTCGATGGCTTCGACCCTATCGGCTTCATGCAGGGCGATGAGGCTGCAATCCGGGCCTCGATGGAGAAGATGGAAGCTTTCAACAGGGGTTCCGCCAAGCCCCGCAGCGGCATCTGGCGGGACCTTGCGGTGCGGAAACGGCAGACCGATGTGGCGGCGCAGCTCGCGCCGGTTCGCGCCGCCGCCCGCGGGCACGGCCTGCAGACCCCCATTGCCGATAAGCTTGTACAGTTGATCGGGGAGATCGAGCAGGGCCAGCGGGCCATTGGCCCCGCAGCTGCCGATGCCCTCAGCCAAGTGGCCGAACAACAGTGAGCGCAGGAGGAAATACCATGAGCGAGAAGCAACGCCACCCTTCGGGCGACCCCTGGGACTGGCCCGAGAATGTATGGCGTGACGTTGTGGAACGCGCCCGCGCCGGCCGCAGCCTGCGCCCTCTCGCCTGGCCAAACGGGGCGCGTTGCGCCGTTGCGCTCTCCTTCGATGCGGATCATGAAACCATCCCGCTGCGCGACGCCGATGAAAGCCCCATGCGGATCAGCCAGGGCCAGTACGGGTCCCGTGCCGCCATGCCGCGCATTCGCCAGTTGCTGGAACGCGAGGAGGTGAAGGCCACTTTCTTCTACCCCGCCGTCTCTGCGATGCTGCATCCGGAGGAGGCGCGCGCCGTCGCCGAGGAAGGCCATGAGATTGGCATCCACTCCTGGATCCACGAGCGGAACACAGTGCTTCCCTACACGGTGGAGCGGGATCTCGCCTTCCGTGCCGCCGATGCGCTGGAACGCGTGACCGGCCAGCGCCCCGTTGGCATGCGGACGGCGAGCTGGGACTTCTCCTTGCGTACGCTGGATATCATCCGGGAGATGGGCCTGCTCTACGACAGCTCGCTCATGGCCGATGACGACCCGTATGAACTGACCGCCCATGGTGAACCCACCGGCATCGTGGAGCTGCCGCCGGAGTGGATTCGCGATGATGCCGTTTATTTCAACATGAATCGCTTCGGTGGCCTTCGCCCCTATACCCCGCCCTCCAGCGTCGCCGAAATCTTCCTGGCGGAACTGGAAGGCGCTTATGCAGAAGGCGGCCTCTACCTTCTCACCATGCATCCGCACCATATCGGCCACCGCAGCCGCATGCCGGTGCTGGAGAAGGTGATCGCTGCCGCCAAGGCCAAGGGCGATTGCTGGTTCGCCACCCATGCCGAAGTTGCCGCCTGGTGCAAGGAGAATGCCGCATGAGCCAGGCTCGCACTGCCATCGTAACGGGCGGCGCCCGCGGCATTGGGCGCGGCTGCGCCCTGGCACTGGCCCGGCAAGGCTTCGACATCGCACTGGTCGATCTGCTGGCCGAGGATATGCAGCGCACGCGCGGCGAGATCGAAGCTCTCGGCCGCCGCGCCCTGTGCTTCGAGGCCGATACGTCGGATTTCGCCCGTGCCGCCGCAATTGCCGGCGAGGTACAGGCCGCCTTTGGTCGCATCGACTTCCTGCTGAACAATGCCGGCCGCTCTCAACCCAAGGGTATCCTTGAGATCGCGGAAGAGGAGTTCGACCGGACGATCGCGATCAATCTGAAAAGCTGCTTCAACTACATCCATGCCGTCGCGCCGGTCATGATGGCCCAGGGTGGCGGGCGCATCGCTTCCATCTCCTCGCTCAATGCGCTTTCGGGGGGCGTCACCGCGGCAGTCAGCCGGTTCGCCTATGCGACGGCCAAGGCCGGCATCCTGGGCATGACCCGCGCCCTGGCCAAGGAGCTTGGGCCTAACATTATCATCAACGCTATCTGCCCTGGCCTGATCGAGACAGAGCTTCCCAAGAACCACGTCATTACCGAGCGTGGCGCTCAACTGGCGCGGGAAGGTATCGCGCTCGGCCGGGTCGGCAAGGTGGATGATGTGGCCCAGATGGTCGTCTTCCTGGCGACCTCCGAGCCGTGTTTCATCACCGGCCAGCACTTCGTCGTGGATGGCTTTCAGTATCACGTCTGACTCCGGGGAGGCCGCGCCGCGGGCGGCAAAACGCTTGCGGCGCGACACCCGGCCACGCAACATGCGCTTCTGATCTTGCAGCCGGGGATGCCCGGCCACAGATGGGACGCATGGATGCCAGTGCCGATCATCATCGCCGGAAGGCCACGTTGACGAGGCTCGCCGCATGAACGCGCCCGTTGAGGATAACCCGCCCAACAGCGTGGTGAGCCTCAGCAAGGTCCGTGAAGACAAGCTTTGGGCCGTCGTCGCGGCAGTGGGCCGCAAACGGCGCATCGCCGAGGTCTATGCCAGCCGTGCCGCCGCTGACGCCAATCGCCATTGGCGGGAACAGCAGGTCCGCGCCTATGCCAGCTTCCTACGCAGTTCCAGCATGCCGGTGCCGAGCTATACGGTCTCGCCCATCCGCCGGACGGACCTTGCCAGGGGCTGGCGGCCAATGCCCGCCCTCGGCTTCCTGCGCGGTCAGTTCATCTGATACGCTCGGCTGGACGCCCGGCTCGGCGCTGGTGCTATAAACGCGGCCTTGTCGATTTCTGCGAATAAGGGCCAGCCATGCGGGTTGCGGAGCGTCGTGAGAGAATCGTGGCGCTGGTCGCGGAGAAGGGGCGGGCCACGGTCGAAGAGCTGGCCCAGCAATTCGAGGCCTCGCAGGAGACCATCCGCCGGGACCTAACGGCCTTGGCGGACCGCAACCGCCTGCGGAAGTACCATGGCGGCGCTACCTTGGCGGAGAAGGCCAATGAGAGCGCCTTCAACCTGCGCGTCACCGAGAATGCCGAGGCAAAGCGAGCCATCGCCGCAACCGCCGCGCGGCTCTTCCAGCCTGGCGATGCGCTGTTCGTGGATACCGGCTCCACCACCCTCGCCTTCGCCGCCGAACTCGGGCGGCAGGAAGGGCTGACGGTCATCACCAATTCCGTCGGCATCGCGCATCATGTCTCCGGCGGCGGTTCCCGCACCTTCCTGCTCGGCGGCGAGCACAGGCATGAGGCGGGGGAGAATGTCGGCTCGCTGGTGGTGCAGCAGCTGGCAGGCTTCAGCCCGGAGCATGCGGTATTGACGGTGGGCAGCATCTCGGCCGACGGCATCCGGGATTTCGACCTGCAGGAAGCCGAGATCGCCCGCGCCATGATCGAGCGCTGCCGGCGCATCACCGTGTTGGCCGATTCATCCAAATTCCAGCGGATGGGCCTGTTCCACCTGTGCCCACTCTCCCGCATCCACCGCCTCGTGACCGAGTCGCCGCCGCCTGAGGACCTCATGCGCGCGCTCCGGAGCGCGGGGGTCGAGGTTCTTCTACCTGATAGCGACTGAATCCTCACTCCATCTGGCATTTATTGACCGTTCGGTCATATAGTGGCCGTATGACGCCCACCCCTCCCCGCGACGACACCGTATTCGACATGGCCATCATCGGGGCTGGGGTGATCGGCTGCGCCGTCTTCCGCGCCTTCGTCCTGGCAGGCTTGAAAGTCGTGCTGGTCGAGCGGGACGCGGACATCATCAACGGCGCCAGCAAGGCCAACAGCGCCTTGCTGCACACAGGCTTCGACGCCGGGCCGGGCACGCTGGAACTGGACTGCGTGAAGCGCGGTCATGCCCTGTATCATCGCATCCACCAGCGCCTGGGCCTCTCCCTGATCGAAACCGGCGCCATCCTGGTTGCCTGGACGGAGGCCGATCTGGCGGCCTTGCCCGGCATCGTGGCCCAGGCCCATGCCAATGGCGTGACAGATGTCCGCCAACTCACCGCCGAGGAAGTCCGCGCGCGGGAGCCGCATCTGGCGCCGGACCTGCGCGGCGGCGTGCTGGTGCCGGGAGAAGCGGTGATCGACCCGTGGTCCGCCCCCCTCGCCTATGTGCTCCAAGGCATGGCCAATGGCGGCACCGTCATGCGCGGCACGGAAGTCACGGGCGGGGTACAGAATGCCGGAGGCTGGACGTTAAGCACACCGCGCGGCCCGATACGTGCAGGCGTGGTCGTGAACTGCGCCGGCAACTTCGGCGACCTCGTGGAGGCCATCGCCCGCCCCAGCCCTTTCGAGATCCGCCCCCGCAAAGGCCAGTTCGTGGTGCTGGACAAGACCGCGACCGCCTTCGCCAATGCCATTATCCTGCCGGTGCCGAATGAGCGGACCAAGGGCGTCGTCATTGCCCGCACGGCCTTCGGCAATCTCCTGGTGGGTCCGACCGCCGAGGAACAAGCGGAGCGCCGTATCGCAACGGTGGAGGAGCCTGCCCTGGAAGCGCTGCTGGCGCAGGGCCGCCGCATGATCCCCGCGCTTGAGCATGAGCCGGTGACCACGACCTATGCCGGGCTGCGCCCCGCCACCCAGTTCAAGGACTATCAGATCGAGGCGCTGGCAGACCGACGCTGGATCACCGTGGGCGGCATCCGCTCCACAGGGCTTACTGGCTCGCTCGGCATCGCTGAATATCTCTGCACTCTCTACGAGCAGCATTTTGCCCCGCTGCACCCCCTGCCGGAGCCCATCTGGCCCCGCATGCCCAACCTCACCGAGGGATTGCCACGCCCCTGGCAGCAACCCGGGCGGGACGAGATCATCTGTCACTGCGAACTGGTGACGCGCGGCGAGATCGCCGCCGCCCTGGAAGGGCCGCTGCCCGCGGGCAATCTCGGTGGGCTGAAGCGCCGCACACGCTGCATGATGGGGCGGTGCCAGGGCTTCTATTGCACGAGGCGCGTCATGGAACTCTGCGCCGGCCGCCTCCCCGGCCTGGTGGAGCAAGGCTGATGCCGCAGGTGACGATCATCGGCGCCGGCCCCGCCGGCCTGACCGCTGCCCGTACCCTGCGGGACGCCGGCATCCACGACATTCTGGTGCTGGAGCGCAATCCGGAAGCCGGTGGGCTGCCGCGCTTCGCCGCGCATCCCGGCTGGGGCATGCTGGATTTCCACCGTCTCTGGTCCGGGCCCACCTATGCGAAACGCCTGGTCGAAGCAGCCAAGGGCGTGACCATCGCCACCAACACCACCGTTACCGCCGTGCATCCCGGCGGCGTGCTGGAGGTCAGCGGGCTCGATGGTCAGCGCCGCATTGAAAGCCGCGCCGTGCTGCTGGCCGCCGGTATCCGGGAAATGCCGCGTGGGGCGCGGCTGTTGTCGGGCACCCGACCCTGGGGTGTGATGAACACCGGCGCCTTTCAGGAAATGGTCTATCGCGGCGGCCAGCTGCCGTTCCGCCGGCCGATGGTGATTGGCACGGAGCTGGTCTCCTTCTCCGCCCTGCTCACCGCGCAGCATCTCGGCATTCGCCCCGTGGCCATGATCGAGGCCGCACCGCGCATCACCGCCCGCCGGCCCGGGGACTGGATCGCACGCCATGTGCTGGGCGTACCGGTCCGCACTGGCACGCGGCTCACGCGCATCGAAGGGCTCGACCGCGTCGAGGCCGTGGTGGTGGAGCATGCCGGCGGCACGGAACGCATCGCCTGCGACGGCGTGTTGCTCACCGGCCGCTTCGTGCCCGAAGCCGCGCTGGCGCGAGCCGGCCATCTGGATGTGGACCATGGCACGGCGGGGCCCGCCATCGACACGCTGTGGCGCTGTTCCGACCCCGCCTATTTTGCTGCCGGCAATGTGCTGCGCCCCGTCGAACATTCCGGCGCGGCGGCGCTGGAGGGGCGAGACGCCGCCCGCAGCATCATCCGGGCCCTGGCGGGCGAACTTCCCCCATCTGATGCCACAGTTCCGGTCACGGTGGCGGGGGGCTTGCGCTATGCCTATCCGCAGCGCGTCGTGCTCGGTCAGGGCGCCACGCAGCTTTACGCCCGCGTCCTGCAGGAGCATCGCGGCCGCCTGCGGCTTATGGCCGATGGCCGGACGATCCTGGACCGCGTCATCCACGCCCTGCCGGAACGGCGCATCCGCATTCCGCTGGATACGAACATGCTGACAAGCGCCTCACGGCTGACGGCGGAACTGGCATGACGGGCCTTCTTGCCCTGGACCAGGGCACCACCTCGACCAAGGCCTATCTCTGGAAAGACGACGCCTTCACCCTGATAGGCCAGCGCGCGCAGCGGCAGATCCGCCCGCGCTCCGGCTGGGTGGAACATGATGCCGAAGAGATCGTCACGCATCTGGCGGAACTGGTGGAGTTGGCTGGCCCCTGCGAAGCCGCCGGCCTCGCCAACCAGGGCGAGACCGTCATTGCCTGGGACGCCCAGACGGGCCGCCCGCTGCACAACGCCATCGTCTGGCAGGACGAGCGCACCGGCGACGCCATCGCGCAACTCAAGGCGGCGGGCGTCGAGGCGCTCACCCTGGCCAGCGCCGGCCTGCCGCTGGACGCCTATTTCTCCGCCAGCAAGCTGCGCTGGCTGCTGGACCATGCCGATGGAGCACAGGCGTTGCACCGGCAGGGCCGCCTTCGCCTCGGCACCAGCGACGCCTTCTTCCTGCACCGCCTGACCGGCGTTTGCGCGACGGACCCTTCCACCGCATCCCGCACCAGCCTCCTGGATCTGCGGCGCCTGTGCTGGGACCCGGCACTGTGTGAAGCCTTCGGTGTCCCCCTGGAATGCCTACCCGAAATCCGGCCGACTACCGGCGATTTCGGCGCCCTGCCCGGTGGCGCGCGGATGCTGGCTAGTGTGGTCGACCAGCAGGCTTCCCTGTTCGGCCATGGCTGTCATGAGGCGGGCGATCTAAAGATCACCTTCGGCACCGGCGCCTTTGCTCTTGGGCTGACGGGTGCCGAGCCTGCCATGGGTGAAACGCGCGGACTGCTGCCCACCTGTGCCTGGCAACATACGGGCTGCGCCCCGGCCTATGCCCTGGATGGCGGCATCCTGACAGCCGGGGCAGCCATCGAATGGCTGAAGGAGTGCGGTCTGCTCGCCGGTGGACATGCGGATCTGGACGGCTTTGATGGCGAGCCGGCCATATCCCGTGGCCTCGCCTTCGTTCCTGCCCTGGCCGGGCTGGGCAGCCCGCATTGGGACAGAGCCGCAAGGGGGCTTTGGCTCGGCCTGGACCTCTCGACCAGCCCGGCCGACCTCCGGCGCGCCGTGCTGGAGGGCATCGCTTTCCGGGCAGCAGAACTCGTGGGCAACCTGCGCCAGGCGCTCGGCGAGAGTGGCCGGATCGCCATCGATGGCGGCCTCAGCCGCAGCCGCTATTTTACGGCCTTTCTGGCTAACGCCCTGGACGCTCCGATCGAAGTTGCCGGCTCCGCCGACATCACGGCTCTCGGAGTGCTGCATCTCACTCTGGCAGCGCTGGGCCGGCCCGAGCGGCCTATGCCCGAAGGAATCCGCCGCGTATGTCCCGACGCGCCGCTGGGGCCCATTCCGCATGAGCGCTTCGCCCGGGCGGTCCGCCTGAGTCGGGACTGGGCACGGGGCTGATCGAACCGCCGCCCAGCGAAAAAGGGGAGCTCACCGCTCCCCTTTCGTCGCATCAAACTGCCCTGATTGCCCGTTCGGTCAGGCCCGCTTTACATTCCAGAAGGTAGCGAAGCCCGGCAGCACGCCTTCCAGATTGGAGCGGAAGGCCGTCGGCTGAATGTACTGGCCGAAGGGCAGATAAGGCGCATCCACCTCCAGCGCCTGGCGCTGGATGTCCTCGGCCATCTTCTTCTGCGCCGCCAGATCGGGCGCGGCGAACCACTGGTTCCGCAGCTCCTCCAGCCGGTCGCTCTTCGGCCAGCCGAAGAAGCTCTCATTGCCACGCAGCATGAGATGCCCGGCCGGGTCGAGATGGTCCAGCCCGCCCCAGGAGGAGCAATAGCAGCTCCAGCCGCCCTTCTCGATCGGCTCCTTGCTGGAGCGCCGCTGGATGACCGTGCCCCAATCCACCGCCTCGTACTGCACGTTCAGCCCGACACGCTGCATCATATCCGCAGCGACGTCGCAGGCATTCTTGACGTTGGGAACGTCCTGCCCGGCGAGCAGCACGACCTTCTCGCCATTATAGCCGGCATCCTTGATGGCCTTCTGCACCTTGGCCAGGTCGCGCGGGCCGTTCAGCGCCTGCATCCCGGCTTCGTTCGCCATCGGCGTGCCAGGGCAGAACACGCCCACACCAGTGCGATACATCTCGGGGTTGTCACCCACCTGCGCCTGCATGAAATCCGCCTGCTCGATCGCCCCGAGGAGCGCACGGCGGATGGCGGGATTGTCGAAAGGCTTCGCCAGCGTGTTGAAGCGCAGGGTCGGGATCATGCCGGTCGGGTCGGTAATCTCCACCTTCACGCCACGACCACGCTTCAACATCGGCAGCAGGTCGTGCAGCGGGTATTCCCACCAATCCGCCTCACCGCTCTGCAAAGCGCCGGCAGCAGTGGCGGCGTCGGGCACGACATTCCACTCCACGCGGTCGAAATGCACGATCTTGGCGCCACCCGTCCAACCGGGCACGCCCTGGCGCGGCTTGTAGCCAGCGAATTTCTCATACACCACACGCGCCCCGGCCACGCGCTCATCGGCCTTGAAGCGGAACGGGCCGCTGCCGACCATCTCCGTCACCTGGGTGAAGGCGTCAGTCTGCGCCAGACGCTCGGGCATGATGGCCGGCATCAGCGAAGGCGCCTTGCCCAGCGCATTCGGCAGGAGCGGGAACGGCGCCTTCAGGCGGAAGACGATCGTCCAGTCATCGGCGGCGGAGAGCTCGTCCGTTGCTGCCATTAGGGCCTGGCCAAAGGCGTCGCGGCGCCCCCAGCGGCGCAGGCTGGCTACGCAATCCTTGGCCAGCACGGGCGAACCGTCATGGAAGGTCAGCCCGGGGCGCAGAGTGATGCGCCAGACCTTGCCGCCATCTTCCGTGACGGCGCCCTCGGCCATCTGCGGCACAGGGCGCAGATTGGCGTCCATGCCGAACAGCGTGTCGAACACCATATAGGCGTGGTTGCGGGTGACATAGGCGGTAGTCCAGATCGGGTCCAGCACCGCGAGATCGGCCTGCGGGATGAATTTCAGCACCCGCTGCCCCTGCGCCGCCACCAGCGAGGGCATCGGCAGCATGGCTGCGGACGCGGTCAGGAGAAGGCTGCGGCGTTTCATGGGCGTCGATCCTCGGGTCCAGTCCGGTTTTGGGAGCCCCGCGCAGGCAGGCCGCGGGGCTTCACCGAAGCGTAATCTCGCAACGCCCGTTCGGTCAATAATGCGTAGGATAAATGATCATTCGGTCTTTTTTTGCCTCCAGCCTCCACTGCACTAACGTATAAGAAAAGGGCCCCGGGGAAGCTCCCCGAGGCCCTTATCGGTTGCTGGAATGACGACCTGCGCCCCACCGGCAGCCGTGGTCAACGCGTCAGACGAGGCTCCGACAGCCCCTGTACGCCAATCTCGAAGAGAGCGACCCGGCCGCCATGCGGATCGGTCTCCAGATCCGCGCCGCCGCGGCTCAGCGACGTCACCATCATGCTGCGACCATCCGCACCGCCAAAGGCGCACATGGCCGGCTTCAGCATCGGCACGCGCACAATGCGGTCCAGCACGCCCGCTGGGGTGAAGCGCTTGATGCAGCCTTCGTCCAGGCAGCAGATCCAGTAGCAGCCATCGACATCGACGGCCGCGCCATCCGGGCGGCCAACCATCTCCCGCATGTCGATGAACATGCGCTTGTTGAAGGGGGTGCCGGTATCCGGGTCGTAGTCATACGCCCAGACCATGCGACCCTTCGGATGCGTGTCGGAGTTGTAGAAGATCCGCCCATCCGGGCTGAAGGCGGAGCCATTGGGCACCAGAATACCCTGAAGCGCCGTCTCCCGCAGACCTTCGGCCCGGCTGAAGGCGTACCAGCGGCCGGCCGCGTCGGCGAGCGAGATGTCGCCGACCATCGAGGAGACCAGCAGGCGGCCGCTGCGGTCGCAACGGCCGTCATTGAACCGCATGCCGGGGCGCGGATGGGTGACGGGCGCCAGCAGCGTCATCGCCGCCTCCTCCACCCCCGGCTCCTCGGGCAGACCCACGTCAAAGATGCCGGTGGTGCAGGCGCAGACCATGCCGCCATCCGGCCGCAGGACCATGCTGCCCACCACCTCCGCCAGCCGCCAACTGCGGATGGCGCCCGTCGCGGCATCCATGCGGTGCACGCCACGATTGGGGATGTCGATCCAGAACCAGCAATTGCGCTGCGGGTCCCAGACCGGGCTCTCACCCGTGCCGTTGCGGATCTCCGGAACCAGGCATTCCGGGCCGAACTCCACGATATCAGGCATCAGACTTTCACCTCCCGCCCTGCTCCGCCTTCCTGGCCTTTGCGCCATTGGCGGATGATGGGCAAAAGCAGCGTTATCAACGCGAGCAGCAGCAGGCCAGCCGTAATCGGGCGGGTCCAAAGGAAGTCATAGCTGCCGTCGGAAAGGGAAAGCGCGCGGCGGAAATTCGCCTCGGCCATCGGGCCCATGATCAGCGCCAGCACGACCGGGGAAGCCGGGAAATCCCAACGCTGCATGAAGTAGCCGACAATACCGGCCGCCAGCATGATGCCGATATCGAAAATGCTGTTGTTGATGGCGTAGGTGCCGACGATGCAGAGCACGAGGATGAACGGCGTCAGCACGGATTTCGGCATGGTCAGCAGCTTGCCGATGAAGCGCAGCGAGCCGAGGCCCAGCACCAGCAGCATGATGTAGCAGAACAGCATGCCGGCGAAGAGGGTGAAGACCAGGTCGCCGTGGTCCTTGAACAACAGCGGGCCGGGCTGCAGGCCCTGCAGGGTAAGCGCGCCCATCATCACGGCGGTCACGGCGTCACCGGGAATACCGAGCGTCATCATGGTCAGTAGCGCGCCGCCCGTGCAGGCATTGGCGCCGGATTCACAGGCGGAGATGCCGGCCATCTCGCCCTTACCGAAATTGTCCGGGTTGCGGCTGAAGCGCTTGGCTTCGTTATAGGCGACATAAGCTGCGATGTCGGAACCCGCGCCGGGCACGACACCGATCAGGGTGCCCAGGCCGGCGGAGCGCAGCAGTGTCCAGATCAGCCCGCGGAACTCCTGCCAATTCGGCAGGATGCGGCCGATACGAACTGTCGTCTTCTTCAGGACCTCGCTCTCGCCCATCGCCTTGAAGGCCTCGGCGGCGGCGAACAGGCCGATCATCACCGGGATGAAGGGCACGCTGAACAGTTCGGTGTAGCCACCTGTGAAGCGCGGGAAGCCGCCCATCGGATCAAGTCCGATGGAAGCCACGAGCAGGCCGAGGAATCCGGCGATCAGCCCCTTCACCATCGAGCCGGAAGAGATGCTGGCGATGATAGACAGGCCGAAAACGGCGAGCGCGAAGGATTCCGATGCGCTGAACTTCAGGGCAATTCCGGCCAGGATCGGCGCCATAAAGATCAGGAACAGCACGGAGATGGTGCCGCCGATAAAGGAAGACAGCGTGGCAACGCCGAGCGCAACGCCCGCCTTGCCCTGCTGGGTCAGTGCATAGCCATCGAGCGCCGTTGCGGCGGCGGCGGGCGTCCCGGGAATCTTCAGCAGGATGGCGGTGACCGAGCCGCCATAGACACCACCGAAGAACACGCCCGAAATCATCAGCAGCCCGGACACGGGATCCATGCCGAAGGTGAAGGGCAGCAGAATGGCGACGCCCATCGTGGCCGTAAGGCCCGGCAAGGCGCCGATCAGGATGCCCACGGCAACGCCGAAGACGGAGAGCAGAATGGCCGTCGGATGCGAGGCCAGCGTCTGCACGCCCCCCATCAGCAACTGCAGGTTTTCCATGGAGTATGGTTCCGTGAGATGCGGGGCGCGGTTATTCGAACAAGGTGCCGGACGGCAACGGAACGTTCAGGCCGTAGTCGAAGAGGAAATAGACCACGGAGGTGATGCAGACCGCGATGACGGGGTTCCAGATCGGACTGCGCTGCCCAAGCAGGAACATGAGCACCACCATCAGCGCCAGGGCGCAGATGAAGTAACCGAGCGTACCGATCGCCAGCAGCATCACCAGCATGGCCAGCATACCGGCGGCGATCCGGCCATAACGCGGCGCCTCGCCGGCATCGGTGCTGTTCACCACCGGCTTCGCCAATGTCTGGAACAGCAGGATCAGGGTGAGGCCCAGAAGCCCGACGGCATAGATGATCGGGAAACGGCCAGGACCAACATCCGCCTGGCTCATCGGCCCCGGGAATCCCATCGAGGTATAGATGGTGGAGACGGAAATCAGGCAGAGCAGCGCGACGATGATGAGATGCGCGAGGCGGTCGGAGCGGGTCAGGCCGGGCGCACCCTCGGCCTGCCCGGTGGGCGAGTTGCTCATGAGGGGTTCTCCTGGTTGAGCCCCTCCGCCGCCATGCGGCGAAGGGGCGGGCCGCTTAGCGGGCGAGGCCGACCCGCTTCATCAGTTCGCCGAAGAAGGCGTTCTGCTGCTCCACCTGAGGCGCGAATTCCGGACCATCCAGATAGGCCCAGTTCAGGTTCAGCTTCTTCAGCGTGTCCTTGAAGGATTGCTCATTGGCCGTCGCGCGCGCCGCGGTGCGCAGGATATCCACCACATCCTGCGGCACGCGCTTCTGCACGAAGATGCCGCGCCAGGTACCGATGGCGACATCCGTGCCGCTTTCCTTGAAGGTCGGCACATCTGGGAAGTCAGCCAGGCGCTCATCCGCCATGACGCCGAGGATGCGCAGCTGGCCAGCCTGCACCTGGGCGCTGACCTCGGCGGGGCTCACCGCCACGGCCTCGATATGGCCACCCAGCAGGGCGGTCACGGCCGGCGCGGCGCCGTCATAGGGAATGGCATTGAACTTGGTGCCGATCTTGTCGCCCAGCGCCTCGGTGGCGAGGTGCCAGATCGCGCCCGTGCCGGAGTTGCCAACACGCAGCTTGCCCGAATTGGCCTTGGCGTAGTCGAGGAACTGCTGCAGCGTCTGCCACGGCGCATCCGTCTTCACCGTGATGGCGCTGGGTTCGGCGTTCAGACGCGCCACGGGCACGAAGTCGTCGGACTTGAAGCGCACAAGGCCCATATGCGGCAGCATCGTCAGCTCGACGGTGCCGAGGCCGATCTTATAGCCATCCGGCCGCGCCGCCATGATTTCGGAGAGGCCCACAGCGCCACCCCCGCCCGGGCGGTTCACCACGCCGATCGCCCGCTCGAGATGCGGCTTGGCGGATTCAGCGAAGGCGCGCGCCACGAGGTCCGTGCCACCGCCAGCGGCGTAAGGCACGATCAGCTCGATCGGGCGGCGCGGATAATTGGCGGCGGCCTCGGCCCTGGTGCCGAAGAGTGCGGCGCCGCCGAGGCCCGCGATCAGGTGAAGACGATTGCGGTAGGTGATCATGGAACGCACTCCTTGATGCAGGGGCCGTGTAAAAGCCCGAAGGTCGGGAGAGGAAGATTGCGACCAGACACGGGTCTGCGCCCGTTGTGGCTTTCTCGCCCGGGTGATGATGAAAGGTGTCAGGCGGCCTTCAGGGTCTTCCAGGCGGAGACGAAAGCCCGCGCGCGCTGCGCAACCTCGTCAACGCTCATCCCTGGCTTGAACAGGGCCGAGCCCAGGCCAAAGCCGGCAACGCCAGCTTCCAGGAAGGGTGCCATCGTATCCGGCGTGATGCCCCCAACCGGCAGCAGCCTGGTGCCGGAGGGCAGCACGGCGCGGATGGCCTTCACGACCGAAGGGTTGATCATCTCGGCCGGAAACAGCTTCAGCGCCGCGGCGCCGGCGGCCAGGGCCGCGAAGGCTTCGGTCGGCGTCGCGACACCCGGCGTGCAGAGCAGGCCGGCCCTGGCGGCGGCCGAAATCACCGCCGTGTCGGCATGCGGCATGACCACCAGCTCGGCGCCGATCTGCTCCAGGCGCGCCACATCCTCCACCTTCAGCACCGTACCGGCGCCGACCAGCGCATCCTGCGGCAGCAACCGGCGAATAGCCGCGATGCTGTCGAAAGGCTGAGGGGAATTCAGCGGCACTTCGATCAGGCGGAAGCCCGCTTCATAGAGCGCGGTCGCCATCGGCTCCGCCTCTTCCGGCTTCAGTCCGCGCAGGATGGCGACAAGAGGGAGCTGAGCGAAGGCCGCATCGAAGCGGTCCTGCATTGTGGTCTGGCTCATCATGCGGACTCCTGCGCCGGGGCCACACGGCCTGCGGCGATGGCGAAGCGGAACAGCCCGGCCGGCGCGGTATTACCGAGTTGCATGGCCGGGGCAGCGCCGAGACGGCCCAGCACATCGGCATAGCGGCGGCAGAGCGCCCCCTCCCCGATCAGGGCCAGCGGCGCCCCCGTGCTCGCGGCACGCCCAAGGGCCGAGACAACCTCATGGCCAATCAGCAGGCCGGAGAGAAAATCCTTCAGGGCGGCAGCGGGAACTTGCTGAGTCAGGCCCAGTGTCCGTGCGGCGAAGATCTGGTGCGCCAGATCGCCGGGCCGGCTATTCCGCGCCATGTCCACGCCGCGTTCAAAAGCGGCCTCGGCGACACTGGTCTCCGCCTCTTCCTCCGGCATCAGCCTTCCGAGCAAGGAATGGCGGCACAGCACGGAGAAAAGCTCACCGGTCATGTAGGTGGCAAAGCGGATGATTCGGCCATCCTCGATATCCACCCATTTGGAATGGGTGCCCGGCATCAGGAAATGCGCGCGGGCGGCAAGGGCCGGATTCTCCAGCAGGGCACCAGCGATCTGGATTTCCTCGCCCCGCATCACATCCGGCGCCTCGCCATCGGGAGCGGAGATGACGCCCGGAGCGATCAGCACGCTGGTGCCGCGCTTCGTAGCGACTTCGGCGGCTTCGGCGGCCAGGCGCTGTGCATCGGCCGGGCAGGCCGCGTAGCCCGCTTCCTTCCAGCCCTGGTTACTACCAACCATGCCGCCGGCCACCACGGGCAGGTGTGGCCAGCGGTCCAGCCACGCACCGCACATCGCCTCGAACGCCGCCTCGAATCCGGGCACGCCCGGTTCGGGAAGGTTGGTGATGCCGTGTGGACTGTTCCGCTGCTCCAGCGTCCCGCCGCGCGAATCCATGAGGAAGCCGCGCAGGCTGGACGTGCCCCAGTCGAGTGCGATCAGGGCGGGGTTCATATCACTCATCCAGTCCAACCCAATTCTCGTGACACGGCATCCGCTGCGGCGCGCACCACGGGCGCCACCTGTTCCAGCCGCTCCTCCGGCATGAAAGGGATGGCGCTGGCCACGCTGATAGCGGCCACCACCCTGCCCCCCATGTCCCGGACCGGCGCACCCACGCAGCGGATGCCGACCTCGTTTTCCTCAAGATCGAAGACCAGATCGCGCTGCTTGTAGGCAGTCATCCGCTCCGACCACAGCGGCCATTCCGGCAAGGGCGGCCGCTCGGGGCTCTGCCTGCTGAGCGCCGCCACATCATCGTAGAGCACGCGCCAGCGCTGTTCGGGCAGGCCCAGCATCAGCGCCTTGCCCAGCCCTGTCGTCGCCAGCGGCATGCGCTGGCCCACGCGGGAACGCATTTCGAAACCACGCGTGGCAGAGAGCTTGATCAGATAGACCACCTCGTTGCCGTCGATGACGCCGAGATGGACCGTGTCTCCCGTCTGGCTCGACAGCGCCTCGCAATGAGGGCGGGCAATGGCCACGAGGGGGCGCTGCTCCAGCGCGCGATTGCCCAGATGGATGGGCATGGGGCCCAGCAGATAGCCCCGATGCGGCAGATGGTGCAGGTAACGCGCGGCAACGAGGCTGCTGAGGATGCGATGCGTCGTGCTGCGCGGCGTGCCCAGCACGGCGGCGATGCCTTGTACGTCATGGGTCCCGGCCGCCACGCATTCCAGCACTTTCAGGCCGCGCAGCAGGGTCTGCGTGCCGGCACCGGCAGAGGCCGCACTCTCCTGCTTATCCGTGACCCTTGGCACCCATGACCTCGTTGCGATCCGGCGCCTGCTTATGGGTGCCGAAGTCTTGTGTCAAATACATGATGCATATCCCAAATAGTGGGAGTTAACCCTATGTCAGGCTCGCATCTTGACGATATGGCAAGGTGTCTTTTACGTCATAATCACATATTGGAATGAAGTCCCACTATTTGGGAGCATTCTCTCCAGTGGGATTCTGCAGCCAAGGGAGGCACAGCATCGTCATGTTTCAGGATCTGAAGGGCCGGCGCGTACTGATCACCGGCTCCACCCTTGGCATCGGCCTCGCCGCTGCCGAGGCTTTCGTGCGCATGGGCGCCAAGGTCGGCCTCAACGGCCGGCGCGTGCCTGCCGATATCGAAGCGACGCTGGCGCGGCTGAACGCGCTCGAAGGTGAGGCCGCTTTCTTCCAGGCCGATGTGGGAACCGAGCAGGGCGCCGCCTCGCTTGTGGCCCAGTTCACCGAGCGCTTCGGCGGCATGGATGTGCTGATCAACAATGCGGGCGGCCTGGTCGCGCGCAAGCCTTTGCCTGATATCGACAAGGGATTCTTCGACGCGGTTATGGACGTCAACGCCCTCTCCGCCCTGGCGGTAACGCGCGAGGCGCTGCCGCATCTGAAGGCTTCCGCGAAGGATGGCCAGACCAGCTCCGTCATTCTGGTCGGCTCCATCGCGGCCGATGTCGGTGGCGGGCCCGGCGCCGCGCTCTACGGTGCCGCGAAGGCGTGGTTGCACAACATCCAGAAGAACTGGGTCAACTTCCACACCGCGGATGGCATTCGCTTCAACACCGTGTCGCCCGGCACCTTCGACACGGCCTTCCATGCGGACAAATCCGACGAAGTGAAAGCCAATATCTCGAAAGGCATCCCGATGGGGCGCTTCGGAAAGCCTGAGGAATGCGCACCGGCTTTCCTCTTCCTCGCGTCCCATGCCTGCAGCGGCTACATCACCGGGCAGGTTCTGAACGTGAATGGCGGGCAGTTCATGCCCTGAGGCGGCAGGGCGGGCATCACGCCCGCCCTCATCTCCGCTGCGGCTCAGTCCGACGGAAGTGCCGCTTCATATTCCTGCCTGAAGGTAGCGAGCGAACTGGCCAGCACTGTCGCTGCACCATCCACCAGCCCACACCGGCCGCTCCCCGGCAGCATGCGCGCCAGATTCTCCAGCGCCGTCAAATCATCCACGCGTCCAGCACCACTTTCCAGACGCTCCAGGATACGCGACACCTGATGTGTCCCAATCTTGCAGGACGGACATTGGCCGCAGGAACTGGCGGCAAAGAAGGCCACATACTCGGCCGTCTTGCGCAGGATGCTGGTCCCCTCGCCCACCACGATCATCGCGCCGGTGCCCAGGCGTGAACCGCGCGCGCGGACATTCTCGAAATCCAGCGGCACATCGAGATCGGCAGCTGTCAGCAGGGTGTTGGAAGGCCCGCCCGTGAACACCGCCTTGAACGCCTTGCCCGCCAGCATCCCGCCGCCCTGCCCGAAGACGAGTTCCCGCAAGGGCGTGCCCATGGGCAATTCGTGCAGCCCTGGTCGCAGCACATCGCCAGAGAGCGAATAGAGCTTGGTCCCGACCGCATCGCCGAGGCCCAGCGCCCGGTACCATTCGGCGCCATGCCACAGGATATGCGTGGCCTGCGCCAGCGTCTCGACATTGTTGATCAGGGTGGGCGCATCGCCCACCCCATGCTCCACCGGAAAGGGCGGCTTCAGGCGTGGAAAGGGGAAGCCGCCCATGACGCTGGAGACCGCTCCCGTTTCCTCCCCGCCAATATAGAGGCCGGAGCTTTCCATCACGCGTAGCGCCAATCTGGCGCCGATGGCCGCGGATACCGCCTCCGCCAGCGGATGCGCCATCCAGGCGTCCACGGCGGCCCGGCAGGCCCGCACCGCCGTGTCTTCACGCGGATTGACGTAGAGCACCACCTGCGCCGCCTTCACCGCGACGGCGGCGATCAGCGCGCCCTCGATCACCTGATGCGGCGCCTCGGCCAGCAGAAAGCGATCCTTGAAGGTGCCCGGCTCGTCCTCGTTGCCGTTGCAGATGATCCAGCGCTCCGGCCCCGGCTGCGCGGCGACGGATGCCCATTTGCGATGCGTCGGGAAGCCGGCACCACCCAGGCCCCGCAATCCCGCGGCCTCCAGCAGGGGAATAATCGCATCCGGTTCGGCCAGGGCGTGGGAAAGGCCCGTTCCACCCCCGGCCGCCAGCCAGGCCGGCAGATCGGCACCGACGCACAGCGCCGGATTCGTCAGCACTTTCATGCCGCCCGGCCCTTCAGCGCCGCCGCCGTGATATTGCCGTAAGACGGAAACAGCAGAGGCCCTTTGCCCTCCAGTCCGAGCCCGGCGGCAAGCAACCCACGCCGCCACCCCGCCAGATGGTTCAGCCCCAGATTGCGCGGACGCTCCTGTCGCGCATCGACCGCGGCCATGGCGCCGGCGCGGCGGCCGAAGACCACCAGCTCCAGCAGCGCATTGCCCATCATGCGGTTGCGGCCGTGCAGGCCCCCCGTCACCTCACCGGCGGCGAGCAGGCCTGGCAGGCTGGTGCGTGCCCTCGAATCGATGGCCACGCCGCCATTCTGGTAATGCAGCGTGGGCCGCACCATGAAGGGCTCCCCTGCCGGATCGATCCCCGCCCGGTGCGCGAGATGAGATAGCGTCTGCAACCGCTTCTGCAGGATTCCTGGCTGCTCGCGCTCCAGGCTCGGCGTATCGAGGAACAGTCCCAATTGCCCATCCCGAACGATGCCCCGCCCTTCCACCATCTCCCGCAGCATGGCGGAGGCGACCACATCACGCGGCGCCAGCTCCGCCACGAAGCGTTCACCCCGACCATTGATAAGCCGCGCCCCTGCGGAGCGGGCCGCCTCGCTGACCAGCATGCCCTCCAGGTGGCCTGGCCAGGCAATGCCCGTGGGATGATACTGAAAGCTGTCCATCTCCCGCAGCCGGGCACCGGCCCGATAGGCCAGTACCAGCCCATCGGCCGTGGCGCCGTAGTGATTGGATGTCGGGAAACCCGCCAGATGCAGCCGCCCCGCACCGCCGGTCGCCAGAACCGTGGCCCCGGCACGCGCCAGAACCAGCCGGCCCCGCCCCAGATCCTGCAATACCGCGCCGCCACACCGCCCACGATCATCCGTCAGCAATTCCACAGCCGGATGGCGGTCCAGCACAGCGATGCCAGGCTGTAGCAGCACCGCCTCGCGCAGCGCCCGCATCATCTCCAGGCCGGTGAAGTCGCGATAGGAGAGCAGCCGCGCCGCCGTGGCGCCGCCCGGCTTCTTGCGCAGCAAGGTGCCACCCATGCGCTGCCGCTCATCCGTCAGGTCGAAGCTCATGCCCTGCTGAATCAGCCAGCGGATGGCGTCAGGGCCGTCTTCCACCAGCGCGGCCACTACCGCCTTGTCGGCGGCGAAATGCCCGGCGCGGAGCGTGTCCTCGAAATGGCGCTGCAGGCTGTCCTCGGCGCCGATGGCAGCCTGGATACCACCTTCAGCCATTACCGTATTGCCATCGCCCAGGCGCAGCTTGGCAGCGATCAGCACTCGCGCTCCCGCCCGGGCCGCCGCCAGCGCCGCCACACAGCCCGCGCCGCCGCCGCCCAGAATCAGGACGTCCGCATCCAGGATATGCGTGCCGGCAAGATCGACATCTTCCAGCAGCGCATCCGATTGCAGCAGCGCTGCCAGCTCCACTGGGCAAGCCGTCCCGGCGCTGGCGCCCGCCGCCAGCGTCACCATCCCACCCGCGCGATGGTCCGGATGAAAAATCTTGAGAAGTTCCGGCACCGGGAGCGTGCAGTCGCGCTCTGGCGCCGGGGCCGCGGCAGCCCAGGCGGCAAGCGCTTCCGGGAAAGAGATGCCGGCGCTCATGCGTGAGCCGGCGGATAGGTGCCCGGCGCCTCGGGATCGATGCGCTGTTCGCCTGCCTCGATCTGCCGCAAGCGCTGCATCAGATCGGCGGGCCGCAAAGTCAGCGCGGCATGCATCCGTCGCGTGAACTGGCCCAGATGCGCCGGGTCGATATGCTCGGGGCAGGCGGCTACGCAGAGGTTGCACATCACGCAGGCGTCGAACAGCTCGGCGGCGGCGAAGACCTGGCCCTCGGCCGCCAGATTCACCATCCGCTGTACCGGTATACCCTTGGGGCAAGCGCGGTCGCAGCCACTGCAATGCCGGCAGTGCTTCGCCTCTGGGAAGACGGTATCGATCTGCTCGGCGATGGACCAGCTATCGGTGAGGCTCTCCAGCGCATACCGATGGGGCCGCCGGGCGGGGAAATGGTCCACGAAGGAGACCTGCATCCCGGCTTCCGCCTTGGTTTCGCAGGCCAGGGCCGTGCCCGCCAGGCGCTCGCCCGGCCTGCGCACCAGCACGCGGCATGCACCGCATACTCCCTGCCCCATGCAGCCGGCATTCTCCGTCAGCGGCAGCCCGGCCGCGATCCAGGCCTGAAGCAGGGAGACGCCCTGGTTCGCAGCGATGACATGGCCATCGAAGACCACATCCACCGTGCCCTCGCCTGCTCTCGCCTCGCCCACGCGGTCCCTCCTTCCTCGCCAGCTACCGGTGAATCGCCCTACGGCCCGACGCTATTCTATCCGCTCCCGCACCAGAAATACTTTAAAATTAGTTCCTTGCAGTGCCTATCTCACGCGCTGCTAAAGACTTCTCGGCGGCCGCTTCCAGCGCTCCGGCAAATATGCGCGCCAGGCTTTCCCGCGCTCCGCGCGTCATGACCAGCCCGATCATCCTGTCATAGGCTCCCTGCCCGACGCGGATGCGACGCAGCTCGGCGCCCGCCGGGGGTAGGATGCCCCAATCCGGCAGCAGCGTCACGCCCAGCCCCTGCGCCACCAGGATGACAATTGCCTCCTGGGCATCCAGCTCGAACAATTCCCGGACTGCGAAGTTCTGGTCCCGCAAGTATCGGTTGACCAGGCGCCCGGTCCAGGCTTCGCGGTCCATCCGAATCAGGGGGGCGGCGCGCAGCAGCACTTCCGGCGTCTCACCCGGCAGGCTGGCGGGCGCCAGCAAGGTCATCGGCTCCCGCCGTACCGGCTGCCAGGCGAGTCCTTTAGACAGTGTAAAATGGGGCTCGACGACAAGCGCGCAGTCCAGCTCCCCTACCTCCAGCATGCGGTAAAGCAGCGCCGAGGTGCCGGGTAAGACCTTCATCTCGATGCGCGGATGACGCTCCGCCATCCAGCGCAGCGCGGGCGGGACGATGCTGACCAGGGAGGTGGAAATCGATCCCACGCGAAGCAGGCCGCTCGGCTGGCCCAGCTGCGCCAGGGGCCGGAGCGCCTCCACCCGCGTCAGGATGTCGGTGGCCGCTTCCAGAATGGCCTGTCCGGCCTCAGTCAACACCACGTTGCGGCCCCGCCGGACAATCAGCCGCGCGTGCAGCTCCTTCTCCAGAGCCGCGATCTGCTCGCTGACCGAGGCGTTGGCGAGGTTCAGGCGCCGCGCGGCCCCCGCCAGAGACCCGGCTTCGGCGACGGCGCAAAGGGTAGCGAGGAAACGGGTGTTCATCAGCTTCCGTCACTCAGGGTGAAGGCAGAGTCCGCCTTACCAAAATTCGGATTTTCCGTCGATTGAAGACGGGAAACCTCCGATTTACCAGCATCACAGCCGCTGGATGATGGGCCGACGAAAACTGGAGGATGACTCATGGCCCTCGGCCCCAACTCCCGCGGTGTCTTTCCGATTGCGCCGACGCCGTTTCAC
>JH599975.1:0-19516 GCA_000245075.1 Acetobacteraceae bacterium AT-5844
CCGCGCTGGTGCTGGCACCTCTGCCGCCGCCACCGGGCCTCACGGCGCCGGCGCAGGCGGTGCTCTTGCCCAGCCGTGCCGCCGCCCGGGCCCTGCCGGGCGTTGCCCGTACCACACCTGTGCTGGCCGTCGGGCAGGGCACCGGAGAGGAGGCGCGCGCCGCGGGCTTCACGCAAATCGACGCCGCCGATGGAGACGCCGCTTCCCTGGTGGAGCGTGCTGCCGCCACACTGGACCCGAAGAAGGGACCGCTGCTGCTCGCGGTGGGGCGCGGTTACAGTCTGGAACTCTCCGCCCAGCTTCGGCGACGCGGTTTCGTGGTACGCCGCCGCGTCGTCTATGCGGCCCGGCCGGCCGATTCGCTGCCGCCCGAGGCGGTGGCCGCGTTACAAGCGGGAGAAATCCGCGCGGCGTTGTTCTTTTCACCACGATCGGCCAGCGTGACCGTGGCCTTGTTGCGGCGGGCGGGTTTGGCGGAAACCGTGGGTCATGTGGCCGCGTTCGCGCTTTCGGAGCGTATCGCGGCGGCACTGGCGGGCATGCCCTGGGGGGCGATTCATGCTACCCCGGCGCCCGATCCGATGGCGCTGCTGGCCCTGCTGGGCCCGGCGCCGCACACGGCCGCTACGGCCATTGAGCAAGGGGCAGGAGAGAGATGAGCGATACGTCAAAAGGAAGCCCCGGTTCCAACCCCTCCAAGGGTGGGCAGGACCAGCGGCGCAACAAGGGGCGGAACGACGCCCCGGCGGCCGCGAGCCCGGCCACGCCAGCTCCGGCCACGCCAGCTCCGGGCACATCTGCTTCGAGCCCATCCGCCTCGGATGCATCCGCTTCGGGCACCTCCACTTCAGGCCCGGCCGCTTCGGGCACGCCAACCCCGGGCGCCACTGGCCCCGCCGCCGCGTCGGTGCCTCTGAAGTCCGGCGCAACTGTGCCGCCTGCTGGTCCCACCACGCCCGCCCAGGCCGCGGCCCCAGCGCCTGATGCCACAGCTACGCCATCCGCTGGCGCGAAAGCGGCTGAAGCCGTGACGGACACGCCTGCTGCGCGCCCCGGCAGCGTACCGCCGGGCGGCAATGGCCCCGTCGGCCCTCGTTCTGCCCCTCCTCCTCCGCCGCCGCCGCCGCCCCGCCGGGATCGGGACCGGTGGATTCTGCCGGCGGCCGCTGGCATTGGCCTCGTTGTTCTCCTCGGCGCCTGGGCCATCGTCGCCAGCCGCCCTGTCCAGACCATAGACCCGGCGCGGCTGGATGCGCTGGAGACCCGCCTCAATGCCCTTGCTCCACTCCCGGATCGGCTGGCCCGCGTAGAGGGGCAGGGCCCGGCCCTGCAGCGGGCCGACCAGCGGCTGGGGGCGCTGGAAACCGCCCTGCGCGAGCGTGAGCCGGTCTCGCTGGAAGCCCTCAATACGCTTCGGAGCCGGCTGGACCGGCAAGAAGGTGCTCTGGCCGACCAGCAGCGCCGTGCTGACGCGCAGATCGCGGAAAGCGAGCGTGCCCTTGCCCAGCGCATCACCGGCGCCGAGGCCCAGCTCGCGCAGCGTGTCGCTGCGGCCGAGGCCGCGCTGGCGCCGAAGCTGTCGGCGCTGGAGGGCACGGTGCAACAGCGCCTGGCCGCCGCCGAACAGGCCGCGCGCCAGCAGGCGGATACCTTGCAGCAGCAGTTCAATGCCCGCTTCACCGCGCTGGAGCAGCGTGAGGCCCGCATCGTCGCGGCCGAGCAGCGGCTGAACCGTCTGGTGGCCTCCACCGCCATTTCCACGGCCCTGGAAGCCGGCAAGCCACTGGGCGCCGCACTGGCCGGCCTGCCCGGCACGCCGCCGCCGGCTCTCGAGCGCTACAGCACCGCCGCGCCGCCTACCATGGCCTCGCTACGCCTGTCCTTCGAGGAAGCGGCCCGCGCCGCGCGCGCGGCCGCCGAGCCCGCCACCGAAGGCCAGGGCGTGCTGGAAGCGGCGGCCACCCGGCTCTCCAACCTCGTCACCATCCGCCGCGGCGAGACGGTGGTCTGGGGCGATGCCGTCAGCGGTGAGCTGGAAGGCGCTCGCCAGGCGCTGAATGCCGGCGACATCGCGGCTGCGGTGCAGAAAGTGGAAGGGCTGCCGGAATCGGTCCGTGCCCCGATGGCGGGGTGGATCGCCCAGGCGAAGGGGCTGATGGAAGCGCGTGGTGCCCTCGGTGAACTGATGGCCGCGCCGCGAGGGCAGGGCTGATGCGCCGCGCTCTCTGGCTGCTGCTGCTTTGCGCCGTAACCGTCGGCATTGCCTGGGCGCTGATGCGCCTGGGCGGCACGGTGGAAGTGCGCGTGGGCGACACCTTCATCGGGCTGGATCTGCCGATCCTGCTGGTGGCGCTGGCGGTGCTGTTCCTGGTGCTGCACACGCTGCTGGCGACGGTACGCTGGGTCCGTGGCTGGCCCGCCCGTATGCGCGCCCGCCGCGAGGCCCGCAACCGCGAGAAGGGTGAGGCCGCGCTGACCCGTGCCCTGGTGGCGCTGGCCGCCGGCACCGCCGACACCGCCGTGCTGGAAATCCGCCGCGCCCGTACCCTGCTGGGCGACAAGCCCCAGGTGCTGCTGCTGACCGCCGAGGCCGAACGCCTCTCCGGTAGCGAGGAAGGGGCCGCCGAGGCCTTTCGCGCACTGAGTGAACGGGAGGATGCGCGCTTCCTCGGCCTGCGTGGGCTGCTGCGTCAGGCCATCCAGAAGCAGGACTGGGTCATCGCCAAGCAACTGGCGCGGGAAGCGGAGGCTGCTCAGCCCGGCACCGCCTGGCTGCGCGAAGAGCGTACCCTGCTGGCCCAGAAGACGCAGGACTGGCGGGAGGCGCTGGCCCTGGCCGGCCCGCAGGCACCGCGCGCACCGCTGGCCCTCGCCGCCGCACGGCAGGAACGGGACCCCGTCAACGCCGCCGAGCTGGAGCGGCAGGCCTTCCAGGCCGACCCGGCCTTCTCGCCCGCCGCCATCGCCCATGCCCTCCGCCTGAAGGCCGCGGGCTCGGACCGCAAGGCGCGCAGCGTGCTGGAGCAGGGTTGGGCCGCGGCACCGCACCCGGATATCGCGGTGGCTTATCTGAGCAATGAGACCGACCCGCTGACGCGCGTGAAGATGGCGGAGCAACTGGTCCACACCACCCGCAACCACCCGGAGAGCCGCCTGCTGCTGGCCCGCACGGCCCTGGCGGCCTCGCTGACCGGCCGCGCACGGCAGGAGCTGGAAGCCCTGGTGGCCGATGGCACCGCCGATGCCCGCGCCTATCTGCTGCTGGTCGAGCTGGAGCAGGAAGAACACGGCGACAGCGCGGTGGGCCGTGCCGCGGAGGCCAAGTGGCTGCGCGCCGCGACCGCTGCGCCCTCTGAGCCCCGCTGGCGCTGCGGCCATTGCGGCAAGGTGCATGCGGAATGGGTGCCGGTCTGCGATGGCTGCGGCACCCCGGGCGAGGTGCGCTGGCAACCGGGCCCGGCGCAGATCCTGCCCAAGGCGTGAACGACAAAGGGGGCCTCGGCCCCCTTTTTCATGTCAGCGCAAAGGGTTGGACAGCAGAAGGCCTGCGCGGCGAAAGGCCATTCCCAGGGTGATGGCATAGCCCATGGCGGTATAGGCGCCCGCAGGGGGAAGCAGGCGCAGGAACGCCGCCAGCGCCTCCCGCCTCGGGCCCCGCTGGGCCAGGGAGAAGGCCAGTAGCAAGGCGGGCTCATCGCCCACCAGCCGGCCATGGAGAGGGCAGGCGATGGTAAAGGCATGCCGCCCGCGCACGCGCAGCACACCATCCAGCGGATAGGCAGCCTCGGCGACTTCCTCCGCCACCAGGGGAAGGCGGCAGGCATTCATCGGCGGGAGACCGCGCCGTGCCGCGCAGGCCCAGCGCCGCATGGCTTCCAGCAGCAGCGTCTCGGGAGGCGGCAGGCTCTCGATCTCGACATCGGTCCAGGGCCAGGTGGGTAGTCCGTGGGTCGCCATGGCAGGTTTCTCCCTTGTGGAGGGGGCGCTGTACCCAGGCTGCCGAAAATGAGAATAAGTCGCAAGTAAATCGGGCGCTGCCACGCTTTTCTCACCCTAAAAAGGCATCTCCATGCGGCTGGGCGCTGAACTGATCCCGCTGCTCGTCCGAGATGCCGATGCGCAGGACCACGTCGATGCGGTCCATCGCGTGGCTGGCGAGTTGCGCCGTCCAGTAAGCAAGGCCCGCCGCCTCAGGTTCCCGCTCCAGCGTGCTGCGATAGATGGAGGCGACGTATTCGGCGTTGGTCTCATGGGCATGCAGCGCCTGGAATTCTGCGCTGCCGGCGATGGCTTCAACCAGGGTGCGGACATCCATGCCCTGGGCCAGGCGCCCGGTCCAATAGTCCAGCCCCTCCTGCTCCGGCGGACGATCGAAGACCGCGTCATAGGCCATGCCCACGAGTGTCTTCCGGCTATCCGCGACCCAGACGCCAGCGAGATTCTCGGCTTCGAAGATCCTGGCTGCTTCAGGGCTTGCCACGAAATTGACGATCACCTGGGCCCGGTCGAGCCCATCGCGGAGCGTACCGATGTGATAGGCAAGGCCGGCGGCATCCGGTTCCCGCCCCAGCGCTTCCCGGTACAGATTCACCACCAGCGCCTCATCCGTCAGGCCGCCGAAGCGGGTGATGAATTCATGGCTGCCGAAGAAGCCTTCGACGACCTTAGCCAGCGAGACGCCCTGCGCCATCTGCTCCACCCAATAGGTCAGGCCCACGCTGTCCGGTGGCCGGGCCAGGAGGGTGGCGTAGACCCGCACGACCTGCGCGGCGGCGGAATCGCCGGCGAAGTCGATATGACCGTTCAGGAAATCGATCCGTACCACCGGCCCGACCCAGACCGTATGCCCATCGGCGAAGGCCAACTGGGTCAGATGATCAGGGCCGGTGACGATACGCTCGGCTTCCCACACGAAGCGCAGGGCGCTGACCTCACTCACTGAGAGGCGCGTGACCCCGTGCTGCGTTTCACCCACCTCCAGCGGGTCTGGCGTAGGAGTTTCCTCGCCGGAAGGCGGTGGTGGCGGTGGTGGCAGTTCCGGTGGCGGTGGTGGCAGTTCCGGTGGCGGCGGTGGCACGGGTGGAACCGGTGGAACGGGTGGAACCGGTGGAACGGGCGGGACGGGCGGGACGGGTGGAACCGGTGGAACGGGCGGAACCGGCGGAACGGGTGGGGGCGGAGGCGGCGGCAGGACAGGAGGCGGGGCCGGCGTATCATCTTCCGAGGTGACGTTCAGCACCTGGACCGGCAATGCGAAGGCCGCGCTCTGCCGGCCGTCGGATACCTCGATCATCACCTCGCGGACCTTGCCGCCTTCTCGCAGGAGATCCACCCCCTCGCGCAGCTTCAGCGTGCGGCCGATGATTTCGAACCACGCCGAATCCGGCCAGACCACGCTGTAGGTCAGGTTAGCGTCCGGTGTGTCGGAATCCTTTGCCTGGATGGTGCCGATTTCCGCACCGATGTCGTTTTCCAGCACCTTGCCGCCGGAGGTGAAGACCAACTCGTGTGGCGGCGTATCGTCCACCCCTTGCAGGGTGACAGCCCAGCTTTGCCCCGTACCCTGCCAACCGCTCGGCAACTTCACGGACAGGCCGAAGGTCAGAACCGGATCGGCGCCCGCCGGATAAGCTTCCCTGTCGAGCGCGCGGGATGGAACGATGGTGACCTTGTTTCCCCGCAGAGTCGCGGTGAACAACTCGGCCGCCGCGCCTGTCAGCGCAACCTCCAGCGCCCCTGTGGCCCCGGACAGCACCAATGTTGCCACCCAGTCGCCGGGCCGGTTGTTCTCCAGAATGGAGGCGGGCACTGTGCCGCTGGCTTGCACGGCCACTGCGAAAGTCCTTTTGCCGTTTCGGCACCGGACCTTCCTTCAAGCGTGTGAATAAAGCCTGATCAGCGTGCCGCTTTCAGCCGCGGTCGGAAGTTTCGCAGGTGGAAACCGGTTTTTCACGCTTTGTGCCTACAAAGCGCAGGCCTCAATCTGTCCGGAAGCGCCGCCATGACCTTGCGCATACGTATCGCGACATCGCTCGCCATTCTGCTGCTGGCCTTCGTCGGGCTTGGCGGCTTCGCGCTGCAGCGCCTCGGCAGCGTGCAAGGCGTGGCCGAGCGCATCAGTGGCACCAGCCTGCACGGCATCAGCATGCTCGCGGAGATCACCGACTCCGCTCAGCGTTACCGCATGGGCGTGCTGCTGCGCGTGCTGCGGCCGGAAGCTGCGGCGAACGCCCCGAATCCGGAAACGCTGCGCCCGGCGGTGGAGAATGTCATCAGCCAATATCGCCCTCTGGTCGGCAGCGATCGTGAGCGGGCTCTGTTCGACGAGCTTCTGGCCGCCTGGCGGGGATATGCCGAGGTCGGGGCCAACCAGCTCAGCCTCAGTGCCGCCGGCCGGCATGCGGAAGCCGTGGCGAGCGTGGATGCGGATGCCGGCCGAAGCTTCATGCGGCTGCATCAGGCCCTGGAAGCGCTGCGGGTCTATACGGCCACGGATGCCGGGGCATTGATGGCCCACTCCCAGGCAACCTATGCCGGCGCGGTGTGGCTGGTCGGCGTGTTGGCCGTGCTGGGAACCGCGCTGGCCGTGGCACTGGGCTTCTCGCTCATCTCCAGCGTCAGCCGGCCCATCCTGCGCCTGGCCAGCGCCATGGACCGCATGACGCATGGCGCGCTGGAGACCGAGGTGACGGACCAGCAGCGCAAGGATGAAATCGGCACCATGGCCCGCGCCCTGGAAGTGTTCCGCGCGAAGGTGCGGGAAGGGGAGCGGCTGGCCTCCGAACAGGCGGCGCTGGATGGCACGCAGAAGGAACGTGCACGCCGGCTGGACGCGCTGGTCAACAGCTTTGGCGATGAGACGCAGGAGGTGCTGAACAGCGTCCGCAACTCCGCCGAGCGGCTGGATGGCACGGCCAACGAGATGAGCCAGTCCGCCAGCGAAGGCGCGCGGCTGACCACGACGCTGGCCGATGTCTGCCAGGGCGCTTCCGCCAATGCGCAGACAGCTGCCGCGGCCACCGAGCAGCTCGCGGCCTCCATTGCCGAGATCAACCGTCAGGTCAGCCGTTCCGCGGAGGTCTCGCGCCGCGCCGTGGCGGAGACCGAACGGACCGACCGCACGGTGCGGGAGTTGGCCGATACCGCCAACAAGATCGGCGATGTGGTGAGGCTGATTGCGGATATCGCAGGCCAGACCAACCTGCTGGCGCTGAACGCCACCATCGAGGCCGCGCGGGCGGGCGAGGCCGGCAAGGGCTTCGCCGTGGTGGCCAGCGAGGTGAAGAATCTGGCCAGCGAGACGGCCAAGGCGACGGAGGAGATTGGCCAGCAGGTGGGCGCCATTCAGGGCGTGACCAGCCAGGCGGTGGAGGCCATCCGTGGCATCGGCCTGGTGGTAGCGGAAATCGACCAGACCGCCGCCGCCATTGCCGCCGCCGTAGAGGAACAAGGGGCGGCCACGCAGGAAATTGCCCGCAATGTGGCCGGTACGGCCGAGGCGGCCTCGGCCGTCTCGCGTGACACGGCCGCGGTGCGCCAGGCCGCCGATGTCAGCGGCGAGGCGGCGCAGCAGGTGCGCGCCGCATCCCGCGAGCTGAACGATCACGCCAATACCCTGCGGGCGAAGGTGGACCGCTTCCTCGGGCTGGTACGCGCCGCCTGAGGCCCGGCTGGTTCAGCGGCGCTGCTGAACCAGCACCCCATCCTGCTTCAGCGCCTCGATTTCCTCGGCGGAGAAGCCATGGCGGGAGAGGACCTGCTCGCCATGCTCGTTGAACTTCGGCGGCTTGGCGCGGGTGCCGCCGGGGGTGCGGGAGAGCTTGATGGGGGTGCCGAGGGCCCGGAAATCGCCCAGCTCGGTCACCATCTCGCGGTGGGCCGTGTGGGGCTGGGAGAGCGCCTCATCCACATGCAGCACCGGCCCGGCAGGCAGGCCGATGGCCAGCAGCCGGTCGCAGAATTCATGCCCGTCCTCCTCGGCCAGCTTGGCTTCCAGAATGGCCGTCAGCGCATCGCGGTTTACCACACGGTCGCCATTGGTCAGGAAGCGCGGGTCGGCAGGAAGGTCCGGCAGATCCAGGAAGGCGCAGAATTTGCGGAAGGCCGGGTCGTTGCCGCAGGCAACGAAAATCTCGCAGGTGGCTGTGCGGAATTTCGAATAGGGCGAGATATTGGGGTGTGGATTGCCGGTCGCCTTGGGGCGCTTGTCGTTCAGCAGGTAGTTGGCCGCCTGGGGGTGCAGCAGCGCCATGCCGCAATCATGCAGCGTCATATCGACATACTGCCCCTGGCCGGATTTTGCCCGCTCCTGCAACGCCATCAGGATACCGATGGCGGAATACAGCCCCGTTGCCAGATCGACGACGGGCGTCGCCATGCGGGTCGGGCCACTTTCCGGCGAGCCGTTGATGGACATCAGCCCGACCATCGCCTGAATGATGGCATCGTAACCCGGAAGGCCGCCGCGCGGGCCATCGGCACCGAAGCCTGAGACGCGGCAATGCACCAGCTTCGGGAAGCGGTGGCGCAGCACGTCCTCATAGCCGAGGCCCCATTTCTCCATGGCGCCGGGCTTGTAGTTCTCCACGAGCACGTCCGCATCTTCCAGCAGGCGCAGCAGCACTTCCCGCCCCGCCGGCTTCGAGAGATCCAGCGCGATGGATTGCTTGTTGCGGTTCACGCCAATGAAGTAGCTGGCCGCACCTTCATGGAAGGGAGGGCCCCATTCGCGCACCTCATCGCCCTGCGGCGGCTCGATCTTGATGACCTCGGCACCGTGGTCGGAAAGGATCATCGTGCAGTAGGGGCCGCCCAGAACGCGGGTCAGGTCCACGACCTTCAGCCCGGCCAGCGCGCCGGGCGAGCGGGCGAGGCCCTTGCCTTCCGTGGCGCTGGCGATATCGGATGGGAACGGGCTGTCATTCATAGGTCGGTTTCCTCCTTCACCGCCCAGCATAGACCGATCTGGCGCGGAGGCGAGGGGGGGGTAGCCGCCGCCCGGCATGACGCTAACATGCGGCCCATGTCGAAAGAGCCCCCCATCCTGCAAGGTCCCCGCATCCACCTGCGCCCGTGGCGGGAGGCGGACCGCGAAGCGTTCGCGGCGATGAACGCCGACCCGGAGGTGATGCGTTACTTCGCCAAGCCGCTGGACCGGGCGGAGTCCGACAGCTTCATGGACCGCATCAACGCGCATCAGCAGGAGCATGGGTTCTCGTTCTGGGCCATCGAGCGGCATGCGGAGCCGGGCATCATCGGCCTGTGCGGGTTGGCGCGCATCCCATGGGAGTCGCACTTCACGCCGGCCGTCGAAATCGGCTGGCGGCTGGCGCGGGCCCATCAGCGGCAGGGCTATGCGGAAGAGGCGGCGCGCATCGCGCTGGCCCATGGCTTCGGCCCGCTGCAATTGCCGGAAATCGTGGCCTTCACCATTCCGGACAATCTCCGCTCCTGGGGGCTGATGGAGCGGCTGGGCATGGCGCGGGATGGCAGTTTCGACCACCCCCGCCTGCCGGAAGACCATCCGATGCGTAAGCACGTGCTGTATCGCCTGACGCGGCGGGACTGGATCGACGCCCGGCTGGGCGGCGAGTAAGGCGGAGAGGGGCGGAGGTACTTTCCGCCCCAGGCACCTGCTCAGCCCAGAACGCGCGCCAGCAACTCCGCCGTGCGGCCATTGGCGATGGTGGCGGCGCGCCCATCCCAGGAATGGCCGCCCATGCGCGCGAAGGCATGGTCCACGCCCGGGTAGACATGCGCGGCCACGTCCTTCTTCCCCGCAAGCCCGGCCAGGATCTTCTCCCGCGCCTCGGCCGGCACGAAGCGGTCGCGCTCAGCGATATGCAGCAGCAGCGGCGCCTTGATGTTGCCGGCATCGCCCAGCAGCCCGTCCAGGCCCACGCCGTAATAGGAGATGTTCACATCGGCATCGGACTGTGTGGCCATCATGAAGGCCAGCCGTCCGCCGAGGCAGAACCCCATGGTGCCGACCTTGCCGTTGCTGCCCGGCATGGTGCGGGCAAAATCCACGGTGGCCTTCAGGTCCTCGATGCCCTTGGCCTGGTCGAAGGCATTCATCAGCTCGAAGGCGCGGTCCCATTCCTTCTGGCTGCCATCGGTCAGCTGCACGCCGGGCTCCAGCCGCCAGAACAGGTCGGGGGAGATGGCGATGAAGCCCATATCCGCCACCCAGTCGGACAGCGCGCGCATGGCGTGGTTCACGCCGAAAATCTCCTGGATCATCACGACAACGCCCGCCGGCACCTCCTTGGGTGTGGCGACATAGGCGCTGAAGCTGCCAGAGCCGTCCTGGGCCTGAATGGTGATCTCGGGCATGGGCTGTTCCTTCTCAGGAGAGGTGGTTCATGCAGATTAGGGGCAACGGCGCGGGGTGCCAGCCGGGGGGTCTGCTTTGCAAGCTGAGTACCACGGACTATGTGATAAGGCCCGCTTCCTGAAGGTGAGACCAATGCCCGTCACCCAGCAGCAGTTCCGCGATGCCATGGCCCGCCTGGGCGCCGCGGTGAACGTGATTACCAGCGACGGACCTGCTGGCCGTGCCGGGTTGACCGCCAGCGCCGTCTGTAGCGTCTCGGATGATCCGCCGACTTTGCTGGTCTGCATCAACCGCAGCACCGAGCAGAATTCGGTCATCAAAAAGAATGGCGTGCTGTGCGTCAATGTGCTGACGGCCGGGCAGCAGGATGTTTCCAACGTCTTCGCCGGCGCCACGAAATGCACCACGGAACAACGCTACCTGACCGGTGAGTGGGGCGTGCTGGAGACCGGTGCGCCGGTGCTGGCCGGTGCCGCGGTCTCCTTCGACTGCGTGGTGGACGAGGTGCTGGAAAAGGGCACGCACAGCGTGTTCTTCGCCCACATTCAGGCGGTGCGCGTGGGGGACAACAGCCCGGCACTGATGTGGTGGAGCCGTAAGTATCACCCCCTCGGCAGCGCGGCCTGAGGGGGCAGGCTTTCAGCCCGGCGCGCGGCCGGGCTGAATGACGTCCCGCACCAGCGGGTAGATCTCACTGGACCAGCGGCGGCCGTTGAAGACACCGTAATGGCCGACATCGGCCTGGAGGTGATAGGTCTTCATCTCCTCCGGCAGGCCACTGCACAGTGCGGCGGCGGCCTGGGTCTGGCCGACGGAGCAGATATCGTCCTTACCAGCCTCGACCACCAGCAGGCGGGTATTGGTAATCAGCTCCGGCTTCACCTGGCGACCGCGCCAGCGCATGCGGCCCAGCGCCAGATCGTGCTCCTGGAACACGCTTTTCACCGTTTCCAGGTAGAACTCCGCCGGCAGGTCCATGACCGCCAGATATTCGTCGTAGAACTTGCGGTGGGCGTCAGCACGGACGGAATCGCCGCCCATGATGTTGCGGTACTGGTCCGCATGCGCCTTTACATGCCGGTCCAGGTTCATGGAGATGAAGGAGGCGATCTGGGTGATACCCGGATACACCTTCCGCCCCGCGCCCTCGAACCGCCAGGGCACGGTATCGATCAGATTCTCCTCGAACCACTTCAGGTCGTGCTCGGTGGCCAGCTTATTGACCTGGGTGGGATTGATGCGCGTGTCGATCGGCCCGGCCATCAACGTCATGCTGGCAGGTGTGGCGGGGTCCTTGTCCTCCGACATCAGCGCCACGGCGGCGAGGACGGGAACTGCCGGCTGGCACACCGCCAGCACATGGCTGCCCGGCCCCAGCTCGCGCTGGAAGCTCATGACCTGGGCGACGAACTCATCCATGCCAAAGCGGCCGGCGGAGAGGGGAATTTCCCGCGCATTGGCCCAATCGGTAATGTAGACGTCGTTCTCCGGCAGCAGCACCTGCACGGTTCCGCGCAGCAGCGTGGCGAAATGGCCGGACATGGGGGCGACCACAAGCAGCTTGGGCTGCGGGACCTCTACTTCCTTCTTGAAGTGGAGAAGGTTGCCGAAGGGCGTGGAGGCCACGATTTCCTCCTCCACCGTCACCTCCTGGTTCCCCACCATGACGGTGGTGAAGCCGAAGGGTGGACGCTGGTGGGTGAGCCCCGCGCCGGCCACCAGGTCCAGCGCCGCGGTCATCTGCCGCAGGCCGAAGGTCTCCGGGCCGCCATTGTCGAATTGCCTTAGCACTCCACCAAATCCACGGGCGGCGGCGCGGAAGGGCGCCATAAGGTCAGCCTGATTCTGGTAGAGCTGGTAGTACATAGCTTCTGTTGCTCCTGGGTGCCGCCCGGTGGGAGCCCAGGGGGGCACCTCCGTCGCGGTCCGGCCGCATCCTGCACCTTATGTAAGGTTACCAAAAAGGCCTCATGGCCATGTTGGCGTGCGGGAGTGACCAATAGGTAAATTGGCACGACCTGTCCCTGGTTGCCAGGGTCGCGCTTTGGTGTTGAGGGACGGCAGCTATGCAGTGGAGGCTGCCGTGGGGCCTGAATGAGGGTTTCAGGCGCTCAGGCGGCCTCACCCGCGCACCAGCCGCTGGCCCAGGCCCATTGGAAATTGTAGCCGCCAAGCCAGCCCGTGACGTCCACAGCCTCACCCACCACGAACAGCCCGGGCACGGCGGCCGCCTGCATATCGCGTGAGGAGAGGCAGGCGGTATCCACGCCGCCCAGCATGACCTCGGCCTTGGCGTAGCCTTCCGTGCCGGAGGGGGTGAGGGACATGGCCCGCAACCGCTCCGCCAGCGCCCGCAGCCCCTTATCCGGCTGGTTGGCCATCTCGACCGGCGGCAGGAAGGCTTCGGCCAGGGCCTGGGCCAGGCGCTGGGGCAGAAACTCAGCCAGCACCGTGCGTGCCTCCGCCCTCGGGCGGGCCTTCTTGCCCGCCAGCAGCAGCGCAGCCGGGTCCTGCCCGGGCAGGAGATTGAGCGAGATGGCCTCGCCGGGGCGCCAATAGGATGAGATCTGCAGGATCGCCGGGCCTGAGAGGCCCCGGTGGGTGAACAGCACCGCTTCCGGAAAGCGTGGCCCCTCGGCCGCCCGCCCGATGGCAGGCAGCGCCACGCCGGAAAGCGGGCGCATCATGGCCAGGGCATCGCCGTCGAAGGTCAGCGGCACCAGGCCGGGCCGCGTCTCCACCAGCTTCAGCCCGAAGCGGCGCGCGAGATCGAGCGAGAAGCCGGTGGCGCCCATCTTGGGAATGGAGAGGCCACCCGTGGCCAGCACCAGCGATTCCGACTCAATGACGCCCCGCTCCGTGACGGTGCGGAAGCGCTCCGCCTTCGTCACCTCCGTAATGCGGGCGCCGGTACGGATGGTAACCCCCACGGCGGCGCATTCGGCGAGCAGCATGGCGACGATGTCCCGCGCCGAGCGGTCGCAAAAGAGCTGGCCCAGCGTCTTCTCATGCCAGGGGATGCGGTGCTTCTCGACGAGGTCGAGGAAGTCGCGCGGGCGGAAGCGGGAGAGGGCGGAGCGGGCGAATCGCGGATTGGCGGAGAGGAAGCGATCCGGCGCCGTGCCGATGTTCGTGAAGTTACACCGGCCCCCGCCTGAGATGAGGATCTTGGAGCCCACCTGCGGCGCATGGTCCAGAACCAGAACGCGGCGGCCCCGGCGCCCGGCACTGATGGCGCACATGAGCCCGGCGGCACCGGCACCCAGGATGACGGCGTCGAATGGCTGCATGGGCGGGGGTGTAGCCAGGGCGAAGCGCGACCGCAACGGCTGAATCCGTTAACTTCAACGAGTCGGAGGGTGTGCAAGAAAAACCTTCACAAACCCGATATCTAGTTGTTGTGGATAACAGGGCCACTAGATGTTGACAGGGGAGGGGGTGACGGCGGCATAGTCGGGCCAACGCAATTGAGAATTTTTACGTCTCAATTCGCAACTTCTCCCGCCTTGCGCTGCCGTAGCCGTCTAACTGGGGATTAGCCCATGTCCGCATCCGCTCTCGCCGAACCGAATCTCAGCCGCCCCGCCGCCGCGCCGCCTGCCGTGCAGGTCATCCGACGCGACGGTAAGCCGGCGGGGTTCGACCCCGGCAAGATCACGCGGGCGATGACCAAGGCGTTCCTGGCCGTGGAGGGCTCCTCCGCCGCCGCTTCCCACCGCATCCACGAGGTGACGGAGGAACTGACGGCGCAGGTCGTGGCCGGGCTCACCCGCCATGCGGGCGCCGGCCATATCCTGCATATCGAGGATATCCAGGACCAGGTGGAGCTGGCGCTGATGCGTGGCGGCCACCACAAGGTGGCCCGCGCCTATGTGCTGTACCGCGAGGACCGGGCGCGGGAACGCGCGGCGGCTGCCGCGGCGCAGACCGCGCCCGTGGTGCCGGCGTTGCAGGTGAAGTCCAAGGACGGCACGCTGCGCCCGCTGGACGGCGCCGTGCTGCAGCGGCTGGTGACGGAAGCCTGCGAAGGGCTGGCCGATGTCTTCCCCGAGCCGGTGCTGACCGAGGCCCGCCGCAACCTCTATGACGGCATCTCCAGCGAGGAGCTTTCCCAGGCGCTCATCCTGGCCGCCCGTACGCTGATCGAGCAGGAGCCGAACTACGCCTATGTCTCCGCGCGCCTGCTGCTCGCCGTGGCGCGGCGGGAGGCGACCGGCTTCGTGCAGGGCATTGCCGTGCAGACCCAGGCCGAGATGGCCACGGCCTATCCCGACTACTTCACCGCCTATGTCGGTAAGGGCATCGAGGCACAGCTGCTGAACCCGGAACTGGCGCGCTTCGACCTCGCCCGCCTCGGCGCCGCGCTGAAGCCGGAGCGGGACCTGCAATTCCAGTATCTGGGCTTCCAGACGCTGTATGACCGGTACCTGCTGCAGACCCAGGGCGTGCGCTTTGAGATGCCGCAGGCCTTCTTCATGCGCGTCGCCATGGGCCTGGCGCTGAACGAGATCGACCGCGAGGAGCGGGCGATCGAGTTCTACGACCTGATCTCCTCCTTCGATTTCATGTGCTCGACGCCCACCCTGTTCAACAGCGGTACGCGCCATTCCCAGCTCTCTTCCTGCTTCCTGACCAGCGTTCCCGATGACCTCGATGGCATCTTCGGCGCGATCAAAGACAATGCGCTACTAGCAAAATATTCCGGCGGCATCGGCAATAGCTGGACGCGGGTGCGTGGCCTCGGCGCGCATATCCGCGGCACCAACGGGCAGAGCCAGGGCGTCGTGCCCTTCCTGAAGGTGGCGAACGATACCGCCATCGCGGTGAACCAGGGCGGCAAGCGCAAGGGCGCCGTCTGCGCCTATCTGGAGACCTGGCATATCGACGTCGAGGAATTCCTCGACCTGCGCAAGAACACCGGCGACGACCGCCGCCGTACGCACGACATGAACACGGCCAACTGGGTGCCGGACCTGTTCATGCAGCGCGTCGAGGCCGATGGCGAGTGGACGCTGTTCTCCCCGGACGAGGTGCCGGACCTGCACAACCTCTATGGCATTCCCTTCAAGGAAGCCTATGAGCGCTACGAGGCCAAGGCAAAGGCCGGCGAGATCAAGGTGCACAAGACGGTCCGTGCCGTCGATCTGTGGCGCCGCATGCTCACCATGCTGTTCGAAACCGGCCATCCCTGGATGACCTTCAAGGACCCGTGCAACCTGCGCTCGCCGCAGCGGCATGCGGGCGTGGTGCACTCCTCCAACCTCTGCACCGAGATCACGCTCAACACCTCGGATTCCGAAGTGGCGGTGTGCAACCTGGGTTCCATCAACCTCGGCCGCCACGTCACGGAGAAGGGGCTGGACCGGGAGCGCCTGGCCCGCACCGTCCGCACCGCCATGCGGATGCTGGACAACGTCATCGACGTGAACTTCTACACCATCCCCCAGGCGCGCCGCTCCAACCTGCGGCACCGCCCGATCGGCATGGGGCTGATGGGCTTCCAGGATGCGCTGCACGCGCTGCGCCTGCCGCTGGCCTCGGAAGAGGCCGTGCGCTTCGCCGATGAGAGCATGGAAGTCATCAGCTACTACGCCATCGAGGCCTCCGTGGATCTCGCCGCCGAGCGTGGCGCCTACGCCTCCTTCCAGGGCTCGCTGTGGAGCCAGGGCGTGCTGCCGGTGGACAGCATCCGCTACGTTGCCGAAGCCCGTGGCGAGACGCTGGACCAGTCCACGACGATGGATTGGGAATCCCTGCGCGAGCGGGTGAAGACCATCGGCATGCGCAACAGCAACACCATGGCCATTGCGCCGACGGCGACGATCTCCAACATCGTCGGCGCCACGCAGTCCATCGAGCCGACCTTCCGCAACCTCTATGTGAAGGCCAACATGTCCGGCGACTTCACGGTGGTGAACCCGGCGCTGGTGGCGGACCTCAAGGCGCGCGGGCTGTGGGATGCCGTGATGGTCTCCGACCTGAAGTACTATGATGGCAGCCTGGGCCCGATCGACCGCATCCCGGACGATCTGAAGGACCTCTACGCCACGGCCTTCGAGGTCGATGCCTCCTGGCTGGTGGAAGCCGCGGCGCGCCGCCAGAAGTGGATCGACCAGGCGCAGTCCCTGAACCTGTACCTGGCCAACCCGAATGGCCGGAAGCTGGACGCCCTGTATCGCCTGGCCTGGAAGCGTGGGCTCAAGACCACCTATTACCTGCGCACCCAGTCCGCCACGCATGTGGAGAAGTCCACGCTGAAGAAGAGCGACGGCAAGCTGAACGCCGTGAAGGTCGCCCCGCAACCGGAATCCGCATTCGAGGCAACGCCTCTCGATGCGCCCAAGGTCTGCATGCTGGACGATCCCACCTGCGAAGCCTGCCAGTAAGACGACGAATAAGAAAGACGCGCGACATGGACAACAACGTTCTCGATTGGGGCAATGACGGCACGGGCAATTCCCGTGCCCCCCAGGGCGCCCCGCTGGGCGAAGGTGATGCCACCGGTCTCGGCCAGATCACCGAAGGTGCCGCGCGCGTCTCCGTCGATGACAAGGCGATGATCAACTGCCGCGCCGATGTGAACCAGCTTCTGCCGCTGAAGTATCACTGGGCGTGGGAGAAGTACCTCGCCGGCTGCAATAATCACTGGATGCCGACTGAGATTTCCATGCAGGCGGATATCGCCCTGTGGAAGTCCCGCGATGGGCTGACGGAGGATGAGCGCCGCTCGATCAAGCGCAACCTGGGTTTCTTCGCCACCAGCGAATCCCTCGTCGCCAACAACATCGTTCTCGCCGTCTACCGGCACCTGACCAATCCGGAGTGCCGCCAGTACCTGCTGCGCCAGGCCTTCGAGGAGGCGGTGCACACCCACACCTTCCAGTACATCGTGGAGAGCCTCGGCCTGGATGAGGGCGAGCTGTTCAACATGTATCGCGAGGTGCCCTCCATCACCGCCAAGGCGGCCTGGGCGCTGAAGTACACGCAGAACCTCTCCGACCCCTCCTTCGGCACCGGCACGCCGGAGAAGGATCGCGGCTTCCTGCGCGACCTCATCGCCTTCTATGTCGTGTTCGAGGGCATGTGGTTCTACACCGGCTTCGCGCAGATCCTCTCGCTGGGGCGGCGAGGGCGCATGGTGGGCATTGCCGAGCAGTACCAGTACATCCTGCGCGACGAGAGCATCCATCTGAACTTCGGCATCGACGTCATTAACCAGATCCGGGCCGAGAACCCCGGCCTCTGGACGAAGGAATTCGCCGAGGAAGTGCGCGGCATGCTGCGCGAGGCCTGCGAGCTGGAAGTGGCCTATGGCCGCGACACCATGCCGCGTGGCTTCCTCGGGCTGAATGCCGAGTTGTGCGAACAGTATATGCACTTCATCACCAACCGCCGCTGCGCCCAGCTGGGCCTGGCGCCGCTCTTCCCGGAGACGGAGAACCCCTTCCCCTGGATGTCGGAGGTGATGGACCTGAAGAAGGAGAAGAACTTCTTCGAGACGCGGGTCATCGAATACCAGAACGGCGGTGCGCTGAGCTGGGATTGAGAAGGAGAGGGGGCCTCGCACCCCCCATACCCCTTTTGAGGCACCCGCCTCCAAAAATGACTGCTTGCAATGTCTCCTGGTGGCGCTCTAGGCTTTCCTCATGATCACGCGCACCCAACCTGCAAACTGGTGGTGGCCCCTTTCATAAGGCGGCCAGCGTAATCTTTAACCTTTATGGCCGCCTCGGAGATCCGGGCGGCCATTTTCATATTCTTACAAAGCCGAACACCCCCGGACCTCCCAGGCGGCCCCAGCCCGGAGCGTTCGATGACGGCAACCCAGACTTCCAGCGACCAGACATCCAGCTATCAGACGTCTAGCTACCAGACTCTGGGCGGGCTTACCGTCCATAAGCAGGTCGCCAGCCTGCCTTACGGCCAAGGCACCGCCGCCCTGGCGCGCCGGCTGGACCGGCAGAGGGGGGTGCTGCTCTCCTCCTCCTTCGAATTCCCCGGGCGCTACACCCGGCTCGATATGGGCTTCGCCGACCCGCCGGTGATGATCGTCTCGCGCGGCCGGAGCATGGAGATGCGGGCGCTGAACACGCGTGGCAAGCTGCTGCTGGGCTTCATCGCCCCCGCTCTGAAGGCCATGCCGGAGCTGGAGGCGCTGGAGGTGAAGCCCGGCCGTCTGGTCGCGCAGATCCGCCCCTCCACCGAGCGCTTCGCCGAGGAGGAGCGCAGCCGCCAGCCCTCCGTCTTCTCCGTGCTGCGGCGCCTGCGGGATGTGTTCGGCCATGCCGATGAGCCGCATCTCGGCCTCTACGGCGCCTTTGGCTACGATCTGGTGTTCCAGTTCGAGCCGGTGGAATTGCGCCTGCCCCGCGCGGAGGACCAGCGGGACCTCGTGCTTTACCTGCCGGACGAGGTGCTGGTGGTGGACCACATGGCGGGCGCCACCACCCTGCATCGCTATGATTTCACGGTGAATGGCCAATCCACGGAAGGCATGCCGCGCGATACGCCGGCGGATGCATTCCGCCCCGGCATCAACGCCCAGCCCGCCGAGAGTGATTTCGGCCCAGGCGAATACGCCGCCATGGTGGAACGTGCCCGGCGTGCCTTCGAGCGGGGCGACCTGTTCGAGGTGGTGCTGGGCCAGACCTTTGCGGCCGCCTGTTCGGATGCCCCCAGCGCGGTGTTCGACCGGCTTCGAAAAGTGAACCCGGCGCCCTACGGCGCGCTGATGAATTTGGGCGACGGCGAGTTCCTGGTCGCCGCCTCCCCCGAGATGTTCGTCCGCGTCGAGGGCAAGAGAATAGAAACCTGCCCCATCAGCGGCACCATCCGCCGTGGCGCCGATGCGCTGGAGGATGCGGAGAACATCCGCACCCTGCTCAACTCCGCCAAGGAGGAAAGCGAGTTGACCATGTGCACGGATGTGGACCGCAATGACAAATCGCGTGTCTGCGTACCCGGCACCGTGAAGATCATCGGTCGGCGGCAGATCGAGATGTATTCCCGTCTGATCCACACGGTGGACCATGTGGAAGGCACGCTGCTGCCGGAGCGGGACGCGCTGGATGGCTTCCTCTCCCACGCCTGGGCCGTGACCGTCACGGGTGCGCCGAAAAGCTGGGCCATCCGCCATGTGGAGGCGGAGGAGCGCTCCGCCCGCCGCTGGTATGGCGGCGC
>JH599975.1:19536-41388 GCA_000245075.1 Acetobacteraceae bacterium AT-5844
CGCCCGCCGCTGGTATGGCGGCGCCATCGGCCGCATGGGCTTCGATGGCAACATGAATACCGGCCTCACCCTGCGCACCATCCGCATGAAGGATGGCATCGCGGAGGTCCGTGCCGGCGCCACCCTGCTGCATGACAGCGACCCGGCGGCGGAAGAAGCCGAAACCCGCTTGAAAGCAAGCGCCATGTTCGCCGCCATCAAGGGCGAGGCGAAGCCCGCCGCCAGCGCGCCAGCTCTGCCACGCGGGGCGACGGCGCGTGTCCTGCTGGTCGATCACGAGGATAGCTTTGTCCATACCCTCGCCAGCTATCTGAGGGCCTCGGGTGCCAGCGTGCGCACCCTGCGGCCGGAGATGGCGCGGGCGGAGTTGCGGGAGGGAGCGGCGGCCGATCTGGTCCTGCTTTCCCCCGGCCCGGGCCGCCCGGCGGATTTCGCCATGGCGGAGACGCTGGAGCTGATGATCCGCCGTAACCTGCCAGGCTTCGGGGTCTGCCTCGGCCTTCAGGGCATGGTGGAGTATTTCGGCGGTGCACTGGATACGCTGGCCCAGCCGATGCACGGTAAGCCTTCCCTGGTGCGCAACCTCGGTGGCCGGCTGCTGGCCGGGCTGCCGGAGCAGTTCACGGTCGGCCGGTACCACTCGCTCCATGCCCGCCGCGTGGCACTGCCCGAAGAACTGGTGGCGACGGCGGAGACGGAGGATGGGGTCATCATGGCCATCGAGCACCGCCGGCTGCCGCTCTCGGCGGTGCAGTTCCACCCGGAATCGCTGATGACCGACCCCACCCGCGTCGGCATGCCCCTGCTGCTGGCGGCGTTGAGGCAGCCCGTCATGGCGTAAGGACCCTGGGATTCGCGTATGCAATGCGCGGAAAGAAGGCAATGATGGCTGAAGAGAATCGGGTTTGTCCTCTCCATGCCCTGTTTGCCTAATTTGGAGACTGACCGTGGCGGGCAGCCCTGCTCGCCGCCTTCCTACGGCAGAAGCCGGGCACAGCCTCGCCTCTCCGGCGCATAGCTCTTTCATGGCGGGCTGCCTCGGCAGCGCCGCCCAAACCCCGGCCCATGGATCGCGGGAACAGGGGAACAAGCCAGCCACAGGGCATCGCAGCACCCATGCCGGGAGACTGACGAATGCTTCGACGCGACCTGCTGAAGACGAGTGCCGCACTGCTGGGCGGCAGCGCATTGTCCATGCCGGGCATTGCCCGTGCCCAGGGCAGCAAGGTTCTGAACTTCATCCCCTATGCCGATGTCGCGGTGGTCGATCCGACCTTCTCCACCGCCTACACCACGCGCACCCACGCGCTGGCGGTGTTCGACACGCTGTACGGCACGGATGAGAACCTCCAGCCCCATCCGCAGATGGTCGCCGGCCATGTGCTGGAGGATGATGGCCTCACCTGGAGGATGACGCTACGCGATGGCCTGGTGTTCCATGACGGCAGCCGCGTGCTGGCGCGGGACTGCGTGGCCAGCATCCGCCGCTGGGGCGCACGGGATGCCTTCGGCCAGGTGGTGATGGATGCCACCAACGAGATCACCGCGCCGGATGACAAGACCATCGTCTTCCGCCTGAAGCGGCCTTTTCCGTTGCTGCCGCTGGCGCTCGGCCGGGCGAGCAGCCTCGTGCCGGGCATCATGCCGGAGCGGCTGGCGAATACCGACCCGTTCAAGCAGGTGACGGAGGTGGTGGGCAGCGGCCCCTTCCGCTTCGTGGCCGATGAGCGTGTGCCGGGCGCGCGCGTCGTCTACGCCAAGCACACCGGCTATGTGCCGCGCCCGGATGGCACGGCCAGCTACACCGCCGGCCCCCGCGCCGCCTATGTGGACCGCGTGGTGTTCAACGTCATCACCGACCCTGCGACCGCCGCCGCCGCCCTGCAGACCGGCGACGCGGACTGGGTGGAACAGCCGCTCATCGATCTTCTGCCGATGCTTCAGCGATCTCGCGACATCAACGTGGAGATCAAGGACAAGACGGGCATGGTGGGCTGCTTCCGCTTCAACCACTTGCAGCCGCCCTTCAACAACCCCGCCATCCGCCGCGTGGTGCTCCAGGCCGTGAACCAGGCCGATTGCATGACCTCCGTGGCGGGCGCGGCGCCAGACTACTGGCAGGGCGATGTCGGCTACTTCCCGCCCGGCTCGCCCATGGCCACGACACCCGGCTTCGGCAAGGCCGATGCGGCGCAGCGGGAAAAGCTGAAGGCCGCGCTGGCGGATGCCGGCTACAAGGGCGAGCGCGTGGTGCTGCTCTCCGGTGCCGACGTGCCGCGCATCAACGCCGTCTGCGAGGTGATGCGGGATGTGCTCGTGCAGATCGGCATGAATGTCGATTTCGTCGCGGCCGACTGGGGCACGGTGGTGAGCCGCATCAACAGCCGGGAGCCGGTGGAGAAGGGCGGTTGGAGCTGCTACTGCACCTACTGGTCTGGCATGGACCAGTGGATGCCGCCCTCCCACACCTTCCTGCGGGCCAGCGGCGCGCGCGGTGCGACCGGCTGGCCCGACAGTCCGGAGCTGGAAGCCCTGCGCAACCAATGGCTGCTGGCGGATGGGGAGGCTGCGCAGAAGCAGGTGGCCGCACAGTTGCAGGCAACGGCGGAGCAGGTCGTGCCCTATATTCCGCTGGGCCTGTTCAAGCAGCCCATCGCCTACCGCAAGAACATCACCGGCATCCTGGCTGGCGCGCCGGTCTTCACGAACCTCCGCAAGGAGGCGTGACGAAAAAGGGGCCTCGCGAGAGGCCCCTTTCCATTTCAGTCCACCGTGGCGCCGGATTGGCGAACCACTTCCGCCCAGCGGCCCATATCGGCCTCATGCACCCGCCGGAAGGCGGCGGGGGAGGGATCGGCCGCCGGGGTGATGCCCTGGTTCTGGATCAGCCATTGCTGGAAGTCCGGCTGGCTGATGATGCGGATGACCTCCTGGCTCATGCGGGCCTGGATCGGCGCGGGCAGGTTCGGCGGCGCCAGCAGGCCGTACCAGGTGCTGCTGGAGAAGCCCGGCAGGCCGCAACCCTCTGCCACCGTCGGCACGTCCGGCAGCGCGGCGAGGCGCGCCGGGGTGCTCACCGCCAGGGCCCGGGCCTGGCCCTGCTGCACGGCGCCGATGCTGGGGCCGCTCTGGTTGAAGAAGAAAGCGACCTCGCCGGCAAGCAGCGCCGCCATGGCCGGCCCCTGGCCGCGATAGGGCACGTGCACGACATCGATGCCCGCGGCCGTGGCCAGCTGCACGCCCGCCAGATGGGTGGAGGCGCCATTGCCGGTGGAACTGTAGTTCAGCTTGCCGGGCTGTGCCTTGGCCGCCGCGATCAGGTCACGGCAGGTGTTGAGGTTAGGGTATTTCTGCGGATTCACCAGCAGCACGTTCGGCACGTCACCCAGCAGGGCGATATGCGTCACATCGCGGAAGGCATCGAAGGGCAGGCTGCGATAGAGCGCGGCATTGATGGCATGCGTGCCGGCCGTAGCCAACAGGAAGCTGTAGCCATCCGGCCGGGCCTTGGCCACCAGCTCCGAGGCGATGTTGCCACCGGCGCCTGTGCGCGGCTCGACGACCACGGGCACGCCCAGCGCCTGGCTCAGCGGCTCCGCGATCTTACGGGCATAGATGTCGGTACCGGCACCGCTGGGGAAGCCGCCATAGATGGTGATCGGGCGGTTCGGCCAGTTGTCCTGTGCCTGGGCGGAGGAGATGGCTGGCACCAGCATGGCCAGCAGAGGGAGGGCAAAACGTAGCATACGGACCGTTCCTTCTTCGAGGTAATCGGAGCCGTCGCGAAATGGCGGCTGTCCCGGATTTTTGTTGGTTTTATCGTGGCCTTTCGGAGGGGGGCCGTGGCCCCCTTCCAATCTCAGGGGTTGGGGAAGGCGCGCGGGCGGATGCCCGCATGGAAATAGCTGATCATCGAATAGATATCGTAGACCGGCAGCCCAAGCTCACGCTGCAACGCGGCGGCGTAGGGTGGCATGTTCGTGCATTCCAGCACGATCGCGCCAACCTCCGGATGCTCCGCCACCAGCTTGCGGCCGGCATCCAGGATGTCCTGCTCCGCGAGGTCGACATCCATGTCGTCCTTCTCCGCCTTGATCAGCACGCGGAAGAATTCGCGGCCGTTCTCCGTGCCCACCACGGGAATATCCAGCGGTACGCCAGCGGCTTCCAGATGTTTCGGCGTCAAGGTGGAACCGCTGACGGTGACGAGGCCAACCCGCTTGCCCGGCGGCAGCATGGCCTGCACCCAGGGCACCTGCATGAGGCTGGATGTCGCGACCGGCACCCCTACATGCGCCGCGATTTCCTTCTGGAACAGCGAGAGGAAGCCGCAATTGGTGGTAATGGCCTCCGCACCCTGGCGGACGAGATCCTCGGCGGCGTCGAGGAAGTCCTGCAACAGGCCATTGGCACCGTTCAGCACCACCTTCTCGGGGCTGGCGCCGCGCACCACCTTGTACAGCACCGGGAAGGGCCAGGTGGTACCATTGCCCATGTCGCCGGGAATGCGCGGGAAGCGCGCTTCCAGCATCAGGATGCCGAGGGAAGCGCCGTAGACGGCCTTGCCGCCCTTGGCGATGCCCCGGCGCGCGACCGGGGCGGGGGAGGTGATGGTCATGCTGGCCTCAACGGACCGGCGGCGCGTATTGCAGGCCGCCCTGGGTGTAGAGTTGGTTGCGGCCGCGCGGCAGGCCCATCGGCCCGACATTGCGGTCCCAGATCTCGGCGTAATTGCCGACCTGCTTCAGGATGTTCATGGCCCACTGGGCGGAAACACCCATATCCTTGCCGAAATCGCCGCCCGCTACGCCCAGCAGGCGCTGCACGTCCGGCCGGGGGTCGTTCATCATCCGCTCGACGTTCTGGCTGGTGATGCCGAACTCCTCGCCCAGATGCATGGCGAACTGCGTCCACCGCACGAGGTCGAAGAAGCGTTCATCACCCTTGCGCACCACGGGCCCCAGCGGCTCCTTGCTGATCAGCTCTGGCAGCACCACGAAATTGGCGGCGCGGTCGCCCAGGCCGGCGCGGAAGGCGGCCAGGGTGGAGGTGCCGACCGTGAAGGCATCGCACCGCCCGCCGATCATGGCATTGCGGATTTCCTCGACGCTCTCGATGACGACCGGATTCAGCCGCATGTTGTTGGCGCGGAAGTAGTCTGCGAGGTTCTTCTCGGTCGTCGTGCCGGGCTGCACGCAGACACTGGCCCCGTCCAGCTCCGTGATGGACTTTACGCCGAGCTTGTCGGACACCAGGAAGCCCTGGCCGTCATAGAACAGCACGCCGGTGAACAGCAGGCCCAGCGCGGCCTCGCGCGGCTGCGTCCAGGTGGTGTTGGAGGAGAGGATGTCGATCTCCCCCGTCTGCAACGCCGTCAGCCGGTTGGCGTAAGTCGTGGTGACGAAGCGCACCTTGTTGGCGTCACCGAGCACGGCGGCCGCGATGGCGCGGCAGAAATCGGTGTAGAGGCCGGTATACTGGCCGCGCTGGTCCAGCACGGCGAAGCCCGGCAAGTCGGCGGAGGTGCCGCAGATCAGCGCGCCGCGGGAGCGGATCGCATCAATGGTGGCGGAGCCGCTGGGAGACTGCGCCTGAGCGGGAGCTGTGAAGGCGGCGAGAGCGAGGCCGGCACAACCGGCAAGAAGAGAGAGAAGGCGACGCGTCATCGAAGTTCCTGACCAGATCCTGGGATTTCGTCTCGGAAGCCGTGGGCAGCCTGCCGCGTTTTCGCGGTTCTGTTGGCCCGCCTAGTGGAAGCGGGCCGGGGAGAAGGGTTGAATGGGGATCTCCGGCTCCTGGCCGGAGACGAGCTGGGCGACGATGCGCCCGGTGCGCGCGCCCGCCACCAGGCCGACATGGCCATGGCCGAAGGCATGCACGATATCGCGGGTGGCGCTGGCATAACCCAGCGCCGGCTTGCCATCCGGCGTGCTGGGCCGGTGGCCGATCCAGGTCGTGACACGGTCGGCCGGGAAGGGATTCGGCAGGCCGGGGAAGCAACGCTGAAGGTGATCTCTCAGGATCTCCGCGCGCTTCCAGTTGGGGGCAGCGTGCAGCCCGGCGATCTCCACCTGGCCGGCGGCGCGCAGGCCATCCTCCATATGGTTCACGACCATCTTCGCGCCCGCGAGGCTGGCGGAATGGCGTGGGCCCTGCTGCGCGCCGTGGAACATGACGTGATAGCCACGCTCCGTCTCCAGCGGTACGTAATCCCCGGCGCGGGCGGCCAGCGGCCTGGAATGCGCGCCGCAGCACAGCACCGCCGCATCGCATTCCAGCAGCGTATCGCCCTCCAGCACGACGCCCTTCAGCTTGCGCGCCTCGACCTTGAAGCCCGTGGCGGCGGCCTTGCGCAACGTGGCCCCCTGGCGCTGCGCATGCGCGACCAGCGCCGCGACATAACGGCCGGGGTTGAGGCAGCGCCCCGCTTCCTCGACGAGGACGGCAAATGTGTAGGCGGGGTCGAGATCCGGCTCCATCTCCCGCAGGGCGTCGCCTTCCACTTCCTTCCAAGTGATGCCGACCTGCTTGCGGATGCGCCAACCCATGGCATCCGCCTCAAACCCTGCGCGGGAGAAATAGACGTTCAGCAGGCCCTTATGCTCGATCAGCTCCGGCACGCCTGCTTCCTTCGCCAGCGCGCCATGCAGAACGGGCGAGTCCTTCAGCAGCGGCCGCAGCGCCTGGGCGGTGCGCAGGATCTTCTCCTCCGTCCACCCTGCCAGCAGATACCGGGTGAGCCAGGGCAGAACACGCGGGAAATACTGCCAGCGGATGGCAAGCGGCCCGAGCGGGTCCCGCAGGAAGCCGGGCACCTTCCTCCAGAGCCCCGGCTCACTGGGCGGGATGACCGACATGGAGGAGAACCAGCCGGCATTGCCGAAACTGGCCGCCTGCTCGCCGCCCGGTTCTCCCGGCTCCACGATGGTGACGCGGTGGCCGGCGCGCAGCAGCTCGACGGCGCTGCAAGCGCCCTCGATGCCCGCGCCGATCACCACGACATGCTTGCTCACAGCGGAGCGCCTTCCGGCATGTCCTTGCCCACGGACAGGGCGCGTGGATCGAGGAAGCAATGCAGGATGGCCGGCTTGCCGGACTCAACGGCGCGCTGGAAGGCGGGGGCGAATTCCTCCGTGCGACGCACCACCTCGCCATGGCCCCCAAAGGCCTTGGCGTAAGCCGCAAAGTCGGGATTCTTCAGTCGCGTGGCCGAGACGCGGCCGGGATAGTCACGCTCCTGATGCATGCGGATGGTGCCGTACATGCCGTTATCGATCACGATGACGATGAACGGAATGTCGTGCTGCACGGCTGTCGCGAATTCCTGGCCATTCATCAGGAAGTCGCCATCGCCCGCGATGACGATGGAGGTGCTGCCCGGCTTCTGCCGCTTCGCCATGATGGCGGCCGGCACGCCATAGCCCATGGAGCCGGAGGTCGGCGCCAGCTGAGTGCCAAGCTGCGAGAAGCGCCAGTGCCGGTGCATCCAGCCCGCGAAATTGCCGGCACCGTTGCACAGCACCGTATCGGCCGGCAGGTTCTCGTTCAGCCAGCGCACCACCTCGCCATACTGGAAATCGCCCGGCAGCTTGCGGGTCTTGCCGGACCAGTCGAGATAGGCGGCATGCGCTTCAGCCGTCGCATCAGCCCAGGCCGGCATGCCCTTCGGCGAGAGCGAGGCCAAAGCAGGCGTGAAGGCGCGGGGCGGCACTGGAATAGCGATGGTGGGCGCATAGACACGGCCCAGCTCCTCCGCACCGGGATGCACATGCACCAGCGTCTGCTGCGGCACCGGGATGTCGATCATGGTGTAGGAGCTGGAGGGCATTTCCGACATGCGGCCGCCGATCAGCAGCAGCACATCCGCCTCCTTCACCATCGCCGAGAGCTTGGGCGAGGGGCCGATGCCGAGATCGCCGACATAGCAGCGGTGGTCCCAACGGAACCGGTCCGCGCGACGGAAGGAGGTGCAGACGGGCAGGGACCAGCGATCGGCAAAATCCGCCATCGCGTCGATCGCCGCCTCATCCCAGCCGGAGCCGCCGAGGATGGCGATTGGCTTCTTCGCCCCTTCCAGCAACTTCTCCAGCGCGGTGACATCGGCGGGCGCGGGCGCGGGAGTGGCCGGCTCCACGCGCGGCACATCGGGCACCTCGGCCAGCGCCACCAGCATCTCCTCTGGCAGCGCGATCACCACCGGGCCAGGGCGGCCCTGCATCGCCACGCGGAAGGCGCGGGCAACCAACTCCGGAATGCGGTCCGGCGTGTCGATCTCGGTCGTCCACTTCGTCATGGAGCCGAAGACGGCGCGGTAATCCAGTTCCTGGAACGCCTCGCGCTCCCGCATGCCGGTTTCGATCTGCCCGACGAACAGGATCATCGGCGTCGAGTCTTGCATAGCGATATGCACGCCATGGCTGGCATTGGTCGCACCCGGCCCGCGGGTGACGAAGCATACGCCCGGGCGGCCGGTCAGCTTGCCATAGGCCTCCGCCATGATGGCCGCGCCGCCTTCCTGGCGGCAGGTCAGTACGTCGATCTTGGCGTCGTACAGCGCATCCAGCACCGCGAGGTAGCTCTCGCCGGGAACGCAGGTGACGCGTTCCACACCCTGGGCGACGAGCTGGTCGACCAGGATCTGCCCACCGGTACGCGCGCTCACGACAGCGCCTCCACGGCCTTGGCGATGCGCGTCATCGCCGTCCGCAGCTCCGCCTCCGCCGTTGCGTAGGAAATGCGGAAATACGGCGCGAGGCCGAAGATGGAACCCGGAACGACGGCCACGTCATGCTCCTCCAGCAGATATCGGCAGAAATCGGCATCGCTCTCCAGCACCTGGCCGGAGGCGGTCTTGCGCCCGATCACACCTGCGCAGCTCGCAAAGGTGTAGAAGGCGCCTTCAGGCTTCCGGCAGGTGAGGCCGGGAACGGCGTTCAGCGCGTTGACCACGAGGTTCCGCCGGCGCTCGAAGGATGCGCGGCGCTCCTGCAACACCTCCTGCGGGCCGTTCAGCGCCTCGATGGCGGCGGCCTGGGAGATGGAGGAAGGGTTGGTCGTGCTCTGGCTCTGCACCACGGCCATGGCGGCGATCAGCGGCTGTGGGCCAGCCCCGTAGCCGACGCGCCAGCCGGTCATGGCATAGCTCTTGGAAACGCCATTGACGATCAGCGTGCGGTCACGCAGCGCCGGCTCCACCTTCACCGGGCTGGTGCAGACGAAATTGCCGTAGCACAGATGCTCGTAGATCTCGTCCGACATCAGCCACACATGCGGGTGGCGCAGCAGCACATCGAGGATGGGCCGCAGATCGGCGGCGGTATAGGCGGCGCCGCTCGGGTTGCTCGGCGAGTTCAGCATTAGCCAGCGGGTGCGGGGCGTGATGGCGCGCTCGAGGTCCGCGGCGTTCAGCCGGAAGCCATTCTCTTCGCGCCCGACCACCGGCACAGGCACACCGCCCGCGATGATGACCATATCTGCATAGGAGGTCCAGAACGGCGCGGCGATGACGACCTCATCGCCCTCATCCAGCGTCGCCATCAGCGCATTGTGGATGACCTGCTTGGCGCCGGCACCGACGGTAATCTCGTTGGGTGCATAGCTCAGGCCATTCTCACGCTCGAACTTGGCGACGATGGCGGCCTTCATCTCCACCGTGCCATCGAGCGTGGTGTACTTGGTCTGCCCCGCCTTGATGGCGGCGATGGCAGCATCCTTGACGTTGTCCGGCGTATCGAAATCGGGCTCGCCAGCGCCGAGAACGATGACGGGGCGCCCCTCCCGCTTCAGCTGCGCCGCGCGGGCGCCGATCTTCAGGATCTCGGACACACCGATATTGGCGATGCGTCGCGCAGGGCGGAAGGCGAGGGGGGCGGCATCCATCTTCGTGGACCTCAGCGGGCAGCGATGGCCATGATTTCGACGCGGATATCCGGCAGTGCCAGCTTCACCTCGCCGCAGCAGCGGGCGGGGGTGTGACCCCGCACCACCCAGGCATCATAGACTTCGTTCATGGCGGCGAAGTCCTTCATATCCGCCAGCCAGATGGTGATGTTCAGCAGCTTGGACTTCTCGCTGCCGGCGGCGGCCAGCATCTCGTCGATCTTGGCCAGCACCTGGCGCGTCTGGCCGGCGATATCGGCGCTACGGTCATCCGCCGTCTGCCCTGCCAGATACACCGTGTCGCCATGGATGACGGCGCGGGAGCGGCGGGCGTTCTGGTCGAGGCGGGTAATCTCGGTCATGGCTCGGTCTTTCAGGCGCGGGAAATGCGGCGGCAGTGGTTCAGCGCCGCCTCGATCAGGTTGTCGCTGGCCTCCGGCGTGCGGAAGGCGGAATGCGCGGCGAGGGTCGAGTTCTCGACCTTGGAGAGGAAGTGGCCGGCGGGCAGCGGCTCTTCGGCAAAGACGTCCAGGCCGATCTGGCGGAGCGCACCGGACTCGACGGCCTTCGCCAGCGCGGCTTCATCGGTGATGGCGCCACGGGCGGTGTTGATGAAGATGGCGCCCTTGCGCATCTTCGCGATCTTGTCGGCGGAGAGGAAGCCGCGCGTCTCGTCGTTCAGCAGCAGGTGCAGCGATACGACATGGCTTTCCGCCAGCAGCGTGTCGAGATCGACGAAGGTCACGCCCTCCGCGTCACGCTTCGTGCGGTTCCAGGCCAGCACACGCATGCCGGCGCCACGGCAGAGCCGCGCCATCTCCGCACCGATGCCGCCATAGCCGATGAGGCCAACGGTCTTTCCCGTCAGCTCCACGCCATCCGTGCGGTCCCAGCGCCCGGCACGGATGCCGCGATCCATGAAGGTGAGGCCCTTGGCGGCCGCCCACATCAGGGCAAAGGCCATCTCGGCCACGGCCGTGTCGCCATAACCCTTGATGATATGAACCTCGATGCCGAGCTCAGCGAGCTCTTCCGGGTTCATGTAGCTTCGCGCGCCCGTGCCCAGGAACACGACATGCTTCAGCCCCTTGCACTGCTTCGCGATGTCGGTGGGCAGGTGGGTGTGGTCGATGATGGCGATCTCGGCATCGCCCAGCAGCGCCGGCAGCTCCGCCGGCTTCACATTCGGGTTGCGGTTCACCTGTACCGGAATGTCATCCGCCCGGTGCAGCCGCTCGGCCACCTCGGCCAGGGTCGGGTTGGCGTCAACGAAGATGGCGCGCATCACAGGGCCCTTTCTCATGCCACTTCACCCATGGCCTTCGCGGCCAGGGCATTGCCGGTGTAGATCTCCGCGAAGCCGGCGCGGATCATGTCGGTGATCTGGTCCAGGCGGCGGGCGATATGGGTTTGCATCAGCGCCGCGGCTGCATCGGCATCACGTGCGCGGAGATGCTGGACGATGCGCAGATGTTCGTCCTGTGTGCTGGAGCGCCGGCCGTTCTGCATGTCGATCCAGCGGATGAAGCGCACGCGCTCGTTCAGTGAACGGAGCGAGCGCACCATCTCGTCATTATCCGAGAGCCTGGCCAGGCTTTCGTGGAACTGTTCGTCCAGTCTCAGCAATTCGAGCGCGTGTTCGTCATCATCGGGCTCGTCGCGGCTGCGGGCGGCGAAGGCGGCAAGCTCTGCCAGCGCCTCGTCCGATGCCCTCTCACAGGCCAGGCGCAGCGCACCGACTTCCAGCATCGTGCGGTACTCGTAGAGGGTAAGGACGCACTTCGGGTCCAGCGGACGGACGGTATAGCCGCGATTGACGGTGGCAATGAGAAAGCCTTCAGCGGCCAGTCGGTTCAACGCCTCCCGCAGGGGAGTGCGGCTGACGCCCAGGCTGCGTGCGAGCTCCACCTCATTCACCCGCTCCTCCGGCCGCAGCCGATAGGTCACGGCCATCGCCTTGACCTGTTCATAGACGCGGTCAGCCGAGCGCGCGGGGGGTGGGGGACCATCCGTCATACTGGGCGCAGTTGTGAATACAATTGTGGATGCGCGTCAAGCGGCATCCACGCGGCAGGCGGCCTGCGCGAGGTGCAGGAGCGCCTGCGCCCCGGCAGCATCCTGTTCCAGAGCCGGGCATCGCAATGGGACATCGTGAAGGTGCTGGAGGATTCCCGCTTCACCATCGCGACGCCGCATCACAGTCTGATCTTTGCATTGCGTAAGGCCAAGCCGGTACTGTCACCGGTGGTCGGGGGCTACTACGCGCATAAGAACCGGGGCAGCATGCGCTATTTCGGGTTGGAGGAGGAAGTCTTGCCGGCTGAGGATGAGAACTTCTTCCAGCGCGCGGCAGACCGGGTCGGCCACCTGCATCGCAACTACACGGCTATTCGCAAGCGTCTCAAGACGAATGTCGCGGCGCAGAAGAAGGCTATCGAGCAGTCCGAGGCGTGGTTCTGGAATGGTACCGCCGGCTGAGGGCCGGCGGTAACTCTCTCCTCAGCCGGCAGCGACAGCCAACGGCATCTCATGCCGTTGGCGCCTCGGGCGGCTCAAACGAAAAACGGCGGGCTTCTGGCCCGCCGTTATCGCCTTCGTGCGAAGGGAAATGGTGCCCAGAGCCGGAATCGAACCAGCGACACTGCGATTTTCAGTCGCATGCTCTACCAACTGAGCTATCTGGGCCCAGGCTGAAGTGGCCGTCTGGCCGCCCCGTCCTTGGGAGGCCGGAAATATCCGAAGCGAGGCGGCCTGTCCAGTCGCTCCCCGCATTTTTTGCGTAAAGCAGCGCTTCAGCTCTCTTCCTCATCATTTTCCGGCACGGGCTGGCCGGGAATGACGTAGTCGCCGCTGAGCCAGCGGCCGAGGTCCACCTGCTTGCAGCGGGCGGAGCAAAACGGGCGATAAGCGGCCACGGGGGGCTTGCCGCAAATGGGGCAGTTCGTGGTCTTGGGCTTAGCCGGCATGAATGTCCTCCCTCCCGGGGGTACAAAGGGGATCGGGGCTGAAGCGGAGCGGCCCGGCGATCTGTTGGAACTCCTCCAACGCTCCAGGCCAGTCCCGCAGAGCGGCCCAGACATTGGGGTGGGCCGTCAGAGTCAGCGCGGCGCCGGGACTCGCCTGAGCCTGCCGCACGCCGCGCCGCAGGGCCGCCAGGCCGCGCGTCAGCGCCGAGGCCGGCTGGCCTAGTACCTCATGCAGCGGGGTATGCACGCGCCGCCGCTGCAACTCGATCAGGCCGAGGCCAGTGATGCCCACCACACGCAGATGCGGGTCTGCCTTCGCCGATTCCTGCACCGCCGGAAGCAACGCCTTGCGCCTCGCCATGGGCAGGCCGGCCATATCGACCAATATGGCACCGGCGAGGTGCCGCAGGCGGATCTGCCGTACCGCCTCGGCGAGCGCCGCCTGGTTGAGTGACATATGCCCGGCGGCGTCGCGTCCCCCGGCCACGCTGCCGGCATCGACATCGATGGCGACCAGGGCAGGGGTCGGGTGAATCGTGAGGCGCCCACCGCCGGACAACGGCACCTCGGGGGCGGCCAGCTCGTCAAAGGCGGCTTCCACCGTGTCGTCGAAGACGGGGCGGGGGGAGAAGGTGACACGGCCATCGCCGCCCAGCGCTCCCCGCAGCCGCGCGGCAGTCGCCGCGCCATCCGTGTGGATGAGGGCATCGGGATACTGCACGGCCAGGCGCAAGGGAGCGTCCGGGCCACGGGCGAGCAGCCGGAGCGGCCCGCTGACGGGTTCTCCGGGCCGCAAGGAAAGGCGTGGACCCTTGCCGCCCTGAGGCGCGCGGGTGACGGCCACGCGGAGCCATTCGCCCTCTGTGCGACCCTTCGCCCCTTCGGAATCGGGCAGAAAGCCGGTTTCGCCGCCGGCCAGGGCGATGAAGGCGCCCCCCATGGCCGGCGCGCGGGCGGAAAGGCGGCCAACATGCAGGTCACCCACCCCCTCAGGCCGGGCCGGGCGCTCGATGAAGGCAGCCTCCAGCCGGTCTCCCACGAGCAGCGCTGTCCGCTGCTCGCCGGGGGAAACGCTGACGAGGATCAGGGCCTCAGCCATCCGATGCCGCGCAGCAATTGCGCGGTCTCATGCAATGGCAGGCCAACGATGTTGGAGTGGCTGCCGGAGAGGAACCGGACGAAGACCTCGGCCGATTGATGGATGGCATAGCCACCCGCCTTACCGTGCCATTCGCCCCCCGCGATGTAGGCGTCCACCTGCTGCTGCGTCAGCCGCTGGAAGGTGACGATGGATTCCACCAGCCGCGCGAGCACGCGGCCATCCGGCAATGCCAGGGACACGCCGGTCTGCACGCGGTGGCGGCGGCCGGAGAGCAGGCCGAGGCAGGCGCGCGCCTCTTCCTCGGTCTCGGCCTTGGGCAGAATGCGGCGGCCGACGCTCACTACCGTATCGGCGGCCAGCACCAGGCAATCCGGCGCCTGCGGCGCCACGGCCAGGGCCTTGGCACGCGAGAGGCGCGCGGCAAGTTGCCGGGGCAGCTCGTCCTTCAGCGGCGTCTCGTCAATCTCTGACGGGAGAATGCGGTCGGGCGTAACGCCGATCCGTGCCAGCAAGTCCACCCGGCGCGGGCTGCCGCTGGCGAGAACCAGCGGTGGACGGGTGGATGAACTCACTTGAAGCGGAAGGTGATGCGGCCCTTGGTCAGGTCATACGGCGTCATCTCGACATTGACGCGGTCGCCGGCCAGCACGCGGATGCGATTCTTGCGCATCTTACCGCTGGTGTGAGCAAGGACCATGTGATCGTTGTCCAGCTTCACGCGGAACATCGCGTTGGGCAGGAGTTCAACGACCTGGCCGCTGAATTCAATCATATCTTCTTTAGACATTCGACCTCTTCGTCGCCGGATGGGGCATGCAAGGGGAGCGGTGATCCGCCCCGTGGATCACGGCAAATTGGATGACGGCGGGCACGCCGCAACACCCACCTCCCGAGACAATCCGGGAAGCGGGCCATGGAAATCGGGGCAGAACATGATGGCGGTGCCGCTTCCGGTCAAGCAGAGGCTGGCCTTACGCCAGTGCAACTCAGTCAGAAGAGCCTCCGCCGCCGCTATCGCCGCCGCCTCCGTCTCCGCTGTGGCCCCCGCCTTCGCCGCCGCCGTAACCGTCGCGGCCGTGGTCGAAGTCGGAGAAGGCAGTGTCGTCACCGCCCGCTCCGTATGGGCGCCCACGGCCGCCCGAAGATGCGAAGAGGACGAAGAGAATCATGAACAGGCCATAGGCCAGCACCAGCAGCGGGATGGCGAAGTACCAACCCTGGGCGGCGGAGAGGATGCAGCCGCCGAACGCCACCAGCCCAAGCCGAACTGGCCAGCGGGAAGGGCGGCGGGCGGCTCGGCTCAATCCGCCAGCCTCATGCTGATGCTGCGGGCATGGGCATCGAGCCCCTCGGCCTCCGCCAGCCGCACGGCATCGGGGCCGATGGCTTGCAGGCCGCGCTGCTCGGCATCGATCCAGGTAGTGCGCTTCAGGAAGTCGAAGATCGACAGGCCGGAGGCGAAGCGCGCGGTACGGCCGGTGGGCAGTACGTGGTTCGGGCCGGCGATGTAGTCGCCCAGCGCCTCCGGGCAGAAGCCGCCCAGGAAGGCGGCGCCGGCATGGCGGATGCGGGCGAAGAGGGCGCGGGGCTCCTCCACCAGCAGCTCCAGATGCTCGGGCGCCAGCCGGTCCACCAGGGCGCCGGCTTCCTCCAGGCTGCGGGTGAGGATGATGGCGCCGTTGCGCGCCCAGCTCTCGCCGGCGATGGCGGCGCGGGGCAGGGATTTCAACGCGTCTTCCACCGCCCGCTCCACGGCGCCGGCCAGGGTGGCGCTGTCGGTGATCAGGATGGCCTGGGCGCTTTCATCGTGCTCGGCCTGGGCCAGCAGGTCCATGGCGACGCGCGCCGGGTCTTGCGCCCAGTCTGCGACCACCACCACCTCGGACGGGCCGGCGATGGAATCGATGCCGACGCGGCCGAAGACCTGCCGCTTGGCTTCCGCCACATAGGCATTGCCGGGGCCCGCGACGCGGTCGACCGGCGCGATGCTGGCGGTGCCCCAGGCCAGGGCGGCGATGGCCTGCGCCCCGCCGATACGCCAGATCTCCGTCACGCCCGCGCGGCGGGCAGCGGCGAGGACCAGCGGGTTCAGCACGCCATCCGGCGTCGGGACGCACATGGCCACGCGACCGACGCCCGCGACCTTGGCCGGGATGGCGTTCATCAACACGGAGGAGGGGTAGGCCGCCTTACCGCCGGGGACATAGATGCCCACTGCGTCGATGGCGCCCCAGCGCATGCCGAGGGTCAGCCCGGCCGGGTCTTCCAGCAGCACATCCTGCGGCAGCTGGGCGCGGTGGAAGGCTTCTATTCGTGTGGCGGCGTGGTCAACCGCGGCGATCAGGGCCGCGTCGCATTGGGCGACGGCGGCGTCGATCTCGGCTTCGGTCACACGCAGCGCGGCGGTGTCGGCGGGCTGCCAGCGGTCGAAGCGGGAGGTGTAGTCCAGCAGGGCGGCGTCACCCTCGCGGCGGATGGCGGCGATGATCTCGGCGACCACGCCATCCACGCGCGCGGTGGTGTCCCGCGCCATATCGAGCAGCTGCGAGAAGCCGGCCTCGAAGCCTTCCTCCCGCGTATCCAGTCGGATCATGCGGCCTCCAGCGCCGCGCGGAAGCGGGCCAGCCAGGCGCCGATGGCCTCCGGCTGGGTCTTGAGCGCCGTGCGGTTGACGATGAGGCGGGAGGTGATGTGGGCGATCACTTCCGTCTCGGCCAGGCCGTTGGCCTTCAGGGTGGAGCCGGTCTGCACCAGGTCCACGATCAGGTTGGAGAGGCCGAGGGCGGGGGCCAGCTCCATCGCGCCGTTCAGATGCACCACCTCCGCCTGGATGCCGCGAGAGGCGAAATGGCGGCGGGCGATGTTGGGATATTTGGAGGCGACGGCGACACGGGAGAGACGGGCGCGCTCCCTCGCCGCTTCGGCGGCATTGGCCACGGGCTCCGCCACGCTGACGCGGCAGGCGCCGATGCCGAGGTCGAGCGGCGCGTAGATCTCGGGGTAGTCGAATTCCATCAACACGTCGGCGCCGCAGATGCCGATCTGCGCGGCGCCGAAGGCGACGAAGGTGGCGACGTCGAAGGACCTTACGCGCACCACGTCGAGATTCGGGTTGTTGGTCTCGAACCGCAGGCGGCGGCTGCGCTCGTCATGGAAATCGGCGGCGGGGACGATGCCGGTGCGGGCCAGCAGGGGCCCCAGCTCCTTCAAGATCCGGCCCTTTGGCAAGGCCAGGACGAGGGGCGCATCGGGGGAGACGGCCGGTGCCTGGCCGATGGTGTTGGTGGGCTGGTCCATGACGGGTTCTAGCATCGCTCCGGTTGCGGAGTCATGTCAGTCACGCAGACGTTCAATGTCGGCGCCGACGCCTGCCAGCTTCTCCTCCACCCGCTCGTAGCCACGATCCAGGTGGTAGACGCGGTTGACGACCGTATCCCCCTGGGCGGCGAGGCCGGCGATGATGAGGGAGACGGAGGCGCGCAGGTCGGTCGCCATCACGGGCGCGCCGGTCAGGCGGGAGACGCCGCGCACAATGGCGGAGGAGCCGTGGGCGTTGATGCGGGCGCCCATGCGGGACAGTTCGGGGACGTGCATGAAGCGGTTTTCGAAGATCGTCTCGGTGATCATCGAGGCGCCTTCGGCCACGGCCATCAGCGCCATGAACTGGGCCTGCATGTCGGTGGCGAAGCCGGGGAAGGGTTCGGTCACGGCATCGACGCCGCGCAGGCCGTCCACGCGGGCGACGCGGAGGCCGGCATCTTCCTGGGTCAGTTCCACGCCGGCATCGCGCAGGTTGGCGGAGACGGAGCCGAAGATGTCGAGGCGGACGCCTTGCAGCAGGACCTCGCCCCCCGTGATGGCGGCGGCGCAAGCAAAAGTGCCGGCCTCGATACGGTCGGGCAGGATGGGGTGGTGGGTGCCGTGCAGGCTGTCCACGCCCTCGATGACCAGGCGGTCGGAGCCGATGCCGTCGATCTTCGCGCCCATGGAGACGAGGCAGGTGGCGAGGTCGCAGATCTCGGGCTCGCGCGCCGCGTTGATCAGGGTGGTTGTGCCGCGGGCCAGGGTGGCCGCCATCAGCAGGTTCTCGGTCGCGCCGACGGAGACCTGGGGGAAGATGATCTTGGCGCCCACCAGGCCATCGGGGGCGGAGGCGTCGATATAGCCGGCCTGGAGGTCGATCTTGGCGCCCATCGCCTCCAGCCCCTTGAGGTGGAGGTCCACCGGGCGGGTGCCGATGGCGCAGCCGCCGGGCAGCGAGACGCGGGCCTTGCGGTAGCGGGCCAGGAGGGGGCCGAGCACCAGGATGGAAGCGCGCATCTTGCGGACGAGGTCGTAGGGGGCCTCGAGATTGGTGGCCTCGCCTTCCAGGCGAAGGGTGCGGGCGGCCTTGTCGTGCTCCACCTTCAGGCCGTGCTGGGCGAGCAGGGCGGCCATGGTGATGACGTCCGACAGCGCGGGCGTGTTGGTGAGGGTGACGCCATCGCCGGTGAGCAGGGCGGTGGCCATCAGCGGCAGGGCGGCGTTCTTGGCGCCCCCCACGGCGATGTTGCCCTTCAGCCGGCGGCCGCCACGGATGCGGATGCGGTCCATCGCCTTACTCCCTTACTTTCTTACTGTTGCAGAGGGGCCGGCCTACAGGCGGGGCAGCGCGACGCCGCGCTGGCCCATGTATTTGCCCTTGCGGTCCGCATAGGAGACGTCGGGCGCGGATTCGCCCTGCAGGAAGAGGAACTGGCAGATGCCCTCATTCGCGTAGATGCGGGCGGGCAGCGGCGTGGTGTTGCTGATCTCGATGGTCACCTGGCCCTCCCATTCGGGCTCCAGCGGGGTGACGTTCACGATGAGGCCGCAGCGGGCATAGGTGGACTTGCCGAGGCAGATGACCAGCACGTCCCGCGGCACGCGGAAGTATTCCACGGTGTGGGCCAGGACGAAGGAATTGGGCGGGATGATGCAGGTGTCGCCCTTGCGGGTGACGAAGCTGCCCTCGGAGAAGCCCTTCGGGTCCACCAGCGCGTTGTCCACGTTGGTGAAGATCTTGAACTCGTCGGCCACGCGGGCGTCGTAGCCATAGGAGGAGACGCCGTAGGAGATGACGCCCTCCCGCCGCTGGCTCTCCACGAACGGCTCAATCATGCCGTGCTCCGTGGCCATCCGACGGATCCAGTGGTCGGGCATGATGGGCATGGGCAAGGCTTTCCGTGCGGCGGCTGCGGGAGGCGCGGCAGGAGTCTGAAGCAACCCTTGCGCGCGCGGTGGGAAGCGCCGGGGTCTAGCCCAGCCTCAGCCCCCCCGCAACCGACGCGGATGAGGGATCAGTCCTGCTTGGTCTCCGCAGGGGGTGCCGGTTCGTCCTGGCGGCCCCGCGCCTGGGCTTTGCGGCGGCGTAGATTCTCGCGAAGGGCAGCGGCGAGGCGGGCTTCCGCCTTGGCCGCGCGAATCTCGGCGGGGGTGCGGGGCTTTTCGGCGTCGGTGGATGGGAGAGGCTTGGCCATGTTGCGTCCGGGTTCAGTCAGGCGGGACTCGGATGGGTTATCGCGGCCAAGGGGGCGGGGCGGCAAGCCGGAATGCGTGGCGCGCCTTTCTGCCGGGATTGAAGGACGGCGGAGGGGAGGGTGCCTCGAGGCCGGGGAAGGCAGGCCCTGCCGTGTCTGGCGACTTTACAGCGCCCGGAGACGTGAGCGGCGTAACGGGGGAATAGTAAGGAATATCAGTTTGTTATATTTATGGCACGCCTCTTGCTGAACAGACGCCGGGCAGCGATGCCCGCAGCAAGGAGTGACGTCATGAGGAAACTACTACTGGGTACGGTCACCGCACTCGCGCTGGGTGCCGGCGGGTCTGCCTTCGCCGCGCCGATTGCGGCAGGGAGCGACTTCTCCGTCGTGGGTGTCGACAACATCTCCGCCACGCAGATCAGCTTCCCCTCGCCGGGCAGCCTGCTCGTCTCGAGCGGCAGCTTCGCCGGGCTGGGCGCCTGCACGGGCTGTGTGACCCTGAATACCCTCACTTACTCGCCGTCGGTCTCCGCCGGCTTGTTGCTGACCATCGTCAGCAACATGCTGACGGCGACCTTCACCATCGATCCGGGTGCGACGGCCAGCGTCATCGACGGGACGCCGGGCACGCTTCAGATCAGCGGGACGGGTATCGCCACGCTGACTGGCTATGACCCGACGCCGGGGCGGTTCTCCTTCACCACCCAGAATGGCGTGGCGAACAACGTTACGTTCTCCTCGACCATCGTGGCGGTGCCGGAGCCGGCGACGCTGGGACTGTTCGGCGTGGGTCTGCTCGGGCTTGGCCTCGCGCGGCGGGCCCGGCGGCGGCTGAAGGCCTGACTGCCTTCCACCAGGGCGCAGGCTGCTGAAGGCCGCCCGGCGGAAGAACTGCCGGGCGGTTGCCGGATGCGCAACGGAATGAAGCTTGTGGCTACCGGGTCTGGTCTGGGGAAAGCTTCAGGGCGGGCCTCGTGTTTTCACGAGGAAGTGGTGGTGCTGCTGGACAGGATTGAACTGTCGACCTCTCCCTTTCCAACTAGAAGCTCTAGCTCTAGCTATTTAGTTTCAAACAGATAATTGGCACAGTTAGTAAGCTTGATTGCGCCTGATTTCCGTCAGGCCTCCGCCTAACCATAGAGATTAGATAGCGGGAACTAGGCCGGCCGGAACCAGATTCGTGTAGCGCTCGACGAGCGTTGCCGACGACCAGTCGCCGTCCTCCTTCAGCTTGAGCATGTCCCGCTGAACCGCATAGTGCCTCGTTGACCGCTTCTTGGCCGATGTCCTTCAGGAGCTTCCGGCCGAAGTGTTCATCAGCCGGAGTAGAAGACGGACGTGCCGGAAGAGGGGGTTGTTCAGCGGTGTAGGCGTCCACCGCCTCCTCCCAGTTCTTTACCGCTGGCGGCCCGAAAATGGCACCACGGTGGAGTTCCGCCTCCCGTGTCGCCCGGTATTGTTCTGCAATGCTTCGGTCAGTCGTGCCCGTATTCTCGCGGATACGCTGGCCGGCGACTGTCCCCGAAGGAGAACAACACCAATTCTTATACCGCCCCTGTGGCGGATCTGATGGGAAAGCGCGAGACAGAGGTTTTCGACCTCCGTCGATACGAAGATAGGCGCAGCCTGGTCGTTGCCATCCATCACCCACGAGTTGGTCGGCAACCCATACCCCGAGGCCCCGGCTGCCGCAGTGGATGGGGATCGCACTGGTTGCTGCCGTGGCCATCGTCGCGGTGACCGCCCCGGGATGCCCCGGTGTGATCGGGGCGCTGTGGTCCCGCGCTGCCGGCGCCATCGTGGCCGTGGGGGCGGTGATGGCCGCGCTGGGGGGGCGCGTGGCTCTCCGGCCGCCAGCACGGTACCGCCAGCAGCCGGGTCCGCGTCATGAAGGTGGAGATCAACTCCAGGGAGCACGAGATGAGGTGGATCGCGCTGTTGCTCGGGAGCCTGACGCTGCTCAGCGCCTACGGGACCAGTGGAGCCGGGATTGATTCTGTAGTCCTTGGGGGCCCGTCCTGATCAGTCGGACCGACACCCTGACGGATGGCACCCCCGGCAAATCCTGGCCCACAACGAGACGGGGGCGCCGCCTCTGCGGGTGGTGATGATATGCATGACCCGGTGACTAAGGGGTCGCTGCCTTGGACTGATACGCCCACCGGTCTAGCGGCGTGGGGAGGCCCGCCCACCCAAAGGAGAGCAGGCAGGAATTAGGCCGTCGAGAGAAGTCGTGGCGTGAATACCGTCACGCCACAGGAATCTTTCGCACCTCACCAATCACGCGACAAGAAAGAACCTGTAGCGAAGCTGCGCGCCAGTCCTATTCTCAATACGCACCGATCCCGCCACGACCCCCACTGTTGTTTTGCCATCAGCGCCTGTGGTGCCGGTTACATCAGTG
>JH599976.1 GCA_000245075.1 Acetobacteraceae bacterium AT-5844
GCGGCTCGGAGGAATCGGCGGGCTGGGCCGGGGGGAACGGAAGGCTCAGGCGCGCCAGCCTGCTCCTCGGCCATGCCGGGGCGGCGGGCGGAGGCGGCGGGCTTGGCGTCAGCGGGCTCGGGTTGCGGGGAGGTGGATTTCGCGCCGGCCGTTGGCTTCATCCGAGCAATCTTCTCCTGCGAGGCTCATGGGGCGGCGTCGCGGCTGTCACGGTTACGGGCAAGTACCGTGACGGACCCGCTTCCGCGTCCCATGGCGAGTAGGGGCGAGGGGAGCGCGCACGCGCCCTGCCATCCCGCCAAGGCAGGATCGATATCACAAATTTGGCGCCACGTCACCCGTGGCGGGACTCGGGGCCTCAGGGCTTGCCGGGGTTCGGGCTGAAATACTGCTTCTTGTCCGGCTTGCCGTTCCATTCCTCGGCATCGGCCGGCGCTTCGCCCTTGCGCGTGATATTGGGCCAGGACTGGGCGTATTCGCGGTTCAGCTCGGCCCAATCGGTGGCGCGGTCGTCGCTGTCGGGCACGATGGCTTCAGCCGGGCATTCCGGTTCGCAGACACCGCAATCGATGCACTCATCCGGGTGGATCACCAGGAAGTTCTCGCCCACGTAGAAGCAGTCCACGGGACACACTTCCACGCAGTCCATGTATTTGCAGCGGATGCAGTTCTCGGTGACGACGTAAGTCACGGCCCTTAGTTCCTTTCGCGCGGGCGAGAGATGGACCGCGCGGGCCTTTCGTGCAAGCCGCGAATGCGGGATGCACCCGCGCGGTGGCTTCAAGGCCGCGGATGAGGCCCTGAGCCGGCTGTGTCAGATTTCCTCGGCTGGTACCGCCGCGAGTTCACCCACCGTAATCGGCTTGAACGGGGCGCGGGGGCGCAGAGCCCCGGCCTCGGGGATGGGGATGCCGCGTGCGCCCGCGATCAGCGCCGCGACGGTGGTGCCGCACATCCGGCCCTGACAGGGCCCCATGCCGGTGCGCAGATAGGCCTTGGCCTGGTTGGGCCCGGTGGCGCCCAGGGCAGCCACCTGCCGCACCTGACCAGCGGTGATCTCCTCGCAGCGGCAGACGATGGTGGCGTCGTCCTCAGGGGCAAGAATGCCGGGGGCGGGGGTATAGAGCCGGTCCAGGAAAGGCCGCAGCGCCAGCACCCGTTCCAGTGTGTGGCGGTGGGGCACGGCGCGGCTGTTCCGCGCATGGTCGGGCAGCTTGCCCAGGCGGTAGGCGGCATCCAGCGCGGCGAGCGTGCCGGAGGCCATCGCTGCCTGCCAGCCGCCAATGCCGGCGCCATCGCCCGCCACGGCCAGGAGGGGATGCGGCGTCGCGCCCCACTCATCGGCCTCGGGGCGCCAGCACAGCTGGGCCTCGTCCCACATATGCGGCAGGCCCAGCGCGCGGGAGACATGGGTGGAGGGGATGACGCCCTCATGCAGCAGCAGCGTGTCCGCTTCCGTGCTGCCGCCATCCCAGACCACGCGCTGCAAGGTGCCATCGCCTTCCGCGCGCAGCCCGGTGACATGGCGGATGACCTTCATGCCGGACTGGCGCGCCGCCAGCATCATGGCTGCGCCTTTGGCCAGCATGGCGCGGCCCTGCCAGAAGCGGCTGCCCAGCGTGCCGCCGGCCGGCAGCGCCTTGTACAGCGCACCGCGCGGCGTGGTCTCCAGCAGCAGGGCGGGCGCGGCACCCGCCTTGGCGAGTTGCCCGGCCAGCAGCCACAGCAGCGGCCCCTGGCCCGCCAGCACGGTGCGGCCCTTCGGCACGGCACCGGCCTGCTTCAGCAGGATCTGCGCGGCGCCGGCCGTCAGCACATTCGGCAGCGTCCAGCCCGGAATAGGCACGGGGCGTTCCTGCGCGCCCGTCGCCAGCAGCACGCGCCGCGCGGTGAGGGTGGAGGTGCCGCCCTCGCCGCGCAGGGAGAGCATGCCGGCCTCGGTGTCGAGATGCCAGAGCGTGGTGGAGGGGCGGTAGTCGATGCCACCCATGGCCGTGACCATGCCACGGAAGCGCTGCACCAGCGTCACGCCATAGGTGCTGAACTCGCCCTCCAGCGCCGGGTCGGTGCCCGCGCGCTCGACATTGCGGAAGATCTGCCCGCCCGGCGCCGGCTGCTCGTCGATGACGGTGACGGAGAGGCCGAGCCCTGCCGCCTGTACAGCGGCCGACATGCCGGCCGGGCCGGCACCGATGATGGCGAGGTCGATCATGCCACCACCTTCGCGGCGCGGGCGCCATGCTGGGGCGCGATGCGCATGCCCGGCTTCACGGTGACCATGCAGGCCTGCCGGTTGGCCACGCCGTCGATCTCGGCGAGGCAATCGAAGCATATGCCCATCATGCAATAGGGCAGGCGCGGGGCACCGTTCACGGGCGTCTCGCGGATGGCGCCGAGCCCGGCGAGCAGGACGGCGGCGGCGGCGGAACTTCCCTCCGGCACCTTCAGGGCGGTGCCATGAACAAAGACCTCCACCGTGGCGGGGCGCGGGTCAGGCCGCTGTGCGAACATCGAAGCGCCTCGCGCTGAACAGGGACATCTCGGGGGGCAGGGTGCCAGCGGCGATCATCGGTGCCAGGCGGTTGGCATGGGTCCCCGCGAGGGTGACGCCGGAATGGCAGTTGGCGGTGAAGGCGCCGGGGAAGCGCTCGGACTGGTCGTAGATCGGCAGGCCATCCGGCGCCATGACGCGCAGCGCGGACCATGCGCGGACGATGTTGAGATCGGCGATCCAGGGGAAGCAGCGCACCGCGCGGTTGGCCATGATGCGCATGATGTCGGGGGACTGGGTGACGGTGTCGAACCCCGCATCCTCCTTGCTGTCGCCGATCATGAGGCTGCCCTCGGCGGTCTGGCGCAGGGAGACGGTGGGCATCGGCAGCAATTGCTGGGCGCGCTCCGTCACCAGAATCTGGCCACGCTCCGGCACCACGGGCGCGGAAAGGCCGAATTGCGGTGCCAGGGCCGCATTGCCCAGCCCGGCGGCGAGCACCACGCGGGGCGCGGTGAAGCGCTGGCCGGCGGCGGAGACGCTGAAGTCGTTTGGCGCGGCCTTGGATTCAGAGACGCCGGCATTCGGCATGTAGGTGCCGCCCAGGCCGGTGAAGCCGGCATGCAGCGCGCGCAGCAGATGCAGCGGGCTGGCATGGCCGTCATAGGGAGTCCAGCTCACGCCCGTCACCTCGGGGCCGATGCCGGGCAGCATGTCGCGCGCTTCGGCGGCGCGGATCATGCGGTACTCGAAGCCGAAATTGCCCGCCTCGGCCTGCATTCGCGCCATGTATTCGGAGCGCTTCTCGAATTCTTCCTCGCCCAGGCAGAAGGTCACGCCGCCGGGCTGGTGCCGGCGCGTGTCGATGCCAGTGCGGTTCTGCAGATCCTCGGCCAGGGCGGGCCATTCCTCCGCCGAGCCGCGTGTCCAGCGCTGGTAATGCGGATTGCCCAGTCCCTTGGACTGCACCCAGATGAGGCCGAAATTGCCCCGGCTGGCGCGGTGGGCGATGTCGCCTTCATCCAGCAGCAGGGTGGCAAGGCCCGTGCGTTGCAGGCCGAAGCCGATGGCGGCGCCAACCAGTCCACCGCCAATGACAATGGCGTCGTAGGCGGTCCTGGCCGGAGGGGAGGGGTTTGGCATGGTCCATCTTCGATAGAACAGCGACCGGGGCAGCGCCAGAGGGGGAAGGGCGCCGTGGGGCTTGCAATCCATGCGCCAAGGCGCTGCCATCCCCGCCTTTCCTGCGAGGATTTGGGATATGCGGATCGTTGTCCTGGGCGCCGGGGTGATTGGCGTGGCCAGCGCCTACTGGCTGCGGCGGGCAGGCCACGAGGTGCGGGTGATCGAACGGCGCGAGGGCGCGGGGCTGGAGACCAGCTGGGGCAATGGCGCCCTCATCCATGTCAGCTCCGTGCAGCCCTGGGCCGCGCCGGGCGTGCCGCTGAAGGTGCTGAAGTGGCTGGGCAAGGAGGACGCCCCGATGCTGTTGCGCCCTTCCGCCGTGCCGAAGATGTGGCGCTGGGGCCTGGGCTTTCTGCGCGCCGCGCGCCCGGCGCAGTACCGCGCCGGCAGCCTGGCCAATCTGAAGCTGGCCATCGAGAGCGCTGCCGCCATGGCCGAGATCCGCGCGGCCACTCATGTGCAATACGACTATGCCGGCAACAGCGTGATGAAGGTCTTTCCGGACCAGCCCAGCCTGGATGTCGCCATCGCCGAGCATCTCTCCCTCGCGCCTGACGGGTTGCAGACCGAAGTGCTGAGCCGGGACGAGTGCATCGCGCGGGAGCCCACGCTTGCGCCGGTGGCGGAGAAGATCGCGGGTGGCCTCGGTTTTCCGCAGGATGAGGTCGGCGACTGCAACAAGTTCAGCCAGGGGCTGGCGGCGTGGCTGGAAGGGCAGGGCGTGCGCTTCCACTACAACACCACGGTGGAGGATGTGGTGCTGAAGGGCGGCCGCGTGGCCGCTGTGCGGGTGAGCGGCAACGCGGGTGACAGCGAAGTGCCTGCCGATGCCGTGGTCGTCGCCCTGGCCAGCCAGAGCGTGCCGTTGCTGCGCCGCCTGGGCATTTCCATGCCGATCTACCCGGTGAAGGGCCTATCCGTCACCCTCCCGCGCTCCGTCTGGCCGGATGGGCCGCGCATGGCGGTGATAGACGATTCCCGTAAGTTCGTGCTGACGCCTCTCGGAGACCGATACCGCATCGTCGGCTCGGCCGAGGTGGGCGATACCTCCACCACGCCTTCGCCCACACGGATCAGCTCGGTGACACGAGGAGTGGCGGAACTGTTCCCCCACCTCACCAATTGCGAATCGCTTCCTGGCGCCATTGCCTGGGCAGGGCTGCGGCCCATGGTGCCGGATGCACAGCCGCGCATCGGCGCGACCAGGATTCCTGGCCTCTGGACGAATACAGGGCATGGCCACACCGGCTGGACCATGGCGGCCGGCTCCGGCCGCAGGCTGGCGCAAATGATGTCGCGCAATGACTTCGCAGGTGCCGCGTGACCTTTGGCCGAATTCTTGCTGTGCTTCCACTCGCGACGGTACGCCCGTGTGGGGCGTGCCCGTGGGGGCTTACACAATGGATGAACAGAACAACACATCCGGCCTGGTGCGGCGGGGGCTGTTTGGCCTGACTGCCGCGGGGGCGGCCGCCGGCGCCGCCGCCAACCTGCTCGCGCCTTCAGCGGCGCTTGCACAGGCGGTTGGCAAAAGCCGTCTTCAGATCATCAAGGAGCGTGGCAGGCTGATCGTCGGCACCGGCAGCACCAACCCGCCCTGGCACTTCGAGGATGCCAACGGCAAGCTGCAGGGCATGGATATCGACATGGCCCGGCTGCTCGCCAAGAACCTGTTCGATGATCCGGAGAAAGTGGAGTTTGTGCTGCAAGGCTCCGATGCCCGCATCCCGAGCCTGATCACCGACAAGGTCGACATCGTCGTCCAGTGGATGACTGTCACGGGTGGGCGGGCGCAGCAGGTGGAGTTCACCCACCCCTACTACCGTGAGGGCGTGGGGCTGATGCTGCTGGCGCGCGGCGGCAAGTTCAAGAATTTCGAGGAACTGAAGGCGGCGGGCAATGGCGTGACCGTCGGCGGCATGCAGAACGTCTTCATGGAGGAGTGGATCCGCAAGGCCCTGCCCCAGGCCAAGGTGGAGGCCTTCGAGAGCCCTGATGCCACCTTGCAGGCGCTGAACGCCCGCCGCATCGACGCCTATATGGCCGACCAGTCCGCCATGCGCTGGCTCATGCAGCAGGCGCCCGGCCGTTTCGTCGATTCCGGCTATGGCTGGATGCCCAACTCCTACGCTTCCGCCGTGAAGCCGGGGGACCCGATCTGGCTGAACTGGGTCAACACCGTCTACAAGGAGGCGATGATGGGCGTCGATTTCGACTCCTTCGCCGCCTCCTACAAGAAGTGGTTCGGCATCGAGCTGCCGACGCCGAAGGTGGGCTTCCCGACCGAATTCTCCTGATGTGACGAAGGGCGCCGCGCGATGAGGCGCGGCGCCATCCTTCCCGTTCACGACAGGCTGGATTCATGATCCAATACTATTTCGACTGGTCCGTGATCTGGCGGAACTGGGATCGATTCATGTCGGCGCTGGGCCTTGGCCTGACGCTGGCGGTGATCTCCCTGGCCATCGGCACGGTTATCGGCCTCGCCTGCGCCATGGCGCGGGTCTATGGGCCGAGATGGATGTCCTGGCCGGTATGGCTCTATGTGGAATTCATCCGCAACGTGCCGCTGCTGCTGCTGGTCTTCTTCGTCTATTTCGGGTTGCCGGAGCTGGATATCAGCTATCTGGACAAGACCCAGTCCTTCATCCTGACGCTTTCGCTCTATGCCGGCGCCTATATGTGCGAGGTGTTCCGGGCGGGCCTCGGCTCCATCCCGAAGCAATATGTCGAGGCCGCCAAGGCCATCGGTATGCGGCCCTGGCAGCGGCAAAGATATGTGGTGCTGCCGGTGATGTTTCGCATCACCCTACCGGCTTTCAGCAACAACTTGATCTCGCTGTTCAAGGATACGTCGCTTGCCGCCGCCATCGCGGTGCCGGAGCTGACCTTCGTCGCACGGCAGATCAACGCCAATACCTTCCGGGTGATGGAATCCTGGCTGACGGCCAGCGCCCTCTATCTCATCACCTGCTACGTCATCGCCAGCGCGCTGCGGTTGCTCGAGCGCCGCTACGCCAGCATTCGCTGAAGGGGGGAGGGCAGAAATGGAACCGGGTACCTTCTGGTTCGAAGCCTGGACCGCCCGCTACGCCCTGATGAACGGGCTGTGGGTGACGGTCACATCCTCCGTCTTCAGCATCCTGCTGGCCACCATCGCCGGGCTGGTCATGGGCGTCATCCTCAGCTACGCCTGGTGGCCGTTCCGGATACTGGTCCGCCTGTATGTGGATTTCATGCGCGGTATGCCGGTGCTGGTGCTGATCCTGTTCACCTATTACGGGCTGGCTCTCTTCAGGATCAACGTGGCGCCTTACTGGGCCGGCGTCATTGCGCTGGCCGCCTTCGCCACGGCGCATGTGGCCGAGAATCTCCGCGGCGCCGTGCAATCCGTGCCCGCCGGGCAGATGGAGGCCGCCAAGGCCATTGGCCTGACTTTCCCGAAGCGGCTCTGGTACGTCATCGTGCCTCAGGCGGTGCGGCGCATGCTGCCGCCCTGGGTGAATACCTGCCTGGAGATCGTGAAGGGCACCACGCTGCTCTCCGTCATCGGTGTGGTCGAGCTGCTGCTGGCCAGCCAGCAGGTGATCGCCCGCAACTACCTGGTGATCAACTTCTACCTGCTGGCCACGGTGATCTACATTGTCGTCAACTTCTCCATCGCCCAGTTGGGCGCGCTGCTGGAGCGGCGCTTTTCCTACATCCGCTATTGAGGGACCGCGCCATGAACGATCAGGTGCTGTTGCAGGCGCGCGGCGTCCGCAAGAGTTTTGGCAGTATCGAGGTGCTGAAGGGCATCGATCTCGATGTGCGGCAAGGGCAGGTGGTGGCGCTGATCGGCGCCTCCGGCTCCGGCAAGACCACCTTTCTGCGTTGCGTGAACCTGCTGGAGGAACATGATGGCGGCGACATCCTGCTGGATGGAGAGCCGATCGGTTATCGCGTGGATGGCGGCCGCCGCCGGCGCCTGAGCGAAGTCAAGGTGTCCGCCCAGCGCGCGCGCATCGGCATGGTGTTCCAGAGCTTCAACCTCTTTCCGCATCTCACGGCGGAGGGGAATGTGATGCTCGGCCTCACCAAAGTGCTGGGCAAGAGCAAGGCGGAAGCGAGGGAGATCGCTGGCCACTGGCTCGACCGCGTCGGCCTCGGCGAGCGGCGCGCGCATTATCCCTATCAGCTTTCGGGCGGGCAGCAACAGCGCGTGGCCATCGCCCGTGCCGTGGCCATGCAGCCCCGGCTGCTGCTGTTCGACGAGGTGACGAGCGCCCTGGACCCCGAGCTGGTGGCCGAAGTGCTGGGGGTGATGAAATCGCTGGCCGAGAGCGGCATGACCATGCTGCTCGTCAGCCACGAGATGCTGTTCGTCCGGGAAGTGTCCAACCACGTGGTCTTCATGGACCAGGGCAAGGTGGCGCAGGCCGGCACGCCCAAGGAGGTGTTTTTCCAGCCGCAAAGCGAGCGGCTGAAGAGCTTCCTCGGTCGCTTCCACGGCCTGTTCGGCTGAAACGAAATGGCGGCGCCGGTTGCCCGGCGCCGCCTTCTCTCCTGTAAGAAGCGGAATTACCGCTTCCGCTTCACGTCCATCGCCGTCGTATATTCATCGGCGCGGGCTTCGTATGTCAGCGCGCCGCGCAGCGCCCAGATGTTCTTCTGCATGTGCAGCGGCACGATGGCGACATCTTCCATGGCGACGCGCATTGCCTGCTGGAAGATTGCCTCGCGCTTCTCGTCATCCGCCGTGCGCAGGCCCTCAATGGTCAGGCGGTCCACCTCGGCATTGGAATAGCCGCTGAAGTTCGTGCTGCCATAACCCTTCTCGTTGTCGCGGGTCATGAGGTTGCTGCGCAGCGCCGTGGAGGGCTCGCCGCCCGTCGCCCAGCCAATCAGCATCATGGCGATCTCGTTGCGCGCCTGCCGCTGCGCGATCACGGCGAAGGGAATCGCCTCCACATTGGTCTTGATGCCGATGCGCTGCCACATCTGGCCGACGGCCTGGATGATCTGCGCGTCGTTTACATAGCGGTTGTTCGGGCCGATCAGGGAGATGGTGAAGCCGTTCGGATAGCCGGCCTCGGCCAGCAGGGCCTTGGCCCTCTCCGGGTCGTAGGGCGGTGCCGGCAGGTCGGGCACGTAGCCATAGCTGCCCGGCGGCATCATCTGGCCGGTGGCGATGGCCGCGCCCTGCATCACGCGGTCGACGATCGCCGCGCGGTTGATCGCGAAGTTGAGCGCCTGGCGGACGCGCAGATCGCGCAGGGGGTTCTTCTCGAGCGGCTTGCCCTGCGCGTCCGTGATGTAGGGCGAGGATTCACGTGCCGTATCGAGCTTCATGTAGATGCAGCGCAGGCTCGGGGTCTCGGAGAAGCTGATGCCCTGCGTGCTCTTCAGGCGCGGCATATCCGGCGGCGGCACGACGTCGATGACTTCCACGTCGTTGGAGAGCAGCGCGGCCACGCGCACGCCGTCCTTCGAGATGAAGCGGTAGGTGACGTTCGCCCAATCCGGCTTGTCGCCCCAGTAATCGTCGTTGCGGACCATCACCACCCGGTCGTCCGACACGTAGGAGACCAGCTTGTACGGGCCGGTGCCGATGACGGCCTTGCCGTTGTTGAAGTCGCCCGTGGAGACGTTCTCGCCCACGCTCTTGCTGATGATGTAGACTTGGCTGAAATCCTGCGCCAGCAGCGGATACACTCCGTCCGTCTTGAAGCGGATGGTGTGGGGATCCACGATTTCCCAGGACTTCGCGGCGCGGGTGTAGATGGAGTGAGGGCCGGGGCTGTTCACCACCTTGGGCACGCGCGTCAATGTCGCGGCCACATCCTCGGCGGTGAAGTCGTCGCCATTGCTGAACTTCACACCCCGGCGCAGCTTGAATTCCCAGGTGTCGTCTGAGATGACCCGCCAGGATTCAGCCAGGCCGGGGATCAGCTTGGACTGTGCATCCTTATGGACCAGCTTATCGAAGAAGTGCTCCGCCACCATGTTGTTGGGGGAGAGCGTATGATAGTGCGGGTCCAGCGAGGTCGGCGGCGCCGCCACGGCCAGGCTTAGATTGGTGCCTTGGGCCTGGGCCTTGAAGGCGCCGCCGCTCAAAAGGGCAACCGATGGGATGGCGAGGACGGCGCGGCGAGACAGCCGGATGCTGTTACGGTCCAAGACGAAGTCTCCGTAGTACGGTGTTGCCGTAGAGGCGCGATGTATCCCTGTGCGCTCCACCTGTGCCGGTGGTTTCGCAGAGTGGATTGCTGCACGGCTGAGGGGGTGAGGTCAACGACTTCGTGAGCGGTCTTGCCTGCCAGGGAGGGGTAGGCATCAATGTTACCGTTGCATTAGCGCATGATAAATGTAACGATTCCGGAATAAAATAAGCGGGGGCAGGCGTGGCGCAAGGGGGTGGAACGGTGGTTGGAACTCCTTCGGGAAAGATCCTCTACGGATCGGAGGAGGACGATGTGCTTGACCTGAGCGGGGAGCAGTATCTCGAGATCCACGGCCAGGGTGGACAGGACACCATCACCACGACCGATACGTACGACAACGTCTTTGGTGGAGATGGAGATGACATCATCCACTCCGGCGGCGGAAATGACACGCTCAGCGGCGACGCCGGCAACGACACGATCGTTTTCGAGGGGCGCGGCACAGCCCTGGGTGGCGAAGGCAACGACCACATCACCTATCTGGGCCATGAGGGTGCTCTCCTCCATGGCGGCCTCGGCGACGATGTCATGATCGGGGGGAGCGGCGACGACCGCATCACCGATGAGGGCAGCGGTAACGACTTCATCGATGGTGGCGCCGGTAACGATGTTCTCGGTGGCGCCGGGGGCAACGACACCATCCTGGGCGGCGACGGCGATGACATGCTCTTCGGCGGCGAGGGGACCGACATCATCGATGGTGGAGCGGGGGATGATACCGTCTTCGCAGGAACGGGAAGCGGCTTGTTCCAGGGCGGGGATGGATATGACCAGCTCTGGTTCTTCCACAGCGAAGAGTATTACGACTGGTCGGAGGCGCCCGAAGAGAGCGGTTTCGAACATCAGCTCGTCGAGCGGCATGGCGAAGGCCGCACCATTCTCTATGGCGGGTTCGAGAAAGTCTCGTTTCGCGACGTCTGGGGCGAAGTTCCCTGCTACGCTCGTGGAACCTCCATCCTGACCGTTGGTGGATACCGGCCTGTCGAGACCCTCCGCGCGGGTGATGTTGTGCTGACGGCCTTCGGCGAGGCGCGTCCCATCCGCTGGACCGGAAGCCGGCATGTGCGTCTCACCGGCCACCCTAAGCCTCATCGCGTCCGCCCCATCCGCATTCGTGCCGGCGCGCTGGCCCATGGCGTGCCGCGGCGCGATCTCGTTGTCAGCCCCGGCCATGCCATGCTGATCGACGGACGGCTGATGCGGGCCGAGCACCTGGCCAACGGCGCCACCATCGTCCAGGAGGACCGGCCGGAGGTCGAGTATTTCCACATCGAGTTGCCGGGCCACGACATCCTGCTGGCCGAGGGCGCGACGGCCGAGAGCTATCTCGACGACGGCAATCGTCACATGTTCTCCGGCGAGGTCATGGCGCTGCACCCCGATTTCAGCAGGCGTGGCAAGGCGTCGCCCTGCATTCCCTTCGCCAGCGCGGGAGAGGCGCGGTCCATCCTCGCCCGGTTGCGGTCGCGGGCGAACGCCCTGGGCTGGCATCTGACCGACACGCCAGAGCTGCATCTGCTGGCGGATGGCCGCAGGCTGATGCCGCTTCTGGCCTCGCCTCATATCTATCACTTCGCCCTGCCGCCAGGGTTGAGCAGCCTGAGGCTCCGCTCCGCCGCCTTCCGCCCCCGCGTGATGGAACCGCCAAGCTCCGATGAGCGGGTGCTCGGCGTGGCTCTCACTGAGCTGCGGCTCTCGGCACGCGGTACGGAGCACGTCATCCCTCCCGACCACCGTCGCCTCTCGGCCGGCTTCCATCCCGCCGAGCAACTCGGGAACCGCTCCTGGCGCTGGACCGATGGCGATGCTGATCTGGGTCCCGCGGTGCTGCCGTTGCTGCCGCGAGGGGGCGGGCGGTTGACGCTGCATGTCAGGGCGGCCGCCTCCGCGTGGACGAAGTTGCCGGCAGCCGAGGCGCGGGGGAACAGGCGGGCCGCCTTGTCTTGATGCCCTTCGCCTCCCAGTCTTGGCTGGGAGAGCGGAAGGCATACCATGACCAATATCAACGCCTTCGAGGGCCGGCCCGAGAAGCAGGCGAAATGGGATCGCCGTTATCTCGGCCTGGCCCACTACATTTCCCAATGGTCGAAAGACCCGCGGGCCAAGGTAGGCGCGGTGCTGGTCAACCAGCGCTATGCGCGGATTGTCGCGACCGGCTTCAACGGCTTTCCCTCCAATGTGGAGGACAGCGCGGAGCGGCTGCAGAACAAGACCCAGAAGCTGCAGATGATCCTGCATGCCGAGCAGAATGCCCTGCTGCATGCGGGGAGGGATGCACGGGAATGCGATGTCTATGTCGTCGGCAAGCCGGTGTGCAATGTGTGCGCCACGCTGCTGATCCAGTCCGGTGTCCGCCGCGTGGTGGCCGCCGCGCCGCGCCGCGACACCGATTCTTACTGGGACAAAGTGGGCCTGCTGGCCATAGAGATGTTGAAGGAAGCCGGGGTGGAATTCACCGCCATCAGCGGCGAGCAACTGGACAAGCTTGGCCTCAACCGCGATGAAGCCAGGGCGTCGCAGGACCCGCTCGACCCTTACCGGGAGCATCAGCACGAGTTGCGCTTCGAGCCCTGAACCCTGCCGCGCCCAGGGAGGCAAGCGAGCCGTGAGCAATCTCCATGTCGGTAAGCTGAATCTTGGCGTGGGCATGTTCCTCGGCGCCGCGTTCGTTCTTGGGATGCAGTGGCTGGTCCAGTGGCCCGGCTTCCAGGCCGCGCGCGGCGAAGGTGGGGAGATGGTGGTCGGGCCGGTGGCCGGGGGCGCGTCCCTCGCCAGGCTCGGGCGCGGCGACGAGCGGCGCGTGGTCGCCTACCAGCATATGGGGCGGTACTATTATCTGCGCTCCGTTCCGCCGGAGGTCTGGGCGGGCACCCGTCGCTGCGTGCGGATCACGGTGACGTATGACGAGACCGATATCTGGGCCGCTCCCTGGGCAAAGAGCCTCTCCTGCGACAATGGCTTCAGCGCGGAGGTCCGCACCACCATCCACGCCATCTCGCCCCTCTCCCTCCGCTCGGCCGACCCGCTCCTGGTCCTGCCGCCGCGCGGGGAGGCGGGGAGCCCCCAGGGCAGCCTGGAGAGCAGCCCAGCCGGCAGCCCAGCCCTGCCAAGGCCCCTGTAGGTTTCCGCTCCCCGCCGCGCTATACGGCCCGCTTCACCCGAGCCCCTTTGTTTCCCCTGGACGTGCGGAGCTGAGACCTTGCAGGACCTTGAGACGACCACTGCCCTTGAGGCCCGCCGCCGCCGCACCTTCGCGATCATCGCCCACCCTGACGCCGGCAAGACGACGCTGACGGAGCAGTTGCTGCTGCTCGGCGGCGCCATTCAGATCGCCGGTGCCGTCCGCGCCAAGGGCGAGCGCCGCCGCACGCGCTCGGACTGGATGAAGATCGAGCAGGACCGTGGCATTTCCGTCGCCACCTCGGTCATGACCTTCGAATATGCCGGCCAGATCTTCAATCTGCTCGACACGCCGGGCCACGAGGACTTCTCCGAGGACACCTACCGCACCCTCTCCGCCGTGGACGCGGCGGTGATGGTCATCGACGCCGCCAAGGGTATCGAGGCCCAGACCCGCAAGCTGTTCGAGGTCTGCCGCCTGCGGGATATTCCCATCGTCACCTTCATCAACAAGATGGACCGCGAGGCGCGCGAGCCCCTCGAACTGCTGGACGAGATCGAGAAGACCCTGGCGCTGGACGTGACGCCGGCCACCTGGCCGATCGGCTCGGGCGGCACCTTCGCGGGCGTGTATGACCGCCACGACACCAGCCTGCGCCTGATCGCCGAGGGCGGCGAGCGCATGGAGAAGCTCGCGGGTCCCGAGGACGAGCGCATCGACAGCCTGTTGCCCCAGGGCCAGGGCGATGTGCTGCGGGAGGGCATGGAACTCGCTTCCGTCTACCCCGATTTCGAGCTGGAGAGCTTCCGGGAAGGTCATCTCACCCCGGTCTATTTCGGCTCCGCGCTGCGCGGCTTCGGCGTGAAGCACCTGCTGGATGGCCTCGCTGCCTTCGCGCCGCCGCCTTCCGCCCGCAAGGCGGATGCCCGCACAGTGGAGCCGGAGGAGGACAAGCTCACCGGCTTCGTCTTCAAGATCCAGGCGAATACCGACCTCAACCACCGGGACCGCGTGGCCTTCCTGCGCATCTGCTCCGGCAAGCTGAAGAAGGGCGCGCGGCTGAAGCAGGTCCGTACCGGCAAGAGCATCCCGGTCAACGCGCCGCTGTTCTTCTTCGCCAAGGAGCGCCAGGTGGCCGAGGAAGCCTGGCCGGGCGACGTGGTGGGCATCGCCAATCACGGCGTGCTGCGCATCGGTGACACGCTGACGGATGGCGAGGAACTGAACTTCCGCGGCGTCCCCTCCTTCGCGCCGGAAATCCTGCGCCGCGTGCGGCTGGACGATCCGATGCTGGCCAAGAAGATGCGCAAGGCGCTGGACCAGCTGGCCGATGAGGGCGTGGTGCAGGTGTTTCGCCCGCTGGATGGCAGCCAGCCCGTGGTCGGCGTGGTCGGCCAGCTGCAGCTGGACGTGCTCAGCAGCCGCCTGCAGGCCGAATACTCCGTGCCGGTCGCTTTTGACGCCACCTCCTGGTCCACCATGCGCTGGGTTTCCGGCGAGGACCGCGCGGTGCTGGACCGCTTCCTGCGCAGCGCCCCCAGCCAGATGGCCGAGGACCACGACAACGAGCCGGTAGCCTTCTTCACCTCCGACTGGGGCCGCCGCCGCGCGGAGGAGGAGTGGCCGCAACTGCGCTTCCTCTCGCTGCGGGAACAGCACGGGGTGGAAGTGGCGGCCTGAGAGCCCTTCTCAGGCGATATTCATGTCCAACAGCCGCGCCGCCTCCAAAGCGGCGGCGCGGGAAGGGGGCAGGATCGCGTTGCAGCGGTGGCTGACCAGCACGACGCTGACCACCTGCGCGATCCACTCGATATACATTTCCCGGGTCATCCAGAACCATTCATCCGCCTCGCCAGTGGCGAGTTCGGCATGGCGGCGCGCATCGGCCACCAGGGCGCGCAGGTTCTCGCTCATGGCCTCGCCCTGCATCGCGGCGCGGCATTCCTCCAACGCATGTTCGGCGCCCTGGAACGCCATGGTGTCCGTCGGTCGGCAATAGCGCAGCCGCGCATCTTCCAGCGTGTCGTCCAGCAGCAGCGTGAGGAAGTCCCGGATCAGCATGGTGATGCTCCTGCACGCAGGGTGAACCGGAGGCGGCCCAGGTTCAAGTGAGTCGGCGGTCTGGAGAGCCGTGGCAGGCTGGGAGCCGTAGCGATGGAGCAGCCCATGCCGATCGAGACGGCCCGGCTGTCGCTGCCCCCCTGGCGATGAAGTGCCGGGTCTGCCCGAGCTCCGCGCCTTCGCGAAGCCCGGGAGTGCCGCCCCCGGGCATGCTGCCACGCAGGCCAGCCGCCCGCCCTTCAGCCCTCCTGCAACAAGGGCGCGTGCCGGTCCACGAGAATGGCGCTCGCCTCGTTGAGGCCAATGACATCCACGCGGATACCCCGGCGGCGCATCTTGCCGACAGCGGCCTCCAGCGCGCCTACCGCCGTCACGTCCCACAAATGCGCGGCGGTGAGGTCGATGCGCACCGTCTTCGCCGTGTCCCGCAGGTCGAAGCTGTCCGCCATCGCGTCGGCGCTGGCGAAGAACACCTGGCCGGAGACGGTGTAGGTGCGGGTGTCGGTCGCCTCGTCATAGCTCTCGCGCACCGTCATCAGCCGCATGACCTTGAAGGCGAAGAACACGCCGGAGAGCAGCACGCCCACGGTCACGCCCAGGGCGAGATTATGGGTGAACACCGTCACCACCACCGTCGCCAGCATCACGGCGGAAGACACCTTCGGATGCCGGGCCAGGTCGCGCAGCGAGGACCAGGAGAAGGTCTCGACGGAGACCATGATCATGATGGCCACCAGCGCGGCCACCGGCACCTGCGCCACCCAGGGCCGCAACAGCACCATCAGGATCAGCAGGAAGGCGCCGGCCGTCAGGGTGGAGGCCCGGCCCCGCCCGCCGAAGCGGACATTGCCGACGGTCTGGCCGATCATGCCGCAGCCGGCGATGCCGCCGAACATGCCGGCCGCCACATTGGCGAGGCCGAGGCCGGTGCATTCCCGCGCCTTGGAGGAGGTGGTCTCGGTGAGATCATCCACCACGCTCGCCGTCATCATCGATTCCAGCAGCCCCACCACGGCCATGGCCAGCGCGTAGGGCGCGATGATGCCGAGGGTCTCCAGATTGAGCGGCACATCCGGCCAGAGCAGCACCGGCAGCGCTTCCGGCAGCCGGCCGAGGTCGGAGACGGTGCGCACCGGCATGTCCACCAGCATGCAGAAGCTGGTCAGCAGGATGATGCAGATGAGCGGGGAGGGAATGGCCGTGGTGATGCGCGGCACCAGGTAGATGATAGCCAGCCCCGCCGCGATCAGCGCGTAGGTGTGCCAGGTGACGTCCATCATCTGCGGCAGCTGGGCCGAGAAGATCAGGATGGCAAGCGCGTTGACGAAGCCCGTGCGCACGGATTTGGAGACGAAGCGCATCAGCACGTCGAGCCGCAGCAGGCCGAAGACGATCTGGATGAGGCCGCAGAGCAGGGTGGCGGCCAGCAGGTATTGCAGCCCGTGGCTGGCCACCAGCGCCGCGGCGACCAGCGCGACGGAGCCCGCCGCTCCCGAGATCATCGCCGGCCGGCCGCCAGCGATGGCAATGACGACCCCGATGATGAAGGAGGCAAACAGCCCCACTTCAGGGTCCACGCCCGCGACGAAGGAGAAGGCGATGACTTCGGGGATCAGCGCGAAGGTGCCGACCATGCCGGCCAGGATATCGCGGCGCAGATCGCCGACCCCGCTGAACCATTCGGTCCGGTAGCGGGTAATGCTGTGTTCTTTCATGGAAGGTTTATCCGCAATAGGCGCACGGTCGCCGCGCGGTCACGCGGCGGTGGTCTCGTGTCTTATGCGTTATCCGGCGGATTGGCGGCCGGAAGAGCCACCCGGGGTTTCACCGGGCTCCGGGGTGAGTGGCCGGAGGGTAACGGCATCCATATTGCGGTGCAACGGGTGCGGCCGGCATCAGGCCCTGCCCGAGGATACCGGCTGGCCCTGGCGGGAGAGCGTAATCTGAATCTTCAGGCCGTTGCCGAAGGCGACGAGCGAGGCCGGTGGAGGCGGCAGCGGCCCGGCTTCAGTCACCGTGTTGAGGATCAGGCGCTCAATCTGCGCGCGATCAGGTTCCGTGCTCATGACCTCGACCATATGCACGAACCCGCTGCGATCCACCACAAGGGCAAAGGACAACTGCCCCGATGGCGCGCCCAAGGCCGGGATGGCGCCGAGACTGCTGACTGGCAGGCCTGCCTTACTCAGCGTCGCGGCCACATGCTCCTGCACCGCCTGCTTCCACGCCTCGGCATCGGTCTCCTGTGTTTCCGAAAGGTGGGGCCAGGGCCCGCCAGCCGCGGTGCAGCCGGTGAGGAGGGGGAGAAGAGCGAGGAAGCCGCGCCGGCCAGTCTGATTCGTTCGCATGGCTCAATAATGGCCAAGCTTCCGCTCGGATGGAAGTCAGGCGGTAGCCCGTGCCTTCGCCGCCCCTCGCTTGGTGATGTAGATCGCGCTCCCCACGATGAGCGTCGCCCCCGCGACCAGCCAGGCGTCGATCCCCTCATTGAAGAACAGCACCCCCGTCGCGGCGGCGAAGAGCAGCCGCACATAGGAAATGGGCGCGATGGCGGAGGCGTCGGCCAGCCGCATCGAGCTGATCCAGAGATGCATGCCCGCCGGCCCCAGCAATGCCATGGCCACCAGCAGGACGGTGTTCTCCCAGCCATGCCAGGCCAGCCCGCTCCACGCCATGGGCAGGGTGCCGGCGGTGGTGAACAGCCCGATATACAGCATGATGGTGCCGGTCCGCTCAGTGCGCGCCAGCTTGCGGGTGGTGATGGCGATGCCCGCGCTGAACAGCGCCGAGACGAGCGAGGCTATCAGCGGCCAGCCAATGGGCAGCGTGCCCGGCCGCGCCACCAGCAGCACGCCGACGAAGCCCACCAGCGTCGCGCTCCAGCGACGCCAGCCCACCTGTTCGCCGAGCAGCGGTCCGGCGAGGGCGGTGACGAAGAGCACGGAGGTGAAGGCCAGCACCGTCGCCGTTGCCAGAGTCAGGTGCAGGAAGCCAATGTAATAGAGGCCCCAACAGACAATGGAGAGCGCGCCGCGCAGTGCCTGCATCGGCATCTGCTTGGTGCGCAGCAATTCCGGCCCCACCGTGATCAGCAGCGGCGCCACCCAGGCGAGCTGCCCCAGGGAGCGCGCGAAGACGATGGTGGGCACGGGCACGCCCGTCATGGCCTTCACCAGCGTGCTTTCCAGATTGAAGATAAAGGCCGCGGCCACGGCCAGCAGCACGGCCTGCGTCATCGGCGCGAGGGTGGGCATCAGCGGCGGGGCCTCGCATCGGCGGAAGAGACAATGGCTGCGCCCGCCAGGATAATGCCGGCGCCCAGCCATGCCATGCCATCCGGCGCCTCGGCATAGATGGCCCAGCCGGTGAGGGCCATGATCGGCAGACGGAGATATTGGAACGGCCCCACGGCAGAGGCCTCCCCGAAGCGGAAGGCCTCGGTCATCAGGTAGATGATGCCAGGGGTGAAGATGGCGAAGGCCGCGAGCAGCGCCAGATCGCCCAGCCCTACCGGCTGCCATCCCCAGATGGCGAAAGGCAGCACGCCCAGCGTCGTCACCAGCCCCACCCAGGCCAGGATGGTGCCGGTGCCTTCCGTGCGGGTGAGCATGCGCGTCGTCACCGTCAGCCCGCACCAGGTGATGGAGGAGCCAAGCGCCGCCGCCACGCCGATGGGCGCGGCTGCCATCAGCCCCGCGCCCTCCCAGGGCCGCAGCATCACGCACACGCCCGCGAAGCCGGCCATAACCCCCGCCCAGCGCAACGGCCCGACCTTTTCCTTCAGCAGCGGCCCGGCGAGCAGCGTCGTCGCCATGACATTGGTGAAGGAAAGGGCGGTGGCGGTCGCCAGATCAAGAAAGCCAAGGGAGAAGTAATAGAGCGCCCAGGTGGCCAGCGAGCAGGAGCCGCGCAGGATATGCAGCGGCGCGTGCCGCGTGCGCAGCAGGGAAAACCCGCCAGCGCGGAGCAGCGGAAGAATCCACAGCAACTGCCCGGCGGCGCGGAACATCAACTGCGTCGTCACCGGAATGCCGCGCGCTGTCATCCACCGGACGAACAGCGCTTCCAGGGAGAACAACACCGCTGCGCCCGCCATCAGTGCCGCGCCGCGCAGATTGTCGCGGGCCTGATGCGCGCTCACGCTCGCACGCCGGGGCAGGGGGCGATTCGGCGCGGCATGGATCGTTCGACTCCCGGTGGACAGCCGCGCCAGCCTGCGGCCGGGATGGGCTGCCGACAAGGGCAGGCGTGGCGATTTCAGCCGCGTGTGAGCGGTGGAAAAGCTGGCCTGCCACGCAGCCCGGCGCCGCGTGGCGCGCTGATCAACGGCAACCGCTTGCGCGGGGCAGCTTGGCGCCCCGCACGTCGTCAGGCGGGGAGGACGCGGTAGCCGCTGCCCGCCGCCTCCAACACGCCGAAGCCGGGCACATGCGCACCGGCTACCATCCATCCCTCCCGCGCGGCACGCGCCAGCATGTCCTGCCGCGTGCGGATGGCCAGGGCGGGGTCGATGTCATAGGCAAGCCCGGTCTCGGGATCGGCGGCCTGCTCGGTAAAAAGATGCAGCGCATCGCCCCAGATCAGCAGGTCCTGCGTGCCGCCGCGCAGCAGGTAGCCGGTATGGCCAGGGGTGTGGCCGGGCAGGGGAATCGCCTCGATTCCCGGGAAGGCGGCCACGGGGCCGTTCGGGATGGGGCGCACGCGGCCTTCATAAGCCCGCAGCACACGTTCGGTGATGCCGAAGGCGCCGCGCTTGGCTTCGGGGAGCGCTTCCCGCGCGGCGGGGTCGGTGAAGAAGCGAAGATCCGCTTCGGGCACCAGGATTTCCGCGCGCGGCAGCCAGGCGGCATCGCCTTCCAGCAGCCCCAGCGCATGATCTCCATGAAGATGCGTCAGCAGTACGCGCGCCACCTGCTCCGGCGCCACGCCGGCTGCCTTGAGCGCCGCGCGCGCCTGGCCCAGCGCCGCGCCCCAATGGTCGCCGGTGCCCGCATCGATCAGCGCCACGCCATCCGGCCCGCGCAGCAGGAAGCAATTCACCTCCAGGTGCAACTGCGGGCCCAGCCGGTCCAGCACCGCCTGCCGGGCCGCGTCGCCCCTCGCATGGATCACGACGTCCGATGACGGCTCGAAGATTCCGTCCCGCAGGTGCATCACCGTGTAGACGCCGAATTCCCGCTTGCTGGCTGCCATGATCTCATCCCTTCAGCAAAGGCCGAGAAAGGGATAGGCCGTTGCCGCGTATCGCGGAAGAGGACCGCTAGCGAGCGGCGTCCTGGGCAGCCTCGGCCGCCGCCAGGTCCGTCAGCCGCTCCTCCGGCCAGGCGGGGGCGGGGGCGGGCACCCAGGCGCGCCCGTTCCAGCGGCGCGGCTCGATACGCACCCGTCCATGCTCGATGATGATGCGGTTATAGGCATTGGGGTCGCCGCGCAGCCGGGTGGAAATGGCCGAACCCGCCTGCACCACCAGCAGGTCCTGCTGCTGCCGGCGCAGCAGCCCGCTGCGTGGCATGGGCGCAGCGCGGTGGAGCCGCACATATTCCCGGTGCAGATGGCCTGAGAGAATCAGCCGCACACCAGCCTTGGCCAGACGCTCCAGCGCCGGAGCGGCGTGCTTCGCGAGGGGCGTATCCGGCTCCTCCTCCGGAGCGAGAAAGGGATGATGCGCCACGACGATGCGGAACAAGGCCTGGGGCAGCGCCTCCAGCCGTGCCAGCAGCCGCTCCAGCCCGTGGCGCTTCACGCGGCCGCCTTCCCACTGCAGGTGCCAGCCGCCGCGGATGACGGTGTTGAGCCCGATGACCGCCACCTGGTCGTCATGCCACAGCGGCTCGGTCTCCTTCGCCACATGGCGCTGCCAGCGGCCGAAGGGGTCCATGAAACGTTCCCATGGGTAGAAGGCGGTGATGTCGTGATTGCCCGGCACCGCGAGGACGGGCGCCCTCAGCCGTGCCATCCACTCATGGGCCAGGCGGAACTCCCGGTTGCGCGCGCGCATCGTGAGGTCGCCGCTGACAGCCACCAGATGCGCCGGCTGGCCGTTCAACTCTTCCAGGAGAGCTTCTGCCGCCGCAGGGTCCACACGGTTGAAGTGCAGGTCGGAGATATGGTCGATCAGTCTCAAATATCGGTCTCCGGCGGTATAGGTGCCAGTACACGCAACGCACCGGGGCGCACGCGGTAACGCAGCGGCGTGCGTAACAGCAGCGCTTCGCCATCATTCATCAGCCGGAGGTGGCGCTGACGGCTGCGGATCTCCAGCCTTTCTCCCTCTAGCGAAATCAACTCGCCTTGGCGCCGCCAGCGCCCCAGCGCCATGGCCGCCAGCATCCGCAGCGACCACCACAGGCCGAAGCTGCGGGCCGCATGCAGGCTCAGCACGGCTTCGTCCAACCGGGGGCGGTGAAAAAGCCTCCCCGGCGCCTCGACATAGCGGTTGTTCACGACTGTGAGGGCACGGGCCCAGACACGGCGTACCCGGCCATCATCGGCGCGGATACCGAGGCGCAGCGGCGGATAGCGCCACAGCGCGCGGGTGAAGGCGAGCGCCACGCGCCAGCGGGCGGCCAGTCCATCCTTTCCCCGCACCTTCTCCCTGTGCAGCCCCATGCGGTTGGGCAGTCCAATGACGGACTGGCAGAGGAACACCTCGCCATTCACATCCGCCACGTCAATCGCGCGGAACCGGGCCTGGCCCAGCGCGGCGGCGGCCTCCTCCGGCTCCATCGGCATGCCGAGGTCCCGCGCCAGCACGTTCAGCGTGCCGAGCGGCAGGATGGCCAGCGCCACCTGCTCCGCCGCATCGCCCGCCAGGCTCGCCTGGGCCAGCCGCGCGGCCACCGTGCGGACCGTGCCGTCCCCGCCCCCCACCACCAATACCTCAGGGCTCAAGGCGAGCGCCGCATCCAGCCGGGCTTCCAGGCCAGCGTCATCGCCACCGGGGACTTCCATCACATCCAGCCCGGCGTCGCGCAGAGCCTGGGGTAGCAGCGTCACCAATTCGGGGCGGTCCAGCAGCGTGCCGGCGCGGGGATTGAGCAGCAGGGCTGCGCGCAAGGGCGATGTCCGGTGAGAAGGGGGCGGGCTGCCAACGCGGTCGGCTCCGCTCCGGTTTCGGTGATCGCGAATGTCCATTTTTTTAGCAGCTCTTCAGGACCCGTTTACTTCAGCGACCGATATTCGAGACGTGGACCCGGAAAAGGAGAAGTCCCGATGCGTATCGATAACAAGCCCAGCCGGCCCGGTATTCTGGAAGGCCTGCTGGCCCTACCGTGGAGCGCGCCGGTCTATGGCGCCTCCACGATGCCACGGAGCGTGTGACAGGTCGCTATCCTCCTGCGTCAGCACGAAAAAGGGCGTGGTCCATGCCTGGACCACGCCCTTTTCGTGGGCCGGCTCCTGCGAACAGAAGCCGGCGATCGTCATGCTCAGGCGGCCGACTTGGCGCCCGCCATGTTACGCAGCACGTAGTGCAGGATGCCGCCGTTCTTGTAGTACTCGACCTCGTCGGCCGTATCCACGCGGCACTGCACCTCGGTGCGGGTCACGCTGCCATCCGGGCGGTGGATCACCAGGCCCAGCACCATGCGGGCCTTCAGATCTTCCAGACCCTCGATGTCGATGATCTCCTCGCCGGTGATGCCCAGCGTCTCGCGGCTCTCGCCCGGCTTGAACACCAGCGGCAGCACGCCCATGCCGACGAGGTTGGAGCGGTGGATGCGCTCGAAGCTCTCCACGATCACCGCCTTCACGCCCAGCAGGAAGGTGCCCTTGGCCGCCCAGTCACGGGAGGAGCCGGTGCCGTATTCCTTGCCGCCGAAGATGACGAGCGGGGTGTTCTCCGCCTTGTACTTCATGGCCGCGTCGTAGATCGGCATCACTTCGCCCGAGGGCTGGTGCTTGGTGATGCCGCCCTCGATGCCGGGGACCATCTGGTTCTTGATGCGGATGTTGGCGAAGGTGCCACGCATCATGACTTCATGGTTGCCGCGGCGGGCGCCGTAGCTGTTGAAGTCGTTCTGCCGGACCTGGTGCTCCAGCAGGTACTCACCCGCGGGGGAGACCTTCTTGATGTTGCCGGCCGGGGAGATGTGGTCGGTGGTGATGGAGTCGCCCAGCACCGCCAGCACCCGCGCGCCGGAGACGGAGGCGATCGGCGCCGGGGTCGGCTCCATGCCTTCGAAATAGGGCGGGTTCTGCACATAGGTGGAGCCGGAGTTCCACTTGTAGGTGTCGCTGCCCGCATCGACGCGAATGGCCTGCCACTGCGCCGGGCCCTTGAAGACGTCGGCATAGCGGGACTGGAACATCTCGCGCGTCACCACGGCGGCGACGGTGTCGTTCACCTCCTTGGTGGTCGGCCAGATGTCCTTCAGATAGACCGGCTGGCCGTTCTTGCCCGTGCCGATCGGCTCCTTGGTCACATCCTTGGTGATGGAACCGGCCAGCGCGTACAGCACCACCAGCGGCGGGGAGGCCAGGTAGTTGGCGCGCACGTTCTGGTGGACGCGGCCCTCGAAGTTACGGTTGCCCGAGAGCACCGACACCGCGACCAGCTTGTTGTTCTCGATGGCGTCCACGATTGGGTCCGGCAGCGGGCCGGAATTGCCGATGCAGGTGGTACAGCCATAGCCGACGGTCTGGAAGCCCAGCGCGTCCAGGTGCGGCGTCAGGCCGGCCTTGTCCAGGTAGTCGGTCACGACCTGGGAGCCGGGGGCCAGCGAGGTCTTCACCCACGGCTTGGTGGTCAGGCCCAGCTCATTCGCCTTCTTGGCGACGAGGCCGGCGGCCACCAGCACATAGGGGTTGGAGGTGTTGGTGCAGGAGGTGATGGCGGCGATCACCACGTCGCCATGGCCGAGGTCGTAATTCGCACCTTCCACCGGCACGCGCAGGTCGGCCTTGTCGCCCGGCACGCCCAGATTGCCGGAGGCCAGCTCCTTGGCGAAGGCGGGGGCGGCGTTGGTCAGTTCCACGCGGTCCTGCGGGCGCTTCGGGCCGGCGAGGGACGGCACGACGGTGGAGAGGTCCAGCTCCAGCGTGTCGGTGAACACGGGGTCCGGGGTGCTCGCGTCGCGGAACATGCCCTGGGCCTTGTAGTACTCGCGCACCAGGTTGATGCGGTGCTCGTCGCGGCCGGAGAGACGCATGTAGTCCAGCGTGATCTCGTCGACCGGGAAGATGCCGCAGGTGGCGCCGTATTCCGGGGCCATGTTGCCGATGGTGGCACGGTCGGCCAGCGGCATCTCGGCCAGGCCGGCGCCGTAGAACTCGACGAACTTGCCGACCACACCCTTCTTGCGCAGCATCTGGGTCACGGTCAGCACCATGTCGGTGGCCGTCACGCCCTCACGCAGCTTGCCGGTGATCCTGAAGCCGATCACGTCCGGGATGAGCATGGCGATGGGCTGGCCGAGCATGGCGGCCTCGGCCTCGATGCCACCCACGCCCCAGCCCAGCACGCCCAGGCCGTTGATCATGGTCGTGTGGCTATCCGTGCCGTAGCAGCTGTCCGGATAGGCGTAGACGTCGCCGGCGTCGGTGGAGGTCCAGACGCCCTGGGCGAGGTATTCCAGGTTCACCTGGTGGCAGATACCGGTGCCCGGCGGGACGACGCGGAAGTTGTTGAAGGCTTCCTGGCCCCAGCGGAGGAACTCGTAGCGCTCGCCGTTCCGCTCGAACTCGATGTCGACGTTCTTCTGCAGCGCCGTGGGGGTGGCGGAGACGTCGACCATGACAGAGTGGTCGATGACCAGGTCAACCGGCACCAGCGGGTTCACGCGGCGCGGGTCGCCGCCCAGCTTCAGGATGCCGTCGCGCATCGCGGCCAGGTCGACCACGGCGGGCACGCCCGTGAAGTCCTGCATCAGGATGCGGGCGGGGCGGAAGGGGACTTCCTGCTGGCTCTTGCCTTCCTTCACCCAGTCGGCGATCGCCTGGGCATCCTTGGTGAAGTAGGAACGGCCATCCTCGAAGCGAAGAACGTTCTCCAGCAGCACTTTAAGGCTGTACGGGAGGCGGGTGAGATCCCCGATCGTCTTTGCCGCTTCGGGCAGGCTGAAGTAGTGGTAGGTCTTGCCATCCACCGCCAGGGTGCGGCGCGTTTTGAGGCTATCCTGCCCGATCAAGCGCATGGTTGGGGTACCCCACGTCATATTGCTGCGAACGGTGCCGCTTATTACACGCTTGCTCCCGATGGTCCATCGGCGCCGAGGACCGGGGGGAGCCTCATAGGGCATCATGTTGGACGCGATTGATCTGGCGGCAATAAGGGGGGAACGGGTGGTCTTCGCCGGCCTCTCCTTTTCTTTGACGGCGGGAGAAGCCCTCTTGCTGACCGGCGCGAACGGCGCGGGCAAATCCACCCTGCTGCGGCTGCTGGCCGGGCTGGTTCCGCCGGCGGAAGGTTCCTTGCTGTGGCATGGCAGCGATGCCTTGGCGGATGGCCCCGCCCATGCCGCCCGCCTGCGCTACCTGGCCCATGCCGATGCGCTGAAGCCCGGCCTGACGCTGGAAGAGAACCTCACCTTCTGGGCCCGCCTCTGGGGCGGCGATACCGAATCCGCCTTGGAGGCGGTGGGATTGCAGGGACTCGGCCACCTTCCGGCCCGGATGCTCTCCGCCGGGCAGAAGCGGCGCGCGGCGCTGGCACGGCTGGCGCTGGCCCCGGTGCCGCTCTGGCTGCTGGATGAGCCAAGCGTGGGGCTGGATGCCGCTTCCATCAGCCTGTTCGGCCGATTGCTGGCGGCGCATCGCGCGGCGGGCGGCATGGTGGTGGCGGCGACGCATGTGGAACTACCCTTGGCAGATGCCGCAACGCTCCGGCTCGGGGATATGGCGTGATCGCCCTGCTGCGCCGGGAATGGCTGCTGGCTGCCCGCCACCCCGGAGACACTCTGGCCGCCATGCTGTTCTTCCTGCTGGTGACGGCGCTGTTCCCCTTTGGCGTCGGCCCCGCGCCGGAGACTTTGGCGCGCCTCGCCCCTGGCGCGCTGCTGGCTTCGGCCTTGCTGGCGGCGCTGCTGCCGCTGGACCGCCTTTTCGCCGCCGAGGCCGAGGACGGCTCCCTGGACCAGCTCCTGCTCTCCGGCCTCGCGCCGATGCAGCTGGCACTGGTGAAGGCGCTCGCCCACTGGCTGACCACAGGCGCTCCCCTGCTGCTGGCCAGCCCTGTCGCCGCGGCCATGCTGAACCTGCCCGTCGAGGCCTGGGGCGTCACCGTCCTGGTACTGGCGCTGGCGACGCTGTTCCTCTCCCTGCTGGGTACGGCGGGGGCGGCGCTGACGCTCGGCGCGCGGCGGGGAGGGGTGCTTTTGCCACTTTTGGTCCTGCCCCTGGCCATTCCAGCCATGATCTTCGGCGCGGCTGCCATCGAGGCGGCGGCCAGCGGTGTGTCCTGGCGCCCCTTCGTGCTGTTACTGGGCGCCTTGACGGCGGCGGCGCTGCCATTGGCGCCCCTGGCGGCAGGGGCGGCTCTGAGGATCGATTAGTGAATCAACTTTTCTGAATCGCGAATTGTTGGTTTAGCCTTTTAAAAACGCGTTATTGTGGTGTATCTCCGCGAAATCCACTTTGCGCGGGTGCAATATGCTCTCCCATATCTCCGCTTCCGCCCTCCTTCGGCATGCCGCGCTCAGCGGCCCGGGCCAGGAGCGTGGGCGATGTTCGCGGATGGCCTCGCTTCCCCGCCATCCCGCTCTCATCGCCTGAACGGAGACTGTCCGTGCTTCCTCGTCGCTCCCTGCTCCTGGCGCCGCTCGGTGCCGCCCTTGCCACTTCCCTTCACCGCCCGGCCTGGGCGGCACGCGACACCGTGGTCATCGGGGCCTCGTCTCCGGTGCCGTCGCTGGACCCGCACATCAGCAACACCACCTCCTACAATGCCCTCGGCCGCCATGTGTTCGACCGGCTGATCCAGCAGGACGCCAGCGGGACGCTGCGGCCCGGGCTGGCCACCGAGTGGAAGGCCGTCTCCAACACGGTGTGGGAATTCCACCTGCGCCCCGGCGTCACCTGGCATGACGGGCGGGATTTCACCGCTGATGATGTGCTGTTCACCTTTGAGCGCCTGCCCTCTGCGGCCGGCGGTTTCGTCAGCGTCACCCGCCCCATCGCCAAGGCCGAGGCGACGGACCCGCTGACACTGCGGATCGAGACGAAGCAGCCTTATCCGTTGCTGCCCAACGACCTCGCGGCACTGGCCATCATCGCCCGCCATGCCGCCGAGGGCGCGGCGCCGGAGGACTGGAACAATTTGCGTGCCGCCATCGGCACCGGCCCCTATCGCTACGCTGCCTTCCAATCCGGCGACCGCGCGGAGCTGGTGCGGAACGAGCGCTACTGGGGCGGCGTGGAACCGTGGGCCAAGGTCACCTACCGCTTCATCGGCAATGACGGTGCCCGCACCGCGGCCCTGCTGGCGGGCGATGTGGACCTGATCGACCAGGTGCCGAGCACCGATCTCGCCCGACTGAAGCGTGACAGCCGGCTCAGCGTCACCCAGTCCCAGGGCGTGCGGCTGATCTATCTGCAGACCGACTTCTCCCGCGAGGTGGCACCCCCGGGCGTGTCCGCCGCCGATGGCAAGCCGCTGGAGCGCAACCCCTTCCTGGACGTGCGGGTGCGCCGCGCGCTCACCCTGGCCATCGACCGCCAGGCGCTGGCGGACCGGGTGATGGAAGGCACCGCCAGCCCGACCGGCCAGTGGCTGCCACCCGGCTCCTATTCCTACCACCCCGAGATCCCGGTCCCGACAGCCGACGCCGAGGCCGCGCGCAGGCTGCTGGCCGAGGCGGGCTTTCCGGAAGGGCTGCGCGTCACCCTGAGCACCCCCAACGACCGCTACCCCAACGACGCCAAGGTCTGCCAGGCGGTGGCGCAGATGTGGACGCGTATCGGCGTGCGGACGACGGTGGAGGCGGTGCCCTGGTCCGTCTATCTCGCGCGCGGGCAACAGCAGGCCTATGGCGTCCGCCTCGGTGGCTGGGGCAGCAGCACGGGCGAGGCCTCCTACCTCCTGCGCAACGTGCTCTCCACCTATTCGCAGGGGCGGGGCTCGGCGAATTTCAGCCGCTATTCCAACCCCGAGCTGGACGCGCTGACGGAGCGGGCCGTTGTCACGCTGGACGACGCCCAGCGGGAGGCCATCCTGCGTCAGGCGACGAAACTGGCCATCGAGGATGTAGGGCTGATCCCGCTCTTCCTGCTCGGCAACAGCTGGGCCAGCCGGAAGGAGCTGCATTACGAGGCGCGCCGGGACGAGTTCACCCTGGCGGCCAATCTCCGCCCCGCCGGCTGAAGCCGGCCCGCCTCAGGCGGCGATAGGCGCCGCCTGCACCACCACCCTGTTCCGCCCCTGCGCCTTGGCGGCGTAGAGGGCGGCATCCGCCTCCGCGAGCGCCTGGGCCAGTGGCCGGCTGGTGGACCAGACCGCGACGCCGGCACTGACCGTGACCTGCCCGGCGATCGGGTGATGCTCCGCCTCGATGGACTGCCGCAGCCTTTCCGCCGTGTCCATCACCATGGCGATGTCGGCATCCAGCACCACGATGAGGAATTCCTCCCCACCCCAGCGGCCGGCTCTTTCATTGGCGTCCAGGGTCTGGCGCATGCTGCGGGCGAGCATCACCAGCAATTCGTCGCCGATCAGATGGCCGAAGCGGTCGTTGACGCTCTTGAAGTGGTCGAGGTCGAGCAGCACCAAGCCGACATAGCGGCCTTCCCGCACGCTGAGGCCATCCAGCAGGTGCTCCAGCCCGCGGCGATTGGCCAGGCCGGTCAGCATGTCCGTGTGGGCGACGCTGGCGAGATGGCGTGCCTGCCGCGCCGCCCTCTCATAGCCATCATAGAGCGCGGTGATCAGCGTCAGGGTCAGCAGCAGCACGAAATTGGCGGCATAGGCGTTCAGCATCAGCATGCCGGTATCGGTGCTGAGGCCGCGCCCCGTCCACAGCAGCGCGCAGACCGGCGGCATGGCAGTGGCGATGAAGACCCCCGCGGCGGCGGTCCGAGCCACGGAGCGGGAGAAGATGACGAAGGCCACGACGTAGAGAAAGGGCAGCCATTGCAGGATGGAGGCCAGGGCATAGACCGGCCGCTCCTCTCCACCCAGCACCACTTCCGTCAGATGGGCGGCGAAATAACCGGCCACGGCGGCGTAGGAAGACAGTTCCAGGAACTGGCGGTAGCGGGGCAGCATCCGCAACAGCAGGGGCAGGGCGGCAAAGGTGACCGCCATGACCGGATAGGCCACCCGGTCGACCCTGTTGATGAGGCCCGTATGGGTTTCCAGGGTCCACATCAGCAGCACGGACACCAGCCCGACCACGAACAGCCAACTCACCACGGTATCGCGATGTCGTTTCAGCGAACCGTCCAATCGGGCCTCCCGAGGCTCCATGCGAAGATGCGACTGCCCCCGGCAGACGGCCGGTGAGCGGAGATCGCGCGTTGCAACCAAAGCGTGGGGCATGATCCACGGCGCAACGCGATGGACCACGCGTGAGCGGCATGCCGGTCAGTCCGTTCCGCTCTGGTTCCTTTTATAGCGGGCGCCGGCCGGGACTGATACCGACCTCCGGTTGTGCTGGCGCTTCAGTTCGCGCTTTCCTGCCGGCGCGGCCGGGCCATGAGCTTTTCCACGGCCCCCACCACATCGACCTTTCCGGCCAGCACGGCGGTAACGGCCGCGGTAATGGGCATTTCCACCCCGGCCCTGGCCGCGCGGGCCAGCATGGCCGGTGCGGTGGCGACGCCCTCGGTGACGCTGTTGCGCTCGGCCAGGATGGCCTCCAGCGAACGGCCCTGGCCCAGCCCGAACCCCAGGGAGAAATTGCGGCTGCTGCTGCCGGTGCAGGTCAGCAGCAGGTCCCCCAGCCCGGAGAGCCCCGCCACGGTGGCGGCCTGGCCGCCCAACGCCACGGCCAGCCGGGCAATCTCCGCCAGCCCGCGCGTGACCAGCGCCGCACGCGCATTCTCCCCCAGCCCGGCGCCGATCACCGCCCCCGCCGCGATGGCGATGACATTCTTGGCCGCGCCACCGACCTCGACGCCCACCGGATCATCCTGCCCGTAAAGGCGGAAGCTGCCACTGGAGAGGCGGTGCGCGGCCTCTTCCCGCAAGGCTTCGTCAGTGCTGGCGACGACGGCCGCGGCAGGCAGCCCGGCCGCCACTTCCCGCGCGAAATTGGGGCCGGAGAGGACGCCCGCAGCCACTTCGGGCCGCATCTCGGCAAAGATTTCCAGCGGCAGGCGAAGCGTGCCCAGCTCCACCCCCTTCGCCGCGATCAGCGTGGGTGGCAGCGGCGGGAGTTGCGCGAGCACCCCTGCCATATGCTGCGCTGGCACGACCAGCAGCGCCAGGGCCGCGCCGCTCAACGCCTCGGCCGCGTCAGCCGTGACGCGCAGCCCGTCGGGCAGGGAGTGGCCGGGCAGATGCGGAGTGTTTTCCCGCGTGGCCTGCATGGCGGCGGCGCGGCCTGCATCGCGCGCCCATAGAACCACCTCGGCCCCGGTTCGCGCGGCATGGATGGCCAGCGCGGTGCCCCAGGCGCCCGCGCCAATGACGGCGACCTTCATTCCTCGGCGATCCGCGTCACGGCGAAGCCCTGTCCCGGCTCCCCGTCGCCCAGATGCTCCATCAGCGCGGCGAGGATATCCCGCGCCTCGTCCTCGAACTTCCAAGGCGGGTTCACCACCGCCACGCCGCAGCCATTGAGCTTCTGCGGGTTGGTGGGCTCACGCAGCCAGAACTCGCAGGCGATGATGTCCCGCACGCCGCTTTCGCTCAGCGCCGTATGGAAGGCGCGCACGGGCGCGCGGTGCTTGATGGGATACCAGGCGGCCTGGACGGCGGCGCGGAAGCGATGCGCGACGGCTGTCATGCCCTCCGCCATCCGCTCGAACTCGCCTTCCTGCTCGAAGGGCGGGTCGATCAGGATCAGGCCGCGCTTTTCCTGGAAAGGGGTGAGGGCGGTCAGCGCCTCCCAGCCATCGCGCTTGTGCACGGCCACCTGCGGGTCGCCACGGAAGAGGGTGCGGAGCGTGGCGTGATCCTGCTCATGCAACTCGCAGAGCATCAGCCGGTCGTTGGGCCGCAGCACCATGCGGGAGAGCATCGGGCTGCCGGGATAGACGGGCGGAAAGCCCGCCCGCCGCAGCAGGGAAAGCCATTCGGCGAGCGGGCCGTCCTCGATCTCCATCAGCCGGCCAACGCCGCGCTCCCACTCACCGGTGCGCTCCGCCTCGCTGGCCGTCAGGTCATAGACGCCGATGCCGGCATGGGTGTCGAGAATGCGGAAGGGGGCTTCCTTCACTTCCAGCCGGCGCAGCAGGCGCAGCAGCAGGGCGTGCTTCACGCAATCGGCGAAATTGCCGGCGTGGAAGGCGTGGCGATAATTCATGCGCTCAGTTCCGCAAGCGGCCAGCGGGGCCGGGGTGCATGGTCCAGGGGGTCGGAAAGGCCGGCGCGCAGGCGCTCGATCCCGGCCCAGGCGATCATCACGGCATTGTCCGTGCACAGGCGGATGGGTGGGGCGACCAGCGGCAGGCCGTGCTTCGCCGCCACATCGGCGAGCGAGGCCCGCACCGCCTTGTTCGCGGCGACGCCACCGGCCACCACCATGGCCGTGGGGCCATCCATCATGGCCAGCGCGTTCTTGGCCCGGTCCGCCAGCACGGCCGCCACAACATACTGAAACGCGGCGGCGAGGTCCGCGCGGTCCTGCTCGGTCTGCAGCTTGGGGATGGTCTGGGCGACGGCGGTCTTCAGCCCGCTGAAGGAGAAATCGCAGCCCGCGCGCCCCAGCATGGGGCGGGGCAGGGGGAAGCGCTTCGGGTCGCCCGTCTGGGCCAGCTTCTCCAGGGCCGGGCCGCCGGGCCAGGGCAGGCCCATCAGCTTGGCGGATTTGTCGAAGGCCTCGCCCACCGCGTCGTCCAGGGTGGAGCCCAGGCGCCGGTACTGGCCAAGCCCTTCCACCGCCACGCATTGGCAATGCCCGCCGGAGAGCAGCAGCAGCAGATAGGGGAACTTCGCGCCGCCCTCGACGAGGCCCGGCAGGCGGGCGGTGAGGGCATGCCCTTCCAGATGGTTCACCGCGACGAAGGGCAGGCCATGCGCGATGGCCATGCCCTTGCCGAAGGTGGCGCCGACGATGAGCCCGCCGATCAGCCCCGGCCCGGAGGTGGCCGCGATGCCGCCCAGCTCATGCGGCCGCACCCCCGCTTCGGCCAGGACCTTCTCGGTCAGGGCCGGCAGATGGGCGAGATGCGCCCGGGCGGCGATTTCCGGCACCACGCCGCCAAAGGGCGTGTGCTCGGCGAGTTGGCTGCGCACGGCCTCGGCCAGTACGGTGCCATCCGGTGCGAGAATTGCGGCTGCTGTTTCATCGCAACTGGCTTCAAGCCCCAATACCGGGCCGCTGATAGGCACCCCATGCACTCCTATTCTGCCTTCCCCAACCGTTGCGACAGTTCTATGACGCGCCGCATGTCCCTTGCCCACCCCGCCCGGTGGTCTGCCACCCCGGGTGCATTCGCATATCCACAGCCCGGTGCCGCCCCCGCCGACATGCGGGAAGGGGTCGCTACGCCGGCCCATCCAGGCTCGAACGCGCCCGGTTCGAACGCCCCGGTCAAGCCGCATGCCCGCCGGCCGCTACCGCTGCGCGTGGGCACGCGAGGCTCGCCCCTGGCCCTTTGGCAGACGCGCACCTTTCTGGATCTGGTGACGCGCTTCTGCCCTGTGCTTCGCAATGTCAATGCTTTCGAAGAGCATGTGATCGCCACCTCCGGCGACCGCATTCAGGACCGGCGCCTGGCGGATATCGGTGGCAAGGGTCTCTTCGCCAAGGAAATTCATGAGGCTCTGCTGGACGGGCGGATCGACTTCGCCGTCCACAGCCTGAAGGACCTGGAAACCGAGCTGCCGCCCGGCATCGTGCTCGCCTGCACGCTGAAGCGCGAGGATTCGCGGGATGCGCTCATCCTTGGCCCCAACTGCGCCAAGGTGGACCCGGCGGACCCGTTCTCCGGCCTTCCCTCCGGTGCGCTGGTCGGCACCGCCAGCCTGCGGCGGCAGGCGCAGCTGCTGCATGCCCGGCCGGACCTGAAGGTCTGCATGATCCGCGGCAATGTCGGCTCCCGCCTTGCCAAGCTGGCGGCGGGGGAGGCGGATGCCACGCTGCTCGCCCTGGCTGGCCTCAAGCGGCTGGAGATGGCGGAGCGCGCCTCCGTCGTCCTGGATGCGGAAGCGATGGTGCCGGCGGCCGGGCAGGGCATCGTCGGCGTCACCGTGCGTGCCGCCGATGTGGAACTGCATGAGCTGCTCTCCGGCATCGAGGATCGGGAGGCGCGCGCCGTCTCCCGCGCCGAGCGGGCGCTGCTGGCGGCGCTGGACGGCTCCTGCCGCACGCCCATCGGTGGCCATGCCCGGCTTCTGCCGAATGGCGAACTGCACCTGACGGGCCTCGTCGCCCGGCCGGATGGCAGCTTCCTGCTCAAGCGCAGCCTGCACGGGCCGGTGGCCGATGCCGAGCGGATCGGCCTCGAACTCGGCGACAGCCTGCGCGCCGACAGCCCCGCCGACATTTTCATCGCCTGAGCGGATGGCGGTGCCCCCCGCCGTCCTGATCACCCGGCCCGAGCCGGGAGGCGCCGATACCGCTGCCGCCGTGGCGGCGCTGGGCTGGCGGCCCGTGCTGGCGCCCGCGCTGGTGCTGGCACCTCTGCCGCC
>JH599977.1 GCA_000245075.1 Acetobacteraceae bacterium AT-5844
GGAAGCCATCCGCCAGCAGGCGGCCCGCGCCAAGGAAGAGGCCACCACCGTCGCGAAGGCGCTGGCCCAGGCCGGTGCCGTGGATGACGAAGCCTTCGCCGCCGCCCGCGCCCGCCGGCTGAACCAGGCCGGGCGCTCCCGCCGCGCCATCGCGGCGCATCTCGCCGCCAAGGGTGTCGACGCCAGCACTGCGGAGGGCATGCTGGAGGAGACGGACGAGTTGGCCGCTGCCCTCGGCCATCTGCGCCGCCGCCGCACCGGCCCCTTCGCCGCCGAGCAGCCCATGCCCCCTGAGGCGCGGCTGAAGGCGCTTGGCGCCCTGGCCCGTGCCGGCTTCACGCGGGACCTCGCCGAGCGGGCGCTGGACATGGAACCCGAAGCCGCGACCGATTACCTCCTGGCCTCTCGACGTGTCTGAAACGCCTGCTTCTTCCTCCCGCGTGGTATTCACCGCCGCGGGCATCCGCCGTGGCATCAAGGCCGCAGGGCCGCTGATGATCGGCCTCGCCCCCTTCGGGCTGGTGGTGGGCGTGGTCTCCCAGGGCAAAGGGCTCAGCCTGGTGGAGACGCTGCTGATGTCCGGGCTGGTCTATGCAGGCTCCTCCCAGCTTCTGGCACTGGAGTTGTGGGACGAGCCCGCGCCGCTGCTGGCCGCCTGCCTCGCCGCCTTCGCGGTGAATATTCGCATGGCGCCCATGGGTGCGGCCCTGGCGCCATGGTTCGACAAGCTGCGCGGCTGGCGGCTGTGGGGCACGCTGGGGACGATCGTGGATCACTCCTTCGCCATGGGCGTCGCCGATATCCGCGCGGGCGGGAAAGATGCCGGCTATCTCATGGGCATCGGCATCTCTCTCTGGTGCGTGTGGATGCTCGTCGCGGCAACGGGCCACATCCTGGGCGGTATCGTGAGGCTGCCGCCGGGGCACCCGTTGTTCTTTGCCGCAACGGCCACGTTCGTGGCGCTGCTGGTGCCGCTCTGGCGCGGGGTGCGGCGTGAGCTTCTGCCCTGGGCCTGCGCGGCGGTGATAGCAGTGGTCACCATGAAGCTGGGCCTGCCGCAGCCGGTGCCGCTGCTGGCCGGTGCGCTCAGCGGCGCGGCGCTGGCGGCGTGGCGCGAAAGGCGCGGCGCCTGATGCTGCGTGGCGATGTTTTCATCACCATCATCGGCATGGCCATCGTCACCTATGCCTGCCGGGCCGGCGGATATGCGGTGCTGCGGGTGGTGCGGCCACCGCCCTTTATCGATGCGATGCTACGCAACATCCCAGGGCCGCTCTTCGCGGCCTATGTGGCCCTGGCGCTCTCCAATATGGGGCCCGATGCATGGCTTTCGGCCGTGCTGGTGGTGCTGACGCAGTGGAAGACCGGCAGCCTCGGGCTGTCCATCGTCGTGGGCGTGGCGGCCGTGGCGGCGCTGCGGCCCCTTATCGGGACATGAAAAAGGCCGGAGGAGCTGAGCGCTCCTTCGGCCTGTTCCGGTATCGCCACCCTGACCGGTGAGGGGCAGGAAGAAGGCAGCCGCCTGGAGGGTGACTTCCCTCCGGCGCCTGCGCCCCATTTCAGGGCAGAGCCCTGAAGGCGAAGATCAGTTCTCTTCGTCGCGGTCGCTCTCGACCTCGACTTCGACCTCCAGGTCGTCCTCGCCGTCCTCGAGGTCGTCCGCCTCTTCCAGCGCATCGTCACTGTCGACGTCCTCGATCTCGACGTCATCGGCATCGACATCCCCCGCGGGGGCGGCGCGCTTCTTCAGCTTGTCGTCGGCCGGCAGGGCCGAGCGGCGCGGGCGGGGCTGTTCGGCGGGCTGCTCGGTGCCGCATTTCGGGCACACGGCAGGCTGCTTAGCCATGTCGTAGAATTTAGCGCCACAGGCGACGCAGGTGCGCTTTACACCCAGTTCGGGCTTGGCCATCAGCGTGGAATTCCCACCGAAATGAAAGGTCGGCCGCGTTTGTCAGGGCGGGCGGCCGGGAGCAAGGGCGCGCATTGCCACGCCCCCTTGGCCATGTCAAACCCTGCCGCTGTGGAAGCCGATACGATCCTCGGAAAGCTCCGCGCCAGCAGGCCCGCGCAAGGGCTGGCCGGGCGCATCCGCCTGCCGGGCGACACGGCGCTGGGCCTGCGTGCCATGGCGATCGCCGCCCTTGCCGTGGGTTCTACCGATATCACCGGCCTGCCAGACGGCGCACCGGTGCAGTCCATGGCGCGCGCCCTACGGCAATTGGGCGCGGGCGTGGAGCAGTTGCCCCAGGCCACGCATTGGCGTGTGCAGGGCCGCGGCATTGGCGGCCTGCAAGAGCCAGCGCGGCCGCTGGATGCCGGCACTTTCCCGCTTGTGGCGCATCTGCTTTCCGGAGTGGTCGCGGGCCATCCCCTCTTCGCCACTCTCTGCGGTGGAGAGGCGCCGCTCCTCCCCCTGACCGAGGCCCTTGCCGCAATGGGGGCCCGCATCGCCGGCCGCCGGGGGCGTCGCCCACCGCTCGCCTTCGAGGGCTCTGCCGAGCTCCTGCCCTTCGACATCAGCCTGGCTGCCGATCCCGAAGGCGCGCTGACGGCGGCACTGCTGCTGGCGGGGCTGTGCGCCCGGGGCGATTCCCGCCTTACCGGGGCGATTCCCGCCGGGATGGACACGCTTCTGCGCCATTTCGGCGCCGTGCTACGGCAGGAAGGGCGGACACTGGTCCTAGAAGGCCAGCCGGAGCTTCAGGCTGCGCCGTTGCATCTTCCCGCCGACCCGCTGGCCGCCGCCGCCGCGCTGGTGGCGGGGCTGCTGGTGCCGGGCTCGCGCATTATCGTCGAGGATGTGGCGCCGGATTCGCCCTTCCTCGCCGCCCTTCGCGCCCTGGGCGCGGCGCCGGAAGCCGTGGCGGGCCATGTCACGCTGGAGCACGGCCCGCTGCGCGGTGCTGATCTGGCCGAGGTCCATATCCTGCAACTGCACGCCGAAGGTCCGCTGCTGGCTCTCGCCGCCGCTTTCGCGCAAGGTAGCACCCGGCTGCGGGGCGCCGCCGGCTGGGGCGAATCCCGGCTGGAGGCGTTGATCCGCCTGCTGAACGCGAACGGGGCAAAGACCCTGCGTGAGGGGAACGACCTCATCCTGACCGGCGATGGCCGGCCGCTTCCAGGCGGCGGTCATCTCCCGACCCAAGAGGAGCCTTGCATCGCCATGAGTGCCATCGTGCTGGGATTGGCCGCTGACACCGCCGTGACGCTGGAGGATACGCGCCCCCTCGACACCGCCCTGCCCGGAGGGCTTCAGGCTCTCACCGCCGCCGCCGGCGCCACCGCCCTGGTGCGCGCATGAACGCCACGACTCTGGTGGGCACCGTCATCGCCGTCGATGGGCCTGCCGCCGCCGGAAAGGGCACCCTTGCCCGGCGCCTGGCCGCGCATCTCGGCCTGCCCTACCTCGATACGGGGCTGCTCTACCGTGCGACGGGCCGCCGCGTGCTGGATGCCGGGGCCGACCCGCGCGACTCCGGCGCGGCGGAAGCCGC
>JH599978.1 GCA_000245075.1 Acetobacteraceae bacterium AT-5844
GATAACTCGACGTGGCTTGTGATCACCACAAGCCCTGCTTTGCCCATATCCACCATCAATAGAATGCGGCAGGAGAATCATCGATTTAATCTGCCTATCGAAATTCCGGCTGACTTGCCAACACCTCGGTATTACCGGCTGAGCTACACGGTCAACGCAGGGCCGTTCACTGCTGGAGCACTGAATTCGTTCCTGCATCAGAACCGCGGCCAGCCGACAGGGTATCTTTTCCCCAAAACCAACCTGACAGGGCAAGACGGGCTTTCTGGTCCGGACGGTGCAGGCATGGTCGGCTTTGACGCCCTCGCTGGCGAGTACCCTGCGGCCACGATCGGAAGCCAGTTGCGGACACGCATGGCGGTCGAGGGCCTCAAAATCGGTGTCGAGCAGGACGATGCTGTCGCACCGGAGAACCGCGCGAAGATCCAGGAATACATCGATTTCACTGGCGCCAATGGCGGCGGCAATATCTACCTCCCCGCAGGGATCATCAAGGTTCAGCCAGGCCT
>JH599979.1:0-15430 GCA_000245075.1 Acetobacteraceae bacterium AT-5844
GGCGAAGCCGGCGGCGTCGGCGGGCGGCAGGGCCTCGGGCTGGGACTGGCCATCCAGCGCGGCGGGCAGGCGCTCGGCGGCCAGGGCCAGCCAGGCGAGCTCATGCGCCAGAGTGGGGGATTCGGTGAGGACGGCCTGCCAGATGTCGGTGGCGGCGGGCAGGTCCTCGCCCGGAAGCAGGCGCCAGCCGGTGGCGGTGGCCTCGGCCAGCCCGTCCTCCGCCAGCATTTCGACCTGTGCGCGGGCGTAGGGAGAGAGGCCCTGGGCGGAGAGGGTGCCATCCTTGCCCGCCTTGGCCAGCAGGGCGGCATGAGCGGCGGCCAGCACGTGGCCTTCCAGCAGCAGGGCCGTTTCGGTCTGGTCTGCCGCTTCGTCCTCGGCCAGGGCGGCCTCGATGGCGGCGGTGAGGTCGATGCCGGCCGGGGTGGGGATGGCGGGGAGAGTGGGTTGCTCCTCCACGCGGAACACCGCATCGGCCAGTTGCTGGCGGGGAGAGAGGCGGATGCCCTGCATCCAGGCATCGTCCAGCCGGGCGACGACGCGGCCGGCGCCATCGCGCAGCAGCACGGCGCATTGGCCGGAGCGCTCGCCCCGGTGCAGCACGCGCAGTTCCGCGCGCACGGGCAGGGTGGTGCCACGGCGGACGACGAGGCGGCCGAAGCGGACGGGGACGACGGCCTTGCCTTCCTCCACGCCATCCTGCGCCATGAGTTCCAGCAGGCCTTGCAGCGCGCCATCGAGCCGGACGGGGTGCAGCAGCCAGCCGGCATCATCGGCCGGGGCTTCCGGTGGCAGGGCGAGGCGGGCGATGGCGGAGGCGCCATCCGGAGCGATCCGCACCTCGCGCACCGGGCGGAAGGCGGGGCCGTAATGCAGGCCGAAGCCCTGCGCGGTGGCCATCAGCGACTCGCCGGAGACGGAATGCGCATTGGCGGCGTCGCAGGCGGGGTCGGCGATGCTGGCTTCCGGCAGGGCCGCCAGGGTGGCCGGGCCGACTTGGCCCCGCGCATGCAGCGTCCAGGCCTCGGCGCTCAGGCGGGGGCGGCTCTCGATGCGGAAGAGGCCGGATTCGGCCTCCAGGGAGAGGCGCACCTCGCGCGCGCTGTCCTTGGCCACGGGCAGGGTGCGGAGGAGTTGCAGCTCCCGCAGCTCCAGCGCCGGAGCCTCGGGGAAGTGCAGGGCGGCGGCGGCCAGGGCCATGTCCGCCATGCCGGCGGCGGGCAGGACGGCCTCGCCCATCAGGGCATGGTCGGCCAGCCAGGGTTCCAGCGTGCTGTCCAGGATGCGGGACCAGCGGGTGGGCTCGGTGCCCTGGCGGAAGCCCAGCAGCGGGTGGTCCTGCACCGGGTCGGTGAGGCGGGCGGCCTCCACCGTGCTGGCGAACCAGTGGCGCTGGCGGGCGAAAGGGGTGGCGGGCAGGCCGTCCCGCATGGCCGGGCCGGCATAGGCGGCGCCGGGGCGCGGGTCCGCGCCATGGACGAAGGCGCGGTCGGCGATGGCGGGGAAGGGGTCGCCTTCGCCATCCCGGCGGGAGAGGGTGGCGAGGACCGGGGCCTCGGCCTCCGCCGCGCGCAGATTGTCCCGCAGATAGGACTGCATGATCGGGTTGGGGCCGATCTCGATGAAGAGCCGCGCGCCGGCATCGACCGCCGCCTGCACCGCCGCCTGGAAGCGGACGGGAGCGCGGAGGTTGTGCCACCAATATTCGGCGTCGAGGTCCAGGCCGGGCTTCAGCGCTCCGGTGACGGTGGAGAAGAAGGGCAGGTGGCCCTGGGCGGGGGCGAGGCCCTTCAGATCGGCGGCCAGCGCATCCCGCACCGGGTCCATGGCGGTGGAGTGGAAGGCGTAGTCGAGGTCGAGCTGCACGGCCGGCAGGCGGCGCTTCTTGGCCTCGGCGACGACGGCCGCGATGGGGCCTGGCGGGCCGGCGACGGTGATGGCATCCGGCGCGTTATAGGCAGCGATTTCCAGCGCCCAGCCATCTTCCTCGCCGCAGGCAGCCATGAGGGGGGCGGCATTGGCTTCGCTGGCGCCGATGGCGGCCATGCGGCCATGGCCACGCCGGGTGTGCTGCGCGCGGGAGCGGGCGACGACCAGCCGGGCCGCCTGGGACAGGGTAAGGATGCCGGCGGCGCAGGCGGCGGCGACCTCGCCCACCGAGTGGCCGAGCACGAGACCGGGGCGGATGCCCTCCGCCGCCAGCACGGCAACGATGCCGTATTGCACCAGGAAGAGCAGGGGCTGGGCGTAATCGGTGCCCGCCAGTTCCTCGGCGGTAACGCCCTCGGCGAGCTTCCGCGCGCCGGACCAGCCGGTGAGCGGGGCGAGGACGGCGTCCGCTTCCTCGATGGCGGCGCGGAAGACGGCGTTGTGCGCCATGGCTTCCCTGGCCATGCCGGCATGCTGGGCGCCGTTGCCGGAGAAGACGAAGGCCACCGGGCCTTCTACCTTGGCGCGGGCGGTGCCTTGCGTGGCGGCGGCCGGATTCTCGCCGGCCAGCCATTCCTCGATGAGGGCGGAGAGGGCGCCGGGCGTTTCGGCGCGGAGTGCCAGCCGGTGGGGGTGCAGGTCCCGGAAGCGGGCGGCGCCGCGCAGCAGGGCGGGGAAGCGGGGTCCGGCCTCCTCAGGCCCGGCCAGGGTGGCCTGCCAATTGGTAGCCAGGGTCTTCAGCGCGGCTTCGGAATGGGCCGTCAGCAGCAGGGGCGGCAGCGGGGCGGCGGAGGCCTCCGGCAGCGCGGCCGGGGCCGGGGCTGCGCCCAGCATGACGGTGGCGTTGGTGCCGCCGAAGCCGAAGCTGTTGACGCCCGCGACGCTGCGCGGGGTGGTCTCGATGGCCTCGGGTGCCGTGGGCACGCGGAGGTTGAGGCCCTGGAAGTCGATGTTCGGGTTCGGGTTGTTGAAGTGCAGGTTGGGGGGGAGGACGCCCTTCTCCAGCACCAGCATGGCCTTCAGCAGCCCGGCGATGCCGGAAGCGGGCTCCAGATGGCCGATATTCGTCTTCACCGAGCCGATGGGCAGCGGGGCGGTGCGGCCACGGGCCAGGGCGCGGCCGATGGCCCAGGTCTCCACTGGATCGCCGGCCTGGGTGCCGGTGCCGTGGGCCTCGAAATAGGCGAAATCCTCGCGGTCGATGCCCGTTTCGGCCAGCACCTGGGTCAGGAGCGCGGCCTGGGCTTCCCGGTTGGGCAGGGAGAGGCCGATGGTGCGGCCGGCCGCGTTGGTGCCGGTGCCGAGGATGACGCCGCGCACCCGGTCCCCATCCGCGATGGCCTGGGCCAGCGGCTTGAGCAGGACGACGCCCGCGCCCTCGCCACGGACATAGCCATCCGCCGCCGCGTCGAAGGCCTGGCAGCGGCCGCGCTGGGAGAGCATGCCGGCGCGGGAGAAGCCGGTGAAGGCGTAGGGCGACAGGAGGAGCTGCACGCCACCGACGAGCGCGGCCTCGATCTGGCCGCTGCGCAGTGCCTGCACGGCCATGTGCAGGGCGACGAGCGAGGAGGAGCAGGCGGTATCGACCGTCTGCCCGGCGCCGCGTAGGTCGAAGATGTTGGTCAGGCGGTTGGAGAGGATCGACAGGGTGTTGCCTGTCATGAAGTAGCGGTCGATCCCCGCCGGGTCGCCGAGGCGGAGCTCGGCATAATCGGTGGAGGAGCCGCCGACGAAGGCGCCGATGGCGCGGCCGGCGAGGCGGGAGGCGGGCCAGCCGGCGTCTTCCACCGCCTGGGCCGCGACCTCCAGCAGCACGCGTTGCTGCGGGTCCATCTCCGCCGCTTCACGCGGGGAGAGGCCGAAGGCGGGAGCATCGAACTGGCTGATGTCGCCGAGATGGGCGGCGGCGAAGGTATAGGCGCGGCCCGGCTCCGACTTGCGCGGATGCTGGTAGGCGGACAGGGCGAAGCGGTCGGCCGGGATGTGGCTGACGGCATCGGTGCCGGAGGCGATGAGGTGCCAGAAGGAGCCCAGGTCCTCCGCGCCGGGCAGGCGGCAGGCGGCGCCGATGATGGCGATGGGCATGCCCATGCCGGCAGCCCGGGACGAGGGGTGGTGGGCGGCGGGGGCGGCGGCGCGGCCGGGGCCGCTGGGCGTCTTTCCTTCAGGCATTCCGTCTATTCCGCGGGCGGAAGTGGCGCCCGCGCATGGGTCAGGGGGTAACGTCGTGGACGCGGTATTAAAACGGGGTCAGGCTAACGCCTTGTTGGCCGGCTCATGACACGACTTCATCCCGCACCGCAACAAGGCCCGGACGCGCGGTAGCTGTGGCGGGGCGGCTGGCGACGCGGTTCCCCTGCGTGCCGCGGGCGATATGGGCCGGCGGCACGGGCATGGTGCCCACGACCTGATCGAGCAGCGTTTCAACCCGGTTGAAATGCTCCTCCCAGGAGGGGGCGGACCAGCGCGCCATGCGGGCGAGCTGGGCAGCGCGGCGGGGGCTGTCGGGCTGGGAGTAGTCCAGCACCGCCTCCCGCCAGGCGGCGCCATCCAGCGGGTCCAGGTAATCCGGCACATCGCCGCCTACTTCCCGCAGGGCCGGAAGGTCGGAGCAGATGGCGGGGACGCCGAGGGCGAGCGCCTCGGCGAGGGGCAGGCCATAGCCCTCGGCGAAGGAGGGGAAAAGGAGCGCGCGGGAGTTGCGCATCAGCCCCGCCACCTGCTGGTCCGGCAACTGCCCGGCCTCCTGCACCACGCCGTTCAGCGCCGTGCAGCGGTCCAGGATGTCGACGACGTTCTCGTTCTCCCACCCGCGCTTGCCGACGATGGTCAGGCGCGGGGCATCGCTGCCCATGCTGGCCGTGAGGTCCCGCCACAGATGCAGCAGGAGCAGGTGGTTCTTGCGGGGCTCGATGGTGCCGAGGGTGACGAAGGAGGGATGAGCGAAGCCGGCACCGGGGCCGCGATAGCTGGGCATCGGCCGGGGGCTGAAGGGCACCTTCTCGATGCCCAGCGGCGCCACGACGATGGGCGGGCGCTTGCCGCGATGGGCGAGGTAGGGCGCCAGGGCCTCCGCCGTCGCCTCGGAATTGGCGATGATGCCATCCGACAGGGCGCCGGTAGTCGTCATGCGGCGGCGATGCGTGTCGGCCTGGCCGGGGCGGGCATATTCCGGGTGGGTGACGGGAATGACGTCATGGATCAGCGGCACGAAGGCGGCGCCATTGCGGCGGATGACTTCGATGGGTCCCTGACGCTCCAGTGCCCGGTGGGAGACCAGCAGGAAGACGAGGCGGCGGGCGCTGGTGGTGAGGCGGGCGAGCTCCCGCCGGCCGAAGCCGAGCAGGAGGCGGCCACGGGCCTGCAGGCCCAGGCGGTTGGCGCGCTGCGCGGCGGCGTCACGGTCCGCCCCGCCGTCCCAGGCCGTGCAGAGCTCGGCCACCAGCTCCGCCACCAGGGCGCGGGGCAGGATGGCGAAGCCGCCGCGAAGGTCCTGTGCCGCGAAGCTGCAGGCATGAGGGCCCGCGGCGAGCCAGTGGCGAGCATAGGCCAGCTCCACGCGATCGATCCCCGAAGGGGTCTGCTTGCGCCCGCAGACAAGGAGGCGCGACACGTCGAGCATCACATGCATCGCCAGATCTCCGTTAACCTTCGGCAGTAAAGTCAGCAGCTAGCCACGCCCTGCGGGGAAGCCAACGTAAAACGTTGATGTTCATATTGCAGGCGCGAAGAGTCGCGGAGGGATGATGCCGTGAGATTGCGTAAGATCAATATCATTTTATGAGATTGTAAACTATTTTCGTTAACCGGATATTCGCATTTCTCATGGCATGATGCGATCGTGCCGCCAAACCCAACATTTTTAAGGGGGTTTGGCGAGACCCTTAGTCCATTTCAGGGGTGATCACATTGCTGGCAAGACCATCCAGCAGGACGTCCCGCATGGTTTCGGCGCTTTTGATGCGGATGTCGTCATAGGCGTGTGGCGTATAAAAGGCGCTGTGCGGGGTGATGATCAGCCGCCCGTCCAGCCAGGATTCGCGGGCGCGATAGGCGGCCAGCAGGCGGGGAATGGGCTCCACCGGAGGCTCGTCCGGGATGACGTCCAGGCCCGCGCCGACGATATGGCCGTCCTTCATGGCGTCATATAGCGCCTCGATATCCAGCATCGGGCCCCGTGCGGTGTTCACCACCACGGCCCCGGCGGGAAGGGTGCGCAGCTCCTCCGCCCCCACGATGCCGCGCGTGGTGCGGGTGAGGGGGGCGTGCAGGGAGAGGAGGTCCGTATTGGCCAGAAGCTCCTGCTTGGTGCGGTAGCGCTGGATACCGAGCGCGCGGTCCACGCCATTCGGCAGGTAGGGGTCGTGGAAGGCCACCTTGAAGCCCAGCGCCTTGGCCCGCAGCGCGACGGCCGTGCCGATGCGGCCAAGGCCGAGAATGCCGAAGCGCTGCTCCCCGAAGCGCTGCAGGATGGGGTGGCGCACATAGGCCCAGGGGGCTGGCGGGTCCCCGCGCTGAAGGTCGTGATGCAGGGTGATGCCCCGGCGCAGCGCGACGGCGAGGGCGATGGCGTGGTCCGCGACCTCGGTGGTGCCGTAATCGGGCACGTTGCAGACCTTCACGCCACGCGCGGCCAGGGTCTCCCGGTCCAGCCGGTCGTAGCCGACGCCCATGCGCACCACCACCTTCAGGCGGGGGAAGCGGGCGATGTCCTTCGCATCCAGCCAGTTGCGGAAGACGAACAGGCCATCGACCTGGGCGCAGACCTCATCCGGCAGCCGGGCGATGGATTCCTCGCCGCCGCCCTGGATCAGGCGGACGGTGGGGCCGAGGATGCGCTGCTCCTCGCTGGTGTCGGGATAGAGGCTTTCCGGTTCCAGTACGGTGAGCATGACCCTGCGGGTTCCCTGGACTTGTTTCCCTGCGCCGGCTGTTACCGCCGGCCGGGAGCAGCATGGGCTTGGCCTCTTGGGCGCGCAAGGCACCCCGCTTATCGTGGCGGGCGATCTCGAGCTTGAACGATGAATCCGGAGGAATGGGCGATGGCGGAAAGGCGGATCCTGGTGACGGGTGCCTCCAGTGGCATCGGGGCGGCGGCGGCGGCGCAGCTGGCGGGGCCAGGGGTGAGCGTGGCCGTGCATGCCCGCGGCAACCGGGAAGGGGCGGAGCGCGCGGCCGAGGCGGTGCGCAGCAAGGGTGGCACCGCCCATGTGCTGATGGCCGACCTGGCCCTGGCCGGGGCGCCGGAGACGCTGGTGGCGGAGGCGGCGGCGGCGATGGGCGGACTGGACGTACTCGTCTCCAATGCCGGCTTCGCGGACAGGACGCCAGTGATGGGCCTGACGGATGAGGGCTTCGCCAAGTCGCTGGACGCTATCACCTGGGCGGTGTTGCGCCTGGCGCGGGCGGCGGGACCGGTGCTGGCGCAGGGGGAGGCGCCGCGCTTTGTCGCTGTCTCCTCCTTCGTCGCGCATCACTTCCGGCCCGATTCGACCGTCTTCGCGGCCAGCGCGGCGGCGAAGGCGGGGGCTGAGGCGCTGGTGAAGGCGCTGGCGGTGGAATGGGCGCCCAAGGTGACGGTGAACTGCGTCTCCCCCGGCTATATCCGCAAGGATGCCCAGGCCCATGCGGCGGTGGATGACAAGGCGCGGCAAGCGGTGCTCTCACGCATTCCGGCCGGGCGTCTCGGCCTGCCCGATGAGGTGGCGGCGGCGATCGGCTTCCTGGCCTCGCCGGCGGCTTCCTACATCACCGGGCAGGTGCTGCATGTGAATGGCGGGCTGGTGATCTGACGGGCCGCCTGTTGTCCCGCCCGGTGATGGCCGGGCGGGGCGGGCCTCATGCCGGGTAGCGCTCGAAGCTGGGCAGGGTATGGACCTCCCGCATCCAGGCGATGCGGTCCGCTACCTGGATGTGGGCGGTGGGGGGCTGGAGCAGGGCGGGATCGTCCAGCGTCGCTGTCTGGATGTCGATCATGCCGGGCAGCATCTCCTCATTCACGTAGAACAGGCCGGTGCCGCAGGCGGCGCAGAAATGGCGGCGGCCATGTTCGGAGGAATGGTAGATGGCGGGCTGGCCGGTGACGTGGAGCTGCTCTGCCGGCACCATGGCCCAGGCCACCATCGGCGCGCCGGCATGGCGGCGGCAATCCGTGCAGTGGCACAGCGAATGATGCAGCACCTCCGTGGGCATTTCGTAATGGATGGCGCCGCAGTGGCATTGGCCCTTGAGCATGAGGCTGGCTCCTTCTTGGTTGGGGCGGGTGTAGCGCGGATTGTTTGATCTGGCTTGCGATGTCGGCGGGGCTGGCCGCCTGGGCGGCGGGTGGGACCGGTGGCATCATCAGGGCCCGTGCAGGCCCGGAGGGGATGAAATCGATGCGTGTCGCTGTCGTGGAGAATTCGCCCCTGGCGCCGGTCGGGTTGCTGGGCGCGGCGCTGGAGCGTCGCGGGGCGCGGCTGGAGACGGTGCCGGGGCCGGAGGCGGAAGCGCATCGGGCGGTGCTGGATGCGGCCGATTTCATCGTGACGCTGGGCTCGCCCAAGGCGGTTTATGACGGCGATGACTGGATCCGCTGGCAGGTGGCGTATCTGGCGGAGGCGGTGGAGACGGGGCGGCCCGTGCTGGGCATTTGCTTCGGCGCGCAGCTTCTGGCGGCGGCCCTTGGCGGCAGCGTGGAGGCGACGGGGACGCTGCATGCCGGCTGGGGCGAGATTCAGGACGCGGTGGACCCTGTGTGGCGCGGCCCCTGGGTACGCTGGCATGGCGACCATGTGCGGCTGCCGCCGCAGGTGGAGGTGCTGGCGCGGGCTGATGATACCATCCAGGCCTTTGCCTATCGGCATGCCGTGGGGTTGCAGTTTCATCCGGAGGCGCATGGCGGCTGTGTGGCCGACTGGATCGGGATGACGCCGCCGGAGCGCTTGCGAGGTGTTGATACGGCGGCGCAGCTTGCGCTGACCCGCGCGCGGGAAGCCTCGCACGAGCCGGTGCGGGAAGCGCTGCTGGACGAGGTGCTGCGGCGCTGCGGGGTGGCGCTGCCGGTGGCGTGACATGCGGCTCGGACCTTGCCGGAAGGTGGGAGCGTGCGGCGCGGGTGCCGCACGCATTTGCGTCAGGCCCTGAAGGTGACGTGGCCGTGTTCGTCGATCGGCCAGGCGGGGTTCCAGGCGATTTCCCAGGCGTGGTCATCGGGATCGGCGACATAGCCACGGAAGCCGCCATGGGGCGGTTCGTCGGCGGGGCGCAGGATGCGGCCGCCGGCCTGGGCGAGCTGGCGCATGACCGGCTCTACCTCCGCCTGGGTGGAGACGTTATGCGCCAGGGAGAAGGCGCCGGGGGCCAGCAGGCCGGGGCGGTTCATGTCTTCCTCCAGCGCGGGCTTGAGGAAGGTGCCGAGGACGAAGCCGTTCATCTGGTAGAAGACGATCTGCTCGTTCTGGAAAACGGGCGCCCAGCCGAAGCCTTCGGCGTAGAAGCGGCGCGAGCGTGCGAGATCGGCCACGCCCAGGGTGATGACGGAAATCTGCTGTTGCATGCCCAAAACTCCTTGTTCGCCGCTGCGATGTGCAGGGGCGGTGAAGGCCTTGGGACTCATCGCCGGAGCGAAGGTCAGGACCCGCCGGGAGCGGGGGCCGGGCTAACCGAGGCGCCGGCCTCTCCTTTTTCGACGCGGCAAACCTAGGCACTTCGGGAAGGGAGGTCCAGCGCGGAGGTCCTGGGGAGGTGGCTTCCCCGGGAGGGTCCGCTCAGCGGGTGCGGCGGTAGGTGGCGGTCATGAACTGCGTCCACTGACCGTCATCGCCCTTCACCTGCGAGGTGAGGATGCGTTCGTCATCCGAGCGCAGGGTGACGATGTCCTGGTAATGGGACAGCTTCGTCGGATCGTTGAAGCTGGGGCCTTGCGCGTTGAGGGTGAGGACATCGCCGTTCAACTCGCCGTCATAGACCCAGAGATGCGTCATCATGGAGCCGACGAAGGTGCCGACGAAGCGCTGGCGCTGCGGATCGTAGCCGAGGGTGATGACATTGCGGCCGATGCCGCCGCCCGGCATCTCGCCCTCTCCCTCGCCGATGACCCAGACATCTCCCAGCGCGCGGACGGTCTCCTTGCCCTTGAACTGGCCGGGGGGCTGGTCGGGGCCCATGGAGCAGGAAGCTTCCATGCTCCAGTCACCCAGAATGCGTTTCAGCCAGCGGTGTTCCGCTTGTTCTTCAGCGTGCATCGGCAGTGTTCTCCCGGTCTTGTCTTGGAGCGGTCGCACCGGATGGTGGATGCTCCGGTGGAAGCGGGGGCGGCCATGCGGCCGCTCCCGGCTTTTTCAATCGTGGCAGCAGGATTCGGTGGGCTGCGGCGCGGCGTATTCGTCGTGCCGGCGAACCCAGCTCATGATGCCTTCCTCGTTGCGGCCCTTGGGGACGCGATCCAGCATCAGGAAAGTGCCGAGGATGTATTCGGTGCCACGGGCATAGGCGGAATAGGTGTGGAAGATCTCCCCGGCCTCGTTCTTGTAGAAGACGCTGAGGCCGTGCAGTTCGTCCAGATCCTCAGGCATGGGCGTTTCGGCGAAATTGTAGTTCACCTTGCCGTCATGCACCGTTTCGGGCGGGAAGGTGACGTGGAAATCCTCGTTGAAGTCGGTGCCCGCCGAGGAGACCCAGGGGAAGTGCCACCCCATGCGGGAGCGGTAGGCCTCGATCTCCGCCAGGGGGGCGCGGGAGACGGTGACGAGGCGGGCATCGGCGGCTTCCAGATGCGGAAGCATGCCGTCGAAATGGTCGGCGCCGAAGGAGCAGCCGACGCAGCCGGCATCCCAGCCCGGGGCCAGCATGAAATGGTAGATGATGAGCTGGCTGCGGGGGCCGAACAGCTCGGCCAGGGTCTTCGGGCCCTCGGCGGTCTGGAAGACATAGGGCTTTTCGACGCGCACCCAGGGCAGGGCGCGGCGTTCCTCGTTCAGCCGGTCCATCTCCCGCGTCAGGGCCTTTTCGCGCGCTAGATGGGCGCGGCGGGCGGCCAGCCATTCCTCGCGGGAGACAATGCGATTCTCGAGCATGGCGTTTTCTCCGGGACGTTTTTTCTGGCAGGAAGGTTGATATCAACATTTCCGGGTGGGAGTCAAAACAGGGCCGAGGGTGCGATGCGGGCGGCTGGCCAACATCGACCTCGACCACTTCAAGTTGATCAATGATGGCTATGGCCATGCGGCCTGGGATGCGGGCTGCGCGCGATGGCGGCGCATCTTGGCCGTCGCGCTGACGGTGGCGCGACTCGCAGGGAATGAGTTTGTCGTTCCGTGCCGTGGGGCGCGGCCTGTGCATTCACGAGGAAGCACCGGCAGAAATGCCCGGACAGCGCCTGCCGGGGTGGGGGTGGGCCGGCGCGCCGCGCCAGCCCGTGCCGGTTCAGGCCAGCCCTTCGGCCTGCATCGCCGCCGCGACATGCGGGCGGGCGGCGACGCGATCCGAATAGGCCTGGAAGACGGGCCATGCGGAGAGGTCCACATTCACCGCCTTGGTCCAGCGCAGAACGGTGAAGAGATAGGCGTCGGCGACGGTGAAGGTGTCGCCCATCAGGTAGCTGCGGCCTTCGAGCTGCTGGGCCAGCCAGGCCAGGCGCTTGTTCAGGCGGGGGGTGACGGCCGCGCGCCATTCCGGCGTCATCGCCGGGTTGAAGAAGGCACCGATGCCCTTGTGCAACTCGGTGGAGATGAAGTTCAGCCATTCCTGCAGGCGGTAGCGCGCCATGGTGCCGGGCGCCGGGGCGAGGTTGGAGGCGGGCGCCTGGTCCGCGATGTATTGGGAGATGGCGGGGCCTTCCGTCAGCATCTCGCCATTCTCCAGCACCAGAGCGGGCACGTAGCCCTTGCCGTTGATGGGGGCGTATTCCTCGCCGCTGGCGAGCTTGCCGGCGCGGATATCCACCTTCTCCAGCTCGAAGGGCAGGCCGGCCTCCCGCAGCGCGATATGCGGGGCAAGGGAGCAGACACCGGGGGTGTAGTAGAGCTTCATGACTGGGCCTCCTGTTGGGCGGGCGGCCAAGCCCTGGCTGCCGCGCTACAGGCGGGATGCCACGATGCTAACGTGGCGACAAGTACGCACCTTGTGGTAAGTTTTGGGGCGTGAGAAGGCAGACCGATGACAGAAGATGTTCGCTCCCCGCCGGCTGACGTGTTCAAGGAGGCCTGCATATCCCGGCGCATCCTGGAATCGCTGGCGGATAAATGGGCGCTGTTGCTGATTCATCGCCTGGCCAGCGGGCCGGCGCGCACGGCGGAGTTGCGCCGGTGCATCGGCGGGATTTCGGAGAAGATGCTGATTCAGACGCTGCGGCGGCTGGAGCGGAATGGCTTTGTGGTGCGGCGGAGCTTCAACGAGGTGCCGCCGCGGGTGGAATATTCGCTGACGGCGCTGGGAGCTTCCCTCAGCGAGCCGATCCGCGCCTTCGACACATGGGTGGAGAGGAATATTGCGGCGGTGACGGCGGCGCAGCAGGCCTTTGATGGCAGGAAGGATTAAGGGCAGCGATTTTCCGGCAAGGTTTGCATTGCATTGACGCAATGGGGTTTATCTGGAATTCGGCCCTGCATTGGCTATTTGCTGACTCCAACGGAGCGTACCGCTCCAACTGATGTCTGGAGACAGCACCATGGCCCGCAACGGCATCCATCATGTCACCGCCATCGCCGGCAATGCGCGGCGGAACCTCGATTTCTACACGCGCATCCTCGGCCTGCGGCTGGTGAAGAAGACCGTCAATTTCGACGATCCTGGCGCGTATCACTTCTACTATGGCGACGAGGCGGGCAGCCCCGGCACCATCCTCACCTTCTTCCCCTGGGAAGATGCGGCGCCCGGCCGCGCCGGCGCGGGCGAATTGCAGGAGACTGTGTTCCGCGTGCCGGAAGGCGCCATTGGCTTCTGGGCCACGCGGCTGGCGGATTATGGCGCGCAGCGCAGCACCCGCTTCGGCGAGGCGATGCTGAGCTTCCGTGACCCGGATGGGATGCGGCTGGCTATTGTCGGCCTGCCGGGCATCGAGGCCGAGCCGGCCTGGACGACGGCGGATGTGACGGCGGAGAACGCCATTCGTGGATTCCACAGCGTGGGCCTGACGCTGAACGGCACGCAGGCGACGGGCGACATCCTGGAGGATGTGTTCGGCTTCCGTGAAGTGGGGCGCGAGGGCGATGTGACGCGCTATGCCGTGGAGGGCACCAGCCCGGGCGGTATCGTGGACCTGCGGGCGGTGGCGGGTGCGCTGCCGGCGCGGCTGGGGCGTGGCTCCGTGCACCATCTGGCCTTCCGCGCCGCGGATGATGCGGCGGAGATGGAGATGGTGCGCAAGCTGGCCACGGAGCACGGGCTGCGCACGACGGAGCAGCGCAACCGCGACTACTTCCGCTCGGTCTATTTCCGCGAGCCGGGGCATGTGTTGTTCGAGATCGCGACCGACATTCCCGGCTTCGCGGTGGATGAGCCGGCGGACAGGCTGGGCGGCGCGCTGAAGCTGCCGGCCTTCCTGGAAGGGCATCGCCAGCAGATCGAGGCGGCTCTGCCCGCCCTGGCCTGACCCTTGGCGGGCCGCGCGGTGACGTGCGGCCCGCCTGATGCGGCAGGGTGATGCGAAGCGGCTGGCCTAGGCCGCGATGCGCGCCTTGTTCCGGGTCGCTTCTGCTTCCCGGACGGGCGGCAGGCCGAACATCCGGCGGTATTCCCGCGTGAAATGCGACACGCTTTCATAACCGACCGAGAAAGCGGCATGGCTTGCCGTCGCGCCTTCCGACAGGAGAAGGCGCCGCGCCTCGATCAGCCGCAATTGCTTCTGGAACTGCAGCGGCGAGAGTGACGTGACGGCCCGGAAATGCTGGTGGAAGGAGGAGGAGCTCATCCCCGCCACTGCCGCCAGTTGCTGGACAGGCAAGGGCTTGTTGAAATCGGTCCGCAGCATTGCGACCGCGCGGGCCACGCGTTGCACATGGCCATCCGGCCAGCCCAGGCGGCGAATGGCCGCGCCGTGCCGGCCGGCCAGGAGCCAGTAGTGCATCTCCCGCAACAGCTGCGCCTGCAACACGGGCATTGAGGCCGGGCGTTCCAGCAGGCGCATCAGCCGCAGGGCGGCGTCCGCCACATCGGCGTCGGTGGGCTCGACGCGTACGGGGCCGTCATCGGCTTCCGGAAGAGCCTTCATTTCCACAGCCAACTCGGCGATCAGCGCGAGGTCCAGATCCAGCACGAGCGAGAAATAGGGCGTGGCGGCGCTGGTGCGGGTGATCTGGCTGACCGTCGGCACATCCGCCGTGATCAGCAGCGAATCCCCGGCGCTGAAGGTGAAGGCGCGGCTGCCCATCGTGACATGCTTGGTGCCCTGGACCACGAGGGCGATCAGCGGGCGGGAGATGGCGTATTGCAGATCGCTCCTGCTGGTGGCGCGGATGGTGGTGAGGCCGGGGATGGGTGTGCGGGCCACGCCGCTGGAATCGGCATGGGCCTCGGCATGGCGGCGGACAGCGTCGAGCAGCGTGGCGGTCATGCGGAAAGCCTGCATGATCCCTGGCCGGCCCGTAAAGCGGATTTGGAGGATTAGGCAAAGAACGTCGCGCTTCCGGCAACACGGGCGGGCGGCTGGGAGGGATATTCGCCTCGTTCCAACCCAGGAGGCTCGAGATGAGCAGGATCGCAATCGTGACAGGCGCCAGCCGTGGTCTTGGCCGCAACACCGCTCTCGCCATCGCGGGCCATGGCGGTGATGTCGTTGTCACTTACCAGAGCCGCGCGGCGGAGGCCGAGGCTGTCGTCGCGGAGATTCAGGCGATGGGGCGCAAGGCTGTCGCTCTCCAGCTGGATGCGGGTGCCGTCGCGGGCTTCGCGCCCTTCGCCGAGCGGCTGAGGGTGGTGCTGCGTGAGGCCTGGCAGCGCGACAGCTTCGACCACCTCGTCAACAATGCGGGGCATGGCGACATGGCGTTGATCACAGAGACGACCGAGGCGCAGTTCGACCGGCTGGTGAGCGTGCACTTCAAGGGTGTCTTCTTTCTCACCCAGGCGCTGCTGCCGCTGATGGCGGATGGCGGGCGGATCGTGAATCTCTCTTCGGGCCTGACGCGGGTGTCTTACCCTGGCTTTGCCGCCTATTCGGCGGTGAAGGGGGCGGTGGAAGTGCTCAGCCTCTACATGGCGAAGGAGCTGGGTGGCCGCGGGATCGCGGTCAACACGGTGGCGCCGGGCGCGATCGAGACGGACTTTCTCGGCGGGGCGGTGCGTGACACGCCGGATCTCAACCAGGCCTTTGCGGGGATGACCGCGCTCGGCCGGGTGGGCGTGCCGGACGATATCGGGCCGATGATCGCGAGCCTTCTGTCGGAGGATAACCGCTGGGTGAATGCGCAGCGGATCGAGGTCTCCGGCGGGCAGGCGATCTGACGGGGCAGCGCCGGCCTCGCTTTCTGGCTGCAAGGGCGATGGCCATCGCGGCCAGCGGGCGCCAGGGGAGGCGCCCGCC
>JH599979.1:15450-24640 GCA_000245075.1 Acetobacteraceae bacterium AT-5844
GCGGGCGCCAGGGGAGGCGCCCGCCGGCCGCGTGACCATTGCGTCAGGCGGCGGGGGAGGCCCCGCTCATGCCGCCGCGTGCCGCTGGCGGCCGCCCGGCCGGGCCGTGAGGAAGTGCCTGACCACGGGTGGCGATTCTCCTTGGTGGAAGCGCAGGAGCTCGGCCTGCACATCGGCATCCGCGCGGGAGACGCGGTGGTGCTGGCGGAGGTGCTCGGCCCAGGATTCGACCATGAACCATTCCACCATGCGGTTGGGATCGGCGGCATCCTCGGTGATGCCCCAGCCATAGGCGCCATCGCGTTGCCGCGCGGGGGCCAGCCGGTACATCGCCTCCAGGAAGGCTGCGTGGTTCTCGCGGGCTACCTGATATTCGATCAGCACCATGACGGGGCCGCGATCGTTCGGCACCGGGTCTGCTACCAGCGGCTCCGGCCAATGGTGGGAGGGTTGCAGATCGGCCTCGCCGCGCGGAAGGGTGACGCGGTGGAGGACGAAGGCGACCAGGGCGAGGGCGATGCCCGCCACCAGGAGCGCGCCGGCCACGCCCAGCAGCTCCGCCACCATGCCCCAGCCGAGGCTGCCGGCCGCCATCGCGCCGTTGAAGACGGTGAGGTAGATGGCGAGCGCGCGGCCGCGCACCCAATTGGGCAGGATGGATTGCGCGGTGCCGTTGAGGGTGGTGAGCGCCATGATCCAGGCGGCACCGAGCAGGGGCATCAGGGCGAGGCCCAGCCAGCGCGGCGGCGCGGCGGAGAGGCCCGCCATGACGGCGGCGGTGACCAGGGCGGCGACGAGCATGACGCCATCCGCATCCAGCCGGGTGCGCAGGCGCGGCAGCAGCAGCGCGCCGATGATGGCGCCGGCGCCGACGGCACCCAGCATGATGCCGTAGAAGCCCGCATCGCCACCCAGCAGGTTGCGGGCAACGAGCGGCAGCAGGGCCCAGACGGCGCTGGCGAAGGCGAAGAAGATGGCAGCGCGCAGCAGCACGATATGCAAGGGGCGGCTGGCGCGGGCATAGCGCAGGCCGGCGCGGAAGGCGCCGCCGAAGCTTTCCGAGAGTTGGTCGTCAGCGGCGGCGGGGCGCTTCCACCACAGCAGCGCGGCGATGACCACGGCGTAGCTGGCGACATCCGCGCCATAGGTGACGGCGGCGCCGGCAACCGAGAGCAATATGCCGCCCGCCGCCGGGCCGATGGAGCGGGCGATGTTGATGCCGAGGGAGTTGAGCGCCACGGCCGGGCGCATGTCCTTCGCCGGCACCAGCTCCGGCACGATGGCCTGCCAGGCCGGACCCATCAGCGCGGCGCCGATGCCGCCGAGGAAGGTGAGGCCGACCAGCGCGGTGACGGACATGTTGCCGGTGAGCGACAGCAGCATGAGGCCGGCGCTGACGCTGGCAAGCAGCAGCTGCACCGCGATGAGCAGGCGGCGGCGGTCCAGGATATCCGTGAGTACGCCTGCGGGAATGGCGAGCAGGAAGATGGGCAGCGTGCCCGCGGCCTGGATGAGCGAGACGGCGGCGGGGCCGGCGCCGAGATCCGTCACCAGCCAGGAGCTGGCGACATCGCGCATGAAGCTGCCGGTGTTGCCGACGACCGTCGCCGCCCAGACGACGGCGAAGGTGGCGTGCTGGAGGGGGGCGAAGGCGCCGGAGGAGGTGTTGGTGGTGCTCATGACCGCTGCCGGCTCCAGAGCGCGACCAGGAGGAAGGCGCCGGCGAGGCCAAGATGCTCATGGAAGGCGTTGGCCGTCATGAAGCGCTCTTGTCCCGGGGGCAATTCCCAGTAGCGGTTGGCGATGAGGGTGGCGGCCAGGGTGAAGGCCGCCAGGGCCAGCGCGCCTGCCCAGCGCAGGCGGCCGGTGAGGATGAGCAGGCTCGCGCCCAGCTCCAGCAGGATGGTGGCGGCCGCGACCAGGGTGGGGAGAGGCAGGCCGAAATGCGCCGCCTCCGCCACCGCGCCGGGGAAGTCCAGCAGCTTGTTCAGCCCGCCTTGCAGATAGGCGGCGCAGAGGCCGAGCAGGCCAAGCCAGAGGAGGATGTCCTTCCGCAGGGCCATGGTCAGAAGGCCCAGCAGGAGCAGCCGAGCGCGCCCCAGAAGCCCTGGTCCTTGCCCGCCGGGGTGGTGGAGGACCAGGCGCGGGCGTGGTCGTGGCCATGGACGCCACAGGCGGCATCGCAGCAGCGGGCGATGGCGCGGGCGAAGGCGCTCTTGCCGCTTTCGGCGGCGGCGCGGCGGTCCTGATAGCCGCCGAAGCGGCGCACGGGCGACCAGTCCGGCATGGCGGGCGGCAGGGAGGGAGCGTGGGGGGCGTAATCCTGCGCGCCGTGGACAATGCGGCCGCCGACGACGGTGAGCACCGAGGTGACGTCCTGGATCTCGTCGCCCGGGATATTGAAGTAGTCGCGGTCCAGCACAGCGAAGTCGGCGAGCTGGCCGGGGGCGATGTTGCCCTTCTTGCCTTCCTCGTTGGAGAACCAGGTGACCTTCTCGGTCATCATGCGCAGCGCCGTCTCACGGTCCAGCGTGTTGTGCTCGGGCGTGATGCGCAGGCCGCCGACGGTGCGGCCCTGGGTGAGCCAGTACAGCGCGACCCAGGGGTTGTAGGAGGCGACGCGCGTGGCATCGGTGCCGGCGGAAACCTTCACGCCCATTTCGAGCATCTTCGCCACGGGCGGGGTGGCCTCGGCGGCGCGGGCGCCGTAGCGCTCGACGAAGTACTCGCCCTGATAGGCCATGCGGTGCTGCACGGCGACGCCGCCGCCGAGGCGCGCGATACGCTCCAGCGACTTTTCGCTCACCGTCTCGGCATGGTCGAAGATCCAGTGGAGGTCGCCGATCGGCATGTCCTGGTTGACCTTCTCGAACACGTCCAGCGCGCGGGAGATGGTCTGGTCGTAGGTGGCGTGCAGGCGCCAGGGCCAGCGGTTCTGCACCAGCACGCGCACCACCTGCTCCAGCTCCGGTTCCATCTCGGGCGGCATCTCGGGGCGTTCGACGCGGAAATCCTCGAAATCGGCGGCGGAGTAGACGAGCATCTCGCCAGCGCCGTTGAGGCGGAAATAGTCGTCGCCCTGCTGGTACTTGTTCTCCGAGGTCCAGCGGAGGAAATCTTCTTTCTCCTGCTTGGGCTTCTGGGTGAACAGGTTGTAGGCGAGGCGGATGGTGAGCTGGTCGTCGGCGGCGAGTTTCTGGATGACCTCGTAGTCATCAGGGTAGTTCTGGCTGCCGCCGCCGGCATCGATGGCGCCGGTGACGCCGAGGCGGTTGAGGTCGCGCATGAAGTGGCGCGTGGAATTCAGCTGGTAGTCGAAGGGCAGCTTCGGGCCCTTGGCCAGCGTGGCGTACAGGATGGTGGCGTTGGGCTTGGCCAGCAGCAGGCCGGTGGGCGTGCCATCCGGCGCGCGCTGGATCTCACCGCCCGGCGGGTTCGGCGTGTCCTTGGTGTAGCCGACAGCGCGGAGGGCTGCGGCGTTCAGCAGCGCGCGGTCGTAGAGATGCAGGATGAAGACGGGGGTATCCGGTGCCGCCGCGTTGATTTCCTCCAGCGTTGGCAGGCGCTTTTCCACGAACTGGTGCTCGGTGAAGCCGCCGACGATGCGCACCCATTGCGGCGCGGGCGTGATGGCGACCTGTGCGCGCAGCATCGCCATGGCATCCGCCAGGCTGCGCACGCCGTCCCAGCGCAGTTCCATATTGTAGTTGAGGCCGCCACGGATGATGTGGAGGTGGTTGTCGATCAGGCCGGGGATGAGGCGGCGGCCGCCGAGGTCGATGACCTTGGTCTGCGGGCCTGCGGTGGGGAGGATGTCTCGCGACTCGCCCACGGCAGTGAAGCGTCCGGCGGTGATGGCCACGGCTTCCGGGTTGGGGTTGGAGCGGTCCAGCGTGGTGATCCGGCCGTTATGCAGGATCATGTCGGGGGCGGTGGTGTCGGCCATGGCGGGGCTCCGGCTGTCTTGGACGAGGCCGAGGGCCGCGAGGCCCCCGGTAGGGGCGCGGCGGGTGGTGCCGGGCATCAGCTGGCATCCCGCCCGGCCGTATCACGACCGGGGAGCTTGCCGAAGAGATGCTGCGTGCATTCCTGCCGCAGCATCGAGACGGAGAAGGGGTGGCCAGCGAAGACACGCTTGGCCACAGGGACGATCTGCTCGCCCAAAAGAATGCCGAGGAGACCGACCAGCGCCACCACGGGGGGCGCTGGGGAGCGGACATTCAGCATGCTGTAGACCACGCCTACCAGCAGGCCGGCGCCAAGCGAGAGAAGATAGGGCTTCATCGCGGGTCTCCCTGGCACCAGTAAGGTGTTCAGCCTTCGTGGGCGTTGAACATGGTCTTGGCGTAGGTGATGCCGATACCGTAGCCGCCGCCGAACTTCTTCGCGATGCCGGTGGTCATGTCATAGGTCTCGCCGCGGGCCCAGTCGCGCTGCAGTTCGAGCAGGTATTGCAGGGCGGTGACGGGGCGGGCACCGGCCTGGATCATGCGCTCGACGGCGCGTTCATGGGCTTCGGTGGAGATGTCGCCGCAGGCATCGGTGATGACATAGACCTCGAAGCCCTGGTCGAGGGCGGAGAGGGCCGGGCCGACGATGCAGACGGAGGTCCAGAGGCCGGCGAGGACGATGCGCGGCTTGCCGATGCGGTTGACCTCCTCGATGACGGCGGCGTCTTCCCAGGTGTTCATCGAAGTGCGGTCGAGCAGCTTCTGGCCGGGGAAGGGGGCAGTGACTTCCTCGAACATGGGACCGGAGAAGGACTTCTCGGCAACCGTGGTGAGGATGGTGGAGACACCGAAGCCGGCGGCGGCGGAGGCGACAAGGGCGGCGTTGTTGCGGAGCTGCACGGGGTCGATGGACTTGGTGGCGAAGGCCATCTGGGACTGGAAGTCGATCATGATCAGGGTGTGATCGGCCGGGTTCAGCAGCTGCTTGCCGGGGGTCGGGGTGGCGGTGATGGTCATGTGGGTGTCTCCTTGGTGAAGCGGTGTAAGGGCATCTTGGGTCATGGCGCCGGGGCAACGCCATAACCAAGAAGGCAATTCATCGATTGCGATAATGCAATGCGTGGACGGATTTGGACGATCGCGATCCGCCGTGGCGGGGGCTGGCCTGAACGGGAAGGGTCAGGCCAGCGGGGGCGGTTCAGGGCCGGCGCAGCAGGCCGAGGCCTTGCAGGAGCGTGGCGGCGGCGCCGAGGGCGAGGCCGAGTGCCGAGACCGCCATCCAGCCGCCTGCCTGCCAGGCCAGCGTCGCCAGTGCCGAGCCCGCCGCGCCGCCGAGGAACATAGCGCCCATGAAGATGGTGTTCAGCCGGGCCCGTGCCTCCGGCCGCAGGGCGAAGACGATGTGCTGGTTGGAGACGAGCGCGACCTGTGCGCCGGCATCGAGCAATACGACACCGATGGCGAGGCCGGCGAGGGAGCCCCAGGCGCCAAAGACGAGCCAGGCCAGAAGAGTGGTGGCGGCGCCGAGGAGGATGGCGAGGTGCGGCCCGCGCCGGTCCGCGAAGCGGCCCGCGAGCGGCGCGGCCAGGATGCCCACGGCGCCCACGACGCCGAACAGGCCGGCGACATCGGCACCCAGCCCGAAGGCGGGTTGTTGCAGGCGGAGCGCCAGCACGGTCCAGAAGACGGTGAAGGAAGCGAAGACAAGGGCCTGCGTTGCGGAGGCGAGGCGCAGGGCCGGGAGGTCTCGCCACAGCTGGGCGAGGGAGAGGAGGAGGGCACGGTAGCTGAGGCGTGCCTCCGGCCGGCTTTCCGGCAGGCTGGCGCGCATGACCGCGGCGGCGCCGAGGGCGAAGGGGACGCCGAGCCAGAACATATCCCGCCACCCGCCATGGGTGGAGACGAGCCCGGCGAGGGTGCGGCTGAGCAGGATGCCTGTCAGCAGGCCGGACATGACGGTGCCGACCGTGGCGCCCCTGGCCTGGGGTGCGGCGAGGTGGGCGGCGAAGGGCACGATCTGCTGTGCGACGGTGGCGGTGATGCCGACCACGAGGGAGGCCGCCAGGATGAGCCCGGCGCTGGGCGCGACGGCGGCAACCGCCATGGCCGCCGCCAGCAGCAGGAACTGGAGGACGATGAGCCGCCGGCGCTCCATGAGATCGCCCAGGGGGACGAGCAGGAAGAGGCCTGCGGCATAGCCGAGCTGTGTGGCCGTGGGGATGAGGGCGGTGAGCGCACCGGGGAGGTCCTGCTCCATCACGCCCAGCATGGGCTGGTTGTAGTAGATGTTGGCGACGGCGATGCCGGCGGCGGCGGCCATGGCGAAGGTTGTCACGCGGGAGAGGCCAGGTTGGATCGCCGTGGCCGCGGCGCTGATGCTTGGCATGACGAGAGGGCTCCGTGAGGCGCGGCACCTGCCGCTTCCGTTCTGGGCCGTAAGGTAGCAATCCTGCTGTCTGTGAATTATTGTCGAAATCAGACATGCCAGTGCATCAGGGTTTGATGGAATGGACGCGCTTTCCCTGGCCGTTTTTGTGGAGGCGGTGTCGGTGGGCAGCCTTGCCGGCGCGGCGCGGCGGCTTGGGATCGAGGCCCTGGCGGCGAGCCGGGGGCTGGCTGCGCTGGAACGGCAGTTGGGCGTACGGCTCATGCAGCGGAGCACGCGCTCGCTCTCCCTGACGCCGGAGGGGGAGATTTTCCTGCCCCATGCCCAGGCGTTGCTGGAGGCCGAGGCGGCGGCGCTGGCCAGTGTGAGCCCCCGGGCGGGGGAGGCTGTGGGATTGTTGCGGGTGACGGCCTCGGCGGCGTTCGGGCGGAAGGTGCTCGTGCCCTTCGCGGCGCGCTTCATGCCGCTGCACCCGGAACTGAAGCTGGATGTGCTGATGACGGACCGGGTGGTGGACCTGGTGGGGGAGGGGCTGGACCTCGCCATTCGCATCGCGCCGCTGCCGGACAGCCAGCTTATCGCCCGGCAACTCGCGGCGAGCCCGCGCCTGCTGGTGGCGGCGCCGGGCTATCTGGCGGCGCGGGGGGCGCCGGCGGTGCTGGACGATCTCTCCGCGCATGAGTGCCTGTGCCTGAGCGGGCAGACGCATTGGTCCTTCCGGCGGCAGGAGGTCGCGGTCGCGCATCGCGTGGCGGGGCGGTTCACGGCGAGTTCGATCGAGGGGGTGCTCCAGGCCTGTCTCGGCGGAATGGGCATCGCGCTGATGTCGGAATGGGCGGTGCGGGACGAATTGGCAGCGGGCGCGCTGGTGCCTTTGCCGTTGCGTGACGCGGTGGCGGAGGCGCTGGCGATTTCCGCCGTCTACCCCAGCCGGCGGCTGGTGCCGGCCAAGGTGCGGTTGTTCATCGATGCGCTGCGGGGCGAGTTGCTTGCCGGAGACAGCAAGGATTGAAAGCCCTGTCGCTCAGTTCCGCCGGAAGGCGTGGCGCAGTTCGTCCTTGGCGGCTTCCAGCTTCCTGCGCCGCCGGGCGGAGAGGTTGCGGCCGGCGCGGTTGATGTAGAAGGTCAGCATCGACATCGCGGAGCGAAAGGGCGCCGATTTGCGGCGGTTGCTGTGCTCGGCGGAATGCTTCAGCGAGGCGGCGATGGCCTTCGGGTGGTCCTGCTTGAAGACGTCCTGCTTCAGGTCCATGGCGTCGCTGGTTTCGGTGACATGGGCGGACCATTTTTTCGTGTCGTGCTGGGCTGGCATGGCGGATTGTCCCTGTTCGTAAGGATAACCGCTGGCGGCGGGGGCCGTTCCGCCGCCTGGGCGGATATCGGCCTTGCAGTTCTTCCGGAGGCGGCACAACCTCGGCCATGGCTGGAGCTTCCGGCAGGAAGCTCCGTCACAGTTGGAGGGAAGAACCAAGAATGAACACGACACGACGCGGGCTGCTGGCGGGTGCCGGTGCCACGTTGGGGGCTGCGTCCCTGGCGCGGGGGGTGGCGGCGCAATCCTTCCCCTTCACGCCCAATCAGCGCTACCCGGACCCTGCGGTGCAGATCCTGGACCCGAGCTTCGCGAAGTACCGCATCTACAGCAGCACGGTGGAGCAGGTGGCGACGGGCATGCGCTGGGCGGAAGGGCCGGCCTATTTCCCGGAGGGCGGGTATCTGCTCTGCAGCGATATCCCGAACAACCGGATCATGAAATTCGATGAGAAGGACGGCAGTTTTACCGTCTTCCGTGCACCCGCCAACTACGCCAACGGCAATGCGCGGGACCGCCAGGGGCGGCTTGTGACCTGCGAGCATTCGGTGACGCGCCGTGTGACGCGCACGGAGAAGGACGGCACCATCACCGTGCTGGCCGACAAGTTCGAAGGCAAGCGGCTGAACGCGCCGAATGATGTGGTGGTGAAATCCGACGACAGCATCTGGTTCACCGACCCGCTCTTCGGCATCAATGGCGAGTGGGAAGGCAGCAGGGCGCAGCCGGAGCAGGCGACGACGAATGTCTATCGGCTCGGCACGGATGGGCGGCTGACGGCGGTGATCACCGACATCATGAACCCCAATGGCCTCGCCTTTTCGCCGGATGAGCGGAAGCTCTATGTGGTGGAATGGCGGGGCACGCCGAACCGCAGCATCTGGAGCTTCGACGTGAACGCCGATGGCACGGTCAGCGGAAAGACGAAGCTGATCGATGCCGCGGACCATGGCGCGCTGGATGGCTTCCGGGTGGACCGGGACGGCAATCTCTGGTGCGGCTGGGGCAGCAATGGCGCGCTGGCGGCGGAGCCGACGGAGGTGGGCGGGCGCCGCGTCTACCAGCTTCGCGGCAAGTCCGAGGATCTGGACGGGGTGATGATCTTCAACCCGCAGGGCAAGCCCATTGGCTTCATCCGCCTGCCGGAGCGTTGCGCCAACCTCACCTTTGGCGGGCCGAAGAACAACCGGCTGTACATGACGAGCTCACACTCGATCTACGCGCTGTATGTGGAGGCGCACGGGGCGGTTTAAGCCGAGGGGGCGGCCGCGCGATCGCCAGAAAAAGGCGTGAAGCACGCGCCTGAATATCGAGATGGGCCTTGACCGGCGTTTCTGTCAGCGCTGATCAGGGCGCCAGGGACGGATCGAGATTTGTTGGGGTGGAAGAAGGCTGGGGAAAGAATTCCCCAGACCCCTTCTTTTCTTTTTTCGAGTTGGGCGTGGAGCTTCAGGGCGGAGAGGGAGGCTCCTGATAATGTTTAAAATGGGCAGCACGGGCTGAACTCTCAGCCGCCGGAGGTCATGGACCTCCGGCGCGCCC
>JH599979.1:24660-35824 GCA_000245075.1 Acetobacteraceae bacterium AT-5844
GTCTGGGGAATTCCTTCCCCAGCCTTCCTCTACCCCCGACAAATGTCGATCCGCTCTGGCGCCCTGTCGCGTCAGGCTTTCTTTTCCCAGCCTCGCGCGGTTTGTTGCCAGTAGGTGAGGGTATGGCCGGCGGCGCGGGCGGCGGACCAGCGGGCGCGGGCGGCGGCGACAGCGGCGTCGTCCTGGCCGTCGAACAGGTCGAAGACGCGGTCGTATTCGCCGATGCGTGCGCTTTCCGCGCCATCCACCAGGAAGAGGAAGCGCGCGGCGTTGGGCGCGTTATCCTCGGTGGTGAGCCAGATGGGCTGGAGGTCGGCCTCTCCGGTCAGCGGCGTGCCGTGGGGCAGCCAGTCCGGGTCCGCCGAGAGCCAGAGGGACTGGTCCAGCGAGGCGAGGCGGTTGGGGTCTCCCACCCGCACCACGGCGCGCTGGCCGGTGGAGAGGACGCGGCCCAGCAGCTTGGGCAGCGCCGCCTCCATGGGCGTGCGGGTGAGGTGGTAGAAGCCGATCTCGGCCAAGATGCGTCAGCCCTCGTAATGGTCCGCCACCAGACGGTCCAGCAGCCGGACGCCGAAGGCGGTGGCGCCCTTGGGCGTGGTGGCGGCGTCCTTGGTGGCCCAGGCGGTGCCCGCGATGTCCAGATGCGCCCAGGGCATCGCGCCTTCCTTGGTGTCGATGAAGCGCTGCAGGAACTGCGCGGCGGTGATGGAGCCGCCGGGGCGGCCGCCGACATTCTTCATATCCGCGATGTCGGATTTGATCTGCTTGTCATAGGCCTCGCCGAGCGGCATGCGCCAGACCTTCTCGCCCGTGGCGGTGCCGGCGGCGGCGAGCTGGGTGGCCAGCGTATCGTCATTGCTGAACAAGCCGGCATGTTCATGGCCGAGGGCGATGACGATGGCGCCGGTGAGGGTGGCGAGATCCACCATGAAGCGCGGCTTGAAGCGGTGCTGTGCGTACCAGAGCACATCCGCGAGCACGAGGCGGCCCTCGGCGTCGGTGTTGATGACCTCGACGGTCTGGCCGGAATGGGTGGTGACGACATCGCCCGGGCGCTGCGCGGTGGCGGATGGCATGTTCTCCACCAGGCCGACGAGGCCGACCGCGTTGGTCTTCGCCTTGCGGCCGGCGAGGGCGGCCATGAGGCCGATGACCGTGCCGGCGCCGGCCATGTCGTATTTCATGTCCTCCATGCCGCCGGCGGGCTTGATGGAGATGCCGCCGGTGTCGAAGGTGACGCCCTTGCCGATGAAGGCGACGGGGGCCGTGCCTTCCGCGCCGCCATTCCACTGCATGACGACCACGCGCGCTTCCCGCGCCGAACCCTGGGCGACGCCGAGCAGGGCGCCGAAGCCGAGCTTTTCCAGCTCCGGGGGCGTGAGGATCTCGACCTTCACGCCGAGCTTTTCCAGCGCGCGGCAGCGATCGGCCATTTCGGCGGGGTAGAGGATGTTGGGGGGTTCGCTGACGAGGTCGCGCGTCAGGTAGACGCCATCGGCGATGGCGGCGAGGGGTGCGTGCGCGGCCTGGGCGGCGGCGATGTCCGGCGTCGCGACGGTGACGCGGGTGAGCTTGGGCTTGTCCTCCGCCGCTTCCTTGGTGCGGTAGCGGTCGAACCGGTAGGCGCGGAGGCGCAGGCCCTGGGCGAAGGCGGCTGCCTGGGATGGGGAGAAGGCCTCGGCGGCGATGGTGGCCTCGACCTCGGAGGCGATGAGGGGCAGTGCGTGGCCGCCGGCGGCCTCGGCGGCCTGGATATCCTGCCCGTCGCTGCTGCCCAGGCCGATGGCGACGATGCGGGAGAGGTGGCCGCCAGGGGCCCAGAGGGTGACGGACTGGCCCTTCTTGCCCTTGAAGCTCGCGGCCTCCAGGCCACGGGAGACGGCGCCATTTGTCGCCTCATCCGCCTGCTTCGCCAGACCGTCCAGCGTGAAGCCCTCAGCCAGCGGCAGCACCAGCGCGCCCGCGCGGGGAAGGATGGGCTTGACGAAGAGGATGTCGGTCATGAGCAGGGAGGCTCCATCGGTGGGATGGTGACGGTGAGGGACTGTCAGGTCCAGGATAGCATGGCGGGGTGGGGGCGCCATGGGCGGGCGGCCCGGGGTGACCCACGCCAGCTCAGAAGGACATGCCGAGGCCAATGGAGAAGCCCTGGACATCCTCGCCAAAGACGTAGCGGCCCACGAGCCGCAACCTTTGCAAGTTCAGGCCGAATGCGCCGATTTCATGCGCGCTGAAGTCCAGCTCGATGCCGCCGCCCACCTTACCGAGCCAGGCGAGCCCCAGCGCCTTCTTCTGGTCGCCCATGAAGTAGGAACCGGTGGCCTCGGTCACCCAGCGCACGGGGCGCTGGAAAATCTCCATGCCTGTGGGCCAGCGATAACGGGCCCAGAGATTGACGGTGGTGGAATCCGCCTGGCCGTCGGCGACGCCTCCGGTGCTGTGGAAGGCCTCCAGGTGCATATGCGTGGCGCGCAACTCGATATCGATCTCGCGCGCGGGGAGGTGGTCGTAATAGGCCAGCATCAGGGCGCCGCCGACGCCGTAGGAGGTGACCTGGCCACGTGTAAGGAATTCCACCTGACGGTCGAAGCGGTAATCGAGATAGGCGCCGGCCAGGGCGGCGTCCGAGCCGACATAGCCGATGGTGCCGTTGAGGATGGGCCGCAGGTAAAGGTTCTCCGCCAGGCGGATGTCGTAGCCGATGCCCACGGTGCCGGAGACGCTGTTCCAGCGTGTCGGCAGGCGGCGCTGGGCTGCTCCGTCACTGAAGACGAAGACAGGATCGTAGCGCGCATAGCCAAGGAAGCCTTCCAGATAGAGCGGAAAGCTCTCGCTGACGGTGAAGCCGGCGCCGAGCTGGCCCATCGTGATGCCGCTGTCATTCTCATCGGTGCCGACGCCCCGGTCGATTTGCACGGCACTGGCGGAATTGTCCGGCACGGCGGAATAGGACAGAAGGCCGAGCACGCCATTCACGGTTTGCCTGATGCCCGGACCGAGCACGCGGCCGATTTCCCGCTGGCCGGGCGTTGGCTGTGCGGCGGCATCCGCCGGGGCCAGGGCCAGCGTCGCCAGGAGAGCCAGTGCCGCCGCAGCGAACGACGTAGGTGAAGTCTCGACAGGCATGCCGGAGTACCTGATGGCATGAATGATCGACTGGGTTCCCGGGGCTGGGTCCGGCATTCCTGACGGCGGGCATTCCGCATGTCTCGGATGCTGGGCCGTATCTGCCTGGGGCATGCCGTCTCCTGCCGTGGCGCAACTGGTGGTGGGCAGTCATGGGAAGGCATGGCCGGCAATCTGTCGATTTAAAGCGGCATGAAATTATTGTGTTTTCGATTCGTTGCCTGCGCCGCGGGGATTGTAGCTTCGCTTGATATACGCCCGATTCTGTCGATTCTGTCATTTTTGGCGGCGCGCAAAGCTGGGTGTAGAGCGGAGAAATGGCGACCGCTCCAAAGCTCCTGCCACGGCCTTGGCCATTCCACGTGACTGAGATTTTGCATGATTGAGGGAGGAAGGCGCGTGCCCGACCAGCAAGCCCCCACTGCGCCAGCGGCGAGCCGCGCGGCCACCGCTCCGGCGCCCGGGGAGGCAGGCGTGCCGCCGGTGAAGGCGCCGATCCGCATCGTCATGGCCGGCGCGCTGCTGACCATGTGCCTCGCGGCGCTGGATCAGAATATCGTCAACACCGCCCTGCCGCGCATGGTGGGGGATCTGGGCGGCATGGCCCACATCTCCTGGGTGGTGACGGCGTTCCTGCTGTGCTCCACCGTGACCACGCCGCTTTATGGCAAGCTGTCGGACCTCTATGGCCGGCGTAAGCTTTTCTTCGTGGCGATCCTGCTGTTCCTGGCGGGGTCTTTCGCGAGCGGCGCGGCGCAGTCCATGGGGCAGCTGATCGCGTTCCGCGCCTTGCAGGGGCTGGGGGCCGGCGGGCTGCTGGTGCTGGCGCAGGCGGCGGTGGGCGATGTGGTCTCGCCGCGCGAGAGGCCGCGCTACCAGGGGCTGTTCACCGGGACCTTCGCGCTGGCGAGCGTGGCCGGGCCGTTGCTGGGCGGCATCATTACCGAGGCGCTGTCCTGGCGCTGGGTGTTCTATGTGAACCTGCCGGTGGGGGCGCTGGCGCTGGGCTTCATCGCCGTCGGGTTGAAGCCGCGCCAGCCGGGACCGCCGCGCGCCGTGGATTATCTGGGCGCGGCGCTGCTGGCGGGGGCCACGGCCTCCCTGCTGCTGTTGCTGACCTGGGGGGGCGCGGAGTTTCCCTGGCTGTCGCTGCCCTCCGGGGCGATGCTGGCGGCGGTGGCGGGGCTGTTCGCGCTGTTCATCTGGCGTGAGCTGCGGGCGCCGGAGCCGCTGATCCGGCTGCCGCTGTTCCGCAACACCGTCTTCGCGCGCGGCGTGGCCGTGGGCGGCATGATGGTGTTCGCCATGATGGGTTCCACCGTGTTCCTGCCGCTCTACTTCCAGCTTGTGCTGGGCATGGGGCCGGCGCAGGCGGGCCAGATGCTGCTGCCGCAGGTGGTGGGCATGGTGCTCTCCTCCGTGCTGGGCGGGCGCATCGTCTCCAAGCTGGGGCGCAACAAGGCCTTCCTGCTCGCGGGGCTGGGGCTGGAGGCGGTGGCGCTGGCGAGCCTGGCGGTCTTCGCCTGGTTCGGGGCGCCGCCGGCGGTGTTCCTGGTCTCCATGGGGCTGCTGGGCCTCGGCATGGGGATGGGCATGCCGAACCTGACCACGGCCGTGCAGAACGCCGTGTCGCACCGGGAGCTGGGCGCGGCGACGGGGGCGATGACCTTCCTGCGCTCGCTGGGCGGCGCGGTGGGCGTGGCGGCTTCCGGCACCATCATGTCCTCCCGCCTGCTGGCGGCATCCGAGCGGATGGGCGGCGAGGTGGATGTGGCCGCCATTACCGAGCATGGGGTGAAGGCGCTGGAGGGGCTGACGGCCGCGCAGCACATGGCGGTGTCGGATGCCTATCGCAGCGCGCTGACCGGCTGCTTCCTGCTGAGCGGCGTGGTGATGACGGCGGCCTTCCTGCTGGTGCTGGGGCTGCCGGAGCAGACGCTGCGCGACGGGATCGAGGACAGCAAGGGGCGCTGAGGCGCGCGCCCTCTGCGTCAGCGCCGGGCCGGCGGGCGGCCTTCGCAGCGGACCAGGACGGTGGCGCGGCCGGCGATATCGCCGACATCCGCCGCGGTCAGGGCGGGGCCCTCGGCGGCGCCCATGTTGGGCCGGATGCCGGAGCGGCGCAGGAAGGCCACCGCGCGATCTCCCTTGATGGCAAAACCGATATTCGGCACCGCCGCCGCTGGATTGCCGCGGCTGCCCCGGGTGCCCAGCACGGCCACCACCACGCCCATCACGTCGCCACGCATGTCCAGCAGCGGGCCGCCGGAATTGCCGGGCTGGATCGGGGCGCTGACCTGATACTCGGCGGGGCTGTCGCGCAGGCCGTTGAGCCCGCTGATCTCGCCGCGCGTCAGCTTGGGGTCGGAGGAGAGGACGCCGGCGAGGGGGAAGCCGAAGACCACGGCATCCTCCCCGCGGCGGACGGGCGCGGAGCGGAAGGACAGGGGCTGGCCTTGCAGGCCGGGGACATTGAGCACCGCGAGATCCAGCGTCGGGTCCGTGCGGGCCTGGGCGGGGAAGACGCGGTTGTCCGGCCCCTGCACCATGATGCGCCCGCAGCTTTGCACCACATGGCGATTGGTCAGGACGCGGGCCTCGGAGACGATGAAGCCGGTGCCGGTGGACAGGCGCGGCATGGCCTGTGGCGCGGGCGGCGATGCAGGGCGCGGGCGGGGTGAGGCGGGCGCATTGCCGAGCAGGAGGGTGGGAAGGGCGCAGATATCCTGCTGCTTGCGGACTTCCTTACCATCGGCGAGCAGCAGCCGGGCATCCACCGTGCAGGTGGCGGAGCGGCCAGGACGCATCCCGATGCTGTCGCCCGGCGCCAGGGGGCGGGCGAGGCGGTTGGAGGGCGGTGCGTTCTCGCCAGCATTGGTGAGGTAGAGCTGCATCGCCTCGACGCCGGTGCGGTTCTCGATGCGCATCAGCCCGGGGCTGCGGGGGCCGGAGGCGGCGGGGCCGGGCTCCGACAAGGTGACGGTGGGGAGCGCGCAGATGTCGTGCTTCCGGAGAACCGCTTCCCGCCCATCCTCGAGGACGAGGCGGACATCGAGTTCGCAGCCGGAACGGGGATTGGCGCGGAGATTCAGGGTGCCGCCGGGGGGCAGGGGGTTGCCGATGCGGCTGGGGCCCCAATCCTCGCCGCTGCGGACGAGGTAGAACTGCATGCCGGTGCCGCCAGTGGCATTGACCACACGGAAGGGGCCGGGCACGCGAGGTGCGGCGGGTTGGGCTTGGAGCGTCTGCCCCGGAAGCATGGCCATGAAGGCCAGGAGAGCAGCATACCGCATGAGCTTCATGTCGTCCGGTTGCGGGCGGGCGTCAATGCGGCAGAGGCCGGCGGGTGGCAGCATTGCGCCGCGGGGCGAAGGGCGTATGTCTGGCGCGGGGATGCCTGAGGGGGACGCGGTGACGTTGCGGAACGTGCCTTATTACAGCCAGTGGGAATCGCGCGACCTGACGGCATCGGTCGTGGCGGAGGGCGCCAAGGTGGCGCTGGCGCGGGACCCGCTCTGGGCCGGCTCGGGCGCGGCGGATCTCGATGAATATGTGGAATGGGCGGACCATGTCTGCGGCATGGCCTGCCTGAAGATGATGCTGGCGGCCCGCAGCGGTGTGGTCGTGCCGACGCTGGAACTGGCACGGGGCTGCACGGATTTCGGCGGATACGTCGTTCAGCCGGATTGTGCGATCAAGGGCCTCATCTACGCGCCCTTCACCCGTTTCGTCGCCGAGCGCTTCGGCATGCGGGCGGAGGTGGTGGTGGATGTGGAGGCGGGCGACCTGCCGGGCATCATGGCGCGGGCGGAGTTCTTCATGGCTTCCGTGCACCCCTGGGTGCGCTGGCCGGAGCGGGAGCCGCCGGGCAAGGGCGGGCATCTCGTCCTGGTGCACGCGGCCACGCCGGAGCGGATCGTGTTTCACAATCCTTCAGGCCATGACAGGGATTCCCAGGAGGATGCGGCGCTGGCACCGGAAGTGTTCGCGCGGTTCTTCGCGGGGCGCGGGGTGGCGGTCTATCGCTGACCGCGCGCCGTTTGCAGGGCTTGCCACGCGCTCAGCGGCAAGGGGTCCCGCTGTGGCTGCGGCGCATCGTCGAGCATGCAGAGATATTCGAGGGAGTGGCCGTCCGGGTCGGTGACGGAGACGCTGGCGGCGGGCATCCAGGGCAGCACCGCCGGCTCCTCGATGGGCGTGGTGCCGATGCGGGGGGTGAGGCCGGCGGCGCGCAGGGAGGGGATGGCGGCCTCGATCTGCGCGCGCGTGACGCGCAGGGTCAGGTGGCGCCGGATGAAGGCGCTGGCCGTGGGCATCGGCCAGAGGGCGAGCATGGTCTGGCCCACCTCGCCGAGCCAGAAGAAGGCGGCATCCCGGCGCGGCAGCCTCAGTGCGGGCTGCAGGCCAAGGATGTGGTGGTAGAAGCGGATGGAACGGCCGAGGTTCCGCACCGACAGGCGCGTTTCAAACAGCCCTTGCACTTCGATCATCAGCGTCAACTCCAGGCTCGCGGCCCGTGGCGCCATGAGGCGGTTGGGGGCGGCGTGTGGTTCAGTTGACCTGCTTCATAGAACCTCAACCTTGGTTAAGGTCAAGGCCGGAGGGAACACCGGGGCGGAAGGGGATTTCCGCCCCGGGGGATGACGCCTCAGCCGGCGGTGACGTGCACGCCGGGGCGGCGGCCCTCATTCCAGCGGCCGTCGATGGCGCGCTCGATCTGCGCCGCCAGTTGCAGCAGCAGCCCGTCATTCGCCTGGCGCGCCTGTGCCTGGATGCCAAGGGGCAGGCCGCTTTCCTGCCAGGCGAGCGGCAGGGAGATGCCGGGGATGCCCGCGAGGTTCGCCAGCGGCGTGTAGGCGAAGTTGCGCCAGAGATTGGCGAACCAGTCATACACATCGGGATTGTCGCTGGTGGTCAGGTATTCCCTGGTGCCGATGGTGGGCGTCGGCAGGGCGGTGATGGGGGTGAGGATGATGTCCCATTCCTCGAAGAAGGCCCCGAAGGCGCGGGAGGTGGTGTTGAACACCGCCTGCATCTTCGCCCGTTCCGTGAAGCTGGTGTTGATGCCGGCTTCCCAGATGCGGACGTTGATGGGCTCCACGAGATCGGCCGGCGGGCGCTCCAGCCCCAGGGATGCGATGAGGTTATTGACTGTCTGGGCGAAGTTGCTGACGTAGCAGGTGGTCTGGGCCGCGAAGGCGGCGCGGAAATCGACCTTGGGCAGCACCCATTCCACATGGTGGCCGAGGGATTCGAGGAAGCGGCCCACGCGCTCCAGCTCCGCGACGAAATGCGGGGTGGCGCGGTAGTCGCCCCATTCATGCGAGAGCGCGATGCGCAACTTGCCAGGATCGCGCTGGATGAGATCGGAATAGGGTTCGGCGGGTTGCCAATAGGGCATGAACTCACCGGGGGCGCCGCCGCGGCAGGCATCGACGAAGGCGGCGGTGTCGCGCACCGTGCGGCTGTGGCAGCCCTGGATGGAGACGAGGCCCGAGAGATCGGACAGCGCCGGCGCGATGGAGAACACGCCGCGCGAGACCTTCAGCCCGATATTGCCGCAGGCGCCGGCGGGGATGCGGATGGAGCCGCCGCCATCCGTGGCGTGGGAGATGGGCAGGGCGCCGGCGGCCACCATGGCGCCCGTGCCGGCGGAGGAGCCGTTGGTGGTGTAGTCCAGGTTCCACGGGTTACGGGTGACATAGACGGCGGGGTTTTCCGCCGCGCTGCAACAGCCGAATTCCGGTGTAGTGGTGCGGCCGATGATGTTGAGCCCGGCCTGCCGGATTCGCCCGGCCAGGTAGCTGTCCGCCTGCGCGCGGTTGCCGCGCATCAGCAGGGAGCCCATTTCCTGCAGCCGGCCCTTCATGGTGGGGCCGAGATCCTTCATCAGATAGGGCACGCCACCGAGCGGACCCTCGGGATTCATGCCGTCCTTCAGCGGATCGGCCACGACGTCATCGAACACCTCGACCACGGCGCTGGTGGCGGGGTTGGTGCGCGCGATGCCGGCGGCGGCCTGAGCGGCCACCTCGGCTGCGGTCAGCTCGCCCTTGCGGATCCGGGTGGCGAGCGCCACGCCATCATGCGCGGTCCATTCGTCCCAACTCATCGCCAAAGTCATGTCGGATGCAACTCCCTCGAGATGCGAGGGAGGGTAGAGGAGAAGGGGGGCGGGTCAAGGCGGGTGCGGATAAAGGGACGGCCTGACCTTTTGGACAGGCTCTAGCGGCGGTCTGCGGATATCGGCAGGGGAGATTCGCCTGCCAGGCCGACGGAGGGCTGCACGGTGGCGGCCCCGTGGCACGAGGCCGTGGCTATTTCTCCAGTACGGGCGTCTCCACGGTCGTGCCCTTCACGAGACCGATCGCGTTCAGGCAGTCGCTCTTGTTGTGATAGGTTTCCCCGCTCGCCACGACCTGATGGTTGGCGGCGCGGAGATTCCAGTAGTACTGGCCCGAAGCGTTCTTCTGGACGGTAAAGTACATCGATCGTTCCTCCTTGTTGGGCGCGGCCGGGATGAAGGAGAACTCCGGCAGCCGGTGGCATTGAACGGCAAAATACGTGTGCCGACGGTCACATCCTGCTGATGGAATCGCTTTTCAGGATGTTCGAGCTCTCCATTGGAAGAATGGTGGGGTCCTCCACGAGTCGCGGAGGCGGCGGAGTCACGTCGGCGATCACCAGGTCCAGCCGCCGTTCCAGCAGCAGGGGGATCATTGGCGGGCGTCCGCGTCGCGAGTGCCTTTGCCATCCACCGGAAGACAGGCGTCCGCTTCCGTATCGGCGCGGCGGCGGATGGGCATTGCCTTGCCGCGCCTCGGTATGGCCAGGGAGGCGGCTGCGGCATGTGGGGTGCGCTGGCGGAATGACAGGGGAGGGGCACCGCGCCGTTCCGGTGGCGGGCGGATTGCTCTACATCGGATGGCATCATGACCGATGCAGACCTCCTCGCCCTCGCCGCCCGGCTGGCCCGCAGTGCCGCCGATGCCATCCTCACCGTGCGCGCCGCCGGCTTCGATGTGGAGCGCAAGGGCGATATGAGCCCCGTGACGGCGGCCGACCGGCTGGCCGAGGGCATCATCCTGGAGGGGCTGCGGGCGGCGACGCCGGATATTCCCGTGGTGGCGGAGGAGGAATGCTCGGCCGGGATCGAGACCCGGGTGGGCGGGCGCTTCTGGTCGGTCGATCCGCTGGACGGGACGCGGGAATTCGCGGCCGGGCGGGACGAGTTCACGGTCAATGTCGGGCTGGTGGTCGATGGGCGGCCCTATCTAGGCGCTGTGGCCATTCCGGTGACGGGGGAGATGTTCACCGGCATCGTCGGCATGGGCGCGTGGAAAGAGGATGCGGGAGGCCACCGGCCCATCGCCGCGCGGCGCGTGCCGGCGGAAGGGCTGACCGTGATGGCCAGCCGGCACTATTCCGACGACCCGCGGCTGGATGCGTTCCTGGAGGGGCGCAAGGTGGCGAAGGTCTTCAAGCTCGGCTCGGCGGTGAAGTTCTGCCGGCTGGCCGAGGGCGTGGCGGACCTCTACCCCCGCTTCGGCCGCACCATGGAGTGGGACACGGTGGCCCCCGAGGCGGTGCTGCGTGCCGCCGGCGGGCGCTGCACGCTGTTCGACGGCGAGACGCTGCTGGAATACGGCAAGCCGGGCTGGGAGAACCCCCCCTTCCTCTGCCAGGGCCGCGCGTGACGGAGGCCGCGATGACGGAGCGGCTGACGCCTGCCGAGCTGCCGCGCGCGGCCGCCTTGCTGCGGGAGGGCGAGCTGGTCGCCTTCCCCACCGAGACGGTCTATGGCCTGGGCGCGAACGCGCGGAACGGGCGAGCCGTGGCGTCGGTCTTCGCGGCCAAGGGGCGGCCGAGCTTCAACCCGCTGATCAGCCATTTCTTCAGCGCCGAGGCGGCCTTCGCCGAGGTGGAGGCGGATGAGCGCGCCCGGCGCCTGGCCGAGCGCTTCTGGCCGGGGCCGCTGACGCTGGTGCTGCCGCGCCGGGCGGACAGCCGGATCGACGCGCTGACCGGGGCGGGGCTG
>JH599980.1:0-24159 GCA_000245075.1 Acetobacteraceae bacterium AT-5844
GGCGGCACGCTCCCGCCCGCCATGCCCGAGGCCTTGAAAGCCCTGTGGCACCCGCGCCGCCGCTGGCTGCCGAATCTCCGGGCGGCCATCTGGCCGGTGCCGGGCCACCGCCGGGTGCTGCCCGGCCGCACGCCCCTCTCTCGCCAGATTGGGGTGGCCGCCCGCGCGCCGCTCCCCGATATTCGGCCGTTGGCCATCCCCGCCTGGACGGCGCTCTCCGAGGCCCGGCCTCTCGCCGCCTCCGGCAGCACGCCGGTCCGCCAGATTCGCCCGGTCACCCTCAGGCCGCCGCGCGCCGATTCCCCCGCCGTGCTCCGCCTGATTCACCCGCCCGCGAAACTGCTCGCGCGCCTGCGCCCTGTTCGGCCCGCCCCGCCGTTCCGCGCCCACGCGGGCACGCACCTGGTCGTTGCGATAGGCCACGCCGTGCCGGTGGGATGCGTCATGCTGCCAGCGGTTGCCCGAGATCTGGTTGCGATTGACGTTGATGTTGTTGAAGCGGTTGACATCGATGTCGACATCCCCGCCGCCCCAGCCGGGCCGCGCCCAGCCCCAGAGCGACCCCACGACCGCGACGCCGCCCGCGAAGGCCATGCCGGTCAGCAGCGCGTTGCCCACGTTCCACCCGGCCGGCGGCGGGTAGTAGGCCGGCGGATACTCGGCATAGGGCCAGCTGCCATACACCACGGAGGGGTTGTAGGCGGGCACATAGACCTGCTCCGGGTTCGTCGGCGCGATGGTGATGACCTGCGGCGGCGGCGATACGGCAGCGCCGGGGGTTGGCGCGGCATTGACGTTCTGCGTCACATTCACTGTCTGCTGAGGGCCGCTCTGCAACGATCCGTGGGCCTGCGCACGGCCTCGCAGCACCTGCACGGCATTCAGCACATCCTGCTGCTGCGCCAGCACCGCGTCACCCACCTGCTGCGTCCAGTCGAGCTGGTCGTTGAGCATGGTCAGGACATCCGGGAACGGCACGAGAGATTTGACCGAGGGATCCCAGGGCTGGTCGTTCAGAGCCCGCGCCAGCGCATCGCCGCGCAACTGGGCGTTCTGTCCCTGCCCCAGCCAGCGCTTGGCCTGGACGATCTCCAGCGGATAGGTCGAAGCCATCAGCAACTGCATGAGCAGGTCGTCCGGATAGAGCGCGACCGGCGCCAGAAGCTGCTCCAGCTGGGCCTGGGTCAGCCGGTCCTCGTCGCCCTGCGTCGCCACCGGTTGCGGGGCCACGGCAGGCGCAGGCTGAGCCAATGTGGGCGATACACCGCACAGCACGGCACCGCCGAGGCCAAGCGCCAGCAGAAGCCATGTGGCGGGGCGGGACATGCCGGGGCCGATCATCACCTGCATCCTGAGGTTCTCCTGTGATGCGAGGGTCTCGCGATGCGCATGCTGGTCACGCGGAGCGCCCGCCGGGAGGGAATGGGAGTATCAGCCACGGTCCGCCGCGATGGGCTCCCGCCTGTCACCGGCCATCCCACTGCGCAGGCCCCGCCGGAACAGGGGCGATTGCCGAACATCAGGATGCGAAGCACCTTGCTTGCCCACTCCCAGACCGGCGGCGCCCACGCCAAGCATCCATGCGCCTTACACGATACTACATGGACCGAATTTCGCGGCGTATCGGGTGTTCACCCGAGATGCACCGCGAATGCAGCCCAGTCGGCGCGCCGCGATTTCCATGCTCTCCAAGCAAGAATCCGGCGGCACGATGACGCGCCGCTTGGCGATGCCCCCGGCGCCACGGCCTTCAGCCCTTCCTTTTCACCTAGTCCCGGTGAACCTCATCCGCCCTGCCGCGAAGCGAACGGCCCATAGCGGCGTATTCATGCTCGTTGAATTCACGAGCGACACCGCCCGACCGCGGATGGTGCGGCCCATGCATTTCGGCAGCAGGTTGGCGCACATGGTGACGGCGCCAGAGGAGCCGGAAATGTGGGTTACCGGGTAGCCGACCGCGACATTGCGCTACAGCCGCTGAACTTCGCCCGCTGTGAGGCCGAGTTGCGAGATAGCCGAACTCGCAGTGCCGACAGCCGATCGAGTCAGCCCCCCAGCAGCAAGCCCTGCAGCGAGGCCTTTATCGCGGCCGAACATGCGCGCCCTGCGATAACGGTGACGAGGCCGCTGATAGCGGCGTCGTTGCCATCGCGATCTCGCGCAGCGACTGCCGCCCGAAGGAGCGAAAGAATCGCGGCCCGCTCTCGAAGCCCACAGCATAATGAGCAATGCGAAGAGCAGGGAACCTGCCACACCGCCCCGCTGAAACGTCCCGAACTGGATCTTGCCGATGGCGCAACCACCAGCCCGTGAAAGAAGCAGTGCGATTTGGGGTGATCGCTGAAAGAGTCGGCGGAGCCAGCTCAACCTGTCATCCCGCACAACCGCACCGTGACGATACATATCGTGCCGGCGCAGCAGCGAGATCCAGGATCAGGAGATATCGGCCGACAGTGCTCCGTCACAGGATTTGATGAAGCTACGCGGTTATCTTGAACTCCCGCACGCTCTTTCCGATGACGGTCTCGTGACGGCGAAAGCGTGTTCTGGATTATCCCGAATGCGACCCCGCCAGAGGCACCAGGCTACGGACGGAAAGAAACGCGCCAGACCATGTTGCTCCAGATGGGCTTGCCGTCACGCATGGCGGGCTCGAACCGGCAGCGGCGGACACCGCGCCGCGCTGCCTCGTCCAACTCTTCCTGCCCGCTGCTGCCGGTCACTCTGGCCTCGATGACCCGCCCTTTATCCGTGAGCCGCAACCGCAACACGACGTCACCGCCGATGCCGGCAGCACGCAGGGCAGGCGGATACTCCGTCGCTTCGCTGCAGGCGATATCGCGAGGACGAGCCGCGGTTACGTCCGGCGCCGGAGGAACGGCATTGAGGCTGGTACCAGCGCTGAGCCGCACAGCTCCTTCAGCCGCCACCGGTGCAGCAGCGGGTGCAGGCGCGGCCGCCCTCTGCGGAGCAGGCGGCGGGGGGCGGGGGGGTGGTGCAGGAGGCGGGGGTGCCGGAAGCGGCAAAGCCAGTTCGGCGGGCTCGGGCTGAGGCGGCACGGCGGCCGGTGGCGGCAAGGGCAGCGGAGGTGGCGCCTCTGCCTGCTGCACCGGTTCCGGTTGAGGCTCCGGCGCGGCGGCCTCCGGGACATCAGCGGGGCTTTCCACAGGAGGAGCCTCGGCCACAGGCTGGGAGGCTGGCACCGCAGGTGGCGGGGCCGGAGGAGGCGTGCCCGCCCCTTCTTCCTCCTCCCCTGGTGCATTGGCCCAGAGCAAGGGCACGGCCTCGAAGGATTGCGGTGCCTCCGGTGTTACGGGCCAGAACAGGGCGGCGCCGGCCAATGCGTGCAGCAGCAGCGCTACCGCCAGCGACGCCGCGCGCAACCTGCCCCCTGCCCCGCGGAGCGCCGTGGCCGTCACAGCACCAGCACGCCGTGGTGCTTGGCCTTCACTTCCGGCTCGACATGGATGGTGATGACGGCCGTGCCCAGCTCGGCCTTCAGCGCCGCCTCGATACGGTCGCATATCTCATGGGCCTCGCGCACCGTCAGCTCGCCCGGCACCACCAGATGGAATTCCACGAAGGTCGTGCGGCCGGAATGGCGGGTGCGGAGGTCATGCATCTCCAGCGCGCCCTCCGCCTCCTGCGACATCAGCGAGCGGATGCGGGCCAGGAGCTCGGGCTCCACCGCTTCGTCCATCAGGCCGCCAACGCTCTGGCGCAGCAGGTGGAAGCCCGAGAACAGGATGTTCAGCGCCGTCAGCGCCGCCAGCAGCGGGTCCAGCCACAGAATACCTGTGAGGGCCACCGCCCCCACGCCCACCACCACCCCGATGGAGGTGATGACATCCGACATCAGGTGCTTGGCATCGGCCAGCAGGGCCGGGGAACGCAGGCGCTTGCCGTTCCGCCGCAGCACCACCGCCCAGCCGGCATTGATCGCCGTGGCGACGACGGAAATGCCAAGGCCAATCCAGGGCACATCCGGCACGCGGGGGTCGCGCCACGCACCCCAGGCCTCGTTGAGGATCAACAGGGCGGCGACAATGATCAGCGCGCCTTCCAGCACCGCCGAGAAATACTCGGCCTTGGCGTGGCCATAGGGGTGGTTGGCATCGGGCGGCGCGGCGGAGAGGGAGATGGCCATCAGCGCCGCCAGCGCGGCCGCGACATTGACCACCGATTCCAGCGCATCCGCCATCAGTGCCACGCTGCCGGTCAGCCACCATGCGGCCGCCTTCAGCGCCAGCACCATCAGTGCCACGATCACGCTCCCTACCGCGAGCCGCATCGCACGGTCCATCCGTAACAAACCCTATGCTGTCGGATCCGGTGGCACTTCTAAGACCGGAGTGGCGGTGCCGGGCAACCGGAAAAATGCCACGTCTGCCCTGGCGAAATTCGTTGGCAGCGCATTGGCGGAGGAACTTTGTCAGCCGCGCGGCTTTCCACCCTCGTCCCAACCAGGAGATGTGCGGCATGTATTTCCATGACAAGCGCTTGCAGTATCCCGTCCGGGTCGAGGCCCCTGATCCGCTCTTCGCGCGGCAACTGCAGCAGGCGATCGGCGGCGTGGAAGGCGAGATCCGCGTCTGCCTGCAGTATTTCTTCCAGGCATGGGGCGCGCGCGGCCCCGACACCAAGTACCGCGACATGCTGCTGCACACCGCGACGGAGGAGATCGGCCATATCGAGATGCTGGCCACCGCCGTCGCGCTGAACCTGGATCAGGCGCCGCTGACCTTGCAGGAATCCGCCGCGGCAGCCAACCCGGTGGTAAACGCGGTGCTGGGCGGTGAGCGGCCGCGCCACGTGGTGGAGGGCATGTTGCAGCAGCACCTGCTCTCGAGCGGCCTGGCGGCGATGCCGGTGAACTCGGACGGCATTCCCTTCGACTGCTCGCATATCTATGCCAGCGGCAACCTGGCGGGCGACATGTTCGCCAATGCCACCGCTGAGGCGACGGGCCGGACGCTGGCCGTGCGCCTCTACAACGCGGCCAAGGACCCGGGCATGAAGGACATGCTGAGCTTCCTGATCGCGCGCGATACCATGCACCAGCAGCAATGGCTGGCGGTGATCCAGGAACTCGGCGGCCCGGCCGCGCTGCCGGTGCCGAACAGCTTCGACCAGGCGCTGGAGAAGCAGGAGTTCAGCTACGTCTTCATGGGCACGCATGTGAATGGCGAGCCGCCGCCGGAAGGCCGTTTCACGAGCGGCCCGTCGCTGGATGGCAAGGCGCAGTTCAGCACCATCCAATCCACGCCGATGGGCGAGGAGCCGGTGCTGGGCCCGGCGCGCGAAGGCTCCGGCGCGCAGGCGGAACAGATCGGCAAGATGTGAGGCGGTGGCCAGGGGGGACGCGCCTCCCCGGCCCCGCATGCCCCTTACACGGAGAAGTATTTTGCCCTTGGGTGGTGGAGCACGATGGCGCTGGTCGACTGCTCCGGGTGCAACTGCCACTCATCGCTGATGGAGACGCCGATCCGCTCGGAATCCAGCAGCTTCAGCAGTGGCGCCTGGTCCTCCAGCCGCGGGCAGGCGGGGTAGCCGAAGGAATAGCGGCCGCCCCGGTAGCCCTGGGCGAGCATTTTCTCGAGATCCCGGTCATCCTCGGCGGCATAGCCCAGCTCGGCACGGATGCGCTTGTGCACGTATTCCGCCATCGCCTCCGCCATCTCCACGGAAAGGCCGTGCAGATAGAGATAGTCCTGGTAGCGGTTGGCCTCGAACCAGTCCCGCGCCATGTCGCTGGCCTTCTGGCCGACGGTGACAACTTGCAGACCGATGACGTCGCGCTTTTCCGGCCCGTCATCGATATCCCGAATGAAATCGGCGATGCATTCGCCATCCTGCTTCGGCTGGCGTGGCAAAGTGAAGCGGCACGCCTCGGTGATTCCGTCCTCCTCGAAGAGGATGACGTCATTCCCCTGCCCCGCGCACTTCCAATAGCCATAGATGGCCTGGGGCTTCAGGATGTTCTCGCGCTCAGACAGTTCCAGCATCCGACGCAGCACCGGGCGCAGCTCCTGCTTCGCCCAACCGATGAAGTCCTCCAGGCTGCGCCCCTGCTTCCGGAAGCCCCACTGGAACTGGTAGAGGCTGCGCTCGTTGATGAAGGGCACCACGGCCTTCGGGTCGCTCTGCACGATGCGGCTGCCCCAGAAGGGGGGCGTGGGCACCGGCTCATTCGCCGTTTGCCGGCGCCGGCGCTCCTGCGCATAGTTCAGGTCCACAGGCGCGAAGCCACGCGGGTCGGCTTGGCCCAGTACGCGGGTGGTGTTGCGGGACTTGCCAGAGCGCTTCTGCTGCAGGGTGGCCAGGTAGCCATCGAAATCGCTGCCCATCACCCGGTCCATCAGGTGCAGGCCATCAAAGGCGTCCCGCGCATAGGCGACGCGGCCGGAGGTGTAGGCGTTGACGCAGTCATCCTCGACGAAGTTGCGCGTCAGCGCGGCACCGCCCAGCAGCACCGGAACCTCCAGCCCCTGGCGGGACATTTCCTCGAGGTTTTCCTTCATGACGACGGTGGATTTCACCAGCAGGCCGGACATGCCGATGGCGTTCGCCTTGTGCTCCTGCACCGCCGCGATCATCTCGTTCAACGGCACCTTGATGCCGAGGTTGATGACCCTGTAGCCGTTATTGGTCAGGATGATGTCGACGAGGTTCTTGCCGATGTCGTGCACGTCGCCGCGCACGGTGGCGAGCACGATGGTGCCCTTCTCCTGCCCCTCGATCTTTTCCATATGCGGCTCGAGATACGCCACGGCGGCCTTCATGGTCTCGGCTGATTGCAGCACGAAGGGCAGCTGCATCTTGCCGGCGCCGAACAGCTCGCCCACGACCTTCATGCCTTCGAGCAGAATGCCGTTGATGATGTCGAGCGGTTTTATTCCTTTGGCCAGCGCGTCCGCCAGTTCCTCATCAAGGCCCTTGCGATCGCCATCGACGATACGGTCCTTGAGACGGCCTTCCACCGTGTCCGCCTTCACCTTCTTGGCGGCGTCCGCCGCCTTCCGGCCCGCGAACATCTCTAGCAGCTTCTGTAGCGGGTCGTAGCCTTCCTCGCGGCGGTCGAAGATCAGATCTTCGGCGACCTTCACCTCCTCCGGCGGAATGGAGTGCAGCGGCTTGATCTTGGAGACATGCACGATGGCGCCGGTCATGCCGGCCTTCACGGCGTGGTCTAGGAACACGCTGTTCAGCACATGCCGCGCCGCCGGGTTCAGGCCGAAGGAGATGTTGCTCAGGCCGAGGATGATCTGGATGTCCGGGAACTTCTCCCGGATCATGCGGATGCCCTCCAGTGTCCACAGCCCCAGCTTACGGTCGTCCTCATTGCCCGTGGCAATGGTGAAGGTCAGCGGGTCGATCAGCAGGTCACTCTGCGGCAGGCCATGCTTGTTGCAGGCGAAATCCACCAGCCGCTCGGCGATGCGCAGCTTGTCCTCCGGCGTCTTCGCCATGCCGACTTCATCGATGGTCAGGGCAATGACGGCGGCACCGAATTTCTTGGCGAGAACCATGCGGTCCGTCGCATGGCCTTCCCCGTCCTCGAAATTAATGGAATTGATGATGGGCTTGCCGCCATGCAGCTTCAGCGCGCTCTCGATCACCGGTGTCTCGGTGGAATCGATCACCAGCGGCGCATTCACGCTGCCGGTGAAGCGGCGGATCACCTCATCCATCTCGGCCTTTTCGTCGCGGCCAACAAAGGCGGTGCAGACGTCGAGGGAGTTGGAGCCCTCACCCACTTGCTCACGCCCGATGGAGACGCAGGCGTCCCAGTCATGTGCCGCCTGCCGCTCCCGCCAGGCCTTGGAGCCATTGGCATTGCAGCGCTCGCCGATGGAGAAATAGCTGTTCTCCTGCCGCAGCGAGACCTGGCCGTAGAGGCTGGCGACGGAAGGAACCCAGTAGGATTGCCGCTGTGCCGGCACGGGACGGGACTGATTCCCGGAAATCCGCCGCAGCATCGCATCCAGCCCCTGGATGTGCGGAATGGACGTGCCGCAGCAGCCGCCGATGAGGTTCAGCCCGTCTTCCTCGACGAAACGCTGCATCCAGCTCGCCATCTCTTCGGCGCCCAGCGGGTAGTGCGTCTTTCCATCCACCAGCTCCGGCAGCCCGGCATTGGGCTGGCAGGAGAGCAGGCCCGGCCAGTTCTGCGACAGCCAGCGCACATGTTCCGCCATTTCCTGCGGGCCCGTGGCACAGTTCAGGCCGATCAGCGGCACGTCCAACGCGTGGATGGCTGTGGCGGCGGCGGCGATGTCGGAGCCGACCAGCAGCGTGCCGGTGGTCTCCACCGTCACCTGCACGAAGATGGGGATGTCGCTCTTCGCCTCGGCCTTGGCGATCTTGGCCGCGTTGACGGCGGCCTTGATGAACAGCGTGTCCTGGTTCGTCTCGGTCAGCAGCGCGTCTGCGCCACCGGCAATCAGGCCGCGGCACTGTTCTGTGAGTGCGGCTTCCAGCGTGTCGTAGTCGATATGGCCAAGGCTCGGCAGTTTCGTTCCTGGCCCGATATCACCCACGACCCAGCGGTCGCGGCCATCCGCGAAGCTGTCGGCCGCCTCGCGCGCCAGTTCGACGGAGAGCTTGTTGATCTCGAAGGCGCGGTCGCCCAGCTCGAACTCTTCAAGCGTGATCGGGGAACCACCAAAGCTGTTGGTCAGCACCATGTCCGACCCGGCCTCGTAGTAGCCGCGATGAATCTCACGCACGAGCTCGGGCCGGGAGAGGTTCAGAACCTCCGTACAGTTCTCCTTCCCCCAGAAATCCTTCTCGATCTCCAGGGTCAGCGCCTGAACGCGGCTGCCCATGCCCCCGTCGCACAGCAGAACACGGTCGCGCAGGGCATCGAGCAGATGGGGACGGGCCATGTGTCAAGGCCTTCCTTCAGAAGTTCAGCGACGTTTCAGGGAGAGCGGCGACCGGCGCCGCCAGCCGGCGCGCGGGCCAGAGGCGCACGGCCAGGGGCCCGGCGATTTCCACGGGCGGCAGGGGCACGCAGCCGGCGGCGCCAAGCCAGCCGGCCAGTTCCGCGTCATCGAATCCGGGCCAGCGATGCGCCAGTCCGGTCAACAGGTCGCCGCGCTCATGCGGGGCGAGGTCGATCACCACCAGCATGCCTTCCGGCTTCAGCACGCGGGCGGCCTCGGCCAGCGCGGCCTGCGGGTCCTCGGCATAGTGCAGCACCATCTGCAGCGTGGCGAGGTCGAAGCCCGCATCGGGCAGCGGCAGCCGGTACATGTCCGCCAGGCGCACGCTGGCATTGGGCAGTGCCCGCTCCGCCAGACGCGCGCGGGCCAGCGCCAGCATCTCACGGCTGGCGTCCACCCCCAGCGCGGCATCGGCGCGCGGCGCCAGCACATCCAGCAGCTTGCCCGTGCCGGTGCCGATATCCAGCGCCCGCCCCAGCCGCTTGGGCAGCAGCCGGGTCAGCGCCGCCTCGATCGCGGGCGCCGGCAGGCCCAGCGCGCGCATCTCATCCCAATCGGCGCCATCCCTGCGGAAGCTCTCGCTGGCCACCCGGGCACGCTCGGCGGCGATGCGGGCGCTGGCGCGGCGGTCGGCGGCGATGGTGGCATCGTCCTCCGGCAGCCGGGCCAGGATCTGCCGCGTCATCTCGGCGTCATGGGCCAGCTGGAAATAGACATTGGCACCCTCCGGCAGGCGCTCCAGCAGCCCGGCCTCCACCAGCAGCTTGAGGTGCCGGGAAAGGCGCGGCTGGGACTGGCCGAGGATGGCGCACAGCTCGCTCACGCAGAACGCCCCCCGCCCGCACAGGGCGAGCAGGCGCAGGCGGGTGGGCTCGGCCGCGGCGCGCAATTGGTTGAGCAAGGGCTCCATGGGGTTGCGGATGACATAAAGACTTCTTTATGTCTAGCGTCATGACGTGGTCCCTGGATGCCCGCACCCCTGTCCGCCTGCTGGAAAGCGCCACCGAGGCCCCGCCGGGCGCCGTGGTGCTGGCCGAAGACGGCGCCCCCCTGCCCGCCGGGCATGCCAGGGTGGAACGCTACGCGACGCCGGTGGAAACTCCCCACCCTATCGGCTGCGCCTGCTGCCAGCCCCGCAACCCCGTCTCCATCGCGCTGGACCGGCTGTTCCTGGCACGGATGCGGGGGGACGCGCCCTGGTTCAAGGAAGTGGTGGCGCTGGCACATAGCGAGACCGGGCGCGCCGCCATCGCCGCCGCGCTGGAGGGAGACAGCGTCACCGCCGCGCGCTTCCGTCGCCCCTGAAGCGCAAGCCTGGTCAAGGTTGCATCACCAAAACCGATAATGGCCATGGCAAAGCCCGATTGGCCCCGCGGAGCGGCGGAGGACTAGAACAATTCCCAACAGAGCGGCGCCGGACAGAAGCTCCCCGCCGCACCAATATCGGGAACTATTCAGTCATGTTCAGCAAGATTCTGCTTTCTTCTCTTCTGATCGCCGGCTTCTCCGGTGCCGCCATGGCCGGCAATGGCGATGCGAATATCGACGCCCTCGTCGCGCAACAGCCGCACAGCGCGCCGGTCAGCCAGGGCATCGCCACTGTCATCGGCTCGCAGGATGGCAATCCGGAGATCCGGTATCATGGCGCGGCCCAGGGCAATCTCGGCGCCGGCATCCCGGTGATCGTGGGCAACCAGGGCGGCGAGCCCGTCATCGTCTATCGCTGAGCCGCGGCCCTCGCCGGGCCACGGCATCATCACCCGGAAGGTAGAAAGACGCGGGTCTCCCCCGCGCCTTTTCCGTCAGCAGAAATGCGCCCCGCGCGTCTCCACCGGCAACACGTAAAGGGACTGGCTGGCGCACATGAAGAGCTGGTTCCGGCGCGTGCCGCCGAAGCATACATTGGCGCAGATCTCCGGCAGCTTGATCAGCCCGATGCGGTCGCCGTTCGGCGCGAAGACATGCACGCCGTCATAGCCATCCCCCACCCAGCCGGCGCCGACCCAGACATTGCCGGATTCGTCGCAACGGATGCCGTCGCCCATGCCGGTCTTGCCGTCCATCTCCATGCTGCAGAAGGTGCGCGGGTTGGAAAGGCGGGTGCCGTTCACGTCGAAGGCCCAGAGGATGCTCTTCGCCTCCGGATAGTGGGAAACGCCGGTATCCGCCACATAGAGCGTGCGGTAATCCGGGCTGAAGCACAGCCCATTGGGCTTGAAGGGCTGGTCCGCCACCTTCTCCACCGCGCCGCTGGCGGGATCTATGCGATAGATCGCCTCCTTGATCAGCGGGCGGGGTGAATTGGCGGATTCGGGCAGCCGGTTGCCCTCATAGTTCATCACCGCGCCATAGCCCGGGTCGGTGAACCAGATGCCGCCATCCTGCGGATGCACCACCGCATCATTGGGGGCATTGAACGGCCCGTCCGGGCCCCGCGCCGCCAGGATGGTCAGGCTGCCATCGGGCTCATAGCGCACGACGTCGCGGTGGAAATGGCGGCAGGCGATCTGCCGCCCCTCCCGGTCGAAGGTATTCCCGTTGGAATAGCCCGAGGGCATGCGGAAGCGGCGGGAGACATGACGGTCCTCCTCCGTCAGCCGCAGGCATTCGTCGTTCGGGATGTCGGACCAGATAAGGAAACGGCCGGTGGCATGCCAGGCCGGCCCTTCCGCCCAACCCATGCCGGTATGGAGGCGCTGAATGCGGGTGTTGCCCAGGCGGGCGGTGAAGCGCTTGGGGTCCAGCGCCACCACATCGGCGTCGGGGTAGCGGACAGGCGGGGCGCCGCGGCCGTAATCCCGCTGGGCCTGCTGCTGCGCGGCGGCGGAGCGAAGCAGCGCCGGCATGGACAAGGCGGCGACGGCAGAAGCACCCAGCACGGCGCGGCGCCGGGCGGCGAGGACGTGGTACATGGCTGTCTCTTCCCTGTTTGCCGCGGCATCCTTGTCGCGCCGCGTGCGGCGCCAGCTTGGCACAGGTCAGGACAGCTCGTCTCGACAAGCCTTCGCGGGGTCAGGGAATCGTCTTGTCGCCCTCGCCCAGGGCCCGCTGCATGTAGACCACGTCCAGCCACCGGCCGAATTTCAGCCCGGCGGCCTTCAGCATTCCCACCTGCTTGAAACCCAGGGAAAGATGGAGGCCGATCGAGCCCACATTCTCCGAATCCCCGATAACGGCGAACATCTGGCGGAACCCGGCGGCCTCGGCACGCTCGATCAGTGCCGCCACCAGCGCCTTGCCGACGCCCTGGCCGCGAACATCATCGCGCACATAGATCGAATCCTCGGCGGCGAAGCGGTAGGCGGAACGGTCCCGCAACGCGGCGAAGTAGCCATAGCCCTTCACCTCGCCCTCATCCTCCGCCACCAGCCAGGCCCAGCCGGCCTCCTGCACCTTGACCAGGCGGGCACTCAGCTCCGCCTCGGTGGGCGGCACCTCCTCGAAGGTACCGGTGCCGTTCAGGACGTGATGCGCGTAGATTTCGGCCATGGCGGGCAAATCGGCCTGGGTCGCATCACGATAGATCATCCCGCTTCTCCAATACTCGCGCCATAAGCGCCGGCCCGGAGGTCGGGGCGGCGCGGACCCGCATGAATACGGGCCCGCCACCATGCGTAAGGTCGGTTCCGGGAGACGGCAAGAGCCGCCACCCGTAACAGATTCTCTCAGCGCGCGCGCAGCAGTTCCGGCACGTGCAACAGGATCAGTTCATTGTCATCGGCGCGGGTCAGATGACGGCCCGCGCTGAAGGGCAGGTTGTTGTCATTGCCGACGATGATGTGGTCGGCATCGACCATCGCCACGTTCTCGATGGTGAAGAACGGGAAGGAGAAGCGGTTGGCCGGCGCATTCGGCGCCCGGTCTCCATGGGTGCGGGCCACGCCTTCCGGGTCCTGGATCTGCATCAGGTCGATATAGGCGATCTTGCGCACGAAGCCCTCGGCGTCCGGCGCGCCAAGATCGACCAGCGAGACGCGCTTCACGCGGGCGGGGGCATGGAAGCAGGCCGGCGGCTGCTGGCCCTGGGCGCAGGCCAGGGAGGGGTCGCCCTCGGCATTGTCACGCTCGATCACCAGCGCGCGGCGCTCATCGATCATGTTGAAGTCGCCGATGGCGGCGGCGCCCTCGGCCAGGCGGTACTTCAGGCTGCGGCCGGTCCAGGCGCCACGGGCGGTGTCGAACTCCATCATGCGGATGAAGTTGCCCTCGGCACGGTCCGTACCCTCGACGAAAAGCGGCTGCTCCAGCAGGGCCCAGAGACGGCTGCCATCCGGCAGCATCGCCATGCCCTCATAGCCACCGGAGCGGCGGGCACGGAAATTGACACCGGCGGTCGGCGTGGCGCCCACCGTCAGCGCGGGGTTGTCCGGGCTCATCAGCGGCTTGCCGTCCAGCAGGGTCGAGTGAACCTGCTGAACGCGGCCCTGTGCATCCAGGCGGATGATGTAGGGGCCGAATTCCTCGCCGATCCAGAAGCCACCGCCCTCGATGGGCTGGATGCTCTCGGGGTCGAAATCGGAACCGGTCAGGTAGCGCGCATCGGTGCCTTCATTGGTGATACGGAAGGGCACGCGGCGGTCCGGGTCGGTGAAGAAAATGGTCTGCTCGATCGCCACCTGGCCGGTGCGGAAATCCGGACGGATCTTGCGCAGCGCCAACAGGGCGTCACCGCTGTTGCGGCGGTTGCCGAAGCCGTTATCGGTCAGCACCCAGTAGGCACCGGCCTCGCCCGCCACGGGCTTGATGCCGGAAAAGCCCTGCACCGGCTGGCCGATGAACGGCAGGGAGAGGCCGGTGGGGCGGCCATTCGGCGCCGGGCCGGTGGTGCCGGGCACGGAACCCGGGCGGTCATTGCGCGCATCGCCGGTGAACTTGCCGGACACCAGCGCATCACGCGGCGCATCGGCCGGCGGCAGCTCCATGGTGAAGGCCGGCAGAATGGCATGCCCGGCCAGGCGGGCCTCGACCCGCTGCTCGGCGGAGGCTGCGCCCATCAGGGCCAGCATGGCCGTCGCGGCCAGCAACAGAGTGCGCATGAGCGATGGAACTCCCGGTTGAATCGGAAGCGGCTGTTAACGAATGGATGTTGCGGGTGCTTGACGGGGAGATGACGAAGTCGCGTCAAAGGTGCCCAGAGAGGGCTCTGCCCTCTCCGGACCTCTCCCGCCGGGGTGGAAAGTCCACCCCGGACCCTGCTTCGAGTTTTTTGGGGCCTGAAGCCCAGGCGCGACGCCAGCCACAAGTGCATTCAAAGGCTTTGTTAAAAGCCATGCAGGCTGAGGCCTCCGTCGCCGAGGGTCCCAGACCCTCGGCGGAATCCGCCGTAGCATCGAAAAAAAACTGATGGCGGGGTCTGGGGTGACACTGTCACCCCAGCGGGGGTTCCAGGGGGCGGCGCCCCCTGGTCACGCCCTCAATGCGCGTCCCCACCCGCCCCTTTCCGCGGCCGGCGCAGCAGGAACACCAAGGGCAGCGAGACGAGGAAGCATCCGGCCATCACCACCAGCACATCGTTATAGGCGAGCACCAGCGCCTGTTGCGTGACCAGTGCTTTCATCTTCGCCAGCGCCGCGATATCGGAGGCGCCCTGCCCCACACCGCCTGCCAGCGCGTCCGCCATGGTATCCCGGTAGTTCAGTGCCGGTGGACGTGCCCAGTTCAGGGCTTCGCTCAGATGCACGCGGTGCATGAAGGAGCGGTCAGTGACGAGGGTATTGATGATGGCGAGGCCCACCGCGCCGCCGAGGTTGCGCATCAGGTTGTAGAGGCCGGATGCGCCTTTCAGCATGGGAGGCGGCACGGTGCCAAGCGCGATCTGGTTGATCGGCGCCATGCAGAGCATCATCGCCACGCCACGCAGCCCCAGCGGAAATGCCATCTGCGGAAAGGCACTTTGCGAAGTCAGGCGCGCGGTTTCCCACATCGCGACGAAGAACAGCAGCAATCCTATGGCCAGCAGGATACGCGGGTCGAACTTCGCCAGCAGGCGGCCGACGATCGGCGCGGCGAAAAACATGCAGAGGCCGGTGATGAACATCACTTCGCCGATCTGCATGGAATTGTAGCCGCGCACCCGGCCGAGAAAGAGCGGGATGAGATAGACCGAGCCGTAAAGGCCGATGCCCATGGTGAAGCTGAACAGGCACCCGATGGTGAAATTGCGATCCTTGAAGGCCCGCAGATCGACGATCGGTTCCGGCCGGGTCAGCGCGCGCCAGAAGAAGGCGATGCCGGCGATGACGCAGACCACCGCCAGGTTGCGCACCGTCTCGTCCTGCAGCCAGTCCCAGCGCGGGCCTTCCTCCATCACATATTCCAGGCTGCCGAGGAAGGCGGCCATGGCGGCGAGGCCCCACCAGTCGAATTTCGCCAGCAGGGAACGGTCCGGCTTGTCGATATCCACCGTCAGCCAGACGGCGGTGGCGATGAGGATGCCGACGGGCACGTTGATCAGGAACAGCCAGTGCCAGGAGAAGCTTTCCGTCAGCCAGCCGCCCAGGGTGGGGCCGATGGTAGGCGCCATCGTCGCCGTCAGGCCGATCAGCACCGTGGCGCCGGCCCGCCGGTTGGGCGGGAAGAGCATGAAGCTGGCGGCGAAGACCGTCGGGATCATCGCGCCGCCAATGAAACCCTGCGCGGCGCGGAAGACGATCATGGTGCCGAGATTGGTCGCCAGCGCGCAGGCCAGGGAGAAGACCGTGAACCCCGCGGCCGACAGGGTGAACAACACCCGTGTGGACAGCAGGCGGGACAGGAAGCCCGAAAGCGGGATCATGACGATCTCCGCGATCAGGTAGCTCGTCTGCACCCAGCTTGCCTCATCCGGGCTGGCGGCGAGGCCGGCCTGGATCTCCGAGATGGAGGCGGAGACGATCTGGATATCCAGGATCGCCATGAACATGCCGAAGACCATCGCCATGAAGCCGAACAGGACTTTCGGCTGCATGGCCTGGGGCGGCGCGGAGGGAGAGGCCGGCAGGGTCGTGGCGCTCATGGCGCGAAGAGCTTTCCGGTGGGCGTCAGAACAGGCTGCCGAGGGCGGCCAGCACGCCGCGCGGCGCATGCGGGTCCGCGCGCATATCGACCTCGGCGATCACCGAGAGGCCGGGGCGCAGGCGGGCCAGGGCCTCGGCATCCTGCCCCGGCTCCAGCACCAGCTTCACCGGCACCCGCTGCACGATCTTGGTGAAATTGCCGGTCGCGTTCTCCGGCGGCAGCAGGCTGAACTGGCTGCCGGTCGCGGGCGCGAAACTGTCCACCCGCGCGTGGAACACGACGTCCGGAATGGCATCGACGGTGATCTCCGCCACCTGCCCCGGCCGCATGCCCGCCAGCTGGGTTTCCTTGAAATTGGCCACGACGAAGAGCTCCGCGCCGGTCGGCGCCACGGCGATCAACTGTTGCCCCGGCTGCACATGCTGCCCGAGCTGTGCCGCCCGGTTGCCGGCGATGCCATCCACCGGCGCGCGGATCGCGGTGTAGGAGAGGTTGGTCTCGGCCTGGGCCAGGGCCGCGGCGGCCTGGGCACGGCGCGCCTCCGCCTGCCGCAGCTGCGCCTGCAGCACGGCCAGGGATTGCCGTTGGACCGAAAGCTGCGCCTGCGCCGCCTGCACGGCGGCTTCCGCCTTGCGCTGGTCTGCCTGGGTCTGGTCGGCCGACTGGCGGGAGGCATAGCCGCTGCCGACGAGGGACTGGGTGCGGCGCGCATCGGCGATGGCGCGGGTCTGCTCCGCCCGCGCCTGCTCCACCTGGGCGGAGGCGGCGTCGATCTGGGCCTGCTGCTGCTGCAGTTGCTCGCGGGCCGTCGTGATGGAGGCATCCGATTCGGCCAGTGTGGCGGCGGCCTGGTCGCGCGCGTTGCGCAGGTCCCGGTCATCCAGCGTGATCAGCAGGTCGCCGGCCCTGACCGGCTGGTTGTCCGACACATGGATGATGGCGACATCGGCCTGGATGCGCGGCCCGAGGACACTGATGTTGCCCTGAACATAGGCATCCTCCGTCTCAACCAGGAAGCGGCCCGTCTTCCAGTACCAGATGCCGCCCAGAGCAGCGGCCAGCACGAGCACGAGCGGAACCACCCGCAGCAAGACCTTACGGATGGGGCGCTTCGGCGGCGGCGGGGCAGAAGACCGGCTGGCCTCCAGGGCCGCGGAGGGGGAGACAGGAGCGTTCATGCGAGGAGCCTTCGAACTGAACGGTTCAGTTCATTTTCTGGCCTGTCAGTTGCTGGCGTATGGCTCGATTGTCAAGGCTGAACGAAACGGTTCAGTTTACTCTTGAAGGCGAAACAGCCCTCTCTTACTAACCTTTCATGTCCGCCACCGCCGAATTCCTCTCCGAAGTGCCCAACCTCAAGCGCCGCGCCATCCTGCTGGCGGCAGCCGAGCTGTTCATGGAGGAGGGCTACGCCGCCGTGTCGATGGATGCGGTGGCCAAGGCGGCCGGCGTCTCCAAGGCGACGCTCTACGCCCATTTCAGCGGCAAGGAGGCGCTGTTCGAGGCGATTGTCTCCGCCGGCTGCGAATCCATGCGCCGGCGGGCGGATGGTTTCCTGGGCGGACACGACCGGCCTCTCCGCGATGCGCTGGTGGAGCTGGGGCTGCACTGGCTGCGCTTCATGCTGCGCCCCCAGGTCCGCGCTTTGCACCGCGTCATGGTGGCGGAGGCGGCCCGTTTTCCCGCCCTCGCCCGCGCCTTCTACGCTGCCGGCCCGCAGGCGATGCAGGGATGGCTCACGGGGTGGATGGCCGGCGAATCGGCCCGCGGACATCTGCGGCCGGATGTCCCCCCGGCCCAGGCGGCGGAGCATTTCCTGTGCCTGCTGCGCGGGGATCTGTTCGTGCGTGCGACCTTCGGACTGGTGGATGAGGAGATGGCCGCAGCCGAGCTTCCTTCCATAGCGGAACGGGCGGCCGATGCTTTTCTTCTACTGTATGGCGCCCCGGCGCTGGCTCCGGCGGATGGATTCGCCTGAAGCGAGGCTTTCACCGGTAAGGCACCCCGTCCCAGGGTGCAGCTTAAGGGAAGTTTCCGGCCCCGCAGGGGAGGCATGCGGAAAAATAACGGGTCGTACCCCCGAAAACCTCTTTCGTCCGGCGAGCGACATCTCTATATGCCGCCGCAGACGCAGTACGCACGTGCCTCTGGCCCCAGGTCGGCATGACCGACCAAAGGTTTACGCAACGACGTCAAGCGTTCTGGCAACCCCGGTGAAGGCGCAAGCCGAAGCCGGTCTCTCTTTGGTCGCTGGTTCGTTCGACCGTTTCGTCAACTTGGGGCTGACCCCTACTACAGGGGACGGTCCTCCCATAGTCTGAAGTGGAGGGTGGTGCGATGACCCCGAAGGTCTCCCGCTTCCTGCGCGACGCCGCTCCGGCGACGCCTTGCCTTGTCGTCGATGTCGATCGCGTCGAGGAGAATTATGCCCGGCTGCACGCCGCCCTTCCGCTTGCCCGCATTTACTATGCGGTGAAGGCGAACCCGGCCGCGCCGATCCTGGACCGTCTCGTCTCCCTGGGCTCCGCCTTCGACGCGGCCTCCTGGGAAGAGGTGCAGGCCTGCCTGCGTTCCGGCGCCGCCCCCGAGGCCATTTCCTTCGGCAATACCGTGAAGAAGGAAAGCGCCATCAAGGCCGCCTATGAGGCGGGCGTGCGCATGTTCGCCTTCGATTCGGAGCCGGAGCTGCTGAAGCTCGCCCGCTCCGCGCCGGGCGCGAAGGTGTATTGCCGCATCCTGGTGGGCAATGTCGGTGCCGAGTGGCCGCTGTCGAAGAAGTTCGGCTGCGAGGTGGAGATGGCGCGCGACCTGATGATCCAGGCCGCCGAGCTGGGGCTCGACCCCTATGGCATCTCCTTCCATGTCGGCAGCCAGCAGACCCGCACGGAAACCTACCAGGCGGCCATCGCCAAGGTCGGCATGCTGTTCACCGATCTGAAGAATGCCGGCGTCACGCCGCGCATGATCAACATCGGCGGCGGCTACCCCGTGCGCTACCGCTCCGAGGTGCCGGAGATCGGCGAGATCGGTGACGCCATCATGGGCGCCATGGTCGAGGCCTTCGGCAACAACCTGCCGGAGATGGTGATCGAGCCGGGCCGCTTCATCGTGGGCGATGCCGGTGTGCTCTCCTCCGAGGTCGTGCTCGTCTCCCGCAAGGAGAAGGACGACCCGGTGCGCTGGGTGTACCTGGATATCGGCCGCTTCGGTGGTCTGGCGGAGACGGAGGGCGAGGCCATCAAGTACGCCTTCCGCACCCCGCATGATGGCTTGGCGGACGGGCCGGTGACGATCGCGGGCCCGACCTGCGACAGCACCGACACGCTGTATGAGAAGTCCAACTACCGCCTGCCGCTGGCCCTGGACTGCGGCGACCGGATCGAGCTGCTGGCGACCGGCGCCTATGTCACCACCTATGCCAGCCAGGGCTTCAACGGCTTCGCGCCGCTGGCCGAGCACTACATCTGATTTTCCGCATTGCGGAGAAAATGAGGCGGAAAGGGCAACCTTTCCGCCTTTTTTGTTTCGCACCGACCAAACGCCGGATACTGTCCCGCCATGGATGAAATCGACCGGAACATCCTCGTGGCTCTCCAGGAGGATGGCGCCTCAGGCCTTGCCGATCTGGCGAAGGTCGCGGGGCTCTCCGTCTCCGCCACGGCGGAACGGGTGAAACGGCTGGAGGAACGCGGGACCATTCGCGGCTGGCGTGCCGATCTCGACCCCGCGGCCATTGGCTGCCCCATGCTGGCCTTCGTCTTTGTCGAGCTCCGCGCCGGCAAGGACGAAACCGCCTTCCGCACCACCATGCGGGCGGCGGAGGCGGTGCTGGAATGCCACCGCGTCACGGGGGGCTGGACCTATCTGGTGAAATTGCGTCTGCCGGATCTGGCGGCCGTAGAGCGCTTCGTCGCGGACGAAATCCGCGCCCTTTCCGGTGTGGAGCGGACGGAAACGATCCTGGCCATTGGCTCGGCCAAGGAAACCTCCATCCTTCCGGTGGCCGAGGCCACCGAGGAATAAGCGGCCCCAGTTCAGAAATCGGAAGCAGGAACTTCGGCTTTTTGCCGTCGCTTCCTGAAGGGAAATGTTTCACGCAGTGACATGATCCCCCCTTCATCTGGCGATTCGGGGGGGTGACTGCTACAGTATCATGGCAAGAAGGCGGCAGCCTCCGGGGGATGATATGAAACAAAGCTATCGGGCGGCCGTCCTGGCCGCCGTTTCGGCGTTCGGTCTGGGCATCGCGATGCCGGCCAAGGCGCAGAACGTCACCATCGCCGTTGGTGCGCAGGTGACATCGCTGGACCCGCATTACCACGCCCTGTCGCCCAACTATGCCGTGGCCGAAATGCTGTTCGGCGCGCTGGCGGGCTTCGATTCGGCGGGCCGCATCCAGCCGGGGCTGGCCGAGAGCTGGCGGCCGGTTGCCGAAAACGTCTGGGAATTCAAGCTGCGGCCGAATGTCCGTTTCCATAACGGGAACGCCTTCACCGCCGAGGATGTCGCCTTCACCATCTCCCGCGTGCCGACGGTGCCGAACAGCCCGTCCTCCTACGCGCTCTACACCCGCGCCATCCAAAGCGTTGAGGTGGTCGATCCGCTGACCGTCCGCTTCCACACGGAAGGCCCCTACCCCGTCCTGCCGAACGACCTCGCCCAGGTGGCGATGCTCGACAAGGAGACGCATGAGGGCGCGGCGACGGAAGACTTCAACTCCGGCAAGGTCGCCATCGGCGCCGGCCCCTTCCGCTTCGTCTCCTTCCGCTCCGGCGACCGGCTGGAGCTGGCCCGTAACGACGATTACTGGGGCCCGAAGCCGGCCTGGGAGCGCGTCTCCTACCGCATCATCCCCAATGACGGCGCCCGCACCGCGGCAATCCTCGCCGGCGATGTCGACATGATCGACCAGGTGCCGACGACCGATATCGCCCGCCTGCGCAACGACAACCGCGTGCGCATCTCCGAGCGCAACGGCCTGCGTGTCATCTTCCTGGCGCTGGACCACCAGCACCCGGAGGGCTCGCCCTTCATCACCGACAATGACGGCAAGCCGCTGGGCCGCAACCCGCTGCTGGACCTGCGCGTCCGCCAAGCCCTGAACATGGCGATCGACCGCAACGCCATCGTCGGGCGCGTGATGGAAGGCGCCGCCATTCCGACCGCGCAGTTCCTGCCGCAGGGCGCCTTCGGCTACGTGCCGGGCCTGGAGCCGCCGCGGCCGGATGCTGAAGCGGCACGCAAGTTGCTTGCAGAAGCCGGGTACCCGAACGGTTTCCGCATGACCCTGCACGGCCCGAACGACCGCTACATCAACGATGCCCGCATCATCCAGGCCATCGGCCAGATGTGGACGCGCATCGGCGTGCGCACGGCCGTCGAGGGTCAGCCCTGGACCACCTTCGTCGCCCGCGCCGGGCGGCAGGAACTCAGCGCCTTCCTGGTCGGCTGGGGCACCGCCTCGGGTGAAGCCTCCTCTCCGCTTCGCTCTCTCACGGCCACCTATTCGCGTGATCGCGGCTGGGGTGGCTCGAACCGTGGCCGCTACAGCAACCCCGCTGCCGACGCCAAGCTTGAGGCCGCCCTGCGGGAGCTGGACGACGCGAAGCGCGAGGCCCTGCTGCAGGAAGCCACCCGCATTACCATGGAAGACGTGGGCATTATGCCGATCCATATTCAGAAGAACGTCTGGGCCACCCGCCCGGGCCTGGAGCACGACTCCCGGGCCGATGAACTGACCCGCGCGCAGGACGTGCGTCCCGCGGGCGCCCAGCCAGCGGCCCGCTGACGCCATGAGCCTTTACCTCCTGCGGCGACTGTTCCAGGCCGCGCTCGTCATGCTGGCGATGTCCGTCATCGTCTTCGTCGGCGTCTATGCCATTGGCGACCCGGTGGAGATCCTGATCTCCCCGGATGCGGACCAGATCGAGCGTGAGCGCGCGATCAAGGCCCTCGGCCTCGATCTGCCGCTGTGGATGCAATACCTGTCCTTCCTGGGCAATGCGCTGCGCGGTGACCTCGGCCGCAGCTTCGTCTTCAACGAGCCCGCCCTGCAGCTGATCCTGCAGCGCATGCCGGCGACGCTGGAGCTGGCCTTCGGCGCCACCATCATGGCGCTGATCATCGGTATCCCGCTCGGCCTCTATGCCGGCCTGAAGCCGAAATCCCCGGTCTCCAAGACCATCATGACGGCCTCCATCTTCGGCTTCTCCCTGCCCACCTTCTGGGTCGGCCTGATGCTGATCATGGTCTTCGCCGTGCAGCTCGGCTGGCTGCCCTCCACGGGCCGCGGCGAGACGGTGGAAGTGCTCGGGATGCGCTGGTCCTTCCTCACCTGGGACGGGCTGCGCCACCTGGCCATGCCGGCGCTGAACCTGGCGCTGTTCAAGATCAGCCTCGTCATCCGCCTGACCCGCGCGGGCGTGCGCGAGACAATGCTGATGGACTACGTGAAGTTCGCCCGCGCCAAGGGCCTGACCAACAAGCGCGTCATTTTTGTTCATGTCTTCAAGAACATCATGATCCCCGTCGTGACCGTGGTCGGCCTCGAACTGGGTTCGACGATCGCCTTCTCGGTCGTGACGGAAAGCGTCTTCGCCTGGCCGGGCATGGGCAAGCTGATCATCGACAGCATCAACGTGCTCGATCGTCCCGTGATCGTCGCCTACCTGATGATCATCGTGCTGATGTTCATCACCATTAACCTGCTGGTCGACCTCTCCTACTCGGCCCTCGACCCGCGCGTGCGGCTGGAGAACAAGCAATGAGCGCGAGTTCCCTCCCTCAGGCCGCCACCCCGGCGGCCCCCGCTCCGGCGAAGGTGGAAACGCCGTTCCGCCGCTTCGTCTCCGAGTTCTTCGAGAGCAAGACGGCGACAGTCGGGCTGATCGTCTTCACCCTCCTCGTGCTCATCGCCCTGTTCGCGCCCCTGATCGCGCCGCAGAACCCGTACGACCTCGCCCAGCTGGACATCATGGATGGCCGGCTGGAGCCTGGCACCCGCAACGGGATGGACACCTTCACCTACTGGCTGGGCACGGATGATCAGGGGCGCGACATGCTCTCCGGCATCATGTACGGCCTGCGCATCTCGCTCTCGGTCGGTGCCGGCTCCGCCATCATCGCCTGCCTCGTGGGCGCCTCGCTCGGCCTGCTGGCCGCCTATGCGGGCGGCCGCACCGACAGCGTGATCATGCGCCTCGTCGACCTGCAGCTCTCCTTCCCGTCCATCCTGGCGGCGCTAATGATCCTGGCCTTCCTGGGCAAGGGCGTCATGAACGTCGTGCTGGCGCTGGTCATCGTGGAATGGGCCTATTACGCCCGTACCGTGCGCGGCACGGCACTGGTGGAGCGCCGGCGCGAATATATCGAGGCCGCGCAGTGCCTGGCGCTGCCGACCCACCGCGTCATCTTCCGCCACCTGCTGCCGAACTGCATGCCGCCCCTGATCGTCGTCGGCACCATGCAGATCGCCCGCGCCATCGCCCTGGAAGCCACCCTGTCCTTCCTTGGCCTCGGCGTGCCGATCACCGAGCCCTCGCTGGGCCTGCTGATCTCCAACGGCTACGAGTACATGCTCTCCGGCAAGTACTGGATCAGCTTCTACCCCGGCATCGCGCTGCTCATCACCATCGTCTCGATCAACCTGGTGGGTGACCACCTGCGTGACGTGCTGAACCCGCGGCTCAAGAAGTAACCAGTAAGGATGCCCACACCGATGACTGCCCTCACGGCGGCGGCTCCGACCCTCGAGGTCCGTAATCTGAAGACCCACTTCTTCACCCGCGCAGGGGTGGTGAAGGCGGTCGACGACGTTTCGTTCACGGTTGGCCGCGGCAAGGTGCTGGGCCTGGTGGGTGAGTCCGGCTCCGGCAAGACCGTGACCGGCTTCTCCATCCTGGGCCTGGTGGATGAGCCCGGCCGCATCGTCGATGGCGAGATCCTGTTCCACGGACAGAACCTCGCCAGACTCTCGGAAGAGGAGATGCGGAAGCTGCGCGGCAACCGCATCGCCATGATCTTCCAGGATCCGATGATGACCCTGAACCCGGTCCTGCGCATCGACACGCAGATGATCGAGACCGTTCAGGCCCATGCCAATGTCTCCAAGGAGGAAGCTCGCCAGCGCGCCCGCGACACGCTGGGCATGGTGGGCATCCCCTCCCCGGATGAGCGCCTGAAGGCCTATCCGCACCAGTTCTCCGGCGGCATGCGC
>JH599980.1:24179-25772 GCA_000245075.1 Acetobacteraceae bacterium AT-5844
ACCAGTTCTCCGGCGGCATGCGCCAGCGCGTGGCCATCGCCATCGCGCTGCTGCACCGCCCCGAGCTGATCGTGGCGGACGAACCCACCACCGCCTTGGATGTCACGATCCAGGCCCAGATCCTGGCGGAGGTCCAAAAACTCTGCGCCGAGACCGGCACGGCGATGATCTGGATCACGCACGACCTCTCCGTCGTCGCCGGCCTCGCCGACGACATCGCGGTCATGTATGCCGGCCGCGTGGTGGAGAAGGGTGAGGTGGCGCCTGTCCTCGACATGCCGCTGCACCCCTACACCGCCGGCCTGATCGGCTCCGTGCCCAGCCGCAACAAGCGCGGAGAGCCGCTGAAGCAGATCCCGGGCATGACGCCCAACATCCTGCGTCTGCCGCCGGGTTGCGCCTTCCGCGCCCGCTGCAGCCGCGCCACGGAAGTCTGCAAGCAGGAACCGCCCTTCGGTGAGGTGGCGCCGGGCCGTGAGGTCCGCTGCTTCCACCCGCTATTCCCCGAGACGAAGGGAGAAGCCGCATGAGCGAGAGCACCCCGATCATTGAGCTGAAGGGCGTCTCCAAGCGCTTCTCCAAGAAGCTCGACTTCGCCGGCAAGCTGATGAAGAAGCTTGGCGCGCCGATGAAGGAAGAGACGGTGCACGCCGTGGATGGCGTGGACCTCACCGTCCGCAAGGGCGAGGTGGTGGGCCTGGTGGGCGAGTCCGGTTGCGGCAAGTCCACCCTGGGCCGCATGGTCGCCGGCATCATGCCGGCCAGCGAGGGCAGCATCCGCTGGCATGGGAAGGAGCTTTCCTCCCTCTCCGGCGCCGAGGCCCGCCGCGCCAAGCTGCAGACGCAGATGATCTTCCAGGACCCGATGTCGTCCCTGAACCCGCGCCTGCGGGTGTCGGACATCATCGGCGAGGCGCCGCTGGTGCACGGTCTGACCAAGCGCGGCGATTTCGAGAACTATGTGGACGAGCAGATGCGCCGGGCCGGCATGGACCCGACGCTGAAGCGCCGCTACCCGCACCAGTTCTCCGGCGGCCAGCGCCAGCGCATCGGCATCGCCCGCGCGCTCGCCGTGCAGCCGGAATTCATCGTCTGCGACGAGTCGGTCGCGGCGCTGGACGTCTCCATCCAGGCGCAGATCCTGAACCTGTTCATGGAGCTGCGGCGCGACCTGGATCTGACCTATCTGTTCATCAGCCATGATCTCGGCGTGGTGGAGCATCTCTCCGACCGGGTGGTGATCATGTATCTCGGCCGCGTGGTCGAGGAAGCGCCTTCCGAAGAGGTGTTCGCCCGCCCGAACCACCCCTACACCCAGGCGCTGCTGGATGAGGTGCCGCGGATCGAGGCACGGAAGAAGAACTTCGCGGGCATCAAGGGCGAGATTCCCTCTCCCCTGAACCCGCCCTCTGGCTGCCACTTCCACCCGCGCTGCCCCTTCGCCTTCGACCGGTGCAAGGTGGAACGCCCGATGCTGAAGACCATCGCGCCGGGCCATCGCAGCGCCTGCCACCTGAACGACAAGGCGGCCTGACCCACAGGCTGGGCCAAATAAAAACCCGCTGGGCCGATGGGCCCAGCGGGTTTTTTGTT
>JH599981.1 GCA_000245075.1 Acetobacteraceae bacterium AT-5844
CCCGCGCCGAAGGTCGAGGCTCCGCGCCCGGCCAGCGGCCCGGTGGCCGTGCCCGGCGGTGGCCATGCGCCGCTGCCCGCCGCCGCCAAGATGATGGCCGAGAACAAGCTGTCCGCCGAGCAGATCGGCGCCGGCACCGCGAAGGATGGCCGCATCAGCAAGGGTGACGTGCAGGACTTCCTGGCCCGCCCGGCGGCTGCTCCGGCTGCCAAGCCCGCCGCCAAGGCGCCGCGCGCCCTGGAAGGTGGCGAGGAGCGGGTGAAGATGACCCGCCTGCGCAAGACCATCGCCAACCGGCTGAAGGAAGCGCAGAACACCGCTGCCATGCTGACCACCTTCAACGAGGTGGACATGTCGGCCGTGATGGCGCTGCGTTCCGAGTACAAGGACGCCTTCGAGAAGAAGCTCGGCACGAAGCTCGGCTTCATGTCCTTCTTCGTGAAGGCCTGCGTGACAGCGCTGAAGGAATTCCCGGCGGTCAATGCCGAGATCGACGGCGACGACATCGTGTACAAGAACTTCGTTCACATGGGCATCGCCGTCGGCGGCCCGAACGGTCTTGTGGTGCCGGTGCTGAAGCACGCCGACCAGATGTCCTTCGCCGAGATCGAGAAGTCGATCGCCGGCTTCGGCAAGAAGGCGCGTGACGGTCAGCTGAAGCTGGATGAGCTCTCCGGCGGCAGCTTCACCATCACCAATGGCGGCATCTACGGCTCGCTGCTCTCCACTCCCATCCTGAACCCGCCGCAGTCGGGCATTCTGGGCATGCACTCCATCAAGGAGCGCGCGATGGTGGTGAACGGCAAGATCGAGGTGCGTCCGATGATGTACCTGGCCCTCTCCTACGACCACCGGATCGTCGACGGTAAGGAAGCCGTCTCCTTCCTGGTGCGCGTGAAGGAGAGCCTGGAAGACCCGCGGCGCCTGCTGCTGGACCTGTAAAAGGCCACATCTTTCCTAACGGAAAGCAAGGCGGCGAGGACCACGTGTTATGTGATCCTCGCCGTTTTTTTTGTGCCTGCTCTGCGGATGCTCGTTGCTGATGGGGCTGGGCATGATCGCCGTGCTTTGGCATGGCGGGCCAAATTCCGTTGCCGCATGGAAAGCCGCGTCTGGAGTGCCGCCTTCGCCCGCTCTTGTCTGTGGTCTTTGGCCGTCACGGGCGCCATCCTCGCTCCGCGGCAGCGCCGCCGCCTTACGCAGCCTCTTTTAATGGCACGATAATGCGCGTCAGCCACTCGCTGGGCGGTAGGGCGCGGCAGTCGTTCAGATATTCTTCCATGGCGGGTAGCGCCGCCGGTTCCCGCCCGCTTTGCGGCAGCCATTGGCGATAGAGCCAGTCATAGGCCTGCTCCAACTCGGCATAGGGGCCCTTGAAGACGATGCTGGCCGTCTGGGTGGCGGGCAATTCCAGCAGACGGGGATCCTCGCCTTCTACTGTGGCATCGCTGGCCAGGGTAAAGCCGGCATCGGCCCGCAGCTGCGCCGCTGGCACGCTGTGCGGGTCGTCATAATACAGGCCGAAGAAGCGCGTTTCAGGTCCTAGCAGGCCACGGGCCTTGCCCCATGGCTCCATGCGCTCGAAGGCGCGGCCGATCTCCATATAGGGGCCCGTATGACGGGTCACGGCCAGGCGCAGGGGCGGCATATCGCTCAGGGTAACGTCGAACATGGTCATCTCCGTCGCGGTTGTTGGCCGGAGTCTGCTGATGCCGCCCTGCCGCCTGTAGGAGGCTGGCGGTACGCCATGCGCCGCGCGGAAGGCACGGGTGAAGGCCGCCACGCTGCCATAGCCCGCCTGCCGTGCCACACGCTCCATGGGCTGCTCCGTCCGTAACAGCTCCGCTGCCGCGCGTTGCAGCCGCATCCGCGCCAGGGTCGCGGCGGGGGTCTCGCCGGTCAGGGCGCGGTAGATGCGGTGGAAATGGCAGGGCGAGAAAGCCGCCACCTCCGCCAGCGCCTCCAGTGATGGTTCCCGGTCCGGGTTGGCGGCCAGCCATTCCAGGACGCGGGCAATGCGGCGGTCGTAGTCCAGCAGGGTCGGCGGCTTCAGCGTCATCAGCTCCTCTCCGGTGCCGCCAGATTGGGCGAACTGCGCTTGATCATGCTTGCGAAGCTTTCCACGCATGGCTTTTCGCGCTGCACAACGGCTCACTACCCCTTGCCCCTTCAGCCAGGGCGGGCCAGTTTCCGGCAACCTTATCGTCAGCGGGAATACTGCCCCATGTCTGAGAGCTTCGACGTCATTGTCATCGGTGCCGGCCCCGGCGGCTATGTCTGCGCCATCCGCGCGGCACAGCTGGGCCTGAAGGTCGCCTGCGTCGAGAAGCGGGAGACGCTGGGCGGCACCTGCCTGAACGTTGGCTGCATCCCCTCCAAGGCGCTGCTGCAATCCTCCGAGAATTTCGAGGAGACGAAGCACCACTTCGCCGATCACGGCATCCTGGTCGATGGCGTGAAGCTGGACCTGGCGCGCATGCAGGCCCGCAAGGGCGAAGTGGTCGGCGCCAACGTCAAGGGCGTCGAGTTCCTCTTCAAGAAGAACAAGGTCACCTGGCTGAAGGGCGCCGGCAAGATCGTCGCGCCGGGCAAGGTCGAGGTCGCTGGCCAGACCTATGACACCAAGAACATCGTCATCGCCACCGGCAGCGAGAGCATGCCGCTGAAGGGTGTCGAGGTGGACGAGAAGCAGATCGTCACCTCCACCGGCGCGCTGGAGTTGGAGAAGGTCCCGGGTCACATCGTCGTCATCGGTGGCGGCGTGATCGGCCTGGAGCTGGGCAGCGTGTGGCGCCGCCTGGGCGCCGAGGTGACGGTGGTGGAGTTCCTCGACCGCATCGTGCCGACGATGGACGGCGAGGTCTCCAAGCAGTTCGAGCGCGTGCTCTCCAAGCAGGGCGTGAAGTTCAAGCTGAAGTCCAAGGTGACGGGCGCAGTGAAGGCCGCCGATGGCGTGACCCTGACGGTGGAGCCCGCTGCCGGCGGCGCGGCCGAGGAGATCAAGGCCGATGTGGTGCTGCTGGCCATCGGCCGCCGCGCCTACACCGAGTCCCTGGGTCTGGAAGCGGCCGGCGTTGCCGTGGATGAGCGCGGCCGCGTGAAGACCGACGGCCACTTCGCCACCAACGTGCCGGGCATCTATGCCATTGGCGACGTCATTGCCGGCCCGATGCTGGCCCATAAGGCGGAAGACGAGGGCGTGGCCCTGGCCGAGATGCTGGTGGGCCAGGCTGGCCACGTGAACTACGGCGTCATCCCGAGCGTCGTCTACACCTGGCCGGAAGTGGCCTCGGTGGGCGAGACCGAGGAGGAGCTGAAGGCGCGCGGCCAGGAGTACAAGTCCGGCAAGTTCCCCTTCACCGCCAATGGCCGCGCCCGCGCCATGGGCTCGACGGACGGCTTCGTGAAGATCCTGGCCGACAAGAAGACGGACCGCGTGCTCGGCGCCCATATCCTGGGCCCGGATGCCGGTACGCTGATCGCCGAGATCGCCGTCGCCATGGAATTCGGCGCCAGCGCCGAGGATGTGGCCCGCACCTGCCACGCCCACCCCTCGCTGAACGAGGCGGTGAAGGAAGCGGCGCTCGCGGTGGATGGCCGCGCGCTTCACATCTGAGGCGGAGCCGTCCGGGGTAAAATAACCCCCGGACAATCGCTCCAGCGGCTGGATCACGGGTGCTGCCTGTCGGGCAGCGCCCGTTTCTTTTGCGGGCGCTGCCCGCGTGCCGCGGGGTCGAGGCCGAACTTTTAGCTCGTCTCGCGCGTTGAGCGATGCGTCATGCAATGCACCATCGCGCCTGGCGCGGCCCACCTGTCATCGTCTCGCGCTTGGATCACCCGCCCCGCCTCACTAGATTCGGCCGTGGCGCCGCTGCCTATGCCTGACCGGCGCCTTGCCGAGAGGAGGCCACGACCGTTGCGCCGGATTGCCGCATGAGCAAGCCTGTTTCCATGAAGCCACCGCGTTCCGCGCTGACGGTCGCGTCTTACAACGTGCACAAATGTGTCGGCATCGACAGAAAGTTCGATCCGCATCGCATCGCGCATGTGATCGCGGAGCTTAAGGCGGACATCGTGGCGGTGCAGGAGGCCGATAAGCGTTTCGGCCGCCGTGTCGGCTTGCTGGACATGGCCACGCTGCGGAATGAGGGGCTCAGGCTCCTGCCCATCTCTCGCCTGCCCGATGGCCATGGCTGGCATGGCAATGCCCTGCTGGTGCGGGAGGGCGCCTTGGCCGACGTCCATTGCATGGCGCTGCCCGGTGCCGAGCCCCGTGGCGCGGTGATTGCCGAGCTGGAGCTTCCGGCGGGCCGGCTTCGCGTGGTGGCGGCCCATTTCGGCCTGCTCCGCCGTTGCCGTATGCGCCAGGGTGCCGCCATCCTGGAAGCCATCGCCCGGCGGGACGAGATGCCCACCATCATGATGGGCGACCTGAATGAATGGCGCCCGGGCCGCCGCTCCTCCCTGCGCCTGCTGGAGCCGCTTTTCGGCACGATGGGGCTGGGGCCGGCGAGCTTTCCGTCCCGGCTGCCGGTGCTGGCACTGGACCGCATCCTGGGCTGGCCGCGCGGTATCATCAGCGACGTCCACGCCCATGACACGCCGCTGGCGCGCCTGGCCTCGGACCACCTGCCACTGAAGGCGCGTCTGGACCTGGCCGCGGCCGGCCAGCCTGCCGCCATCGCCGCCGCCGCATGAGCGAGATCCTGCCCCCGCCCGCCCCTTGGGGGGCGCCGCAGCCGCCCGGGCCATCCCCGGCGGCAGAGGCACCCGCGCCGACAGCGCTGGAGGCGATGGTCGATGCCGGGCTGGAGCAGGCGGGCGCCC
>JH599982.1 GCA_000245075.1 Acetobacteraceae bacterium AT-5844
GTCCGGCATTTCGGGCAGGGGCGGCGCGGGGTCCGGGTCTCCGGGCGCGCTGTCCTGCGTCTGGGGCTGCGGCAAAGGCGGGCCGCCCGCGGCGTTTTCGAACACCACCGGCACCTCGGAGGTCACGCCCGGCTCCTGCATCTCCCGCTTGGGGGGAGAGAGGAAGAACAGCGCGGCCACCAGCGCATGCAGCAGCGCGGAGCCACCCAGCCACCACCACAGCCGCCGCCGGCGGGATGGCGAGGCCGGCCCCGGCGGCCGGGCCGAGGAGGGAGCAGGCTTCTGCGGAGGTGTCGGAATATGCAGAGTGGCGGGCCCCGTAATCCGGCGTAATGCGACAAAACCGTCATACCCTTAGCACAGCCGGGCCGCACGCGCCTGTAACGGCTGGAATCGCAGGGCTGACCGGCGCGCAGACCCTTGCCGCCAAACGTTCCGCGCCGGGCCGATCTGTTCTAAAGGCTGCCGCATGACCGTTCTCGCCATCCGTGACCTGACCATCCGCATCGCTGGCCGCCCCTTGCTGGAGGGCGCGGACCTGATGGTCGATACCGGCCGCAAGATCGGCCTGGTCGGCCGCAACGGCGCCGGCAAATCCACCCTGCTGCGCGCCATCACCGGCCAGTTGCAGCCTGATGCGGGGGAGATCCGCCTCGCCACCCGCGCCCGCATGAGCCATGTGGCGCAGGAGGCCCCCGGTGGCCCCACCAGCCTGCTGGACACCGTGCTGGCCGCCGATACGGAGCGCGCCTCCCTGCTGGCGGAGCTGGAGAGCACGGAGGATGGCGCCCGCCTCGCCGAAATTCACGAACGTCTGATCGCCATCCGGGCGGATAGCGCGCCCTCCCGCGCCGCCACGGTGCTGTCCGGCCTCGGCTTCGATGCGGCGGCTCAGCTGCGGCCGGTCAGCGAGTTCTCCGGCGGCTGGCGCATGCGCGTGGCCCTGGCCAGTGCCCTGTTCCTGGAGCCCGACCTGCTGCTGCTGGACGAGCCCACCAACCATCTGGACCTGGAAGCCACGCTCTGGCTGGAAGGCTGGCTGGCGCGCTTCCCTGGCGCCGCGCTGGTGGTCAGCCACGACCGCGGCATGCTGGAGCGCGGGGTGGATGCCATCGCGCATCTAGACCAGCGCAAGATCACGCTCTACCCGGGCAATTACGACAACTTCGTCCGCATCCGCACCGAACGCGCGGCGCAGCAGCAGGCGATGAACGAGAAGATCGCCGCGCAGCGGGCGCATATGCAGTCCTTCGTGGACCGCTTCCGCGCCAAGGCCACCAAGGCGCGCCAGGCGCAGTCCCGCCTGAAGGCGCTGGAAAAGCTGCCGCAGATCGAAGCTGTGGTGGAAGACCACGTTACCCGCTTCTCCTTCCCCGAGCCGGCGGAGCTGGCACCGCCCATCCTCTCCCTGGCCAAGGCCGATGCCGGCTATGACGGCCGCACGGTGCTGGGCAATCTCGACCTGCGCATCGACCAGGAAGACCGCATCGCCCTGCTGGGCGCCAACGGCAATGGCAAATCCACGCTGGCAAAACTGCTGGCGGGGCGGCTGGAGCCGATGCGCGGCAGCATCCACCGCGCCCCCCGGCTGAAGGTCGGCTATTTCGCCCAGCACCAGACGGATGAGCTGGACCTGAACGGCACGCCGCTCAGCCACATGCAGGAAGCGCTGGGCAACAAGGCCACGGAGACGCAGTGCCGCTCCCAGCTCGCCCGCTTCGGGCTGGATGAGGAGCGGGCGACCACCAAGATCTCCTCTCTTTCCGGCGGCGAGAAGGGCCGGCTGCTCCTGGCGCTCTGCACGCGCGAGGCGCCGCAGATGCTCATCCTCGACGAGCCGACCAACCACCTCGACATCGATGCGCGCGAGGCGCTGGTGCGCGCCCTGGCCGACTACAACGGCGCCGTCATCCTCATCACCCACGATCCGCATCTGGTGGAGCTGGCGGCGGACAAGCTCTGGCTGGTGGGCGATGGAAAGGTCGCCAATTTCGACGGCGACCTGGACGATTACCGCACCTATCTTGCCGAACGCGCCCGCGCCGCCCGGCAGGCCAACGCCACGCCGGGCAAGGAGCGCCCGCGCGATGAGCGCAAGGAACGCGCCGAGGCCCGCGCCGCCCTCGCCCCGCTGCGGGAGCGCGTGACCAAGATCGAAGCCGAGATGGCGAAGATGCAGCGGGAGGCGGACCTCATCGCCAAGAAGCTGTCGGACCCCGAGACCCACACCCGCTTCCCGGCGGCGGAGATCGCCAAGGTCACGCAAAAGCACGGCCTGCTGCTCAAGCAGATCGGGGTTCTGGAAGAAGAGTGGCTGGAATTGCAGGAGAAGCTGGAGGCGGCCTGAGCCGCCTCCCCGTCACGGCGCCGCGTCCCGGCCCAGATAGCGATAGCGCGTCTGCTGCCACCATTCGCCGCGCAGCGATTCCAGCAAGGTCACGTCCAGCGACACGCGCAGATTATTCTCCAGCGGCAGGGCAATGGCATAGTTCTGGCTGTCCAGCGTGATGGGCAGCAGGTCGAGTTCCGGGAAATCCTGCCGCACTGTCCAGGACAGCAGGGGCCGGTCATAGACGAAGGCGTCGATCTGCCCGGCGCGTAAGGCGCGCAGCCCATCGGCCGGCAGGTTGTAGGGCTGAAAGGCGATCCGCTCCGTGCCGAGGAATTCCACGGTCGATGACCCCGCCACGGCACCGACGCGAATGTTGCGCAGGTCGTTGGTGGTGCGCACCACGCCTTGCAGGCGCTGTGTCGTCAGTGCCGAGGTGATGCCGGCGATGAACACCGCGATGGTAACGACGGAGGCCACCATCCAGATGACCGCCAGAATGCGTCCGGGCAAAGTACGCGGCCCATCCTGCGCCGCGCCCGCCTGGGTCATCGCCACGGCGGACCACCACACGCCCGCGACGAAGCCGCGCACCGGCGGCCCGCCATAGGCCTCGTGGTTCTTGCGCTCGAACAGCCAGACGAGCGTGCCGACCAGCAAGGTGATGGCGAGCAACGTCAACACAGCCTGCAGAAAGCCGAAGGACAGGAAGGTGCGCAGCACCGGCAGCCAGGCCGTGGCCCCTCCCCGCATGACTGCGACGCCCAGGCCGGTGGAGAAGAAGGGCTGCGTGAAATCCATCACCTGCCGCCGCGCCGCCGTGACGGTCAGGGCCGCCGCGGCCGCATCCACCTGGCCGGAGGAGACCGCCTCCACCAGTTCCTGCACGGTGGAGCGTTCCTCAAAGCGGTAGCGGAGACGGAGCTTCTCGGCGAGATGCCGCCAGAGGTCGATGCTGATCCCTTCCCATTCGCCGTCCTGGTTCTTCATGGCGAAGGGCGGCGCGGCGCGCGTGCCGATGACCAGTTCCCGCCCCTCCGAAGTCTGGGCCAGCACGGGACCACCGAGGGAGAAAAGAACGGCCATCGCCATGGCGGCGGCCATCCACGCGCTCCTCCATATCCGGTTGCGCGGCTTGGAATCGGTCACAGCAGGCACGGCCCCCCTGGCTGAACCGTTTTCTTATCCGATCAGTCCAGGGAGGCGGCAATTACCAAGCTGGTGATATACCCGTGTATGCGGCCGTGCCGCGCCTCAGCTTGCCAGCGCCGTCCGGCCCCGCCGCTGCTGGCGCAGCACGTCCTCGATCCAGCGGTCGAGCCGCGCCGTCTCCACCTCCGCGCGATCGAAATCCGGATAGGCGACGGGAAAGCGCAAGGCCAGCCAACGCCAGGCGACGAGGCGCTTATGCACCTTCTCGCCCCGCTGCAGCTCCTCGCCCGTGGCCTGCTCCGGCGGCGGCAGGCGGCCGGCGGAAGGCGGTATCACGGCGCGGCCCGCCGCATGGTCCACCGCCCAGCGCGCCAGGCGCGTAATGCCATTGTCCCGCTCATCCACAGGGCACATGGCATAGGTCCAGCGATCCATCAGGCTCAGCCCGACACCGTCAATGGCCGAGGCGATCGACTGCGCCTGGGTGAGGTCCGCCAGCCGGTAATTCGGGTCGTCGAGCCGCAGCACCGCGCGCCGGATACGGGCCAGCACGCCGAACAGGCTGTCCGAGCCGATTTCGGCAGCGACATTCGCGATGATGTCGGCATCCGGCTGCACCAGCGGGCGCAGCTCCTCCGGCGGCTGCGGCGGCGCATTCAGCATATGGCGGACGAAATCCGGGCTGCCGGCTCCAGCAAGAACGGAAACCACGCCTTCCTCGAACTTGCCATAGCGCCCGGCGCGGCCGCCGATCTGCTTGATCTCCTGCGCGTTCAGATCACGCCTTGCCTCGCCGTCGAACTTCTTGAGTGTCGTGAAGATCACACGCCGGATCGGCAGGTTGAGGCCCATGCCGATGGCATCCGTCGCCACGACGATATCGGCCTCGCCATTACGGAAGCGCGCCGCCTCTGCCCGCCGCACCTCGGGCGAAAGCGCGCCATAGATCACCGCCACGCGCCGCCCACGCCGCACCAGTTCCGCGCGCATGTCGAGGACATCGCGGCGGGAGAAGGCGATCAGCGCATCGCCCGGACGCAGGTCGGCAAGCCGCACCGGGTTGGTGGCGGCCCGCAAAGGCCCTTTGCGCTCCAGGGAGACTTTCTCGACATCATCGCCGCACAGGGCCGCGATGCGCTCCACCATCGGAATAGCTTCCGGCGCGCCGAGAACGAACACCTCCCGCGCCGGCACGCCCATGATGGCCGCGGTCCAGGCCGCGCCACGGTCACGGTCGTGCAGCAGTTGCGCCTCGTCCACGATGGCGACATCCACCGGGTTGTGCAGCGGGCACATCTCCACCGTGGCAGCCAGATGCCGGCTGCCCGGCATCACGATGCGCTCTTCGCCCGTGGCGAGCGAGGCTTCCACACCGCGCACCGCCAGCGCATCGCGGAACTCATGCGCCAGCAGGCGCAGGGGAGCCAGCGCGAGGCCGCTCTCGGCCTTGGAAAGCCGGTCCAGCGCCGTGTGGCTCTTGCCGCTGTTGGTGGGACCGGTCACCAGAGTGATGCGCCGCTTCAGCGCCCGTGCCGTGGCGAAGTGGGCGGCGTAGCGGTCCAGCGCCGCCACCCGTGCCACCGCCGCATTGCCGACGCGAATGGCAGGCGCCTCGCGCTTGCCATGCTTGTGCGTGGCGGCTTCCTGCTCCGCATGGCGCCAGCCGGCGGCCTCCCGCTTGAGCGGAATGATCTCGGCGGGGTCGAATTCCCAGCGCTCCCGCCCGCCACGCTCGCGCTGCTTGCGCGCCACGGGCAGCAGGCCAGCGCCGGCCCAGCGCAGCGCCTCCTTCGGCGTGCAGTTCAGCAGCGAGGGAATCGCCTCGATGCCCACCAGGCTCTTTTCCCAGGCGCGCAGCCGCGCCACTTCCTCGCGCTTGCGGGCGCGCGCCACCTGCTCGGCGGCGCGCAGCTCAGCACGGCGGCGATCCTCGGCGCGGATGGCCGCGGAGACAAAGGCAGCCGCCTCCCCACGATCCAGCCCATGGGCCTGCGCCACCTGCTGCGCCAGGGTGGCGTAACGGTCCACCGGCAAGGCATGCCCGGTAGCATCCAGCAGTTCGGCCGCCATGGAGTCCAGCGCGGCCTGCGCCGTGGCACCGGCCCCCCGCAGGCGCGCGCCGATCACCTCGCGCAATGCATCGCGCAGGGCCTCGTCGCTGGCCTCGGGGTCGTTCATCTGCCCAGCGGCGGCATCGGCGTCGGCGCGCCGCACCCAGCTCTCGCCAAAGCGGTTCGCAATATCCAGCAGCCGCCCCGTCCACGCCTTGCGGCGCACCTGGCACAACGCGTCCGCCACAGCCTCGCGATCCGCCGGCATGCGGCGGGCCACCAGGCGCACCAGCTGCGGCATCTCGCGCGATTCGACGCGAAGCCCCGCCGCCGCAATGGCGGCCTCGGCCGGGCTGGCCAAGGGTTCGGTCGGTAAGTCGTTCAAATTCAGTCCTCCAGGCGCGCGGGAAACCCGATTGGCGCCCTGTCATCCAAGCAAAAGGAAGGCCAGGGTAAGAGGCAGGCACTACGCGCCGCCAAGGCCCGGCATAAAAAATGGCACGGCCCATTCGGCAGCGCACCGGCAGGCTTCTACAGCAAAACCCGCCGCGGTCCAGAAAGAGCGCTCCGCGCCATGGCTGGGTTGCATCGGCCGCAACAGGGGGCAGGAGACTGGAGGGAGAAAGAATTCTCCCTCCA
>JH599983.1 GCA_000245075.1 Acetobacteraceae bacterium AT-5844
CCGCCGCCATCCCGCCCCATGGCGAGACGGTGCGCTTCACCTTCACGCCATGGGACCAGCAGCAGCCGCTGCCCGGCCCGGCCGATCTCATCGTCGGCCTCGCCCCCGCCGCACGGCTGCGCGCTGGCACCGGCCTGTTGCCCGCCTTGTCGGCGGCTCTCGCCCCCGGTGGCGCCCTGCTGCTGGCCGAGCCCCTGCCCGCCCGTGCCTGGACCTTCGCCAGCGGCCAGGATGAATCCTGGTGGAACGGCCCCGGCGCCGGCCCCGCCCTGCCCACGGCAGAGGCCTGGGAAACCGCCCTCGCCACTCTCGCCGAACCACAGGCAAAATCGCTGGCCTCAGCCCCCTGGCCCGCCCTGCTGCTCGCCGCCCGCAAGCAGGAGGAAGCCGCCGAGGCTCCCGCGCCGAGCACCACGCCCATCCGCCTCTTCGCGGACGCGGCCAGCACGCCCCTCGCCGAGGCGCTGGAATCCGCCCTCACCACGGCCGGCGCGCCCGTCACCCGCGCCACGCTGGGTGATTCTGTCGCACCCCGCACCCTGAAGGGCGGCAAGGTCATTGCCCTGCTGGCACCGGACGCGACGGCACTGCCCGCCACCCTGGCCACCCTCACCACCCTGGCCGAGACCGCGCGCGGCGCCGCCGCCGGCTTCACCCTGGTGCTGCCGGGCGGGGAAGCTGATGCCGCCCTCGCCCTCGGCCGCGTGCTGGCCAACGAGATGCCGGAGCTGAAGCCCCACCGCATCTCCCTCGCCACCGGGCTTGCACCGGAGGAAGCCGCCGCCCGCCTGCTGCCCGAACTCCTGGGCACCGCCGCCGAGCCGGAGCCCGAGCTGCACCTCACCGCCACCGCCCGGCTCGCACCCCGCATCGTGCCCGGCCCCGCCCCGGCG
>JH599984.1 GCA_000245075.1 Acetobacteraceae bacterium AT-5844
CGGCCCTTGCCGGTGCCGCCGCGCGCCGCCCCTGCGCCGACGATCGGGCTGGCGCCGGCGCTGGCGGACCGCCTGGAAAGCCCTTGACGCATTCGCTCACGCTTGGCACGCCGGCAGACATGTCCAGCGCCCCGACCCATGCCGACCATTCCGCTCCATATCATCGCCTGTTGGGGATCGAGATCGAGGAGTGGAAGGACGGTTTTGCCCGGCTGTTCATGCAGGCCGGCCCAGACCACATGAACCGCAGCAACATCGTCCATGGCGGTGCCATCCTGTCCATCATCGATCAGGCGGCGGGGATGTGCGGGCTGTGGTGCAGCGTGCCGGGCAACACCCGCAAGGCCGTGACCATCGACCTCGATTGCCGCTTCACCGGCCAGGTGGCCGCCGGGCGCGTGACGGCGGAGGCGAAGCTCGTCTCCCGCGGGCGCAACATCTATTTCGCCCGTACCGAGGTGTTCAACGAGGCGGGTGAGATGGTGGCCTTCGGGAGTTCCACCCATCGCTGGCGCAAGGGCAGCGAGACGGTGGAGGGCAGCCCGATCCAGGCCTGAGGGCCGCAACCGGGCGGGCTGGCGGTTGTTCTCCCCGATAGCAACCAGGGAGAAGCCGCCATGGCCAGCGCAAGCCAGCCGCGCAACGATGACGAGATGCGCATCAAGGTGCGTGAGATGATCAAGGACATCGACATCGCCATCATGGTGACGCTCGATGTCAGCGGGCACTTGCACGGCCGCCCGATGCGGGCACAGAAGCCGGACGCGGATGGCCGCACTCTCTGGTTCTTTACCCGTGACGACAGCCCGAAGGTGGATGAGCTTGAGGCCGACCCCCAGGTCCTGCTCGGCTACTCCGATCCGAAGGGGCAGGATTTCGTGTCCATCTCCGGCACGGGGCGGATCGTCCGTGATAAGGAGAAGAACAAGGAACTCTGGACGGAGGACCTCCGCACCTGGCTGCCGGAGGGGCCGGAGGGCGCGGGCATCGCGCTGATCGCCGTGGAGATGGAGCGGGCGGAGTACTGGGACGCATCGTCCTCCACCCTGCATTTCGCCTTCGGCTACGCCCGTGCCCTGGCCACGGGGCAGGCAGCGCATACGGGGGATAATGCGCGCGTGGATTTCGGGCGGCACTGAACCGCCCTCCCGTTTGAGCGCGCTACCGGCGTGCTCAAACGGTTCCTTTCAATCCGGCTTTCGCCACAGACCCCGCACGACCTCGGCAGGCCCCTGATGCTTGGGGCCTTCCTCCAGATGGACCGTGCCCTCCAGGCATTCCAGCAATTGCAGCGGGGCAAAAGCGGCTTCCGCCATGTCCCGTGTCCAGAGCAGGGAAGGCTCCTTCGGCCCACCGCTGCGCCGGCCCTGTTGCGCGGGGGTGAAGCATTCCAGCACCAGCAGCCCGCCCGGCGCCAGGGCGCGAAGGCTTCCGGCCACCACCGCGGCGCGGTCCGCCGGCGGCAGGTGCAGGAAGATCCAGGCAATCAGGTCGAAATGCGCTTCCGGCCAGTTCCAGCGGGTCAGATCCGCCGTTTCTGTCTTGAGAGGCACGCCCTCGGCCGCTGCCCAGGCGGCGGCGCGGGCCATGCCGGTGGCTGACCAGTCCACCGCCGTGACCTCCAGCCCCTGCCGCGCCAGCCAGAGGCCGTTGCGGCCTTCGCCATCGCCGAGGGCCAGGGCGCGGCCCTGGCGGGGCAGGCGAGGGGCGAGGCTTTCAAGGTAGCGATTGGGTGCCCGGCCGAACATCCAGGGCTGGGCTTCGTAACGGGCGTTCCAGGCGAGGCTGTCGCTCACGGCGCCGGGCTCCAGCCGGGCGGGGCCAGCTCGAAGCCTGCGAAATCGAAGGCTGGGCTGACGGTGCAGCCCACCAGCACCCAGCCATCCAGCGGCCGTGCCGCCTGCCACCATCCCTGCGGCACGAGGCCGAAGGGTTGCTGCCCGGCTGAGAGGTCCGGGCCCACCAGCATCTTCCGCACCCCCTGGCCCTGAGAGATGGAGAGCACCAGCGGGCCGCCGGCGTACCAGTGCCAGCATTCGGTGGCATCCACGCGGTGCCAGTGACTGCTCTCGCCAGGGGAGAGGAGGAAGTAGATGGCGGTGCCGCTGCCGCGCCCGCCCTCCGCCGGCACATCCCGCCAGATCTCGCGATAGTGGCCACCCTCCGGGTGAGGCGTGAGGCCCAATGCCTTGATGATGGCCGAGGCAGGGAGGGTGGTATCGCGGAGATCAGGCGGCATCAGACGGGGGCGGTGTCTATGAGGGCAGGGTAGCTGGACACCTTGGCGAACCAGGCGGCCAGCTTCGGCCGGGTATCCCGCCACGGCTCTCCACCGAAGCGGAAATCCAGATAGCCCAATGCGCAAGCCACGGAGATGGCGCCGATATCGCGCAGCCCGCCGGGCGGGTGCTTCTCCAGCCAGTCCAGCGAACGCTCGATTGCGGCCTTCTGGCGGGAATCATAGGCCTGCCGGCCTTCATCCTGCGGCCAGGGCTGCTGCAGGCGGCGCGCGACAGCCGCGTCCATGATGCCGTCCGCCAGCGCCTGCATCACCAGTGCCCCGGTGCGGTCCGGCCCGGGGTCGGGATAGAGGGGAGAGGCGGTGCCCAGGCTGTCGAGATACTCGCAGATCACCGGGCTGTCGAAGATCGGCAACTCGTCCGACGGCACCAGGCACGGCACCTTGGAGAGCGGGTTCATCGCCAGCAGCTCCGGCGGGCTCACATGCGGATTGGTGCTGATGCGCTCGATGCGGTCGTCGAGACCGCGCAGGATCGCGCAAATCATCACCTTCCGCACATACGGGCTGCTGGCGGAATAGAAGAGTTTCATGCCCTCGCTCCCCCTTGGGACATGACCCACGGGTCATGGATCATGCCCGGACTCCTTATTTTGAGCGTGGGATTCGCGGCTGGGCGATCACACGCGCAGGCCGCGCTCAGAAATTGTCTTTGGCGGTGCGGATCTCGGCCAGGCGCTCCACGGTGGACGCGCGCAGGAAGGGATTGGTCTGCATCTCCTCGCCCAGCGTGACGGGCAGGGTGGGCTTCCCGGCGGCGCGGGCGGCTTTCACGGCCTCGGCCTTGCGGCGCAGGGCTTCGTTCTCCGGCTCCACCGTCAGGGCGAAGCGGGCATTGCTCTCGGTGTACTCATGGCCGCAACACACCAGCGTCTGCGGCGGTAGCACCTTCAGCAGGGACAGCGCCCGGAACATGTCGGCCGCCGTGCCTTCCAACAGGCGCCCACAGCCCAGAGAGAAGAGCGTGTCGCCGCAGAGCAGCACGTCCCCATCCGGGAAGTAGAAGGCGATATGGCCGAGCGTGTGGCCGGGGCTGTCGATCACCTGGCCCTCGGTCTGGCCCACCTTGATGGTGTCGCCGGGAATGACAGCCTGGTCGAGCTTCGGCAGACGCTGGGCATCGGCCTGGGCGCCGATCACCGTGGCGCCGTACTTCGCCCGGATCTCCTCCACGCCGTTCACATGGTCCCCATGGTGATGGGTCAGGAGAATGAGGTCGCAACGCCCGCCGGCGGCCTCCAGGGCCGCGATGACGGGGGCTGCCTCGCCGGGGTCGCAGATCGCCACGGTGCCCGTTGCCGCATCGCGCAGCATCCAGGCGTAGTTGTCGGAAAGGCAGGGCACTGCCTGGACCGTCACGGTCATCGCATGTCCTCTATCGGTCGTCCCGCAGGAAGGGCGTGTCAGGCCCCGCTTCCGTCCCTATATCGGTCCTATGCGCGCGGAGGTCCACGCCCCCCCCGAGTCCCCGAGGCGGGAACCCAATAACAGGGATACGCCTCACCGGGAGTTCTACGCCTCGCCCACCGGGCGTGTAGCGGCACGGCTGCTGCGCGCCCGTATGCTGGAGATCTGGCCGGATCTCACCGGCCGGCAGGTGCTGGGGCTGGGCCATGCCGGGCCCTATCTGCGCCTGTGGCGGGATGGCGCGGCGCGAATCCTGTCCGCCACCACGGCGGAAGTCGGCGCGCAGTACTGGCCGCGGGGCGAGGCCAATCTCTCCACCCTGGTGGAGGAGACGGAGCTGCCCTTCCCGGATTTCTCCTTCGACAACGTGCTGCTGGTCCATGGGCTGGAGGGAGCGGAGAATGCTCGCCGCCTGCTGCGCGAGGTCTGGCGCGTGCTGAAGGAGGATGGCCGCCTGCTGGTGGTGGTGCCGAACCGGCGCGGCGTCTGGGCCCATCTGGACACGACGCCCTTCGGCCAGGGGCGGCCTTATTCGCCCGGCCAGCTCTCCCGGTTGCTGGAACGGTCGATGTTCACGGTGGAGCGGCGGAAGGTGGCGCTGTTCGTGCCGCCCTTCCGCACCCGGCTGCTGCTGCGCGGCGCGGGCATCTGGGAGCGGGCGGGCCGTACCCTGGCGCCGCGCTTCGCCGGCGTCGCGCTGGTGGAGGCGCGGAAAGAGATGTTCGGCGCCATACCGGTGAAGCCGCTGCCCGCCAAGGGGCGGCGCGTGCTGATGCCGGCCGCCGCGCGCTTCGACCCCGGCGAAGACCGGACGGCGGCCTGAGCCCTGCCTTACAGCACTTCCTCGTAGAGCGTGCGGGCCTCGGTGGCGGGGCCGCGCCGCTGCGCCAGGGCCACCACGCGCCAGACGCGCACCACCCCGGTTTCCGGGCTGCCAAAGGCGAGGGTCAGCACGTCCCCGGGCCGGAGCTTGGCATGGGGCTTATCCACCGGCTGGCGGTTAAGGCGGACCGTGCCACGCTCGACAAAGCGGCTGCATTCCGCGCGGGTCTTGGCCACCCGCGCGCACCACAGCCATTTGTCGAGGCGCTGCCAGTCCCGGTCCTCCGCCTCCGCCACGCCGGGTCCCTTCAGCTCTTGCCCAGCTTCAGCTTGGCGAGCACGGCGAAGGGGTTGTCCGCATCGGCCTCGGCGCCCTTGGGCGAGTCGAAGCTGTAGGTGCGGCCCTCATTGCTGCCGCCGCGATGGTCGCGGTCCCGCCGCGGACGGTCGTCACGGTCGCGCGGCGGGCGCGGACGGTCGCCGCGCGGCTGGTCGGGACGGGGCCCCCGC
>JH599985.1:0-26822 GCA_000245075.1 Acetobacteraceae bacterium AT-5844
GGCGGCTCCGGAGCCGGCGCGCCCTCATACAGCAGGCTCATGCCCAGCCAGGCCATGCCGCCGAAGATCACGGCGCCCAGGGGCGGCACATGGGCGGCCATGCCGGCCAGCAGGCCGGTAGCCACGCCCACGAGTATCGCAGCCTGCTTGCCATTGCCGCGCCGCAGCGCCCGCAAGGCCAGCAACAACCCGCCAATGCCCAGCGCCGTGCCGGCCATGGCCCGCTGGGACCCGCCGATCAGGTTGAACAACAGCGCCGGCCCCAAAGGCAGGGCTAGCAGGGCCAGCCACGCCCCACGCATCCTCACCAGGGCGCGCGAGATGTGCTCCTTCGGCATCAGCGGAACAGCCCCAGGATGGCGTGCCCCAGGGAGAGCACCGCCACCAGCCAGACGGAGCAGCCCAGCAGGGCCAGCCCGGCAAAACGGCGCACGGCCTGCTGCCGTGTGGGCAACAGGCCAGAAAGGTCGGGCGAGGAAACGGGTCGGCGCATGGCTGAAAGATTGCCCCGCCCCGACCCCCGTTCAAGAATGCGGCGTCACGCGCCGATCTTGCCACCGCCTTTCTTAACGATGGCGATCACCGCCGGGCGCGGCGGCATGCCCTCCTGGAAGTCCGGCCAACGGGTCGAGGGATTCTCGAAGCTGCTGCCGCTGTTCTCGCCAGGGTGCTGGATGGCGAGGAAAATCGTCTCGTCATCCGGCGTGAAGCAGGGGCCGCACACCTCAGCCCCGATCGGCGCCTGGTAGAACAGCTTCGTCAAGGCACGGCCATCGCCGGAGGTGTCGGCGGCATAGAGCCCGTCCGCCACGCCCGCGGCGCTGGGGGAGCCATCGGTCGAGATCCAGATGCGGCCCTTGCTGTCGAAGGCGCAGTTATCCGGGCAGGAGAGCCAGCCCTGGTCGCTGGTGGCGCGGTGGTAGCGCGCGCCGGCATCCACCCCCGGCTTGCCCGCCAGCAGGAAGATGTCCCACTTCGCCTCGGTGGCGGCGTGGTCCACCTTGCCGGTGCCGGCGCCGGGCGGGATGATCTCCACGATATGCCCGTGCGCATTCGCCGCGCGCGGGTTGGCGCGGTTCACCTGCTCGGACTTCCGGCTCGTGTTGTTGGTGAGGATGACATAGACGCGCCCGTTCACCGGGTTCGTCTCCACATCCTCCGGCCGGTCCATCGGCGTCGCCTTCAGCAGGTCCGCCGCCCGCCGGGTCTCGATCAGCACGTCGCCCTGGCTGGCGAAGCCGTTCTCGGCCGTCAGCGGGCCGGTGCCGTGCACCAGCGGCAGCCACAGCACGCGCCCATCGTCATGCAGCTGCGCCACATACAGCGTGCCTTCGTCCAGAAGATCGCGGTTGGCGGCGGGATCGTTCGGATTCCACGGGCGCGCGGTGACGAATTTGTAGACGTAGTCGAACCGCTCATCGTCGCCCATGTAGAACACCACCCGGCCATCGGCCGAGATGGCATGGGTGCAGCCCTCATGCTTCACGCGGCCCAGTGCAGTGCGCTTCACCGGCACCGCGTTCGGGTCATACGGGTCGTACTCGACGATCCAGCCAAAGCGGTTCGGCTCGTTCGGCTCCTTGTCCAGGTCGAAGCGGTCCACATAGCGGCCCCAGGCATAGGTCGCGTCCTTGGTGATGCCGTAGCGCTTGTAGGCCGCTGCCTGCGGCCCCTTTTCGGCCGCCTCGCCGCCGAAATACTGGTTGAAGTTCTCTTCGCAGGTGATGACCGTGCCCCAGGGCGTGTTGCCGCCGGCGCAATTGTTCAGCGTGCCCAACACGCGCGTGCCGGTCGGGTCGGCATTGGTCTTCAGGCGGTCATTCCCGGCGGCGGGGCCGCTGACGCGCATGGGCGTCTCACCGGTGATGCGGCGGTTCATCGCCCCATCCTGCACATAGGACCACTGGCCGTTCTGCTTGCGAATTTCGACCACCGCCATGCCATGCGCGGCGATCTCGGCACGCGCCTGCTCGGCCGAGGTCCGCAGCCGGGCGGCGCTGCCGCTGCCGATGCCGGGGAACATGAGGTTGGTGTTGGTGTACTCATGGTTCACGGCCAGCAGGCCATGCTCGCCATTCCGGCTGCCACGCGGCAGCGGGAAGAAATCGAGATAGTCGTTGTTATAGCCGAACTGCTGCGCCTGGCTCTCCGCCGTCACCTTTGTGGGGTCGAAGGCGGGCGCGTCCGGCAGGATCGGGTCGCCCCAGCGCAGCAAGGTCTGGATCTCGTAGCCCTCGGCCACGGCATCCCGCTGCGCCATCTGGTGAGAGAGTTCCTTGAAGCCCAGCGTGGAGGGGCCACCGGTCTCCGGCACGCTGCTGCGCGCCACGCCCTGGGCCAGTGCCTCGCCGCCAGAAGCCAGCAGCTGGTCCGCCAGCGTCGCCACGGCGGCCGCGCCACCAATGCCGCGCAGCGCCGCGCGCCGGGAAAGCCGGCGCACCACCAGTTCGGACAGCGTATTCTGCGGCTGCGGATTGCTGCCGATATCCTCCAGCTCCAAGGGTGGCGTTTCGGGCAGGTGCGGATAGGTCATGTGACACACTTTCTGCGAACAGGAACGGCGCCGGGGGAGCGCCGTCGGGCGAGGCGGAGAAAGCGTGCCGGCCGCGTCACGCCGATGACAGAACGATGAACAAACGATGACGCTTTAGCCGGCCGGTCTCCTGTCGCTCCGGCCGGCGAAGAAGGCCGCGATATCCCGCGCCGCCGTGTCGATATGCCGCTCCAGCACCGCCACGGCCGTGGCCGTATCCCGCCGCCGGGCTGCCTCCAGCATCTCGGCATGGTCCTGCTGCGCCATGCGCTCCCGCCCCCTCGCCGCCAGGAAGAACCGCAGGTAACGGTCGAACACCGCGAGTTCCCGGTCCACCAGTTGCAACAGGCGCGGCCGCCCTGCTTTGGCGTAGAGCGCCATGTGAAAGCGGCGGTTCAGCAGGCCGAGTTGCCCCGCCTCCGGCTCCGCCGCCATCTCGGCCATCAACCCCTCGGCCACCGCGAAATCCTCCTCGCCCAGGCCAGGAATGGAGAGCCTGAGCGCCTCCACCTCCACCCCTCGGCGGATGGCGAAACTGTCCGCGGCATCGGCGGCGGAAATATCCGTCACCACCGCGCCCTTATGGGGCACGGCATCCACCAGCGCCTGGGCCTCCAACTGGCGCAGGGCTTCCCGCACCGGCATGCGGCTCACTTGCAGATCGCGGGCGATGTCCTCCTGCCGCAGCGGTGTGCCTGCCGCCAGCCGCCCTTCCAGGATCGCCGCCTTCAGCGTGGCCTCGACATACTCCGTGGCGGTGCGCCAGCGTGGCGGGGCCTCAAGCAGCTTCGCCATATCCGATATCCCGCCGTTGATTGGATCCAATCTTAAGATATGCTCCCGGCACCTGCCAAGCGGATGCATGATGAGCACAGCCGATCCCTCCCCCAGCCTGCTGCAACCCATCGTGGCCGGGCTGCTCTCCTCCGTGGTCGGCTTCGCCAGCACCTTCGCCCTCGTCCTGCACGGCTATGCGGTGGTGGGCGCCACGCCTGCCCAGGCCGCTGGCGGGCTGCTCATGCTCTGCCTCGCGCAGGGCCTTCTCGCCATCTGGCTCAGCACGCGCTGGCGGATGCCCATCACCCTCGCCTGGTCCACCCCGGGCTCCGCGCTGCTGGCGGCCACAGGCGCGCTGGAAGGCGGCTTTCCCGCCGCCACCGGGGCCTTCCTGGTCGCGGCGGCGCTGATCGTGGTGGCCGGGCTATGGAAGCCCTTCGGCCGGGCCGTGGCCGCCATTCCCAACTCCCTCGCCAGCGCCATGCTCGCCGGCATCCTCTTCGAGATCTGCCTCGCCCCCGTCCGCGCCACGGGCGCCATGCCGATGCTCGCCCTGCCCGTCATCCTGGCCTGGGCCCTGGCCTGGCGCTTCGCGCGGCTCTACGCGGTGCCGGTCGCGGTGCTGGCGGCGGCCATCGTGGTGCTGGCCTCCACGCCCATGCCGCAGGGCATGGCCTTCGCCGTCACCTGGCCTGAATTCATCATGCCGCAATTCAGCCTGGGCGCCGCCATCGGGCTCGGGGTGCCGCTGTTCCTCGTCACCATGGCCTCGCAGAACGTGCCCGGCCTCGCCGTGATGCACGCCCATGGCTACCGGCCGGAGCCGGGGCCGATTTTCACCCTCACCGGACTCGCCAGCGCCATCATCGCCTTTCTCGGCGCGCACGCCATCAACCTCGCCGCCATCACGGCGGCCTTGTGCGCCGGGAAGGATGCGCATCCGGACCCGGCGAAGCGCTGGGTCGCCTCCGTCGCTGGCGGTGTCGGCTACTGGGTGCTGGGATTGGGCGCCGGTGCCGCCGCCGCCTTCATCGCCGCCGCGCCGCCGCTGCTGATCCAGACGGTCGCGGGCCTCGCCCTGCTGGCCACGCTGGGCGGCGCCCTCACCTCCGCCGCCAGCGAGGAGCGGAACCGCCTGCCCGCCATGCTGACCTTCGTCACCACGGCATCCGGCCTCTCCGTCTTCGGCATCGGCGCCGCCTTCTGGGGCCTGGTGGCCGGCGGCGCACTCATGCTGCTGGACCGCGCGCGCTGAGCCAAAGGGCCCCTCAGCCCTCCACCCGGACCAGAAGTTCGGAAATCCCGAAGCCCAGAGGCCGCCGGTCGTCACCCCGGCCCTGCACGCGATGCTGGGCCGGCGGGTCCTTGATGAGAATCTCGCACGGTAGCGCCTCGTCCAACCGGGCGGCACGTGGCAGTGGCAGGTCCAACACGGCAGGCTTGCCCGTGTGGAAGGTATGGGTATGGGCCAGTTTGCCCAGCCTCACCTCGACCGTCAGTTCCGGCACATTCGCCGAAACCGCCGCCTGCCCCCGGAGCACCAACTTCGCGCGCCCCTCCCGCGCCGCGGCGGCGATGGCCGCATCGCACCGCAGATGGAAGGCGGAGCGGGTTCCATAAGTCCATTGGAGGCGCGGGCTCGCATACCATCCCTCCGCCAACACGATACCCGGATGCGCTATCAGGCCGCGAAACCGCGCATGCGGCGCGGAAAGACCGAGGACCGTGCGGGCCTCCTTCGCACCGGCCGGCAGGGCCAGCGGCGAGAGGGCCAGGAAGGAATCGATATCGAGGGGAAGCGCGCAGGGCTGCGCGGCATCCGCGTCGTCGAGCAGTGCATCCCAGATGCGCCCCGCTGCCTCCGCCTCCGGAAACTGCCCCGGCTCCAGCACGATCTCCGCCGCATCCCCGCCCCAGCCCAACGCACGCAGGCTCCAGCCGCGCGCCAGGTCGGTGCGGTCATAGATCACCACATGGCGGGCACGGATCCGGGCCAACATGTCGCTGATCCCGCTGCGGGCGGAGACCGCGAAGCCCGCATGCTCGCAAAACGGGCGCAGCAACGGGAAGGGAATATCCACCGCCTCGGTGCCGGGTATCGGCTCCTCCCGCCCCGGCACGCAGGAGGTGAGCACCACCAGCCCCTCCGCCTTCGCCCGCTCGGCCAGCACTTGCAGGATGCCTTGCCAATCGCCCCGGAAGCTCTGCGCATAAGGGAACAGGATCAGGCTGCGCCCGGGCGCCACCCCCGCCTCCGCCGCCAGCGCCACGGCGTGCTGCCGTGCCTGCTCCGTCACGGGCGCGGGCGAGAGGGCGGTGTTCGGTGGCAGCCGCAGCACCATCGCCATCATGCTGCTGTAGAAAGCGTGGCCGTGGGTGATGAAGGAATTCAGGTGAAACGATGCCCGGGTGAAGGACCAAGGCTGCATCATCAGCAGCCCACCCGGCCCGAACCGGTCCAGACCCCGTGTCTCCATCCACCGCATGGTCTCGGCAATGGGCAGGCTGGTCAGCACGCCCGCCTGACGCACGGTATCCACGCGGTCCGTGAACATGCTGGCCAGTGCCGCCTGTTTTTCATCCGTCACCAACAGGCGGATCGGCCGCCCGCCACCATGCAGGTGGCGGAACTCATGCAGCAGGGAGAGTGCAATGAAGAAATCTCCGTTCCGCATCATATGCGGGCAGAGCACCCATTCATCCGCCGTTCCGTGCCTGCGCCACATCTCGTCCAGCTTGGCAAAGCGGCGCGCCTCGAGCTCCTGGCGCTCGGGGTCGGCGGGAAGGGTCGTCATGATGGTCCTGTCACTCCGTGGCGCGGCCATGATGCCGGCCGTCCCGGTCAAGGCAAGCCTGGACCGTTTGCGAAAGCGAAGTGTTCAGGGAAACATGGAGGAAAGCGGATGGGCGACCTACGGGGCTCGAACCCGTGACATCCACGACCACAACGTGGCGCTCTACCAACTGAGCTAAGGCCGCCATACGCGAGACCCGGCGGGCGAACCGCCCTTCGGGAACCCCGGCCACCGTCTCCGGCGCCGAGGCCCGCGAAATAGGGCGGTTACGCTTCCGCGTCAACAGGTGCGTTGCGGGTTAACTACGCAATCGCGCCGCCGGCCATGAAGGCCATGATCAGGAAGATCAGGAACAGGATCAGGAAGATGCCGAACAGCACCTTGGCCAGCGTGGCCGTGGCCGAGGCGACGCCCCGGAAGCCCAGCGCACCGGCGATGATCGAGATGACAAGGCAGATCAGGGCCCATTTCAGCATGGCATCGCTCCTCTTGCCCGCGACTCCTCGCGGTTCCTCGGGGCCAACGCCGCGCTAACAGCCAAGGTTCCATGCACAGCGCATGAACTGCGTTTCATCTGTGCCACACGCGGCACACACACCACTCCATGCGCCACGATTTATCATTTGCAAATGATTATCAGTACCATACATGGGAGCATCTTTGTGCGCGGAGAACAGTAGCCATGACCAATCCGTCCCTCCTCCCCGTCCTGCGTCGGCGGGAATGGCTGGCCCTGGCGGGGCTTGGCATGGCCGCCCCTGGCCTGCTCCGCTCCGCCCAGGCACAGACCGCCTCGCTCCGGGTCGACATCGCGCCGCATCTCTATGAGATCGTGCACAGCCCGAAGCAGAACGCGCTGTTCGTCGCCTCCGCCGGCGGCTTCGCTCCTGGCGCGCCGCCGCCGCGCGTGTTCCGCCTGGACCCCACCACCCTGGCCGTGCAGGCGGAAATCGCGCTGCCCGTCTGGGGCTTCGGTCTGGCGCTCGATGAGGAAGCCGGCCGCCTTTATGTCGGCCACGCGGTGCACGCCTCGATCAGCATCATCGACGTCGCGAGCAACGCGGTGCTGACCACGATCCAGCTGGCCGAGATGGTGGAACAGCCGGACGGCAAGAAGGCTCCCCCCTATGGCCTCCGCCGCCTGGTGCTGGACGCGTCGCGCGGGCGGCTCTACCTGCCCGGGCTCGGCATGAAGGATGGCGTCCTGTACGTGGTGGACACCCGCCGCGCGGCGTTGGACCGGACAGTGACCGGCATCGGCCCTGCCGCCATGGGCATCGCGCTCCCACCCTCCGGCGACCGCATCTTCATCTCCACCCTGGCTGGCAAGCTGGTGACGGTGGACGCCGAGAAGCTGGAAGTGGTGCGGGAGACCGAGGCTGGCGGCGCCGAGCAGCCGCTGAAGCTGGATTGGGACCCCACCAACAACCGGCTGCTGGCGGTGGACCAGGGGCTGGAAGGCATCCGCAGGATGCAGCAGCGCGCGTCCCCCGGCTTCGTATCCCGTAACCCCGGCAACCGCGTGGTCGCGCTGGAACCAGAGACCGGCCGCCTGCTGGCCGAGGCCCCGGTGCCCGCCGGCCCGGTGACGCTGCTGGCCGACCCGAAGCGCGGCGCGCTTTACGTCGCCTGCCGCGGTGGCGGCACGCTGACAACCCTGGCGCTGGACAGCCTTGCCAAGCGGTCCGAGCTTCCCTTGCCGGTCCATCCCAACAGCTTCGCCCTGGACGATGCCGGCAACACGCTGTTCGTGACGGTGAAGGCGGAAGGCCGGGATGGCGCCTGGGACCCCGAGGCTGTCGCACGCTTCTCCCTGTAAGCGGAGTCAGCATTCGGCTTCGGGAGGCGAGAGGCGCGGGATGATCCGCGCCCCTCACTTCTCAGGCCGTTCCCTCCGGCCGATTCTCCACCATGGCCATCAGCACCTCCAGCCGGTCCGCCTCGGCGGCGGGCTTGTCCGGACGCAGGCGGGAAATGCGGGGGAAGCGCATGGCCACGCCGGATTTGTGGCGGCCCGAAAGCTGGGCGGCGTCGAACACCACCTCCAGCACCAGTTCCTTTTCCACCTCCCGCACCGGGCCGAACCGGCCGATGGTGTGGTTGCGGATCCAGCGGTCCAGCCACACCAACTCCTGGTCCGTATAGCCGGAATAGGCCTTCCCCACCGGCACCAGCTCCTCTCTGCCCGCGCCGTCCTGCCGCCAGAGGCCGAAGGTGTAGTCGCTATAGGTACTGCTGCGCTTGCCGTGGCCGCGCTGGGCGTACATCAGCACCGCATCGACGCTGAGCGGCGCGCGCTTCCACTTCCACCAAAGGCCTTTAGGCCGCCCGGCGACATAGGGCGAATCGCCCCGCTTGAGCATCAGCCCCTCGATCCCCGCCGCCCGCGCGCCCTCCCGTAGCGCGGAAAGTTGCTCCATCGAGGCGAAGGCCACCTGCGGTGAGAGGTCCATCGCCCTGGGCCGCACCCGTGCAAACCAGGCCTCCAGCCGGTCCCGCCGCATGTCGAAGCTCAGGGGCCGTAAATCCTCGCTGCCCTCGAACAGCATGTCGTACAGCCGCAGTCCCGCCGGGTACTCCCGCAACAGCTTGGGGCCGACCACTTTCCGATTCAGCCGCTGCTGCAGGTCGGCGAAGGGCGCTACCTCGCCATCACGGATGACCAGAAGCTCGCCATCCAGCACGGCGTGGAAATCCAGCGCCTCCATGATCTCCGGAAAGGCGCCCGAGTAATCCTCGCCCGTGCGGGACCACAGCCGCGCGCCTCCGGGGCCGGATGCCACCTGCACCCGCACCCCATCCCACTTCCACTCGGCACGGAAGGCGGTGTGGTCCAGCGCCGCGACATCCGCCGCCTCCAGCGCCTGCGCCAGCATGGGCGGGCGAAAGACGGGCACATCCCGCGGGTCCGGGCGGGACGCCCTTCCTTCCAGCCATTCAAACAATGGCTGGTAGGGCACCGGAATGCCGTGCCAGACCTCCTCGATCTCCTCCACCGGCTTCCCGGACCAATCCGCCAGCGCCTGCCGAGCCAACCGCGCGGAGACACCCACGCGCAGCCCGCCCGTCACCAGCTTGATCAGCGCCAGGCGCCCACCGGCATCCAGTACATCCAGCCAGTCCGCCATGATGCCCGGAATGTCGGACTTCGCCGCCAGCTCCAGCGCCTCCACCACCTCGGAAAGGTCGGGCGGCGGGCGGTTAGGTCTCGGTTCGGCCTCCGGCCAGATCAACGCCACGGTCTCGGCCAGATCGCCGACATAGTCGTAGCTCATGGCCAGCAGTTCCGGGTCCGTACGCCCCGCCACCAGCTCCCGCACGATGGAAGGCTTGGCCAGCGTAAAGGACAGCTCCCCCGCGATCGCCGCCAGCCCGATGCCCCGGTCCGGGTCCGGCTGCGTCGCGAACCAGCGCCGGAGCAATGCCAGCTTGGCATTACGCCCCGGCGTGAAGATCAGCCGCTCCAGCAGGTCGGCGAAGGCGGGCAGGCTCATGCCTCGGCCTCCGCGATATCCGCTTCCGTCTCATCCTCTTCGCGCCCCAGCAGGTGCAGGGCGCGTCCGCGCACGCCGTGCTGGGCCAGGGCGTGGATCAGCGCGTCCTCCCGCCCATGCGTCACCCAGACCTCCGGCGCCCCCACCTCTTCGATCGTCTCCAGCAGGTCGGGCCAGTCCGCATGGTCGCTCACCACCAGCGGCAGCTCGACACCGCGCGCCTTGGCACGTTGCCGCACCCGCATCCAGCCCGAGGCCAACGCCGTTACCGGGTCCGCCAGCCGCCGTGCCCAGGGGTTGGATTCCGCGCTGGGCGGCGCCAGCACGATTTCTCCCGCCAGCACCGTCTCGCCGCGCTTCTGCGGCCTGGGCACGGGCAGCAGCTCGCCCAATTCCACCCCGAAACGCTGATAAAGCGCGCACATCGCCGCCTGCGCCCCATGGAGATAGATCGGCCGGTCAAACCCGGCCTGCCGCAGTTCCGCGATCAGCCTTTGGCACTTCCCCAGCGCATAGCACCCAACCAGATGCCCGCGATCCGGGAACAGTGCCACGCTCTCCAGCAACCGCCGCATTTCCGCCTGTGCCGGTGGGTGGCGGAATACCGGTAGCGCGAAGGTCGCCTCGGTGACGAACACATCGCAGGGCACAGGCTGAAACGGCAGGCAGGTGGGGTCCTCCTGCCGCTTGTAGTCGCCGGAGATCACCGCGCGGCTCCCCTGCCACTCCAGCACGACCTGCGCGGAACCCAGTACATGCCCCGCTGGCACCAGCGTGATCCGCACGCCCTTCTGCTCAATGCTCTGGCCATAGGCCAAGGCCTGCTGCACCCGGCCTGCCCGCCCCTCACCCAGCCGCGCGGCCATGATGGCCAGCGTCGCTTCGGTAGCCAGCACGGCATTGTGGTCCGGCCGGGCATGATCGGAATGCCCATGGCTGATCACGGCGCGCTCCACCGCCGATACGGGATCGATGAAAAAATCGCCCGGCTCGCAGAACAGGCCCTGGGGCAGTACGCGCAGCCATGTGTCCGGATGCGGCATGAAGCTCGGTCTCTACAGCATGGACTTATAGAGCACGAGGCCAGCCAAGGGTTTCGTTTCCTGCATCATCAGCGGAGCCGATACCGGGTATCACCGATCCCGGCGTTCCCAAAGCGTGGCCGCGGGCACATATCGGGGCCAGCGGCAAACACTCTGCCAGCCAGACAACCCCTGGAGGGGAACGCCACAATGAAATCGTTTCGAATTCTTCTTGCTTCTGCGGCCTTCTTTGGAATGGCCCAAACCGCCCTGCATGCAGAGCCGGCTTTCCACGTCACCGGCAAGGGCGAAAACTTCGCCGTCGAATACGACCCCGGTTACACCGGCAATATCGTGGGAGGCGGCGACCGCATTGCCCGCCAGCTGACCGGCGATGCCACCCAGGCCGAATACGCCAACCCCGTCGCGCGCCAGGCGCCCGGAACCCCGGTGTTCAGGGGTGGCCGCGAGGGCGACGTCGTCTATCTGCCCGGCATCTACTGAACCAACACCCGCCCGGCGGGGGCTTTCGCAGCCCCCACCGGCGCCGGTCAGAAGGCGACCTTGTCGCCGCCCTTCAGAGACAGGATCTCGCGCGCTTCATCCGGCGTCGCGATTTCCATGCCTAGCCCCTCGATGATCTGCCGGGCCGCCTTCACCTGCTCGGCATTGCTTTGCGCCAGCTTGCCCGGGCCAGACCAGAGGCTGTCCTCCAGCCCGACGCGCACATGCCCGCCCATCGCCGCAGCCATGGCCGCGATGTTGAGCTGGTGCCGGCCCGCACCCAGCACCGACCACTGGTACTTGTCGCCGAACAGCCGGTCCGCCGTGCGCTTCATGTGCAGCACGTCGTCGGGATGGTTGCCGATACCGCCCTGGAGCCCAAACACGGTCTGGATGAACAGCGGCGCCTTCACCAGACCTTGATCGTAGAAATACTTCAGGTTGTAGAGATGCGCCGTGTCGTAGCACTCGAATTCGAAGCGCGTGTCATTGCCCGCGCAGGTCGTCAGAATATGCTCGATGTCGCCGAAGCTGTTGCGGAAGATGATGTCCTTGTTGCCAAGGTACTCCTTCTCCCACTGATGCTTCAGGTCCTTGAAGCGGTTCAGCATACCGAACAGGCCAAAATTCATCGAGCCCAGGTTCAGCGACGCCACCTCCGGCTTGAAGGTCGCCGCCGGCCGCACGCGCTCCTGAATGGTCATGGTCGGCGCGCCGCCGGTGGTGAGGTTCACCACTACATTGGAGCGCTGCTTGATAATCGGCAGAAACTTCCCGAAGGCCTCCGGTGACTGATCGGGCATGCCGGTTTCCGGGTCGCGGGCATGCAGGTGCACCACCGCCGCGCCCGCCTCCGCCGCGCCAATCGCCGCCTCGGTAATCTCCTCAGGCGTCACCGGCAGATAAGGCGACATGGACGGGGTATGGATCGCGCCCGTCACGGCGCAGGTGATGATGACTTTGCGCTTCGTAGCCATGCTGCCTTCAGCCTTCCTTCTCGGCGGACGCCTTGTGCGCCCGCAATGCCGCCAGCCGGCGGTCACGCCAGCGCATCTTCGCCGGCAGATCCTTCGCGCGCTTCCACTGCGCCATGATGGCGCCCACGGCCCGGGAGCCATAGACCTCCGGCGCCGCCGGTTCCGCCGCCAGCCGCTTGTAGAAACCCGTGTAGCGGGCGCAATAATCCTCGATGCCGCCCGGCGCATTCATCTCGATCGTGGCGAAGGGCCCGAGGAAGCTCCACCGCAGCCCCAGCCCGTCCGAGACCGTCTTGTCCAGGTCCTCGGGCGTCACATAGCCCTCGGATGTCAGCCGGAACGCCTCCGCCAGCAGCGCGCCTTGAAGCCGGTTGAGGATAAAGCCCTCCACCTCCTTCAGCACGGTGATCGGCACCTGGCCGATCGCCTCATACACCGCCCGCGCCCGCTCGATGGTCTCCGGTGAAGTCCAGTCCGCGCCGGAAAGCTCCACCAGCGGAATGAGGTGCGGTGGGTTGACCGGGTGCCCGATCAGGCAACGTGCCCGCCCCTTCAGCCCTTCCGTGAACAGCGAGGTGCGGATCGCGGAGGAGGAAGACGAAATGATCGCCCGCTCTGGCGCCGCCGCATCCAGCCGCGCGAACAGGTCGCGCTTCACCTCCAGCGTTTCCGGCCCGTTTTCCTGGATAAAGTCGGCCTGGGATGCCGCTTCCTCCAGCGTGGCGCAGGCGGAAATCCGCTTCGCCGCGCTGTCGGGCTCATCGCATAGCCCATGCTTGGCCAGATCCTGCAGGCCGGTGGCGCAGAGGCCGACAGCCTTCTCCGCCACGCCCTCCGCCGGGTCCCACAGCTTCACCTGCCAACCTGCCCTGGCAAAGATCATGGCCCAGGCACGGCCGATCAGGCCGCTGCCGATAATGGCAACCGTATCGCTCACAGCCACAGCACCTTCCGGCGAAGCTCGTCATCCTCCCGCAGCAGGCGAGACTCGCCATTCCACTGCACCGTGCCGCGCTCCAGCGCGACGGTGCGGTCGGAGATGGCCAGCGCCAGATCCAGGTGATGATCGACGATGATGATGGAAACCTCCTGACGCAGCTTGTCGAAGGTCTCGAACAGTTCCTCGGTGACGGCGGGAGAAAGCCCTTCGAACGGCTCGTCCAGCAGCAGCAGCCGCGTATCGCCCGAAAGAGCGCGGGCCACCGCCACCATCTGCTGCTCACCGCCGGAGAGCCGGTCCGCCGCCACGTTCCAGCGCTCCTTCAGGCGCGGGAAGTACTGGAGGATACGCTCCTCCTCCCAATGGATGCCGGCGCCCGTCAGCCGCTTCAACCGGCCGAGCCCGAGGTTCTCGCCTACCGTCATCCCGGCAAACAGCGCACGCCCCTGCGGCACGAAACCCACGCCCCGTCGCGCCACCTTGTCCGGAGACAGGCCGGCGATCTGCTCCCCGGCCAGGGTGATGGTGCCGGAGGCGGGCCGCGCCGTGCCGATCATGGTCTTCAACAGCGTGGACTTGCCCGCGCCGTTGCGTCCCAGCAGCGCCACAACCTCATTCTGCCGGACATTGAAGCTGACATCGTTGAGGATGTGGGATTTGCCGTAGAAGGTATTGACGTGCTTCAGCTCCAGCAGCGGAGCATCCTTCACGGCGGAAGGCCGCGGCTTTTCCGCCAGCGCATGCGCGCCGGAGCCGAGATAGACCGCCTGCACCCGCGCATCGTCGCGCGCATCGGCCACGCCGCCATCCACCAACACCTCGCCATCCGCCATCACCGTCACGCGGTCGGCCATGCGGAAGACGCGGTCGATATCATGCTCCACCAGCAGCACCGGAATGTCGTTGGAGAGCGTCTTGATCAGGTCGCCCACACGCTCGCGCTCGGCCGCGGCCAGGCCCGCCAGGGGCTCGTCCAGCAGCAGGATGCGCGGCTTGGTGGCCAGGGCCAGGCCCATATCCAGCAGGCGCTGCCCGCCATAGGAAAGGCTGCCCGCCTCCGCCTGCTCCACGCCCGCCATGCCGGTCCAGCGCAGAAGCTCCGCCGTATCGGCCCGCAGATCCTCGATGCCATTGGCATCGCGGAATAGCGAGAACCGCGCCGGGTGCCGCGCCTGCACCGCCAGGCGGATATTCTCCTCCACCGAGAGGCCCGGGAACAGGTTGGTGATCTGGAAGGAGCGGCCAAGACCCGCACGCGTGATGGCATGCGGCGGCATCCCATCCACACGCTGCCCGTCCAGCATCACATGCCCTTCATCCAGCGGGAACATGCCGGAAAGCAGGTTGAACGCCGTCGTCTTGCCCGCACCGTTGGGGCCGATCAGCGCATGCAGGCGCTTGTCGTCCACGGCGAAGGACACGCCCCGCACCGCCTTCACCGCGCCGAAGGATTTCCGCATGGACTCAGCGGTCAGCACCGCGCCCCGCGTCTGCCCTTCCCGGATGAAGCGCGCGGGAATACGCCCGGAGGCACCGGCCTTGCGAGCCGCCATCGCTGCACCTTCCGCCGGCGGCTTCGGCCGCACCATGCCCAGCACGCGCTTGCCGATGCCCACCAGACCGTCCGGCGAGAACACGATGAACCCGACGAACAGCAGGCCGAAGAAGAACAGCCAGTTCGGCGTGTAGATCGAGAGGAATTCGCGGAACAGGATGAAGAACAGCGCGCCCAGCGCAGGCCCGATGAAGCTGCGCATGCCACCGATCACCACCATCGCCAGCAACTCGCCCGAGAAGGCGATGTTGATTGGGTCCGCCGAGGCGAAGCGGTGGTTGAACACGCTCAGCACGCCCGCCAACCCCGTGATGGTAGCGGAGATGGTGAAGGCCATCAGCTTGTAGCGGTTGCTGTCGTAGCCCAGGAAACCCGTGCGGCCTTCATTCTCGCGAATGGCCACCAGCACCGTGCCAACCGGCGAACGCCGCAGGCGCCACAGCCCCCACAGCACCACCAGCGCCACCGCGGCCACGACCATGTAATAGTTGTTCGAGTTGGCCAGCGACTCCCAGCGCTGCACATTGCCCAGCCCGTCCTCGCCGCCCGTCACTTCCGTCCAACGGAAGGCGATGGAGAATAGCATCGCGGTGAAGGCCAGCGTCAGCAGCGAGAAGTACACGCCGCGCCGCCGCAGGATCAGCGCACCGGCAATGGCCGAGAACACCGCCACGATCACCAGCGCACCAATCGCCGGCAGCACCATCGCGCCGGGCAGGAAATGCCGTTGCAGCAACGCCGCCGCATAGGCGCCGATGCCGAACCAGGCGCCATGGCCGAAGGAGACAAGCCCCGTCCAGCCAACAAGAATGTTCAGCCCCATCACCGCCACGGCGAAGACGACCACATCGGTCGCCGTCGTCATGGTCAGCCCCAGCATGTCCAGGAGGAAGGGCAACAGCACGACACCGGCCAGGCCGATCAGCAGCGGGCGCAGTTCGAGCATCAAAGGATTCCGCGTCATCGCGATGCCGCCCTTATTCGAAGCGCTGGATGCGTTCGCCGAACAGGCCGCGCGGACGCAGCAGCAGGACGAGCACCATCAGCATGTAGACAGCGGCCTCGGTGGCCGGGGGAAAGGTATAGGCGGCAAGCCCACGCACGACGCCCACGATCATGGCCGCGAGCACCACGCCCCAGAAGGAGCCGAGCCCGCCAATGACCACCACGACGAAGGCGAAGGTCAGGATCTCCGCACCCATGGTGGGCGTCACGCCGGTGACGGGCGCCATCATCGTGCCCGCCAGCGCGGCGAGGCCGACAGCGATCATCACCACCGCCGTCATATACGGCTTCAGGGAGATGCCGAGCGCGGCCACCATGTCGGGGTTCTGCACGCCCGCGCGCACCACGCGCCCGAAGGCCGTGCGCTTCAGCAGCAGCCACAGCCCGGCCACGCACAGCACCGCGACGCCCAGGATGATCAGGCGGTACTTGGAATAGATGAACTCGCCGATGAACACCTGCCCGCGCAGCCACATCGGAATCGAGAATGGCACAGGCGCCGCGCCGAAAATCATGCGCAGGCTCTGCTCCGCTACCATCGCCAGGCCAAAGGTCAGCAGCAGGGACAGGATCGGGTCACCGCGATAGAAGCGGCTCAATAGCAGGCGCTCGATCACCAGCCCCAGCAGGGCCACCACCACCGGCGAGACGACAATGGCGCCTCCGAAGCCAATGGTGGGTGAGAGCGCGACCGTCAGATACGCACCGATGGCATAGAACGCGCCATGCGCGAGGTTCACCACGCCGCCCAGGCTGAAGATCAGCGAAAGCCCGAGCGCGATCAGCAGGTAATTGGCCCCGATGAGCAGGCCATTCAGCACCTGCTCCAGGATGAAGACGATTTCCAAAGACAAATCCCCCTGTAGGCAGATGCGCCCGCCCCACCAGGGACGGGCGCGGCTGATGCGTCAGGACGGGAAGGTGCAGACGTTTTCCTCAGCCGTGGCCGCAACCGCCTCCAGGCTTTCATTCGGGCCCGGAATGGCGGCGGAAGAGGTGAAGATGTCGAACGGATTCTGCACCTTGTCGGCCGGCAGCGCGGTGATGGCGTAGAGCTCCATCATCAGTTGGTGGTCGCGCGCACGGAAGTAGCCTTCGCGCGGCTTCAGGATATCGAACTTGGCACCCTTCTCCAGATGCTCCACCACCTTGGTGGCGTCGGTGCTCTTCAGCTCGTTCATGGACTGCGCGATAATGCGCATCGCGGTGTAGTCGCTCCACGCCTGGTTTTCCGGCGGCTTGCCGGCCTTGGCACGGAAGGCCTGGGTGAAGGCCTTGGAGGACGGAGTGTCCACCAGATGGTGCCACACCACCGGCCAGGTGCCGAGGAAGTTGCCCGGCCCGGCGCCCCAGGCCAGCGCGATATCGAAGCCGAAGCCAGCGATCGGGAAACGCAGCCCATACTCGCTGTACTGCTTCAGGAAGTTCGTCACCTGCGCGCCGGCGAGGTTGCCGATGACAACATCCGGCCGCGCCTGACGGATCTTCAGCAGGAAGGGCGAGAAATCGGTCAGCTCCGTGGGCACCAGGTCCTCGCCCGCCACCGTCGCGCCATTCTCGCCGAGGAAGCGCTTGGCCACCCGCAGCAGGTCGTGGCCGAAGGCATAGTCGGCCGTTAGCGCGTAGTACTTCTTCCCGCGCACCAGCCCCTGGTCGAGGATCGCGCGGCCGGCGGTCTTCACCATCATCGAGTTCTGCGACTCGGTGTGGAACATGTACCGGCGGCAATCGCTGCCGCGCAGGGCATCGGAGTTGGCGCCGGTGTTGATGAACAGCACCTTCTCGCGCTGCACCACCTGCCCGATCGCCAGCGCCGACGCGGAATTGATCTCGCCCACGATGCAGGCGACCTTGTCGCGCTGCGTCAGGCGCTCCGCCTTCGCCGAGGCGGTCTGCGGGTTCACGCTGTCCTCGAACAGCACTTCCAGCTTCCGGCCGTTGATGCCGCCCGCGGCGTTGATCTCATCCGCCGCAAGTTGCGCGGCATTCACGGCAAACTCGCCCAGTGGGCCGAGGAAGCCGGTGCGCGGCGTCAGGTGGCCGATCTTCACCACATCGGACTGGCCATAGGAGATGGAGGGCATCGCCAGCATGGCGGCGCCCCCTGCCAACAGGCCACGACGGGTCGGTCGGAAAAGCTCTGTCATTGGACGTTCCCTTTTCGGCCCCAGGTTTGCGGGGCTCGTTAGTGCGATCTGAGATCACAGATACCATCGCAAAGCAGGCGCGGCCTGTCTATAGTCGTCTCGATGACCTCCGCCGTTACCGATCTCGAACCACTCGAACGCCGGACCCTGGGCGACACTATCTACGCTCAGCTCTCGGAACTTCTGATTTCCGGCCGCCTCGCCCCGGGCGAGCGCCTTTCGTTGCGAGACAGCGCCGCCGTCCTCGGCGTGTCCGTCATGCCGGTGCGCGAAGCCGTCAGCCGCCTTGTGGCCGATGGTGCCCTGGAGGTCGCCCCCAACCGGGCCGTGCGCGTCCCGGTCATGACGGCGCGCGGCTTCCGCGAACTGGCCGATACCCGCATGGCCGTGGAGGGCCTGGCCGCCGCCCGCGCCGCCCAGCACCGCACGCAGGCCCAGCTCAAAGCCATCCGCCGCGCCGAAGCCGCCTTCCGCGCCCTGGCGGACGAAGACAGCTTCGACCCTGCCCTCTCCGTCGAGCTGAACCGGGACCTGCACTTCGCCATCTACGACGCCTGCGGCCTGCCGACACTGCGCGGCATCATCGCCGGGCTGTGGCTGAAGGCCGGGCCGGTCATCAATCTCGACCTGCGCGCCAGTCCTCGCCGCATCCAGCTCGGCCACGCCCGGCACCGCCACGCGGAGGCCCTGGCCGCCATCGAGGCCGGGAATGCCGCCGCCGCCGAGGCCGCCATCGCCAGCGATATCGACCAGGCGGCCAGCTTCATCATCGCCCGTGGCGTGCTACCCGCGGACGCCTGACAGACCAAAAGAACAGAGGAAACGACAGATGGATCTCGGACTCACCGGCCTGCGCGTGCTCGTCACCGCCGGCGCCGCCGGCATCGGGCGCGGCATCGTGGAAGCCTTCGTGGCCGAGGGCGCCAGGGTCTTCACCTGCGACGTGGATGCCGCCGGCCTCGCCACCCTCCCCTCTGGCGTCGGCCACCGCGTCACCGATGTGGCGGACCGCGCACAGGTCGCGACGCTGGTGGAGGAAGCCGTCTCCTTCCTCGGCGGGCTGGACGTGCTGGTGAACAATGCCGGCATCGCCGGCCCCACCGGCAAGGTGGAGGAGATCAACCCCGAGGATTGGGACCGCTGCATCAATGTGTGCCTGACCAGCCAGTTCAACCTGGCGCGCCTCGCGGTCCCGCACCTGCGCAAGAGCAGCAATCCCTCCATCGTCAACCTTTCCTCCGCAGCCGGCCAGTTCGGCTTCGCGCTCCGCAGCCCCTACGCCGCCGCCAAATGGGGCGTCATCGGTTTCACCAAGTCGCTGTCTATCGAGCTCGGCGGCGACGGCATTCGCGTCAACGCCATCCTGCCCGGGCTGGTGGCCGGGGACCGCCAGCGCCGCGTGCTGGAGGCCAAGGCCCAGCAGCGTGGCCTGCCCTTCGCGGAAGTGGAGAAGGCCGCCTTCTCCTACGTCTCCATCAAGGACTACGTCACCGCGCAACAGCTCGCGGACCAGATCCTGTTCATCTGCAGCCATCGCGGCCGCACCATCTCCGGCCAGGCCATCGCGGTGGATGGCGATACGCGCATGCTGGCCTAAGGCTGCTTCCCGCCATATCCCACCCCCGCTGAAGCGGAGAGAAGCGCCTTGATGCAACTGGGTTCCACGGCAGGGCTGCTGCTGCCCGCTGCGCTGACGGCGGCCACCATCGGCCTCTGGGCCACCGCCAGGTTGCCGGAATACCTCACGGCGCTTCTCTTCTTCGCCACCGCCATGGTGCTGCACATCGCACCGGCGGAGGTGGTGTTCTCCGGCTTCCTCTCCGCCGCCTTCTGGCTGGTGCTCAGCGGCTTCGTCATGGGTGTCGCCATCCGCAAGGTCGGGCTCGCGGACCGCGTGGCACGCCTGCTGGCGGCGCACCTCTCCGGCTCCTGGCCGCGCATGGTCGGCGGCGTCGTGCTGCTCACCTACGTGCTGGCCTTTGTCATGCCCTCCAACATGGGCCGCATCGCCCTGCTGATGCCCATCGTCCTGGCGCTGGCAGACCGTGCCGGGCTGGGGGAAGGCAGTAAGGGCCGCTACGGCCTGGCGCTGGCGGTCGGCTTCGGAACCTTCCAGCTCTCCGCAACCATCCTGCCCGCCAACGTGCCCAACCTCGTCATGGCCGGCGCGGTGGAAAGCACTTTCGGCCTGCACTTCGCCTATCTGCCTTACCTGCTGCTGCACGCCCCCGTGCTCGGCGTGCTGAAGGGCGTGGTGATGGCGGCGCTCATCTGCCTGCTCTTCCCCGCCCGCCCGCTGGCAACCCCCATGGAAGGCCCGACCACCCCCCTTTCCCCGGCAGAGCGCCGCCTCTCCATTCTCCTCACCGTCACCCTCGCCCTGTGGATGACGGATTCCGTGCACGGCATCCAGCCGGCCTGGGTGGGCCTCGCGGCCGCCTGCTTCTGCCTGCTGCCCCGCATCGGCTTCCTCAATGGCGAGGAATTCGCTGCGGGGGTGAACATCCGCACCTGCATTTATGTCGCGGCCATCCTCAGCCTTGCCGCCCTGGTCTCGCATTCCGGCCTCGGCATGCTGCTGGGGCAGAAGCTGCTCGCCATCCTGCCCCTGGACCCCCTCCAGCCTGCCACAAGCTTCGCTTCGCTCGTGGGGCTGACAGCGGTGCTCAACTTCCTCGTCACCGCCAATGGCGTACCCGCCCTGTTCACGCCTCTCGCGCAAAGCCTCGCGGATGGCAGCGGCCTGCCGCTGGAAACGGTGCTGATGGTGCAGGTCCTCGGCTATGCCACACCCCTGCTGCCCTATCAGGCAGCGCCCATTATCGTCGCCATGGGCATGGGCAAGGTTCCCGCGCGGGACGGGCTGATCCTGTGCCTGCTGCTCGGCATCATCACTTTCCTCCTGCTGGGTCCGCTCTATTTCGGCTGGTTCCGCCTGCTTGGCTGGCTGGGCTGAGCCGCCTCAGGCGATCTCGCGCACCAGCTTGGCGCGGATGGCGCGCGCGAAATCCGCCCGCCCCTCCGCGGTCATCACGAAGGCGCCGGGCCCGCCGATCACATCCTGTGCATAGCGCTCCGCCAGGCCCGGCGTGCCGCCCAGGATGGCCAGCGCATTCACCGTGATGCCCGCCGCCACCGCATCATCCCGCGCCATGCCCGCCGGCCGCAGTCCGCGCATATCCGGCGCATCGCCGGAGACGTCGATTACCTTCTCCGCCGCACGGAAAGGCGCGGCAGCAATCAGCCGCGCCGCGTGGTCGATGGCATCGCCAATCGCGTTCCAACTCTGCTGCGACCTCGGTGCCGCCCGGAAAGCCTCAGACGCCACGGCCGCGCTGCGCTCATCCGCCACGCGCAGCCACTCCACCACCGTCGCCGCCCCGCCGGGCGCGCCCCACTCCACCATGGCGATGCCAATGCTGCCCCTCGGCCCGCTGCGGATCGCGGAGAGCACGGCCGCGTTGCTGATGGCCTCCGCACAGCCCTCCCGCTGCAGCCGGAACTCGTCATCCGAAATGCTGCCTGAGGCGTCGATAGCCAGCACCAACAGCAGGTCCACTTCCCCCTCGGCCCGGGCAGGCATGGCGGCCAGCGTGGCTGGCAAGGCGATCATCTGGCGGCGCAGCATGGGCAAGCTCCGTCGAGGCGCCGGCCCACCCTCGGATAGCCCGCTTCCCCCTGTCAACGCTTCGCTCGCAGGCAGGCTGACGCCGGTTTGGGCAGAAAAACGCCACTCCTGGCTTGGTGCGCGAGATGAAACATGGAGAGCGGCTTGCGCCGCCCCCCAAAGCCTTGCTCAAGTTGAGGCGTACCATCCGCGCCCGCGCGGGCGCCTATCGAAGAGGAAGAACGGAAACCAGCCGTGGCAGATCGACCTTCCTCCGCCTTCGACGAAATGCACGCCGATGGCGCCATCCGCACCCCCTATACCGAGATGGCGCGGTTCCTCGACGCCACCGGCCAGGAGGCCCTGGACCAGAAGCGGCGCGAGGCCGAGGTCCTCTTCCGCCGCATCGGCGTCACCTTCGCCGTCTACACGGAGGGCGGAGACCCGGAGCGCCTGATCCCCTTCGACGTCATCCCCCGCATTCTCTCGAAGGAGGAGTGGGAACGGCTGTCCCAGGGCCTCGAACAGCGCGTGCGCGCCCTGAACGCCTTCCTCACCGATGTCTATGGGGAACAGGCCATCATCAAGGCCGGCCGCATCCCGCGCGAGCTGGTGCTGGAGAATGAAGGCTACCTGCCCCAGATGCAGGGCTTCACCCCGCCCGGCGGTGTCTGGACCGTCATCTCCGGCATCGATCTCGTCCGCACCGATGCCGACCAGTTCTACGTGCTGGAAGACAATTGCCGCACGCCCTCCGGCGTCTCCTACATGCTGGAGAACCGCGAGGCGATGTTCCGCCTCTTCCCGGAAATCTGCGCGCGCCACCGCATCGCCCCCGTCAGCCACTATCCGGAAGAGCTCCTGGAAACGCTGAAGAGCATCGCACCGGAAGGCTGCACCGGCACGCCCACCGTCGTGGTGCTCACCCCCGGCCCGTACAACAGCGCCTATTACGAACACTCCTTCCTCGCCGACGAAATGGGCGTGGAACTGGTGGAAGGCGCGGACCTCTTCGTGAAGGACCTGGTGGTGTACATGCGCACCACCGCCGGCCCGAAGCGTGTGGACGTCATCTACCGCCGCATCGACGACGACTTCATCGACCCCGAGGCCTTTCGTGCGGACAGCGTCGTGGGCGTCCCCGGCCTGATGGCCGCCTACCGCGCCGGCAATGTCTCCCTCGCCAACGCCCCCGGCACCGGCATCGCCGATGACAAGGCCGTCTACCCCTATGTACCCGAAATGGTGCGCTTCTACCTGAAGGAAGAGCCCATCCTCTCCAACGTCCCCACCTTCATGTGCGAGCGCCCGGCGGATCAGGACTACGTCCTCGCCAATCTCGACAAGCTGGTGGTGAAGCTGGCGCGCGGCTCCGGCGGCTACGGCATGCTGGTCGGCCCCCACGCCACCCAGGAACAGCGCGAGGATTTCGCGGCCCGCATCAAGGCCCGCCCGGGCGACTACATCGCCCAGCCCACCCTCGCCCTCTCCACCGTGCCGACACTGGGCGAGAACGGCATCGGTCCCCGCCATGTCGATCTTCGCCCCTTCATCCTCTTCGGCAAGGAGGTGCGTATGGTCCCCGGCGGGCTCACGCGCGTCGCGTTGCGGGAGGGCTCTCTCGTCGTCAATTCCAGCCAGGGCGGTGGCACCAAGGATACCTGGGTGCTGCTGGAGGACCCGCCCGAGGCCCAGCGCGCCCTGCCCCCGCCGGATGAAGATGCGCGCCCCACGCAAAGCCAGTCGCAATCACAAAGCGGCCGCCAGCAGCAGGGGGAAGAGTAAGCCGATGCTGTCCCGTACCGCCGATTGCCTGTTCTGGCTCGGCCGATATTCGGAGCGCGCGGGCAATGTCGCGCGCGGCCTCGCCGCAACCCTGCGCATGGCCATGCTGGCGCAGCCGCTCAGCGCCGAGGATGAGTGGCGCTCCCTCCTCATCGCCACCGGCTGCGAGCCCGGCTTCCGCGCCAAGCACGCCAGCGCCACGCCCGAAGCCGTCATCCACTGGCTGACGCTCGATCTCGACAACCCTTCCGGCATCGCAGCCTGCGTGGAGGCCGCCCGGCGCAACGCCCGCACGGTCCGCACCGCGCTGACGGTCGATATGTGGGAAGCGATCAACGACACCTGGATCGAGTTCCGCCGGCTGGACGCCATCGTCATGAAGGGCGACCGCCTGCCGGGCTTCCTCGATTGGGTGAAATCCCGCACCGTGCTGTTCAACGGCGCCGCCACGGACACCATGCTGCGCGACGATGCCTGGCGCTTCGTCCATCTCGGCACGATGCTGGAGCGCGCGGACAACACCGCCCGCCTGCTCGATGTCCGTCACCCGGCCTTCGCGCCGTCGCCGAACGCCGATGCCGCGCAATACGCGCAATGGCAGGCCGTGCTCCGCTCCGTCTCCGCCCTGCGCGCCTATCAGCACGTGTTCCACGCCCGGCTGCAGCCGCAGCTCGTCGCGGAGCTGCTGGTGCTGCGCAAGGAACTCCCCCGCTCCCTTCACGCCTGCTACCGCGCGGTGGATACGGTGCTGGACGCCATCGCCGATGCCAATGGCGGCACGCGCGGCGCCTGCCACAGCATCGCGGCGCATCTGCATGCGCGCACGGCCGAGGGCGACATGGCCGCCATCCTGGAGCAGGGCCTGCACGGCTTCCTGACCGAAATCATTGACCGCAACATCGAACTCGGGCAGCAAATCGGCCTGCTCTATCTGAACGGACGGCAAACGTGACCTATTGTGTCGGTCTCTGGCTGGAACAGGGGCTCGTCATGCTGGCGGATACCCGCACCAATGCGGGTGTCGACAACATCTCCACATTTTCGAAGATCTTCACCTCGGCCGCTCCAGGAGAGCGGATGCTCAGCCTTCTCTCGGCGGGCAATCTCGCCATCACGCAGTCGGTGTGGAACTGCCTCTGCGAGGGGCTACAGCTCGATGGCGAGCACCATACCCTTCTCACGGTGCCCAGCATGTTCCGCGCGGCCCAGCTTGTCGGCGCCGCCATCCGGCATGTCTATCAGATGGACGGGCCGGCGCTGAAGGAACAGGGCGTCGGCTTCGATGTCTCCCTAATCCTGGGCGGGCAGATCGCCGGCGGGCCCGTGCGCCTCTACCTCGTCTATGCCGCCGGCAACTTCATCGAGGCCACGCCGGATACGCCCTTCCTGCAAATCGGCGAGCACAAATACGGCAAGCCGATCCTCGACCGCGCGCTGACGCACCAGACGAGCCTTGAGGATGGCGTGAAGCTCACCCTGGTCAGCATGGACAGCACCCTGCGCTCCAACCTGACGGTTGGCCTGCCGCTGGATCTGCTGGTCTATGAGACCGACAGCTTCCGCATCCGCCTGCAACAGCGCATCACTGAGGAAGACCCCTATTTCCACCAGCTGCGGGAATCCTGGTCCGCCGCGCTGCGGGATGCCTACCGGCGCATGCCCCTGCCGGACTGGTTCTCCGAGCCTGGCCTGAGCGGCGGCCCTTGATCGCCATCGGCTGTCTCATCCCGCTGATCCTGTTCCCCCTTGGCGCATTCATCGGGGTGCTGATCGCGGGGCCGGACGCCGCCATCTGGGGCGCCGGCATCGGCGTCGCGGCCGGGTGCCTTATCGTGGCTCTGCTGGGCTGGATTCTCCGCCGCGCCACCCGCCGCCCCCGCTAGCCTTCCGCCTCAACCGGCAGGGCGGCGCCGGCGCAAGGCGAACAGGCCCAGCAGTCCCATGCCAAACAACCCGAGCGAAGCGGGTTCCGGCACCGGCGTCGGTTCCGCGGGGGTCGTCTGTCCAATCGGGCTATCCGGCCCCGCCGGCGCGGCACCCGAAGCTCCAGGGTCGCCCACCTCTTCCTGGCCAGCGAAATCCTCCGGCGGCAAACCGGCCAGCGCGCCGGTCCCGGCATCTCCCCCTCCACTCGCGCTGCCCTGCCATCCGCCGGGCATTCCCGCCCCCATCCCGCCGAACGCCAGCGGCCCCGGGCTTCCGGCCACCTGCATGTTCAGGCTGTCGAGCGCATAGGGCGGCATCCAGCCCGCATCAGAGGGTGGCGCGATATCCGGGGCGGCGGCCGAGCCGGGCAGAAACACCGGCAGCATGAGGCAAGCCAGCCCTCCGGCCCGGACCACGGCCCCTGCCGGAACGGCCCGACGCACCGCCCGTGGTACCGCCGCCCCTGCTCCAGTTCCCGCCGCGGAGCGCCGCATCGCACGCCGTACCGCAGACCCGACGCGCCGCACGGGCACCGCGCCAAAGCACTTCTGGACGTAACGCAACATCGCCCTTCCTCCCCGCCGAAGCCCGGAGCGGAACCTCGCCCCGCAGAGCGGCGCCCGCCTCAAACCAGGCCTGCGCCATTTCGATACGAGATTGTAAGGAATATCGAGGCTTGACCAGATCTATTTAGGAGCACTGAGAATAAAAATAGAGATAAACGTCTATTTTTGGCACATCAAATCATAAAGGAGCCGACGGCGGAAAATCTCCGCCGTCGGCCCTGCTTTACACCAGCTCGGCCCGAAGCTGCCGCGCGGCTTCCACCAAATTTGCCATGGCCGGCCGCACTTCCGCCCAGCCCCGGGTCTTGCACCCGCAGTCCGGGTTCACCCAAAGTCGCTCCGCCGGAATGCTCTGCGTGGCGCGGCGCAGCAAGGTGGTCATCTCATCAGCCTGCGGCACGCGCGGGCTATGGATATCCCACACTCCTGGCCCGATGGCGTTGGGGTAGTCGAAGCTCTCGAAGGCTTCCAACAACTCCATCCGGCTGCGCGCGGTCTCGATGCTGATGGCATCCGCATCCATGGCCGCGATGGCGGCGATGATGTCGTTGAACTCCGCGTAACACATATGAGTATGGATCTGCGTCTCATCGGCCACGCCGCAGGCCGAGAGCCGGAAGCATTCCACCGCCCAGCGCAGATACTCCGCATGGTCCGCCTTGCGCAGCGGCAGCCCCTCGCGGAAGGCAGGCTCGTCGATCTGGATGATAGCGCAGCCCGCCGCCTCCAGCTCCACCACCTCGTCCCGCAGGGCGAGCGCGATCTGCCGGCACACCGTCTCCTTCGGCAGGTCATCCCGCACGAAGGACCAATGGAGCATCGTCACCGGCCCGGTCAGCATGCCCTTCACCGGCCGGGACGTCATGGCCTGCGCCCGCTTCCACCAATCCACCGTCATCGCCTGCGGCCGGGAGACATCCCCCCAGATGATCGGCGGCGCCACGCAGCGGCTGCCATAGGACTGCACCCAGCCATGCCTGGTGAAGGCGTAGCCGGAGAGCTGCTCCCCAAAGTACTTCACCATGTCGTTGCGCTCGAACTCGCCATGGACGAGCACATCCACCCCGGCCTCTTCCTGCCAGCGAATGGCCGCCTCGGTCTCGGCCAGCAGAAAGGCGTCATAACCGGCGGCGTCCAACGCGCCACGGGCATGCGCAGCACGGGCCCGCCGCACCTCGGCCGTTTGCGG
>JH599985.1:26842-45794 GCA_000245075.1 Acetobacteraceae bacterium AT-5844
GGCCGTTTGCGGCCAGCTGCCGATGCTGGTGGTCGGGAAGGCCGGCAGCTTCAGCCGCGCCGCCTGCGCCTCTCCCCGCTGCGCATAAGGCGCGGCGCGACGCGCCATCTCCGGCGTCACCACTGCCAGCCGCGCCGCCACGGCCGGGTCGTTCACGCGCCCATCGGCACGCCGCGTGGCCAGCGCCGCATCGCTGGCACCCAGCGCATCGGCGATAGCCCCCTCACCCTGCTCCAGCCCCAGGGTCAGCATGCGCACTTCCCCCAGCTTCTGCACGGCGAAGGCCAGGCTTCCCTTCAGCGCGGGGTCCAGCGCATCCTCCTGCCCCAGATCCACCGGCACATGCAGCAGAGAGCAGGAAGGCGCGACCATCAGGCGGTCCGCCCCACCCCGCGCCTGCGCCACATGCTCCAGCCTGCGAAAGGCCCCGCGCAGATCGGTGCGCCACACATTCCGCCCGTCCACCACACCGCAGGAAAGCCACCGCTCGCGCGGCAGGCCGGCCGCCAACACAGCCTCGAGATCAGCAGCACCGCGCACCAGATCGAGATGCAACCCAGCCGCCGGCAGGGAAAGCGCCAACTCCAGATGGTCCGCCATCGGCCCGAAATAGCTGTCCAGCAGCAGGTTTAGCCCCGGCGCCGCATCGGCCATCGCCCTCCAGGCCAGCCGGAATGCCTCCGCGGCACCCGGAGGCAGGTCGGTCGCCAGCACCGGCTCGTCCACCTGCACCCAGGCGCAACCGGCCGCCGCCAGCCCGCGCAGCATCTCCGCATAGACCGGCAGAAGCCTGGGCAGCAGCGCCAGCGGGTCGCTTCCATCTTCCATCTTGGAAAGCAGCAGGAAGGTCACGGGCCCCAGCAGCACGGGGCGCGTACGCCGCCCCTCCGCCAACGCCTCGGCATACAGCTCCAGCGGCCGGTTCACTGTCAGCACGAAGCGCGTCTCGGCCGAAAGGCGCGGCACCAGGTAGTGGTAATTGGTGTCGAACCACTTGGTCATCTCAAGCGCCGGCACGCCGGCGACGATGCCGGCGGCCCGCTCCGCCTCCGTCCCCCGCGCACCACGGGCCAGGGCGAAGGTGGTGGCCAGGCTCACCCTCCCCGTGCCGTCCCAGCCATATCCCTTTGGGATGGCACCGCACATCGTCGCATGGTCCAGCACATGGTCGTAAAGCGGCGCGTCGTGACACGGGATATGGCCGATGCCGCAGGCCCCCTGCAGCGCCTGATGCCCCTGCCGCAGCGCGCGGGCCTGCTCCAGCAGCATCGCCTCGTCGGACTTGCCAGCCCAGAACGCCTCCAGCGCGGCCTTCAGCTCTCTCCGGCGCCCGATTCGAGGGAATCCGAGATTGGCGGCGACGCTCATGACGCCACCCGCACAACGGTAAAGCGCGACTTCAACATTGCTCAGTCTCCTGGCACCGGTGCACCCCGCCCGGACTGAAGGGTTGCGCCGCCGCTCCCCTTTGAGGGGGCATCGGTCAGCGGTGATGGCAGGTCTCCTGGCTCACGGTTCAACACATCCGGTGCCGCCTTCCCGGGCCTGAAACCCAGTGGCTGACGCGGTCGCGCCACGCGCCGGATGCTCGCCGCTCACAGTTGCGGGGGCAGCCACCGACTGCCCGCAAGCTGCGGAGACACGGTGTTCCCTCTTCGCCCGCTCGCGCGGGACCATCACGACATAACCATATCTTTATATGGAGATGATACGCAAGCGGCGCCGAGGGGCGGCGTTTTTTCTTTGCCGACCCTCTCCCCCCATGTTACCGGGACCTCCATGACGTCCGCGAATAATTGGCCGGTGCCCCCGCATCGGCGCAGATCCGCGGCGTTCCCGTGCAAAACCGCACGGAGCGCCTGTTCGCTCCGGCACGGGGGTCATGCGCGTGCTCGTTCCGAACGGCCCACCAGGCTGGCGGCTCTGGCATTCGCAGCGGCTCTCGCCGTCGGAGCGCCCACCCTGATGTCCAGGCCCGCAGAGGCAGCTGGACCACGCGCCGCTTGCCTTGAGGCCACGAGGGCCGCCGAGGTGGCGTACGATCTACCTGATGGCCTGCTCGTCGCCATCGCCCTGGCTGAGTCTGGCCTGCATGCCCATGCGATGAACATCGGCGGCCGGTCGTACTATCCAGAAAGCGCCGGCGAAGCCCGCAGGTTGCTGGCGAGCGCCGGTTCTGGCCAATCCGTGATGGCCGGCTGTGTGCAGGTGAATGCCCGCGTCCATGCCCGCAACAGCGATTGGCCGCTGGACCCGAACCGCTCGGCCCGTTGGGCAGCCCGCTATCTGCGGATGCACTACGAGAACACGGGCAACTGGGCCGATGCCATCCGCCGCTGGAATGGCGGTGCGCCTGGTTCCACCAACAAGCTGCTCTGCCGCGTGGAGGCGAAGCTTGAGGTGGTGAACCCGGGCAGCCACGTGCTCGATGGCAATAATGGTTGCCGCCGGACGGATATCGCCCGGGTCCGCCGCAGCGGTGTCACCCTGCTCGAAATGGCGGAAGCGCAGGACTGAGTATACGCCCGGCCAGAACGGCCCGGCTCCCCCCTTCGCACGGCGCGGCCAAAAGGCCGCGCCGTTCGCGTTTCAGGGCCTCAGGCGCCCAGCCAGAACTTCACGACGCAGAGCGCCGCGATCAGCCACACCGCGCCGTGCACCTGCGTCGCCCGGCCCGCGATCACCTTCACCACCACATAGCTGATGAAGCCAAGCCCGATGCCCGTGGCGATGGAGAAGGTGAAGGGCATGGAGATGGCGGTGATGATGGCCGGCAGGTACTCGGTCGTGTCATCCCAGGCCAGGTCCCGCAGCCCCTGCGTCATCAGGCAGGCCACCAGCACCAGCGCCGGCGCCGTCGCGAAGCCCGGAATGCTCGTCGCCAGCGGCGCCAGGAACAGCGTCAGCAGGAACAGCACGGCGACGGTCAGCGCCGTCAGGCCCGTCCGCCCGCCCGCCTGCACGCCCGCCGCGCTCTCGATATAGCTGACGGTGGTGGAGGTACCGAGCACGGCGCCGATCATCGCGCCACCGGAATCCGCCATCAGCGCCCGGCCCAGCTGCGGCACCGAGCCATCCTTCTTCATCAGCCCCGCCCTGTGGGTGGTGGCGATCAGCGTGCCCGCATTGTCCAGCAGGTCCACGATGAAGAAGGTGAAGACAATGCCCAGCAGCCCGAGCCCGATGGCGCCCTTGATGTCCATCTGCATGAAGGTCGGCGCCAGGGAGGGCGGCAGGGAGAACACGCCGTTATAGGTCGTGAGCCCGAAAGGCAGCCCCAGCAGCGCGGTGACGGCGATGCCGATGATAATGCCGCCTGTCACCCGCCGTGCCACCAGCCCCGCGATCACCAGGAAGCCGACGCAGGAGATGAGGGTCTGCGTGCTGTGCAGCGGGCCCAGCGCCACCAGCGTGGCGGGGTTGTCCACCACCAGCCCCATGCCCTTCAGGCCGATGAGCCCCAGGAACAGGCCGATACCGGCGGCGATGCCCATCTTCAGCGAGAACGGAATGGAATTGATCAGCCATTCCCGGAAGCCGGCGACGGAAACGATGAAGAAGATCAACCCGGAAAGAAACACGGCGCCCAGCGCCACCTGCCAGGAAATACCCATTCCGCCCACCACGGCGAAGGCGAAGTAGGCGTTCAGCCCCATGCCCGGCGCCAGCGCGATCGGGTAGTTGGCGAGAAAGGCCATCAGGGCGGAACCAATGGCCGCCGCCAGGCAGGTGGCGACGAAGGCAGCGCCCGGATCGATGCCGGCGGCCGCCATCATGCCGGGATTGACCACGACGATGTAAGCCATCGTCAGGAAGGTGGCGAGGCCGGCCATCATCTCCGTGCGCGGCGTCGTGCCCCGCTCGGAGAGGCGGAAGAAGCGTTCCAAGGCAGAGATCCCCTAATGCAGAGTTATTGCGCCGCACGATAGAAGCGGCGCTGCACCCCCACAACAAGCTTGGCGTCCTGGCTACCGATCCATGACAGCTCGGTTTAAAGGTGATGCATGCACGGCACGGTCCGTGCATTGGCATCTGCCGCCTGCCTGACGTCCAGGCACAGGGAACAGGAGTTCATCAACATGGTCTCACGCCGCATGGTGGGCAGCGCCGCCGGCCTTGCCCTGGCAATGGCTGCCAGCGCCGCCACGCCCGCCTCCGCCCAGGCTTCCGCGACGGAATCGACCTTCGACCGTATCCGCCGCACCAAGAAGCTGCGCAGCGCCGCCGTCGCCGGCGGTTCGCCCTACTACCACAAGGACCTCGCCACCGGTCAGTGGCGCGGCTTCTATGTGGACCTCTTGAAGATGCTGGCCGAGGAACTCGAGGTCGAACTCGAACTCGGCGAGACCACCTGGGGCAACGCCGTCCTCGATCTGCAATCCAACAAGATCGACATTTTCTTCGGCCTGAACCCGACGCCGAAGCGCGCCCTGGTGGTGGATTTCTCCGTCCCCTGCTTCAGCAATGCCTTCAGCTTCATCACCAAGCGCGGCTTCACGGCCAAGACCTGGGACGATCTGAACAAGCCCGAGGTGAAGATCGCCGTCGATGTCGGCTCCTCCCAGGACCAGGTCGTCACCCGCCTTTGCCCGAAGGCGCAGGTCTCCCGCTTCAAGACGGCGGACGAGGCGACCATGGCCGTGCAGTCCGGCCGCGCGGATGCGCAGTGCCTGGTGCTGATCCTGGCCCTGACCGCCCGCAAGAAGAACCCGACGATGGGCGACGTGCTTGTCCCCACCCCCATCTTCGCCACCACCTCCAATGCCGGCTTCCGGCGCGAGGCGGACAAGACCTGGCGCGACTACGTCAACACCTGGATCGAGTTCAACAAGGGTCTCGGCGCCGTCCGCGCCGCCATCGTCTCCAACATGGAACTGGTCGGCATCTCCGAGAGCGACTTCCCGCCCGGCGTCACGCTCTGATCCGCATCACCTGATCCGCATGATCTGACCCTGGGCGGCGCGGTTCCACACCGCGCCGCCCCTCTCTCCCTCCGACACTGGATCAGCCAGCATGTATCAATGGGATTTTTCGTTTATCTGGAGCTACCGCTGGCTGTTCGTGAACGGCACGGTCGTCACCCTGCTCTTCACCATCGGCATCGTGGTGCTGGGCCTCGCGGTCGGGCTGCTCTCCGGCCTGATGCGCCTCTCACGCTTCGCGCCGCTCCGCTGGCTCTCCCAGGCCTATGTCGAGGTGTTCCGCTGCACGCCCGTGCTGGTGCAGCTCGTCTGGTTCTACTACGCCCTGCCCATCCTCAGCGGCATCGAGATGTCGGCGACCACCGCCGCCACCCTCGCCCTCTCCCTCTATGGCGGTGCCTTCTATTCGGAAATCATCCGCGGCGGCATCAACTCCATCGAGCCCGGGCAGACTGAGGCCGCCCTCGCCCTCGGCATGACGCCAGCGCAGTCCATGCGCCGCATCGTGCTGCCCCAGGCGCTGAAGCGCATGGTCCCGCCGCTGATGAACCAGTCCATCATCCAGCTGAAGAACACCTCGCTGGTCTCCGTGCTGGCGGTGCCGGACCTGCTCTACCAGGGCCAGGCCGTGGCGCATGACAGCTACCGCCCGCTGGAAATCTACTCCCTGGTGGCCGTCATCTATTTCGTCATTCTCTTCCCGCTCACCCTGCTGGTCGGCCGCCTGGAGCGCCGCCTGGCCCGTGCCGACTGAGGGAGGCAGAACGATGACCCCCAAGATCGAAGTCGCAGCCCTCAGCAAGAGCTTCGGCGACCACACCGTCCTCCGCAGCGTCGATATGCGCGTCGCCTCCGGCGAGGTCGTGGCGCTGATCGGCCCCTCCGGCTCCGGCAAATCCACGCTGTTGCGCTGCCTGAACCTGCTGGTGGTGCCGGATGGCGGCCGCGTTCGCGTCGGCGCCCAGAGCCTGGATTTCGGCACCAACGCCAAGCTGCCGGGCACCACGGAACTCGCGAAATTCCGTGCCACCACCGGCATGGTCTTCCAGCAGTTCAACCTGTTCCCGCACAAGACGGTGCTGGGCAACGTCATGGAAGGCCCGCTCACCGTCCGCCGCATGCCGAAGCCGGAGGCCGAGGCGCTGGCCCGCTCCCTCCTCGGCAAGGTCGGCCTCGCGGAGAAGGCGGACCAGTATCCCGCGCGGCTCTCCGGCGGCCAGAAGCAGCGCGTCGCCATCGCCCGCGCGCTGGCCATGCAGCCCGAGATCATGCTGTTCGACGAAGCCACCTCCGCCCTCGACCCCGAGCTGGTCGGCGAGGTGCTGAACGTCATGCGCGAACTGGCGGCGGAGGGCATGACGATGGTCATCGTCACCCACGAGATCGCCTTCGCGCGCGAGGTCGCGGACCGCGTGGTGTTCCTGCGCGATGGCGTCATCGTCGAGGACGGCCCCGCTCGTCAGGTCATCGACGCGCCACAGCAGGAAGCCACGCGCGCCTTCCTTTCCCATTTCCACCGCCAGCGGGACAACTGATGTCGACTGAAGGCCCGATCCTCGACCGCCTCCGCCTCTTCCTGGTCGAAAGCCCCATCAAGATGGCCCGCGCCCAGGGCGTCGGCAGCGTGAAGGGCAGCGTGAAGCGCGTGCTCATCGAGCTGACCACGCGCTGCGGCATCACCGGCTGGGGCGAGGCCGCCCCCTGGGAGGTCTTTACCAACACGCCGGAAAGCGCCTTCTCCGCGCTGGATGTTTACCTGCGCCCGGTGATCCAGGGCCATCCCGCTCGCCGCCTGCGTGAGCTTCTCGCAAAACTGGACCGCACCGTCACCGGCAACACCGATGCCAAGGCCGGCGCCGAAATGGCGGTGCTGGATATCCTCGGCAAGGCGCAGGGCGTCTCGGTGGCCGACCTGCTCGGCGGCCGCGTGCGCGAGACCATCCCGCTCTCCTTCTCCATCGCGGACCCCGATTTCGCGGCAGACATGGAGCGGATGAAGGCCATGGTCCCGGCCGGCAACCGCCTCTTCAAGGTGAAGACCGGCGTGAAGCCGCATGCGGAGGACATGGGGCATCTCGAAGCCATCCGTGACACCTTTGGCGACACGGTCGATCTCCGCCTGGACTACAACCAGGCCCTGGAGCCCTTCCGCGCCATGACGGTGCTGCGGGATGTGGACCGCTTCCGCCCCACCTTCATTGAGCAGCCCGTGCCGCGCCGGCACCTGGATGCCATGGCCGGCTTCGCTCATGCGCTGGATACGCCCATCCTGGCCGATGAAAGCTGCTTCGACGCCACGGACCTGCTGGAGATCATCCGCCGCCAGGCCGCCGATGCCATCAGCGTCAAGCTGATGAAATGCGGCGGCATGCTGAAGGGCCAGCAGCTCATGGCCATTGCCGACACCGCCGGCCTCCCCGGCTATGGCGGCACGCTGTGGGAAGGCGGCATCGCCCTCGCCGCCGGCACGCAGTTCATCGCCGCCACGCCGGGCATTTCCCTCGGCTGCGAGTTCTACATGCCGCACCACGTCCTCACCGAGGATGTGCTGGAAGCGCGCATTCCCAATGAGAATGGCGCCGTCGTCGTCCCCACCGGCCCCGGCCTCGGCATCACGGTGACGGAAGCCTCTCTGCGCAACGGCGCCAAGATCCTGGCCGAGGCCTGAGCGGCAGGACCGGGGAGGCGGCTGTCCGGCCCCTCTTTCACCCGGCGTTCCTCTTGCCGGCAGGGCGGCGAGCACACAAGCTCTCCGTCTCCGGCAAGGGAGACGTCCTCATGACGATCGTCGTGCATCATCTGGAGCGGTCCCGCTCCCTCCGCGTCCTCTGGCTCCTCCACGAGCTGGGCCTTCCACATGAGATCCGCCGCTACCGGCGCGACAACAGCACCTACCTGGCGCCCCCGGGACTGAAGCAGGTGCACCCGCTGGGCAAGGCGCCGGTCATCACCGTGGACGGGCAGCCCATCGCCGAAACCGGCGCCATCGTCGAATATCTGATCGAGCAGGCCGGCGGCCGGCTTGGCCCTCCAGCGGATGACGCGGGGCGGATGCGCTACCGCCACTTCCTGCATTATGCGGAAGGCTCGCTGATGTCGGCGCTCATCGTCATCTTCGCCCTCCATCAGGTTGGCCCGGAGGCGATGACGGTGATGGATCGCCGCCAGCGCATGCTGGCCGAGCATCTCGACTGGCTGGAGAGCGAGCTGCAAACCCGCGACTGGTTCGCCGGAGACAGCTTTACCGCGGCGGATGTGATGATGAGCTTCCCGCTGGAAGTCGCGACGGTGCGCGGTGGCCTGGACGCCAGCCGCCCCCGGTTGATGGCGTTCCTGGAGCGCGTCCATTCCCGCCCCGCCTATATCGCCGCCGTGGCGGAGGCCGCGGACCCCCAGCGCTGAAACGGCGGGCGCTGAAACGAAGAACGCCCCGCACGAGGCGGGGCGTTCCTGGTCTCCGATCCGGGTAGGATCAGACGGAGTAGTACATCTCGAACTCGACCGGGTGCGGGGTGTGCTCGAAGCGATACACATCCTGCCACTTCAGCTCGATATAGGACTCGATCTGGTCCTTGGAGAACACGTCGCCCGCGAGCAGGAACTCGTGGTCGGCGGCCAGGGACTCCAGCGCCTCGCGGAGCGAACCGCAGACGGTCGGGATGTCCTTCAGCTCTTCCGGCGGCAGGTCGTACAGATCCTTGTCCATGGCTTCGCCCGGGTGGATCTTGTTCTTGATGCCGTCCAGGCCCGCCATCAGCATGGCGGCGAAGGCCAGGTAGGGGTTCGCGGTCGGGTCGGGGAAGCGGACCTCGACGCGCTTGGCCTTCGGGTTCGTCGCATACGGGATGCGGCAGGACGCCGAGCGGTTACGCGCGGAATAGGCCAGCAGCACCGGAGCCTCGAAGCCCGGGATCAGGCGCTTGTAGGAGTTGGTGGACGGGTTCGTGAAGGCGTTCAGCGCCTTCGCGTGCTTGATGATGCCACCGATGTAGTACAGCGCCTCGTTGGACAGGTCGGCATAGCCGTTGCCAGCGAAGAGCGGCTTGCCGGCCTTCCAGATGGACTGGTGGACGTGCATGCCCGAGCCGTTGTCGCCATAGATCGGCTTCGGCATGAAGGTCGCCGTCTTGCCGTAGCTGTGCGCGACGTTGTGGATCACATACTTGTAGATCTGCATGTGATCGGCGTGCTGCACCAGCGTGCCGAACTTGGTGCCCAGCTCGTGCTGGGACTGCGCCACCTCATGGTGGTGCTTCTCGCCCACCACGCCCATCTCGATCATGGTGGAGAGCATCTCGGCGCGCAGATCGACTTCGCTGTCAACCGGGGCAACCGGGAAGTAGCCGCCCTTCACGCCCGGGCGGTGGCCCATATTGCCTTCCGGGAAGTCCTTCAGGCTGGCGCCGGGGCCCTCGATGCTGTCGAGCTGGTAGATGCCGTAATTGCCGCCCGTGCCGAACTTCACATTGTCGAAGATGAAGAACTCGGCCTCGGCGCCGAACATCGCCGTGTCACCAATGCCGGCGGCGGCCACATAGGCCTCGGCCTTCTTGGCGGTGGAGCGCGGGTCGCGGGAATAGGACTGGCCGGTGGACGGCTCGATGATGTCGCAGATCAGGATCAGCTGCGGCTTGGCGGAGAACGGATCCATGCACGCGGTGGCCGCGTCCGGCATGAGGATCATGTCGGACTCGTTGATCGCCTTCCAGCCGGCGATGGAGGAGCCGTCGAACATGATGCCGTCGGTGAAGATCTCCTCCTCGATGGTGGAGACGTGCTGCGCAGTGTGCTGCCACTTGCCCTTCGGGTCCGTGAACCGGAAGTCCACGTACTCGACGCTGTTCTCCCTGATCATTTCCATGACCTTGGAGACAGCGCTGGGCGCTGCGGCTGCGGGCTTCTTCGCCATCGTGTGTGGTCCTGTTCCCTAACGACACTCAAACCATTTGCGCGGGCCGGAAACCGTTCCGCCGCGCGCCGGCCCTCCGCGCCGATATGGCGCGGCCAGGCCTGTACCCCTCACACCCCCACCTGTGCGGCGCGGGCAGTGAAACTCAGACCGCGTCCTCGCCCCGTTCGCCGGTGCGGATGCGGATGACCTCGTGGATGTCCGATACAAAAATCTTGCCATCGCCGATGCGGCCGGTCCGCGCGGCAGCCTGAATGGCCTCGATGGCACGCTCGGCCAGATCGTCGGAGCACACGACCTCGATCTTCACCTTGGGCAGGAAGTCGACGACGTACTCGGCACCGCGGTACAGCTCGGTATGCCCCTTCTGCCGGCCGAAGCCCTTGGCCTCCACCACGGTCAGGCCCTGCAGGCCGATCTCGTGCAGCGCGTCCTTCACTTCGTCGAGTTTGAAGGGCTTGATGATCGCCTCGATCTTCTTCATCGGCTCCATTCGCGGCCCGCGCCCCGTTCTTTAAGGCTTGGCCCGTCCTCTCCCCCCAGGATGCACAACCCTCCACTGGCGCCACATTCAGCCAGCGGACGCCTGGGAGGCTCGACCTGCTGTGTCGCACGGGCAGCGGCAGGCGGGCAATGCCACCCGGCCGGGTTTTCCACCGTGAAACTTCGCTCCCAGACAGAGATAGCCTTTTTAAAAGGCAGGATGCACACCAAACTGGCAGCCATTCCAAACACGATGTTGCGTCGGGCGATGACCCACCCCATGATCGGGTTCCACACGCCCGCCGCGTGTGACAAACCCGCCCGGCCATTCCCAGCCCATCCCCAAGGTGTCCGCCTCGCCATGAAGCCGATGAACAACCTGCTCTCCGCCACCGGCACTACCGTGTTCACTGTTATGTCTGCGCTGGCGGTGCAGCACGGCGCCATCAATCTGGGCCAGGGCTTCCCCGACTATGAAGGGCCGGAAGACGTGGTGCGCGCCGCCGCCGACGCCCTGCTGGACAATCGCAATCAGTACCCGCCCCTGACCGGCGTGCCGGAGCTGCGCCAGGCCGTGGCGGCCGCGAATCGCCGCTTCTATGGGCTGGAGGTGGACCCGAACACCGAGGTCGTCGTCACCTCCGGCGCCACGGAAGCCCTCATCGCCTGCCTCATGGCCGTGGTGAACCCCGGCGACGAGGTCGTGGTGTTCGAGCCCTTCTACGACACCTACCTGCCGATGATCCGCCTGCTGGGCGGCATCCCGAAGCTGGTGCGCCTGACGCCGCCGAAGTGGGAGCTGCCCCGCGCCGAGCTGGCCGCCGCCTTCAGCGACCGCACCAAGGCCGTGCTGCTCAACAGTCCGATGAACCCGGCCGGCAAGGTCTTCACCAGCGCCGAACTGGCCTACATCGCCGAGCTGGTGCAGCGCCACGATGCCTACGCCATCTGCGACGAGGTCTATGAGCACCTGACCTTCGACGGCTGGAAGCACATCCCGCTGATGACCCTGCCGGGCATGCGGGAGCGCACCATGCGCATCGGCTCCGCCGGCAAGACCTTCAGCCTGACGGGCTGGAAGGTCGGCTACATCACGGCCGACCGCTCCATCGCCCCGAACGTGGCCAAGGCGCACCAGAACCTGACCTTCACCACCGCGCCCAACCTGCAGCGCGCCGTGGCGGTCGGGCTCGGCAAGGACGACGCCTATTTCGGCAGCCTCTCCTCCGAGCTACAGGCCAAGCGCGACCGCCTTGCCGAGGGCCTCGCCCGCCTCGGCTTCGGCGTGCTGCCCACCCAGGGCAGCTACTTCATCACAACCGACTTCTCTCCGCTCGGCTTCAACGGCGACGACGTGGCCTTCTGCCGCCACCTGACAGAAGCGGCCAAGGTCACCGCCATCCCCGTCTCCGCCTTCTATGACGGTGCGGACGCGCCCAAGCACTACGCCCGCTTCGCCTTCTGCAAGAACGACGCAGTGCTGGACGAGGCCCTGGCCCGCCTCACCGCCTGGCGCGAGAACCGCGCCCCCAACGCCCTGGCTGGCTGACCTGGCTGCCTCCGGCTTCACCCTTGCGGGTGGAGCCGGCAGACCGCGTCAGGAGGCATGCCTCTCCCGCCGCCTTCAGAAGCCGACATCCAGCCTTCGCCCCGCGGCGAAGGCCGGTGGCTCTGCCGCCCGCTGCCCTTCCCTGGCATGGTCTTTGAGCTGCCGGACGAAGCCGCGAAGGCTCGCTATCTCCGCTACCGCAACTGGTCTCCCTACATCGTCACGCCCATCGCCATGGTCAGCCTCGCCGTCGCCCGCACGGCGTCGCTTGCGCCACCCTGGCTCCAGGTCGCGCTCGCCCTTGCGCTGCCCCTGCTGGGCTGGCTCGCCCTGCGCGCCTCCATCGGCTTCGCCCCGCGCGTGCCGGACCATTTCTGGCCGCCAGTCGCCATTCATATCCCACCGGAAAAGGCCAGGCGGGGCTTCCTCTCCATCGGAGCGCTTCTGAGCCTGCTCCTGCTCGCGGCCGTGCTGAGCTTCCGCAAAGATGGCCCGACAGCCCATGGGGGCTGGGTCCTCACCATGCTGCTGGTCTTCTTCGTGGCCCTCATACTGGGCATATGGCGGGACAACCGCGCGGCGCGCCGACGTCCCTGACCGCGCCGGCCGCGATTCGCAGCGCCGGGCTTCCCGATTCGCGGCCGAGGCCGCCAGCGGCTCACCGAACAGCCCTGTCCCGATCTTCTGGCTCCAATACTGGAGCTTTGGGCCCGCCCCCTGTATTATCAACCAGATTTCAGAAGCTTTCCGCTCGCGCCGCTGGAAATTCGCGCCCGGTATTGCTATTGCGGGGTCCACGCGATATCCGCGCGCTTGTAAAAAGCGCAACCATCATAACGAAAGTCGCACACACGATGTCGAAAGCGTTTCTCGCCCAGGTGATCCAGGATTCCGTCGGCTGCACCGGCGTCGCCGCCAACCAGGCCGCGACCGACCTGGTGAGCGCCATCGTGAAGGAAATGAAGAAGAACGGCGGCTTCACCCTGCCGAGCTTCGGCACCTTCACCGTTCGCAAGACCAAGGCCCGCAAGGGCATGAACCCGCGCACCGGTGAGCCGGTGAAGATCAAGGCGGGCAAGACTGTCCGCTTCAAGGCTTCGCCGAACCTCAAGAAGGCGGTCTGAATCAGAAAGGGCGGTCCCGAGGGACCGCCCTTCTTTTTACTTCTTCTTGCTCGCCTCGTAGCGAGCCTTGTTCTCGGCATTGGGCGGATAGAGCCCCGGCAGCGCCGCGCCGGCTTCCACCTCGCTCATAATCCAGGCTTCCTGCCGCTCCTGCTCCTCGGCCAGCTCGGCAACTTCCGCCAGCAGCGCCTGCGGGATCAGCACCGCGCCATCCTGGTCCACCACCACGACATCACCGGGGAACACGGCCACGCCGCCGCAGCCGATCGGCTGCTCCCAGGCCACGAAGGTGAGCCCCGCCACGGAAGGAGGCGCCGCCGCGCCGCTGCACCACACCGGCAGGCCAGTGCCCAGCACGCCCGCCACGTCGCGCACCACGCCATCGGTAATCAGCGCCGCCACGCCCCGCTTCGCCATGCGGGCGCACAGAATGTCGCCGAAAATGCCTGCATCCGTCACGCCCATCGCATCCACCACCGCGATGCAGCCTTCCGGCATGGCTTCAATGGCAGCCCGCGTGGAGATCGGGTTGGACCAGGAGGCCGGTGTCGCCAGATCTTCCCGCGCCGGCACAAAGCGAAGAGTAAAAGCCTCGCCCACGATGCGCGGCTGCCCTTCCTTCAGCGGCCGGGTGCCGCGCATCCACACATTGCGCAGCCCCTTCTTCAGCAACACCGTCGTCAGCGTCGCGGTGGAAATGCCTTCCAGTACCGCCTTGGTCTTCGGGTCCAGTGTCATCCGTTTCTCCTCACCCCCGCCGCGTCACGCGGCGTGTTCAATCACGGTTTCCGCCGGCGCCTGCCGCAACCGGTGCAGCAACGCCTGGATGGGGTGGTCGATCCGCACCCCGTCGAACCGCTTTATCTGCGAGCGGCAGGAATAGCCCGTGACCACCAGCCGGTCCCCATGCTCCGCCACCTTCTGCCGCCAGCCGAGATCGTAGATCCGCTCGGACATCTCCCGGTGCTCGGCCTCATGCCCAAAGGTGCCGGCCATGCCACAGCAACCGCTGGGCAGAATGCGGAGCGGCGCGCCCAGCCGGGCGAATACCGCCTGCCAGTCCTTCAGGCTGGCCACGGCATTGGTGCGCTCCGTGCAGTGCGCCAGCATCAGCACGTCCTCGCCTTCCGGCAGCGGCGGTATCAGCGCCAGCCGCGCGCCCAGCCATTCCTGCGGCAGCTTCACCTGCGGCGCGTCCGCGCCCAGCGCCCCGACATACTCGCCGCGATAGACCAGCGTCATCGAGGGATCGAGCCCGACAAGCTCCACCCCCGTGGCTGCCAGCGCCCGCAGCATCCCTGCGTTATCCTGCGCCTGCTGGCCGAACTTCCCCAGGAAGCCATGCACATGCAGCGGCTTCCCATTCGGCTTGAACGGCGCGAGCCAGGGCGTGAACCCCATGGCCTTCAACGCGTCCAGCAGGTCCAGCACCAGCTGGGTCTCGAAATAGCTGGTGAAGGCATCCTGCACGATGACGACATGCCGGTCCTTCTCGCCCGCCGGCACGGCGCGCAGGTCCACCGGCGTGGCACGGCGCACTCCACGCTTCTCCGCCTCCGCCACCAGGTCGATACCCGTGAAGGCAGGGGAATCCACCAACCCCGCCTTTTCCGATATGCGGCGCCCAAGGCGGCTGCCCATCACGGCATTCGCCAGCCCGGCAAACCGCGCTCCCAGCGGCAGCATCGTCTCCAGCCGCCCCACCAGATGGTCCTTCAGCGGCCGGCTGTAGCGCGTGTGGTAAAGCTCCAGGAACTTCGCGCGGAAGCTCGGCACATCCACCTTGATGGGGCACTGGCCGGTGCAGGACTTGCAGGCAAGGCAGCCATCCATGGCCTCCTTCACCTCGTGGGAGAAATCCTCCTGCCCGTCATGGGAATTGCGGAACCGTGCCAGCGCGCCGCGCCAGGCCGGCACCTGCCGCGCCCGCTTCGCTTCCGCCACCGGGTCCACACCCGCATCGGAAAGCCGCCGCAGCCACTCCCGCACCAGGGAGGCGCGGCCCTTCGGCGAATGCCGCCGGTCCCCCGTCGCCTTGAAGGAGGGGCACATGGCGTCATTGGTGTCGTAGTTGAAGCAGGCGCCGTTGCCGTTGCAGTGCAGGGCCTCGTCATAAGCCGCGCGCGTCGCCACCGGAATGGTGCGGTCCAACTGCCCCCGCATCGGCACCTTGTCGATGGCCAGCAGCGCCTCGCCGTCCGGCGCGGCAATCTTGCCAGGGTTCAGCTGGTTTCGCGGATCGAACGCCGCCTTGATCGCCTGTAGCGATTCATAAAGCGGCCCGAACACCTCCGGCACATATTCGGAGCGCACGCCCTTCCCGTGCTCGCCCCACAGCAACCCATTGTACTTGCGGGTCAGGTGGAACACCTCGTCCGACACCTCGCGGATCATTTGCTCCGCGCCGGGCGCCTTCATGTCGATCGCCGGGCGCACATGCAGCACCCCCGCATCGACATGGCCGAACATGCCATAGGCCAGCCCGCGCCGGTCCAGCGCCGCGCGGAACTCCAGGATGTAGTCCGCCAGATTCTCCGGCGGCACGGCGGTGTCCTCCACGAAGGGGATCGGGCGTGCATCCCCCTTCATATTCCCCAGCAGGCCCACGGCCTTCTTGCGCATGCCCTGGATGCGCTCGCCCGCGGCATCCCACGCCACGGTGTGGCCACGCCGCCCCATGCTGCGGCCTTCCGCCTCCAGCCGTGCTTCCACGACATCCAGCTTGGCCTGCACCTCCCCGATGCTGTCGCCGACGAACTCGATGAGATTGATGCCCGCCGCGGCGCCTTCCGGGTCATCCGGGAAGAACTCTGCCACGCCCTCCCAGGAGATATCCCCGCGCGCCAGCCCCAGCACCTTGGAGTCGACCGTCTCCACCGAGGCCGCGCCCAGCACCATGATGCGCTGGGCATCGCGCAGGGCGGCGTCGAAAGTGTCGTAACGCAGGTTGATCAGCGCGGCATGTTTCGGAATCGGCAGCACGCGCAGCTTGATCTCCGCGATCATCGCCAGCGTGCCTTCGGAGCCGCAGAGCAGCGAGTTCAGGTTGAACCGCCCTTCCTCATCCCGGATATGCGCCAGGTCATAACCGGTCAGGCAACGGTTCAGCGGCGGAAACCGCTCTTCGATCAGCTGCCGCTGCTCGCGGAAAATCCCGTCCGCCACACGGTGAATCGCTCCCACCATGTCCTGCCGCCGCGCTGCCACCGCCAGCGCGGCATCGTCCATCGGCTCGGAATGCCAGAGCGTGCCGTCCAGCAGCACCACATCCAGCGCCAGCACATGGTCCCGCGTCTTGCCGTAGAGGCAGGAGCCCTGCCCGCAGGCATCGGTGGAGACCATGCCACCCACCGTGGCCCGGTTGCTGGTCGAGCATTCCGGCGCGAAGAACAGCCCATGCGGCTTGATCGCCGCATTCAGCGCGTCCTTCACCAGCCCCGGCTGCACCCGCACCCAGCCCTCGCGCACATTCACTTCCAGCAGCCGGTTCATGTGGCGGGAGACATCCACCACGATGCCATCGGTCAGCGACTGCCCGTTGGTCCCCGTCCCGCCCCCGCGCGGCGCGAAGCTCACGCCCGCGAAGCGCGGATCGGCCGAAACACGCGCGATGCGCTGCAAATCCTCTACATCGCGGGGGTACACCACCGCCTGCGGCTGGCGCTGATAGATGGAATTGTCCGTCGCCATCATCAGCCGCCCGGCGAAGCCGGCATCGATGTCACCGGAGAAGCCGCGAACCCGCAGCTCATCCAGGAAACCATGGGTCAGGGGGGCCGGCGCGGGCAGGTCGCCAAGGCGAGGGATCATCAGGGCAGTCTTTCAGCCAACCAGGACCAGGAAAGGGAGAATTATTCCCCCTTCCACTCCGGCTTACGCTTATTCAGGAAGGCATCCATGCCCTCGCGGAAATCCTGGCTCATATAGCACATCAGGATCAGGTCCCGCCCCTCCTCGGAGCTGATCTTGGGCCGCAGGCGCGCCACGGCTTCCTTGGTGGCACGCAGCGTCAGGGGCGCATTGGCCGCCACGGTGCGGGCCAGCTCCAGCGCCCGGTCCTGCAACTGCGCCACATCCTGCACCACCTCATGCAGCAGGCCGATGCGGTGGGCCTCCTCCGCCTCGATCAGCCGCGCGGTGAAGATCAGTTCCTTCACGCGGGAAGGCCCGATCAGCGAGATCAGCCGGGAGAACGCCCCCATGGACAGGATATTTCCGAGTGTCCGAGCGATCGGAAAACCGAACTTGGCGTTGGAGGCGCCGATCCGCAGGTCGCAGGAGGCCGCGATGGCCCCGCCGCCACCCGTGCACGCCCCGGCAATGGCCGCGATGATCGGCTTCGGGCAGGCCTCCAGCGTGGCCACGATGCGCCCGATCCGCTCCTCATACTCGATGGCATCCTCGGGCGTCTTGAAGGCACGGAACTGGTTGATGTCGGTGCCGGAGGCAAAGGCCTTCTCGCCCGCCCCGGTGAGGATCACGGCACGGACGGACTTGTCCTCCGCCACCTCGTTGCAGAAGGCCGCCAGCCGCTCATACATGGAGAAGGTGAAGGCATTCCGGGCCTGGGGCCGGTTGAACGTCACACGACGAATACCGCCGTCCAGGGTCTCGAACAGAATGTCGTCCTGGCCATCCATCAGTTCATCCCTCCCCATGCAAAAGGCTGCCCTTTCGCTATAGGATTGCCTTCCATCCGTGTAAATCGGCCCTCAGAGGCCGACACCAGGAGGACAACGAGCCGACGATCATCGAAACTTCATTTTCTCCCCCTGCCCTTCACACCCCCCGCCCGCTAGTGGAAGCCGGTCAATTCTGACAGGCTGGGAAATCGACCTCATGCGCCGCTCCAGTGTCCTCCTTCTCGGTGTCTCCCTGCTGGCCTCCGCTGCCCTGCCGGCGCTCGCCCAACAGGCTCCCCAAGGGACAGCCCAGCCAGTCTCCGGTCCCCTGGTGCTCTACACCAGCCAGCTGGAGCCCGACGCCGCCGCGACTGTGGAGGCCTTCCGCAAGCTGCACCCCGGCGTGCAGGTCGAATGGATCCGCGGCGGCACCAACCAGATCATGCCGCGCCTGCGCGCCGAAATCGCCGCCGGCTCCCCGCGCGCGGACGTCCTGCTGCTCGCCGACAGCCTGACCTTCGAGGGGCTGAAGGCCGAGGGCCTGCTGCGCCCCAGCCCGGAAGTGAACACCGGCGCCACCCCGGCCTCGGTGCATGACGCGGACCGCACCTATTTCGGCACCAAGCTGCTGACCACCGGCATCGTCATGAACACCCGCGCGCCCTTCACCCCGCGCGTCTGGGCCGACCTGCTGCGCCCCGAGGCGCGCAACATGACCGCCATGCCCTCGCCCGCCGTCTCGGGTGCCGCCGCCATCCATGTTCAGACCATCGCCCAGGCCCCCGGCCTCGGCTGGGACTACCTGACGAAGCTCGCCCAGGCCGGCATCCAGCCGCGCGGCGGCAACGGCGCCGTCATGCAATCCGTGGCGGGAGGCGAACGCGCCTTCGGCATCGTGGTGGACTACATGCCCATCCGCGAGGCCGCGAAGGGCGCCCCCGTGCGCTACATCTTCCCCGAGGATGGCGTCTCGGCCGTCACGGAACCCGCCGCCATCCTGCGCAGCAGCCGCAACCCGCAGGCCGCCGTGGCCTTCATCTCCTTCCTGCTGTCGAAGGAGGGCCAGCAACTGGCCTCCAGCCAGGGCTTCCTGCCCGCCGACCCGAACGTCACCCCGCCCGCCGGCTTCCCGGACCCGAAGACGGTCCGCGTGCTGCCGCTGGATGCCGCCCGCGCGGCCGCCGAGGCGGATGCCACCCTGCGGCGCTTCAACCAGCTTGTCGGTCAGTAACCTCCAGGAACGGCCAGCCTCCGCCCGCGCCCCGGCCCCGCCGGGCGTGCCGGCCACGCCACCCATGCCTCGCCTTACGCCTGCTCCGGCCGCACGGCACCTTGCCCTGCCG
>JH599986.1 GCA_000245075.1 Acetobacteraceae bacterium AT-5844
CACCGGGGGGTGCGTTCAGCGCCAGCAGATCCTGGTCCAGCGGGTCCGCGCCGCCGATGGCCAGGCGCAGCAGCGCCGGCGCCAGCGCGGCGAGAACCAGCGCCACCCCCGCCACCAGCCGCGCGGGCGGCAGGCGGGCGGGCAGGATCGCGGCGCCGCTCATCACGCCTTCAGCCAGGTCTGCGCCAGGCCACCGCTGGCCCAGTGCGGGGACCAGGTGAAGCCCGGCTCCCAACCCTGCACCTCAGCACGGCTGACGATGACCGACTGCTCGTGGCCGAGCACGTAGAAATAGTCCTTCGCCATGATGTGCTTCCAGGCGGCGAGATAGTTCGCCACGCGGCGCGCCTGATCCGGCTCGGCCACCGCCTTGTCGATCAGCCCATCCAGCACCTCGTCCTGGATGCCGCCCCAGAGCACGGGGTTCGGGCCGTCGCTCATCAGGCGGACATAGCGCAGGAAGATATCGGCACGCGGGCCGGATTCGAGCAGCGAGATGTCCCAGTCATACTGGCCAAGGCGGCGCTGCGCGCCGACATCGTCCAGCGCCACATGGTTCACCTCGAAGCCGAGCTTCTTGATCATCTGCACGACCACCTGTGGCCATGCGCTCTGCCAGGAGATCACTTCCAGCCGATGCTCCGCCGGGTTCACCCCCGCCTCGCGCAGCAGGGCGCGGGCGCGGTCCAGATCCGGCTTGGCGTAGATGTCGGCGTCGTGCGTCGCCTGGTCGAAGTAGACATTGCCCGGGATGACAAGCTGGTTGGTGACGATCGCATCAGGCCCGGCCGCGAAATTCATCAGCGCGCGCTTGTCGATGGCATGGCCGATCGCCTGACGCACGCGCGGGTCCTGCATCGGCGCGCGTGGCTTGCGGTTGTTGAACGCGGTGAAATACCAGGTGGTGTCGCGGATGGGCGCGGGCTTCATCGAGGCGTCGCGCAGCAGCGGGCGCAGCTTGTCGCGCGTCACGGCGGCGACATGCAGGTCGCCCGCGCGTAGGGCGAGGCCAGGGTCGGCCACCTCGCGCAGGTCGAATTCCACGGCGGAGAGATAAGGCTTGCTCTCCTGCCAATAGCCTTCGAAGGCCGGTGCATGGAAGCGGACCTTGGGCTGCCACTCGCCGAAGGTGAAGGGGCCGGTGCCGATGGGCTGGGTAATGGTCTCGTCCCAGCCGGGGGATTTCGGCGAGAGGATCCACAGCTCCGATACGAGGTTCAGCAGCGGCGCGTAAGGTTCCTTCAGCCGCAGCACGACGGTGCGGGCATCCGGCGCTTCCATCGCCTCGGCCTGGCGCATGGCGCTCGTCAGCCAGCCGCCGCGCACTTTGGTCTTCACGCGCTCCATATTGGCCACGACATCGGCGGCCGTCAGCATATCGCCATTGTGGAAGCGCACGCCCTGGCGGATGCGGAAGGTATAGGTGCGGCCATCGGGCGAGACCTCGAAGGCCTCGGCCAGTAAGGGCTCGACACTGCCATTGGCGGCGATGCTCGTCAGGCCCTCGACATAAGCCTGCTGCACGCCGAGCGCGCCGGTGTGGCGGTGCGGGTCCGAAGTATCGAGCCCCAGCGTGGCATATTTCAGCACGCCGCCGCGGCGGGGTGCCTGTGCGAAGGCCGGCCGTGCGACGGCCAGCGGAAGGGCGGACAGGCCGCCCAGTGCCATACGGCGGGTGAAAGCGAACGTCATCGGAGTTACTCCTGGTTCTGCAAGGACCTGCCGTCGCAGCCCGCATGGTGCAGGCCGAGATGGCGCAGGATGGTGGGGGCGAGGTCAACGACGCAGCTCGGCACGCGCATCTCACGGCCCGGCGTGAAACCTTCGCCCTGGATCAACAGGAATGGCATTTGCTCGAACGGGTTCAGCCCGCCATGCTGGCCGCAGCCCAGCCGGTCCGCCTTGCCCTGGGCGGGCCCGACGGCGGCGGAGCGGCCCGGAACGCCATATTCGTTCGGCAACGCGTCGCCACGCATGGACACGGCGCAGAGCAGCGCATCCACCGGCGCCTGCCCGATGCGGCCAAGCTCCTCCCCGGCCACAACCTCTCCCGCCCAGCTCTGCGCGCGCAGGAAGGCCAGGATGGCATCCGCACGCGCCGCGTGGTCCGGGTGGAGATAGACCAGGGCGCTGGTGCCGTTGGAGGCGACCGCCACGCCCTCCTCCAGCCCGGCCGATGCCAGCGCGGCGTCGATATCAACGACCTCCGTCACCGTCTGGTGGCCGTGATCCGAGCAGGCGATGAGCAGGATGTCCTCGCCCAGGCGGCGGCGCTGCTCCACAGCCTCCAGCACCCTGGAGAAGCAGGCATCGGCGCCGGCTATCGCCGCACGGGCGGCGGGCGAGCCGAGGGGCGCCTCATGCTGGGCATGGTCCGGCTCGCCCAGCCACAGCAGGCTCAGCGCGGCGTCGCCCCGCACAGCCTGGCTGATGAAGCGCGACGTCAGCCGGGTATCGCCCTCGGTATCCAGGGTAATGTCGGCGATGGCCTCCTCGCCTTCCAGCCGGCGCGGGCCCGGCGCGAAGGAGCAGGCGCGGTGGAACACCCAGCCATGCCCATCCGGATCATGCGCGCGGGCGGCGCCGGGGGAGACGTTGCTGAACACCATGGCCCGCCGGCCGGCCCCCGCCAGCCGTTCCGCCAGGGTCGGCACGGCCAGGGTGCGCCCCCGCACGGCCCGCCAGTGGTCAACAAAGTCCGGCTTGCCGACATCGTGCACGGCCAGTCGGCCATCCTCCATCAGGGCAACGGAATTGCCCTGCAACCCATGTCGTGCGGGAAAGCAGCCCGTGGCGAAGCTGGCGGAAACGCAACGCGTGGCTGATGGAAAAACCGAGCGGTGCTCAGCGAAGAACGCCGCCGACGCGCTGAAGCGTGCAAGGCCAGGCGTCGCCTCCGCCGAGAGCAGGTCGCGGCGCAGCCCATCCAGCACCACGACGACGGCGCGCTTCATGGCCGGACCTCCACGCCGTTCAACGCGGCATCGAAAATGTCGAAATTCCGTAGCTCCTGCCTGGAGGCCAGCCAGGCGGCGCTCAGCGGCTCGGAGAGCAGGAAGGGCACCACCTGCTCAGCCAGCCCGCCATGGGAGCGCAGCCGCTCTCCGGCGAGTTGAGCGAGGTCATGCTCCGCCGCCCGGCTGCCAAGCGCCACGCCGCGGCGCGCGATAACGGTGACATCGCCTTCCATATGCGGCGCCATGCCGTAGCGGGCACAGGCCTCCTCTCCTGGCAGCACCTCCAGCAGGCGCGGCTCGGCGCGCAGCGTGGCCAGAACGTCGTCCACACTGGGCACATCGGCGTCGCGGCGGAGATGCACCCGCACCAGCCCGCCGAGTGCGCCATGATGCCGCACGAAGGGATCGGTGATCGGACAGATCACCTGCGTCGTGCCGGCGCCGAAGCGCGCATCCAGCAGGTCCCCCACGAAGACAATCTCGGGCGAGCCATCCGGGCGCGCCATGTCGGTCATGCCATGGTCCGCCGTGGCCGCTACCACCCAGCCGAGCGCTGCCAGCGTGCCGAGCCGTGCGTCCAGCGCACGCATGAAGGCACGCGCCTCCTCGCTCTGCGGCGCGTGGCGATGCTGCACGTAGTCGGAGAGCGACAGATACATCAGCCGCGCCTTGCCCCGCCGCGCCAGGGCGATGCCCGTATCCAGCACGAAGAGTGACAGTTCTGCGGAGTACTGGTCAGGCTCCGGCTGGCCGAGCAGCGCCGTCAGGTCGCCTATGCCATGCGTGCTCTCCCGCGCGGCCGAGGCGTGCTGGGCGGAAACGGCGATGCCGGGGCCGATCGGCAGCCCCTTCGCCAGCGCGGCGCGCAGCTTGTCCTTGGCCGTGACCATGGCCGTCGGCACGCCGGCATCCGCCATCGCGGCCAGGATGGTGGGAGCGCGCATTTCCGCATCGCCCGTCACCATCACCGTCTCGCCCGTCGCGCGATCGAGGTAGAAATTGCCGGAGACGCCATGCAGCGCAGGCGGCACCCCCGTCACCAGCGAGGCATTGTTGGGGTTGGTGAAGGTCGGCATGGCCGCCAGCGCCTGCGCCGCGAAGCCCTTGGCCAGGCAGTGGGCGAAGAAGGGCAGTTCACCGGCCTTCTGCCCGACATCGAGATATTCGGAGTCGCACCCGTCGAGGCAGACCACCGCCACCGGCCTCTCCGGCAGACGGTAGTCGCGACCGTTGACGGCGACTGTTGCCGTCCGGGTTCCTGTGAGCATGTCCATGCCGCGCCTACCTCCGAGTTTCCGGCGCTGGCTTTACGGCGTAAGCTGGAGATCCGCGAACGACTTATATTCCCGCTCCTGCCGCAGGAATTTACCGCTGTCCCCGATCCGCAACATGGTCATCATCGAACCGTCATAATGCGGCCTCCCACCCGCCACCGCATGCCACCGCTGCGCATGATCGCCGCCTTCGAGGCCGTGGCGCGCCTGGGCTCACGCACCGAGGCCGCGGCGGAGCTCAACGTCACGCTGGGCGCGGTCACCAAGCAGCTGCGCGCGCTGGAGCAATGGCTCGGTGTAGACCTGTTCACCGGCGACTTGCGCAGCGGTGCGGCCATGACAGCGGAAGGCAGGCGTCTGGCGATGGCCGTGACCGCCGGCCTCGACACGATCAAGAGCAGCATTGGCGAGATCGGCGCGGCGCAGGCCGCGCCTGTCGAGCTGCGCATCCTGGCGCCGGCCGGACTTTCGGTGAACTGGCTACTCCCCAGCCTGCCCCGGCTGGAGCAGGAGGCACCGTCCCTACGGGTCCGCGTACATTCGACGCATACGGGCGAGGACTGGGTCAAACTGCCGCATGACGCCGTCATCAGGAGAGATGGCTTTGTACCGGAAGGATACAGCCGGGAGGTGCTGTTCCAGGAACGCCTCGCGGCCTACGCCGCCCCTGGCATGCCGGTCACGGACTCGCTGGAGCATGATATCGCAACCCTCCCGCTGGTGGAGAGCCGCACGCGCCCCGGCGATTTGGACAGATGGCTTGCCGCCGCCGGCATCACCAAAGTCGCCTTGCCAAGACAGCGTTTTTCGCATTTCTACACGGCTTACGAGGCGGCAGTTGCGTCGGAAGGCATTATTATTGCTCCCACCATCCTCGCTTTCACCGACATTGCGCAGGGCCGCCTGAAGCCTTTTCACCCGAATGTCCAGATCCTGGGTGCGCAGAATAGCCTTCTCGTTCCGGCGAACAGCGAGAATGCCGAAGCCGTCTCCATTTTCGTGGCCTTCCTGCGGCGAAGAATCGCGGAGACGGAACTGACCGCTTCTGCCTTGTAGTCCCGCGGTCCGCATCCGGTGTGCAGCGCAGCGAGTTCATCCTCGGCCAGCGGGGGCCCGGGTGACATCGGGCACCGTTTGGGCGAAGGACGTGAATCGGGCTAAGCTACCTGGCATGGAAGCACCAGAAGGCGGCCGGCTCTTTTTCCAGAGCGAGGTCTTTTCACCCCGGCGGAAAGATGGCGGAGCACGCCGCTTCGCCGCTCCCGACGGCATGGTGGTGGAGGAGGCGGCACGCCGCACACCGGTCCATGCCATATGCGACGTGCTGGTGGTGGGTGGCGGCCCGGCCGGCACCGCCGCCGCCCTCGCCGCCGCGCGACAGGGCGCGCGCACCATTCTGCTGGAGCGGCACAATCATCTGGGCGGTCTGTCCACCGGTGGTCTCGTCATCTGGATCGACCGCATGACGGACTGGTCCGGCCAGCTGGTGATCCGTGGCTTCGCGGAGGAGTTGCTGGCCCGCTTGCCCAAGGGCGCCATGGCCGGCCCGCCGCGCGAGGCCTGGGGCTCCCGCGACACTGCCACGGCGGCCTGGTGGCAGGCGCGTACGGCAGCCTTTCATGGCATTGTCACCCACTCCCCCACCTGCGACCCGGAATGGCTGAAGGCCACCAGCCTGGAGATGCTGCTGGAAGCTGGCGTGCATCCCATTTTCCACGCCTGGGGCGCGCAACCGGTGGTGGAGGGCGAGACGGTGCGCGGCGCCATCTTCGAGAGCAAGCAGGGGCGCCGTGCCATCCTTGCCCATGTCACCATCGACGCAACCGGAGATGGCGATCTCTTCGCGCGCGCAGGCGCCGGCTTCGAGAGCGATTCCGATGAGCGGGATATTCACCACGCCATCAACACCAGCTGGATGTTCGCCGGCATAAACATGCCCGAATATCTGCGCTGGCGTGCCGAGTTCCCTGGGCAGTTCTCGGATTTCATGAAACGCGGCAAGGAGGCGATGGGCTTCTTCGACAAGGCCTTCGTTTCCTGGCGCGATGACGTGGCGTTGTTCATGGGGCCGCGCCTCGCCGGCTATTCCGCCCTGGATGTCGAAGACATCTCGGAGGTGGAGATTACCTCGCACCGGCTGATGCTACGGCATCTCGAATTTTACCGCGCGCATGCGCCCGGCTTCGGGGGCGCCTATCTCATGCTCTCCGCACCGCAGTTGGGTGTGCGGCATACCCGCCGGGTGGCGGGCGTCACGCCGGTGTTGCGAGAGCATTGGGATGGCCGCGTGGCGCCGGACGAAATCGGCGTCTCGCCCAGCCTGTCGCCCAAATTCCCGAATGTATCGGTGCCTTACGGCGCGCTGGTGCCCAGGCGCCTGGATGGGCTGCTGGCTCCCGGCCGGCATCTGGCCTGCGACGCGACCAGCCATTCCTTCCTGCGGGAAATTCCGCAATGCTGGCTGACCGGTCAGGCCGCGGGCGTCGCCGCGGCCCTCGCGGCCGAGGCCGGGGTGGCGCCACGCGCGGTGGACATCGCGCGCCTGCAGGCCACGCTTCGTGCACAAGGCGCCTGGCTGCAACAGCCCGTCCCCGCCTGATTCGCCTGGCGAGCCGCCCCGCCCCAGAGCCCGCATGATTTCCACGGGCCTGAGGCGGAACATTGAGGGCGCGGATCACGCTTCCTAGTCAACTATGTTGACGTAGCAACTATATGCCGGCAACGTCCTGACCGGCACTTCGCGATGACCCCCTGAGAGCCGTGGCAAGGAAGCATGATGATCGGCCAAGCAATCGGTGTGGTCCTGCGGAATCTGCCGCTTATTCTCTTCCTCCTTGCGCTGCTGATACCCACCTTGCAGGGCCAGCGAAGCGCCCGCGCCTATCTCGCCTGGCTTCTTCTGCTGTCGATCGGCGTCGAAGGCGTCTGGGCCGGATTGTTCCACATCTTCGCGCCGCATGTGGCCGCGGGCTTCATTGGCTGGCAGGTCAGCCCATTCCAGTTCGAGATGGGCGTGTCCGACCTCGCTTTGGGGATAACCGCCATCCTCGCCTTCTGGCGGTCTCTGGAATTCAAGGCCGCCCTGGTCACCTTCATCAGCTTTCTCTATGCCGGCCTCGCCATCGGCCATATCCGGCAGATCATCGAGACCGGCAATTTCGCACCGGGAAATGGCGGCGTTCTGCTGTTGCTGGCGATCATCAAGCCGGTGTTGCTGATCTGGCTTCTGTCGGCGGCTCGCCGGAGCCCCAGCCGGACAGGTTTTTGAACCATGGAATCGGTCGGCGCGATCCTCTCGCATACACCTGTCTGGGTTTACATCTTGTTCGGCTTTCTCGTCTCACGCGGCATCAAGGCGTTGAAACCAGGCGAGGCCTCCCCCGCCAGGCTCGCTGTCGTGCCGGCCTTGTTGACCGCCTGGGGCCTGTACGATCTCGTGCGGCTGTATGGCGTTCAACCGGGCAGCGTCCTGCCCTGGGTCGGCGCTGTTGCCATTGGCGCCGCATTCGGCTGGATGCTCCTGCGCTTCAAGCCCATTGAGGCGGACCGCGTACGGGGCGTGATCCGGCGCCCGGCGGATTTCACCGTGCTGCCGCTGGTCCTGCTGGCCTTCGCGGTGAAGTACAGCTTCGGCGTCATGGCCGCGCTCTCGCCCGCGCTGCTGATGCAGGCGCGCTTCCGCCTGGCCGACCTCGCCTTGTCCGGCCTCCTCGCCGGCATCTTCCTGGGCAAGTTCGCGGTCTACCTGACCCGCTATCTGGCGCAGCCGGTTCCGCCGCCCACGGAGGCGGGCACGACACCCCAGGCCCCACGCTCCTCCACACCGGAATGAATGCGCCGCTTTGCCTTGCCGGGCGTCGGTTTTCCTGGGCATGAACATCCGTCCATCTTGCGAAAGGCCCTGCCGATGCCGATCTTTCCGGCATGATCGACGCACAGGCTCTTCTCAACCGCTTCCTCGGCGCTGGTAAGGCCCCGGGCTCCCTCTCGCCGACCCAAGGCACCGCGCCGGTCGTCTCGCCCTGGACCCAGCCGGGCGCGGCCGGTGGCCTTGCCGATACGGCCCGGCAGGTGCTGGGCAAAGGCGGCGTCGGAGGGCTCGCCGGGGCCGCCGCGGCAGGCAGCCTTCTTTCCCTGGTCATGGGTAAGAAGGGTAAGAAGCGCGGCGGCGGCATGCTCAGCCATGGCGGCGCCGCGGTGCTCGGCGCCCTGGCAGACCGTGCCTTCCAGAACTGGCAGGCCGGGCGGCAACCCGCCTCGGCACCGCCGGCCACGCCGCAGGACGCCCAGGCGGTCGATGCCCGCTTTCTCCCCAGCGCCTCCCCTGCCGCCAACGGCGAAGCCTTCGAACTGGCCCTGATCCGCGCCATGATCGGTGCCGCCCGTGCCGACGGCCATATCGATGCCGAGGAACGCCGCCGCATCTTCGCCCAGGTGGAGGAAGCCGGCCTTGACGCCGAGGCCAAGGCCTTCGTCTTCGACACGCTGGACGCGCCGGTGGGCGTCACTGAGGTTGCCGCCGCGGCCACCACGCCGGAGCAGGCCTCGGAGCTCTATCTCGTCTCCCGCCTGGCGGTGGACCCGGACGACCCGGCGGAGCGCGCCTATCTGCAGGCTCTGGCGCACCGGCTGAAGCTGCCTGGGGACCTGGTGGCGCATCTCGACCGGCAGGCGGACGCGGCCTCGGCGTGACAAGTCGGGCAGAAGAAGGCGGCCCCTTCTCCTTCTCTTGAAGCAGGGCGCGGGCCAAGCGGCGCGCGAGGCGCGCATTTCCCGCGCTTCCCACTATATTGGCTGCATGACTCGTGACGACGCAGCACCCCTCGCCGCCGGCCTGCCCCGCCGGCTTTTGCTCGGTCTCGGCTTCGCCGCTCTGGGCGCGGCGCCGCTCCGCGCACAGGAACAGCCAGCACAGGTCGTGGAGCAATTGCACGCGGCACTGCTGAGCGTCATGCAGCAGGCGCGGGCGCTGGGGGTGCAGGGCCGCTTCAGCCGGCTGCGCCCCGTCATGGAATCCAGTTTCGACCTGCCGGCAATGACGCGCATCGCCATCGGCCCTGCCTGGTCCGGTATCGCGCCTGAGCAACAGGCCGCGCTGGTCCAGGCCTTTTCCGAATGGTCGATCGCCACTTACGCCAATCGCTTCGATGGCTTTTCCGGCGAGAGCTTCACCACCCAAGGTGAGACCGAACTCCGCAACGGCGACCGCCTCGTCCGTACCTCGCTCAACCGCCCGGGCAACAGCGCCGTTCAGTTGAACTACCTGTTGCGGCGCAGCGGGGGAGCCTGGCGCATTGTCGATGTCTATCTGACCGGCTCGATCAGCGAGCTGGCCTCGCGCCGGGCCGATTTCGCCGCATTGCTCGCCGAGGGCGGACCGGCTCGGCTGGCGGCCGAATTGCGGCGCCGTTCCGCGACCTTGTTGCAGGGCTAAGGCTTTCCCGCCTAGGGGGCGGCGCCGGGGTCATCCAGAATGGTCACCGGATCGGGCGCCGCGCCGGGGTCGTCCAGCACATCCACGGCGCCGGGCGAGGCGCCGCTGCGGCCCAGTTGCGCATCGCGCCGCTGTTGCCAGACGCTGCGGAGCCGGGCGTAGAAATCGAGCGACCCGCTCCGCAATTCGTCCAGCCCCTCGATATTCTGTTCCCGCAGGTCGATGCCATCGACGCTGCCACGCGCGACCGATGCTTCGATGGGCAGGATCCAGTTGAAGGGGTTCAGGAAGCCATCCCCAACCCAGCCGACCAGATCACGGGCGTTGGAAGGACCGGCCACAGGGACCATCAGATATGGCCCATCCTCTATGCCCCAGACCCACAATGTCTGCCCAAGATCGCCCTGGTGGCGGCCAAGGCCCCAATCGGTCGCCACGTCGTAAAGGCCAGCGACGCCAACAGTCGAGTTGAAGAAGAAGCGCAGCATCGTTTCCGCCGCCCCCAGCGGACGGAACTGCAACAGCTGGTTAACGAAAATCCGTGGCTCATCGAGATTGTCGAGGAAGGCCCGGATGCGGCGTCGCCCATAAGCCGGCACTACCTTGCGATAGCCCATGGCGACAGGGCGGATCGCCGCGTCGTCGATCGCCGTATTGAATTCCAGGACATCGCGGTTGAACGGCTCCAGCGGATCGCCCGCTGTCGGCGGCGGAGAGTCGGGGCCCCTGCTGGCGCAAGCGCCCAAAGCCAGCAGCATCGCCAGAACCGGCAGGAGGCGAAGGGCACGCATGGTCGCAGCATAGGCGAGGCCAGCCAGAGCAGGAGCCTCCCCATGCGCACGATATCGTGACATCAACACCGGGCCGGCCGCGCCAGGAGAGCAGGGCGGAAGAGCAGCGTCACCAGCAGTTCCCATCCCAGGGAAATCATCAGCAGCCGGCCCATGCTGGCCGTGCCGGGATGGCTGGAAAGCCAGAGTGCGCCAAAGGCCGTTGCCGTTGTCAGCGCGCTGAATACCACGGCGCGGGTCAGGCTGGATTGCAGCAGATCCGTCTCGCCATTCCGCCAGGCCATGACGAAATAGATGTTGAAGGCCACGCCCACGCCGAACAGCAAAGGCAGGGCGATGATATTGGCGAAGTTCAGCGGCAGGTCCAGCGCCGCGCAGGTGGCGAGCGTGAGCAATCCACTGAGCAGGACGGGCACCATCGTCAGGATGACATCCCGCGCCCGCCGCAGCACGACCGCAAGCAGCAGGGTGATGGCGATGCCCGCGAACAGCCCCGCCTGAAGAAAGGCCGTGACGATCATGTCGCCCGCCGCGCGGATCGAAATCGGAACGCCGGTAGCCTCCGGGGCGACATGCTGCACGGCAGCGGCGAAGCGGCCGAGGGAGGCGTCATCCTCCTCGCCCGGGTGAGGAAAGACCTGCACGCGAATGCGGCCATCCCGCGCCACCCAATCGGCTTTCAGATCATCCGGCAGATCCTCCAGCGTGATGGGGCCGGCGGAGAGCAATGCGCGTGTCTGCTCCAGCACCACGCGCAGCGGCATCACCACGGCTTCCGCCGCGCGGGCGCGCACATCAGGGCCAGCGTCTCGCAGGGCCTCCAGCACCCGCGCCAGATGCCCGGCAGCTTCCTCGGCGGCCCCGCTGCCCTGGCGCGCCGCCGCCTGCAGCGCTGCCGCGGTACGGCCCAAACTGTCCCGCAGCTCGCCATCCGAAGGCGGTGGCAGAGGATCCACCCCTTCCAGCACGGGCGACAGGAACATGCCGGCATCCGCGATCAGGGCCAGCTTTTCCTCCTGCGCCGCCGGCACGAAATCGGTGAGCGTGACGGTGCGGCCAACTTCCGGCAATGCCTCCAGCCGCCGCGCGAGCGCACGCGCCTCCTCGGGGTTGGCAGCCAACAGGGTCAGGCTGTTGGGGCTACGGTCCGGGTCCGCCATCAGGTCGCGGAGCGTGGCCATCGATTCCACGCGCTCGCTGCGGAGATGCAGCGGGTTGAAATCGAACCGCACCCAGGGCAGCAGCGCCAGGCACGCGGCGGCGGTTACAGCCCCGACCACCAGCACCACTTTGCGCCGGCGCCGCAGCCAGGACTCGACCGGGGCGAGAGCGGGATAGCCCGGCTCGGCCATCCCCTTGTCGCGCGAGCCCAGCAGTATCAGCAGTGCCGGCAACAATGTGACGCTGAGTGCGAAGGCAATGATCATGCCCAGCCCAGCGATGGCGCCGAGTTCCGCAACGCCCAGATAACTCGTGGGCAGGAAAGCGAAGAAGCCAAGCCCGATCGCCGCTGATGACAGCGCCAGGCCTCGCCCGACACCCCGGCCTGCCGCCGCCAGCGCCGATGCCGCATCCGGCCGCCCTACCCGCTCGGCGAGAAAACGGATGCTGAACTGAATGCTGAAATCGATGCCCAGCCCCACGAAAAGCGGAATGAAGGCCACCGAGATCAGGTTGAAGCGCCCTGTGGCCAGCAGGCCCAGCCCCGTCGTCATCACCAGGCCGAGCAATGTCGTGGCCAGGATCGCGACAACCAGGCGGCCAGACCGCACGGCGATCCAGAGAATACCGATCAGTGCAGCCAGCATCACGCCCGTTACCAGCTCCGCATCCTCGGCCAGCGTGGCGAATTCCTCATCGGCCAACGGCACGGGACCCGTCAGGCGCACGGTCACGCCTTGGGCCGGAGTCATTCCCCCCTCGGCCGCGATGCGGCGTATGGCATCGCCGGCGGCCGCGCCGGGTTGGAGGGCGGTGAAATCCATCACCGGCTGCACCAGCAGAACGCGCCGGGTTTCCCGCCGCGTCGCCGCTGTATCGGAGATCAGACTGCGCCAGGAAAAGAAGGCCGGGCGCCCCGCGACAACGTCTTCGAAGGTACGCGCAAAAGCGTTCATGGCGGGTTGCAGGCTGGCCAGGGTGGTATCGCCGCGTCCAACTCCCTCCAGCGCTGTCGATAAAGTGCCGAGAACACCGCGCAAACTCGGGTCGAGCGCGAGAGGCCCCAGGAAAGGCTGTGCGCGGATCAGCTGAGATGTGGCCTCCGCCACCTCGGCCTGCGGCAGCAGGAGAAGCCCGTTGCGCTCAAGGAAAGCCCCGCCATCCGGCTGGCGGACGCTGCGGAACAAGGCGGGCTGGCCGCGCAATGCCGTGGCGAGGCGCTGGGATGCGGCGTCGGCGAGTTCCGGCGTCGCGCCATCCATCACCACCAGGATCAGATCGTCCAGCTGGGGAAAGGCGGCGTCGAAGGCCAACTCGCGTTTTCGCCAGTCGAGATCGGTGGAGATCAGCTCCGCTGTGTCGGTCGTGATGGCAAAATTGCGCGCAGTGTAAAACAGCGCCGCGGCGGCAAGCAGGATTGCAAACAGCACCGTCACCCAGGCGTACCGCGTGCTGATGGCGACGAGGCGCGCCAGGGAAGAAGGCCCCTCGGGGCGGCTCGGATTGGTCATCAGGCGGCAGTAACAGGGGTGTCAGGAAACGTTCGCGGCCCGGCTCACGCCTCCGAGCGCGGCCAGTACGTTCGCAAGGATAGCCCGCGCGGACATCCCGTTGTTGTCGTACTGT
>JH599987.1 GCA_000245075.1 Acetobacteraceae bacterium AT-5844
GGGGACACGGCCACGCGGCGCGCGCTGCGCGGCCGCCGGGTCGGTCAAAGTGCCCGTTGCGAGCAGCGCAGCGGCGCCGCCCAGCAATTCGCGGCGATGCGGCATGACAGGAAACTCCCCCAAACTACTCAATCGACCAGGATGCGCGCGTCCGATACGCCCGACCGGCGTGCCATCTCAAGCCCTGCATCGGCCTGCGCGACCGATGCATAGGGGCCGAGGCGGATACGATACTCCGTCGCACGGCCGGAACCGATGGATTCGATGCGCGAGCCGGGCAGGCGCGCCATCTGCCGCCGGGCAGCATCGTGAGAGGTAAAAGTGCTTGCCTGAACATACAGCCGCCCCGGGCGCGCATAGCCGCGCGCCAACTGTTCCGGCAGCCGCTCAGGTACAATCGCGCGCGGGGCGGCGTCGGCCGTGGCGGCCACAGGCATCGCGGAACGGCCTTCCCGCACCTGCGTCGCCGCACGGGCGCCCGGCGGTGGCGCAAGGCTCTCCGTCTGCAAGGTCTCGCGTGGCGCGGTCGCGATGGCGATACGGCTCTCGGCAGGCTGCGGCAAAGCGGAGGCCAGGGCGCGCGATGCCTCCCCGTCCACCACGACCTGCACCTGGGTTCCGCCCGCCGAGACCTGGAGCAATTCGGCCGCCCGGCGGGAAAGCCCGATCACCCGGCCCGGCTGCGCAGGGCCCCGGTCATTTACCCGCACGCGCAATTCCAGCCCGTTCTCCAGATTGGTCACCACCACGATGGACGGCAGCTGCAGGGTGCGATGCGAGGCGGTCAGCCACGCCGGGTCGTACACCTCGTCATTGGCGGTGCGGCGGCCTGCGCGCTGGTCGGGGATCACGGTCGCCAGACCTGTCTCCCGCAAGGCAAAGTCCTCACGCGGATAGGACCAGACGCCCCCCATCTCATAAGGCTGGCCCACGACGTAGCGGGGCTCCACCACCGGCGCGCGCGGGCGGGGCGAGCAGGCCGCCACCAGCGGCAGCAGCAACGCGGCGCGGCGCGGGAGCATGCTCACGCCACGCGGTCGGAGAGCAGGCCGACGACCAGCGCGTAATAGTCGGACGGGTTGTAGCGACGGATGACGTTGAAGTTCTGATAGACGGCGAAAGCCTGCCCACCAACGCCACTCGGAATGACGATGGCCGTCTGCATGTCCAGGGGCGGCAGCGGCGTGCCATCCGCCGAGGCCACGCCCATCCGCACCCAGTCCCGCAGCGGGCGGCGGTTGTTGCGGCCCAGCGAGTTGGCATCGAGCCCACCGGGCAGGACAACCTCCCGGCCCCAGCGCTCGTCACCGCGCCAACCGCTCTTGGCCAGGTAGTTGCCGATGGAGCCCAGCGCGTCCGCCCGGTCATCCCAGATGTCACGGCGGCCATCGCCATCGAAATCCACCGCCAGCCGCTCGAAGCTGGAGGGCATGAATTGTGGATGGCCCATGGCGCCGGCCCAGCTGCCACGCATCCGCTCCGGCGTGGTGTCGCCACGCTGGAGGATACGCAGCGCCGCCAGCAACTCGGCGCGGTAGAAGGAAGCCCGGCGGCCTTCCCAGGCCAGCGTCGCCAGGGCCTCGATAACGTTGTAGTTGCCGGTGAAGCTGCCGTAGTTGGTCTCAAGGCCCCAGATGGCCACGACCACACGCGGGTTCACCTCGTAGCGGGATGCAATGGCATCCAGCAGCACGCGGTTGTCGGCATAGGCCTGGCGGCCGCGCTCCACGCGCTGCGCCGTGATGCGGCCGTCCCGGTACTGCTCCCAGGTCAGGGTGAATTCGGGCTGGCGGCGGTCCAGCTCGATCACCTTGTCATTGGGGCGGATATTGGCGAAGGCCCGCTGGATGATGGATGGCGAGACGCCGCCGCGGCGCGCCTCCGCCGCCACACCTTCCAGAAAATCCTGGAAGCTCTGGCTCTGGGCATGGGCTGTGCCAGCCCCAACCGTCAAGGTCGAGGCGGCAAGGGCGCGAATCATCAGGCTTCGGCGGTTCAGCATGGCGCAGGAATGCCACGGCGCACCGCCTCCCGACAACCTCACCTTATCCCGTCACATGAGGTTGTTACGTATTCAGAAACGGAAGGAAACGCTCAGCGAGCCGAATTTCTGCTCCCCGTTCTGGCCGTAGAATTCCTCGGAGCGCCAGACCTGGGTCAGCGAGAAGCGCACGCCCCGCCACACCACCGCTACGCCCGCCTGGAAATCCCCGACCAGAGGCCGCTTGTCCACGCTGCGGCTGTCCCGCCATGTGTTGCCGTCCAGGAAAATGTCATGCGCCACGGCGCGGCCGTCGACGCCCGCGAAGACATACCACCCAAATTCATCGCTCGGCTCGATCCAGGAAGAGCCGGAGAGGGCCGGACGGATACGCGGGGGGCCGAAATCGGCGCTCAGCCCCTGCCCTATCCGCAACATGCCACCGACGCCCGCATAGGTCTGCACATTGCCGGCGGCGAGGGTGAAGGACGGCAGCGCCTCCGCCTCCACGCCCATGAACGTCCCCAGCGGAAGGCGCCATTTCTGGTTGTAGATGGCGTTGAAGGCGGGCTCGTCCTTCAGCTGATAGTCCCACCCATGGGCTCGCTCGATGTTCCAGAGGTCGTGGATGCCGTTCTGCACCCATTCACCGAGAGCAGAGGGACCAACGACGCCAAGCTGCAGCTCCAGCGAGCGGAAGGTCAGCTCCGTCGTGCGATAGAGGCTGACGGAGCCGTAGAGATAGCCGGCGTAAGGGCGGTCGCGCGGGTCCGGATTGACGAGCTCGGTATCCTCCGGCGTGAACATGCTCTGTCCGAAGGTAAGCCCCCAGCGCAACGTGCCAGGGCCGAGCACCCAGTCGAGCTGGTCATTGAACCAGGCAAGCGGGCGCGGCAGATCAGCCGATGGGGAGCGCCAGGCAAGCTGGAAGCCGTTGGTGTAGTACCGGTCGGTGCCACCGCCGAAGAGATCGTTTTCCAATGAGAAAGTCAGCGTACCATAAGGATCGGGTGGCGTTGCCTGATCCGGTGCGATGACGGGCGGCGTAGATTCCAGGGTTGGGCCCTGCCCCACCAGGCCCTGTGCCTGGAGCGCGGGGGGAAGACCCACGGCCATGCTCATGCTCAGCACAGCCAGAACTTTTACACGCATAGACTTTCCTTCCGGCGACGGCCGCGCTAACGGCAATCAAGCTAACCGGTTGCAGAAAAGCGGGAAATCTTTTCAGCAATCAGTGGATGGGTGGCCGAGTGGTTTAAGGCAGCGGTCTTGAAAACCGCCGTAGGGGTAACTCTACCGTGGGTTCGAATCCCACCCCATCCGCCAGCTTTATCTCGCCAAAAATGCCGGCCTCCGCCGCTCACAAATGCGCCAGCGGCATCTGAGCAGAATCAGTCATCACGCATGAGAGCGGGGGGCGGCCTGCCCTAGCGAATGGCCGCCGCGCTCCGTTCTGCCCCGGTTTCTCCCGCGCCTCTCCACGCCAATCTGGGAACCGGTTCAGCCGGAACGGTGGCCTGCCTGTTCCAGCCGGCACAAAGATCCGGCATTTCAGCGGCGAGCAGCCGGCAAATGCCGGTTGAGCGTAAACTGGCGCGCATATCCACCCGCTCGGCCGTGCTGCCCCAGGCCCAAGAGAGGATCAGCGCCACAACCAGGGGCTCGAAGGGCGAACCTGCCCGGCAGAGCGGCAGGGACCATGTTCCCTTCAGCGGCCAGGCCAGCCGCAACCCGCCCGGCGTCAGCAGATCCGCCGCGAGGTGGGAAAGATAGCCCACCACCAGCGGCGCCGTGACGCCCAGCGGCAGTTCCTCCCGCAGCAGCAGCAGAATGCAGCCGAGCACGGCCAACAGCGAATGAGTCAGCCCCCGATGGCCGAACAGCCGGGAGAAGACCCAGGAGAGTGGCCGGACCTTCTTCCCGACCCAGGATTTCGGGTGATCGATATCGGGCAGCAGAGCGCCCAGCACCGCCAGGACCAGGGGAACCGGCTCCAGCGCAGGCATGCCGAGCCGCGGTGCCGCGACGATCCACGCGGCCGCGCCCAGCGCAATGTGCGACCCCGCCATCATTCCGATCGTCAGTACCCTGGTGTCCAGCGCTCAAACTAGGAGTCAGGAATCTTGCCTACAAGTCTGATTCCGACAGATTTATGTGCCAAATGACTGATTCTCCTCACCACGCCCTCTCCCACCGGCCTCGTTCCGGCTTATGATGCGGGCGTGAACATGCTCTCACCGCCCGCCGGCCAGCTCGAGATCGAGGTGGTCTTCGACCTGGTCTGCCCTTGGTGCTTCCTGGGCATCAGGCGGCTGCGGCGTGCGCTCGGCCGCCGGCCGGATATCCATGCCGAACTGCGGTGGCGCCCCTTCCTGCTGAATCCGGATATCGGCCAGGGGGGTGTGCAGCGGCAGGATTACCTGTTGCGGAAATTCGGTGGCGAGGAGCGCGCCCGGCGGCTTCAGGGGGCCATGGTGGAACTCGGCCGCGTGGAAGGCATCAACTTCCGCTTCGACCAACTGCGCCGCGTGCCGCCCTCGGTCGATGCGCACCGGTTGGTCCGCTACGCCTCCGCCCATGGCTCCGCCGAGTTGATGGTAGACCTGCTGTTCGAGGCCCATTTCACCGAGGGCGCCGATCTGGGTGACCCGCTGGTGCTCACCCGACTGGCCGCCGTGGCGGGGCTGGAGAGAGAGGCGGTCTGGCGCTTCCTGGCCAGCGGGCTGGAGGCTGAGGCCGTGCATGCGGAAAATCTGCGGGCCCATCGCCTGGGGATCAACGGCGTGCCCTGCTTTGTCATGTCCGCTCAGCAGGGCGCAGCAGGCGGCCACGCCATCGCCGGCGCGCAGGAACCGGAAGTGCTGGAGCGGCTGATGGACGTCGCCCTTGCCGAAGCCGCCGAGTTCTAGGGACTTCACCACGAGGGCGAGGAGGCGCCACGCGTCTCCCCGCCCCTTCATGTGTCAGGAAAGCTTGCTCTCCCGCGCCACGGCGTCTTCCCGCTTCCACAGCGCGGGTTGCAGCTTCGTACCAAGGCCGGGCGCCGTGGGGGCCTGCACCATTCCCGCGTTGATCACCGGCAGCTCCGTCACCAGCTCACGGTACCAAGTCGCAAGGGTGGCGCGCACCACTTCCTGGAAGATCGCGGTGGGAGCATGCAGGGCAAGGTGCAGCCCGGCCATCAGCGTCACCGGGCCCGTGCAGTCATGGGGGGCCAGCGGCTTGGCATAGCTTTCGGCCAGCGCGGCGATCTTCCGCCCTTCAGTCAGCCCGCCGCACCAGGCGAGATCCAGCATGACGATGTCGATGGCATCCGCCGCCAGCAGGTCGCGGAACGGTACGGTGCCCGCCAGGGTCTCACTGCCGCAGATGGGTGTGCGGGTCTGGCGGCGCAGGTCGGCCAGCGCGCGGGCATCGTCCATCTTGCTGATGGGGTCTTCAGCCCAGAAGACGCCGTAATCCTCCAGGGCACGGCAGATGCGGATTGCGGCGTGGGTGCCCCACATGCTGTGCAGCTCACACATCACCTCGATCTTGTCGCCCACCGCCGCACGGATCTTGCGGAACGGCTCCAGTCCCTTCTTGAGATCCTCGAGCGTGATGAGATGCCCGCCAGAGGCCGGCGCATAGATATCGAAGGGCCAGATCTTCATGGCCTTGTAGCCTTCGGAGAGCAGGCTCTCCGCCAGCACCCCCGCATCCCGCATGAAGGCCACCTGGTCATCATAGGGGCCGACAGCCTGGTCAGCCGCGCCGATATCCCGCCGCTTGGTGCCGCCGGTATTGTAGGAGTAGCCGGCGCAGGTGTTGTAGGCCGGGATGGTGAGCCGGGTGGCCCCGCCCAGCGCCTCATGCACCGGAATACCCAGCCGCTGCCCCATGAGATCCCAGAGCGCGATATCCACGGCGCTTGCCGCGCGCACTTCCGCGCTCGCGCTGTGGAAACCGATATAGGGCGTCATCAGCTGGCGGGAGAAAGCTTCGATCCGCCGCGCATCCTGGCCCAGCAGCACCGGGGCCACCTGCTCGTGGATCACGGCCTCAACGCCCTGGGCGCCGCGGAAGCTCTCGCCGAGGCCGACCAGCCCCTCATCGGTCTCGACCTCCACCCAGATCAGGTTGGGGCGCTCCGTGATGCGCAGGGTGCGGAGGGACGTAATTTTGGACATTGGCGGTTTACTCGGCGCTGATCTTGTTGGTGCGGATGACCTCGCCCCACCGGGCGGTCTCGTTGCGAACCTGGTCGCCCATCCGCTGCGGCGGGCCGCCGACCGGAATGACGGACGCTTCCTGCAGCCGGGCGCGCACGGCAGGGTCGGCCAGGGCCTTGTTGAAGGCATCGTTCAGGGCGGCGACCGTCTCTGGCGGTGTGTTGGCGGGAGCAAGGAAGCCGAACCAGCTTTCAATGACGACGTCCTGGATGCCCGCCTCGGCGAAGGTCGGCACATCCGGCAGCTCCGGCAGCCGTGCCGCCGCCGCCACGGCGATCGGCCGCACCGCCCCGCCGCGGATATGCGGCAGGATGGAAGGCAGGTTGTCGAAGAAGACGTCGATGCGCCCGCCGATGATGTCCGTGATGGCAGGGCCGCTGCCGCGATAAGGCACATGCACCCAGCGCAGCCCCAACTTGCCGCGCAGCAGTTCCGGCGTCAGGTGGTTGGAGGCACCGACGCCCGATGAGCCAAAGGTCAGCCCATCCGGCTTACGGGCCAGTTCCATCACCTCGGCGGTGGTGCGGGCGGGCAGGTCGTTGCGCACGACCATCACGTTCTGCACGGCGCCCGTCATGATGACAGGCACAAAGTCCCGCGCCAGATCGTAACCGGGATTGGCATAGAGGGACGGGTTCGCCCCGCAGGTGCCGATGGTGCACTGAATGAGGGAGGTGCCATCCGGTGCGGCGCGGGCGACTTCCGCCGTGCCGATATTGCCAGCGGCCCCGGCCTTGTTTTCGATCACCACCCCGGCTGGCAGGAAGGGCGCGGCGCCATTGGCGACGACGCGGGCGACAATGTCGCTGGTGCCGCCGGGCGGGAACGGCACCACGACCCGTATCGGGCGGTTCGGCAATTGCGCGCTGGCGGAGCCGGCCCAGGCCAGGCAGGCCGCCGTGATGGCGGCACTGGCTGCCAGGCGCAGAGCCTGCCGTGAACCTCGGGTGATGAGCATATCTCTTCCTCCTTCCCCTCTTCCTTCGCCGTGGTGGGGGCTGACGTGGCGGCAGAGCACCCGCAAACGGCTATCCTGTCAAACAGCTTTGTCAGGACTCGCGTTTCACACCGAATTTTTTGACAGATTTTACATCTTGCGTGGCCGGTAACCCTGCCCGATCCTGCCGCCATGACTGACGCCGCCAACGCCCTGAGCGACACCGTCCATGCCCGTCTGCTGGAAATGCTGGCGACCGGCGCGCTGCGCCCTGGCGAGAAACTTCCCGGCGAGACCACCCTCGCCCAGCGTTTTTCCGTCTCCCGCCCCGTTATCCGGCAGGCACTGACCCGCCTGCGGGCCGAAGGGCGGATCGAGACACGCAAGGGCTCGGGCACCATCGCCCTGGGGGCTTCCGGCCAACCTGCTCCGGTGGGGCTGGATTTTGGCCCGCTGGGCAGCATCGCGGATGTGCGCGCCTTTCTGGAATTCCGTTACAGCCTGGAAGGCGAAATGGCGGCCCACGCCGCCGCCCTGCGGAATGCCGACGCTATCCAGGCGCTGCGACAGGGGCTGGACAGGTTGGACGACGACCTCCGCTCTGGCCGCTCGACGGTCGAGGCCGATCTCAGCTTTCACCTGTTGTTGGCGGAGGCCTCGGGCAACCGTTTCTATGGCGCCACCCTGCGAGCCCTGGCGGAGCAGATGCGCTTCAGCATCCGGCTGACCGGGGAATTGTCCCGCCAGCCATTGGAGCAGCGCCTCGCCCGCGTGCGGGCCGAGCACGGTGCCATTCTGGATGCCATCGAAGCCGGAGACCCGGATGCGGCCCGGGGTGCCATCCGTGCCCATCTCCGTGGCGGCATCACTCGGCTGTTCGGTTAGGCACGGTACAGGAAACCACGAGGCCGGGCCGCCGTTGAGCCGAGGAGCGCGGGCTGCCCGGCGGTGGCCGGGCATAGTGCCATCCGGTTGCTCCCCCAGGCGGCCAGCAGATCAACGGCACGCGCCCGCGCCTCCTTCCATGCCGTATGCGGAGAGAGACCTTGCGCCTCGCCCTATCGCTCGCCACAGCTTTGCTCCTGGCCACGCCGGCCCTGGCCCAGAACGCAGCGCCCTCCTACGGACCCATGCTCGAAGGGTTCGACTACCCTCATCCGGTGCACCAGTTCCGCTTTGAGAGCCAGCGCCAGAGCCTGTCCATGGCCTATATGGACATCCGCCCCGAACGGCCGAACGGGCGCACCATCGTGCTGATGCACGGCAAGAATTTCTGTGGCGCCACCTGGGAAGATACCATCACCACCCTGCGGGACGCCGGCTGGCGTGTCGTGGTGCCGGATCAGGTGGGCTTCTGCAAATCCACCAAGCCCGAGGCCTATCAGTTCAGCCTGCACCAGCTCGCCGCCAATACCAATGCGTTGCTGAAGGAACTCGGCATCGAGCGCGCCGTGGTCATGGGCCACTCGATGGGGGGCATGCTGGCCGCGCGCTACGCCCTCACCTATCCGCAGCAGACGGCGGGGCTCGTGATGGTCAACCCGATCGGCCTGGAGGATTGGGAAGCCGAAGGCGTGCCCTATCAGACCGTGGATCAATGGTTGCAGGCGGAGCAACGCTCCAACGCCGAGAGCATGCGCTCCTACCAGCGCAACACCTATTACGCCGGCCAGTGGGAGCCGCGCTACGACCGCTGGGTGGAGATGCAGGCGGGCCTTTATGCCGGCCCTGGCCGGGAACGGGTTCTGTGGAATCAGGCACTGACCAGCGACATGGTCTTCACCCAGCCGGTGGTGCACGATTTCCCGCAGATCCGCGTACCCACTGCCCTGCTGATCGGCGAGCGGGACAATACCGCCATTGGCAAGGCAGCCGCGCCGAAGGAGGTGCAGGCCCGCCTGGGCAACTATGCCGCGCTCGGTCCGCGCATGGCGGAGGCCATTCCCAATGCGCGGCTCGTCACCTTCCCGGATCTCGGCCACTCGCCGCAAATCCAGGACCCCGCACGCTTCCACAAAGCGCTCCTGCAGGAACTGGAAGGCTGGGAGTGAGCTTCCCCGGTGGCGGCGTTCAGGCCGCCACCTTGCCTTCTCTCGCCACCTTCGCCAGCGATGCGAGCATGTCCTTCGCCGCACGCACACGGGTGGGCAGGTCCATCTCCCGTACCATGGCCAGCTTGTGGTCCGGCCGCAATTTCACCAGCCCCTTCTGCCCGGTCACCCATTGGATGAGCCCGGCAGGGTTGGCGAAGTTGTTGCGGCGGAAGGTGGCGACAATGCCCTTCGGCCCGGCATCCAGCTTCTCCACTCCCGCCTGCCGACAGAAGTGCTTGATGGACACGACCTGCAACAGGTTCTCCACCTCCGCCGGCAGCGGCCCGAAGCGGTCCGCCAACTCGGCGGCCATGGCTTCCACCTCGGCCTCGCCGGCCAAGGCACCGATGCGGCGATAGAGACCCAGCCGCACCGGAAGATCGGAGACATAGTTCTCCGGAATGAGCACCGGCAGGCCGAGATTGATCTGCGGCGTCCAGTCCCGGTCCTCTACCTCGCCGCGCTTGCCCTGCCCGGCCTTGAGGTTGGCCACGGCCTCTTCCAGCATCTGCTGATACAGCTCGATACCGACCTCGCGCACATGGCCGGACTGCTCGTCGCCCAGCAGATTGCCGGCGCCGCGGATGTCGAGGTCGTGGCTCGCCAGGGTGAAGCCTGCGCCGAGATTGTCGAGCGTTTGCATCACCGCCAGCCGCTTCTCGGCCGAGACCGAGAGGCGCTGCGAGGCGGGCCAGGTGAGATAGGCATAGCCACGCTGCTTGCCGCGCCCCACGCGTCCGCGCAGCTGATAGAGCTGCGCCAGGCCGAACATGTCCGCGCGATAGATGATCAGCGTGTTCACCGCCGGCATGTCGAGCCCGGATTCCACGATGTTGGTGGCGAGCAGAATGTCGTACTTGCCGTCGCCGAACTCGGTCATGACCTTCTCGAGTTCGGTGGGCGAGAGCCGGCCATGCGCCTGCACCGTGCGCGCCTCTGGCACGATCTCGGCCAGCCGCGTCGCCATCTTCGGCAGATCTTCCAGCCGCGGCACGACGCAGAAGATCTGCCCGCCACGGAAGCGTTCACGCTGGATCGCCTCCCGCGCCACCACGGCATCGAAGGGCATGATGAAGGTGCGCACGGCCAGACGATCCACCGGCGGCGTGGCGATGACGCTCATCTCGCGTACGCCCGTCAGCGCGAGCTGCAACGTGCGCGGAATTGGCGTGGCCGTCAGCGTCAGCACATGCACATCGGCCTTCAGCGCTTTCAGCCGCTCCTTGTGGGAGACGCCGAAATGCTGCTCCTCGTCGACGATGACCATGCCGAGATCGGCGAATTCGATGCCCTTGGCGAGCAGCGCATGAGTTCCGACGACGATGTTGATGGAGCCATCCGCCAGCCCGGCCTTCACCTGCTGCGCTTCCTTCGCCGTCACCATGCGGGAGAGCTGCGCCACCTTGACCGGCAGTCCCGCGAAGCGCGCGGAGAAAGTGCGGAAATGCTGGCGGGAGAGCAGCGTGGTCGGCACCACTACCGCCACCTGCGCGCCCGTCATCGCCACCACAAAGGCGGCACGCAGCGCGATTTCCGTCTTGCCAAAGCCGACATCGCCGCAGATCAGCCGGTCCATCGGGCGGCCGGAGGCGAGATCCTCCAGCACATCGCCGATGGCACGCTGCTGATCCTCCGTCTCGGCGAAGGGGAAGCGGGAGCAGAATTCGTCCCACGCCCCTTCCGGCGGCGTCGCGAGCGGCGCTTCCTTCATCTGCCGCTGCGCGGCGATGCGGATGAGCTGGTCCGCCATATCGGCGATGCGCTGCTTGGCCTTCGCCTTGCGGTTCTGCCAGGACGCACCGCCCAGCTTGTCCAGCGTCACGCCCGCGCTGTCGCTGCCGAAGCGGGAGAGCAACTCGATATTCTCGACCGGCAGGAACAGCTTGTCCCCGCCATCATAGATCAGCCGCAGACAGTCATGGGGCGCGCCGGAGACCTCGATGGTCTCCAGCCCGTCATAGCGCCCGATACCGTGGTCCTGATGCACGACGAGATCGCCTTCCGCGATCTCGGTCGCGTCGGCGATGAACTGGTCCGCACGCTTACGGCGGCGTGGCGGGCGGGAGATGCGTTCGCCCAGCAGGTCCTGCTCGCCGGTCAGCGCGATGGCGCTGCGCATCTTCCCGGCGGCCGGGCCGATGAAGCCTCGCTCCACCCCAAAGACAGCGAGTGCCACCACGCCGGGCGGCAGCCGGCGGGCGGAAACCCAATCCTCCACCGTCTGTGCCGGAACCTTGTTCTCGCGCAGCAGATTGGCGAGACGCTCGCGGGAGCCTTTGGTCCAGGCCGCCAGCACCGGCTGCTGCCCTTGCGCCGCCTGTGCCTGCACCTGCTCCCGATAGGCGGCGAAGACATTCTCGCCGGAAGCGCGCACCTCGGCGTAAAGCCGCCCGGGCCGGCCGCCGGCATCAATGCCTTCGGCGCCCTCGGCCTGTGGAAACGGGTCGAAGCGAAGTAGCGGGCCACCCGAGAGCATGGCGTCCCAGCCCTTGCGGTCCAGATAGAGGCGGTCCGGCGGCACCGGGCGATACGGCACTTCCCCGTCCCGGCCCGGCCCTTTGCGCGCCTGGTAGTGGTCCTCGATCATCTCGAGGCGCGCTTCCAGGGCATCCTGGGCCTGATGATCCAGGCTGACGGAGGCGCCGGGCAGGTAATCCAGCAGCGTGGCCATCTGCTCGTGAAAGAGCCCGGCCCAATGCTCCATGCCGGGATGACGCCGCCCGGCGGAAATGGAAACGTAAAGCGGGTCATCCCCCGCCGCGGGGCCGAACAGGTCGCGGTAGCCGCTGCGGAAGCGGGCGATGGAGGCTTCGTCGAGGAACACCTCGCCCACCGGGCGCAGCCACAGCTCGCGGATTTCCTCGCCGCTTCGCTGCGTCTCCGGCGAGAAGCGGCGCAGGCTCTCGATCTCGTCGCCGAACAGGTCCAGCCGCACCGGCTCCGGCTCCCCGGCGGGGAAGAGGTCTACGATGCCGCCGCGCACCGCATACTCGCCCGGCTCCATCACCGTGGCGGCGCGGCCATAGCCATTGGCCTCCAGGAAGCCTGCCAGCTTCTCAGGGGCGATCCGCCCGCCCTTTTTCAGATGCAGCGTGGCGCCCTGGAATTGCGCGGCGGGCGGCACGCGTTGCACCAGCGCGTTCACCGTGGTCAGCACGATGCGGGGGCGCTTCCCCGGCTCCAGCAGGCGCGTCAGGGTCGCGACGCGCTCGGCCACCAGCTCGCCATTGGGGGAAACGCGGTCGTAAGGCAGACAGTCCCAGGCGGGAAAGCGCAGCACCTCCACATCCGGGGCAAAGAATTCCAGCCCGTCCTGCATCCTCGCCATGCGGGCGTCATCGCGGCAGACATGCAGAACATGCCCGTCGGTCTCGGCGCGGCGGCGGGCGAGCAGGAGCGCGTCGAACCCCTCCGGCGCGCCATGGACCGTAAGGGCACTCACGCGTGAAGCTGCCCGCGCGCTCATGCGCGACGCGCACCCTCGGGGACGCCGGCACCCGGGCGGGAGCATTCATCGGCCATCCGGTCGAGCATGGGAGACCGGACCGAGGCAGGGATCGGGCTGCGGCCGGTCAGCCACTCCGCCAGATCAACATCGAGCAATTCGAGCACGCCCTCCAGATCATCCAGTTCCGCTTCCGTGAAACTGGCGATATGCCGGGCCACGAAATGGCCGATCATCAGATCCGTCTCCTTGGTGCCCCGGTGCCAGGCACGGAACATCAAACGCCGCCGCCGAGGAGAAAGTTCTTCCGGAGAAAAGTCAGGCTGGGTGTTGTCTGGATCGGTCATCTCGGCACCTCTGGAGGCAGGCATATAGAGGGCGATGGGAATCGTGTCAGCCCGCGTGGCGGAACAAGATCAGAACATGGCGCTTTTCGCGCCGCTGTCCAGCCTGCCTCTCCCGGCGGAAAAGGGGAAGCGGCTGGCGCAGGCGGTGGATGGCGGGCGGGTGCTCGACCTCCTGTTCCACCTGCCCGAGCGCTACCAGGACCGCCGCTCGGCCCTGGCGCGGGAGGGCGAGGTGGCCACGCTCACGGTCCGGGTGCATCGTCTCGCGGCGCCACGAAGTTCCTCCCAGCCCTGGGTGGTGCAGTGCGACTCCCCGGCGGGCGCGCTCGACCTGATCTATTTCGGCCGGCAGAACTGGATGGGCGCCTGGCTTGCCCGGACCTTTCCGGAAGGGGCCGAGCGCCGCGTCTCCGGCAAGATGAAGCTGTTCCGCGACCGCTGGCAGATGGACGCGCCGGACTACGTCTCCCCACCGGACATCATCCCCGAGATCCAACCCGTCTGGCCGCTGGTCAAAGGGCTGGGGCAGAAGGACGTGGCCAAGGCCATGGCCACCGCTCTGGACACCGTGCCCACCCTGCCGGAATGGCAGGACCCTGCCCTGCTGGCGCGCCGGCACTGGCCGCCCTTCGACGAAGCGCTGCGCCTGCTGCAAAGCCCGGCAGAGCCGCCAGAAGACGCGCCGCGCGACCGTCTGGCCTATGACGAATTGCTGGCCGGGCAGCTTGCCATCGGCCTTGTCCGCCGCACGGTGATGCGCCGCCCGGGCCGCAGGCTGACAGGCGACGGGCAGTTGCGGCAGGCGGCGCTGGCGGCCTTCGGCTACCCGCCCACTGATGCGCAGCGCCGCGCCCTGGCGGAGATCGACGCGGACCTTGCCGCTCCCACCCGCATGCTGCGGCTGCTGCAGGGCGATGTCGGCGCGGGCAAGACACTGGTGGCCCTGCTGGCCATGCTGCGCGCGGTGGAGGGCGGCGCCCAGGCGGCGCTGATGGCCCCCACGGAGCTTCTGGCGCGCCAGCACCTCCGCACCTTCCAACGCCTCGCGGGCGCGGCGGGAGTGGAGTGCGTGCTGCTGGCCGGCTCCGTGAAGGGCAAGGAACGCAAGCGGGTGCTGGCCGGGTTGGCCGATGGCTCTATCCCCCTCGTTGTGGGCACTCATGCGCTGATCGAGGAAGGCGTGGCCTTCCGCGACCTCGGCCTGGTGGTGGTGGATGAGCAGCATCGCTTCGGCGTCTCCCAGCGCCTCGCGCTGACCGAAAAGGGCACCACGGACGTGCTGGTCATGACCGCCACGCCCATCCCCCGCACCCTGCTGCTGACCCAGTGGGGCGAGATGGCCACCAGCCGCCTGGATAGTCGCCCCGCCGGGCGCCAGCCCATCGTGACCCGCATCATCAGCCGTGAACGCCGGGAGGAGCTGACCGATCGCCTCCGCGCCGCCTTCGCCAGCGGCCACCGGGCGTATTGGGTGGTGCGCGCGGTGGAGGAAGGCGAGCGGCACGACAACGTCGCGGCCGAGACCACCTATGCCGAGCTGGCGGCGATCTTCGGCGACAAGGTCCGCCTCGCCCATGGCGCGCAGAAGCTGGATGTGCGGGAAGCGGCACTGCACGACTTCGCCGCCGGCCGTGCCCAGCTTCTGGTGGCCACCACCGTGGTGGAGGTGGGCGTCGATGTGCCCGAGGCCACCATCATGATCATCGAGCAGGCTGAGCGCTTCGGCCTTGCCGCCCTGCACCAGCTCCGCGGGCGCGTCGGGCGCGGCAGCGCGCAGTCCTTCTGCCTGCTGCTGCCCTCCGCCGAGCTGAACGAGTTCGAGCAACGCCGACTCGCCGTGCTGCGCGATACCGAAGACGGGTTCCTCATTGCGGATGCCGATCTGGAATTCCGGGGTGGCGGCGACGCGCTGGGCGTGCGCCAGGCCGGCCATATCGGCCGCCGGCTGGTCGATCCGCAGCGCCATTCCGGGCTCATCCGCATGGCGCACAAGGATGCGGAACTGCTGATGCAGAAGGACCCAGAGCTGGCTCGCACACCGCGGGGCCGGGCCGCCAGGCTGCTGCTGGCGGTGTTCGGGCATGACCTGACCCTCGCGCCTCTCGCCGCCGGTTAAACGGCCCCTGAGATGCTTCGATACGTCCCGGGGGCTTGCAAACCCCCCTTCCGGGGGTAAACCGGCCGGGACGTCGTGCCATTGCAGGGAAATCCGCCGTTTGTCCGCCCTGATCGAGATCGACCGCCTGACCAAGCGCTTCGGCGCCTTCACTGCCGTGGACGACGTGTCGTTCAGCGTCGCCAAGGGGGAGGTGCTCGGTTTCCTCGGCCCTAATGGTGCCGGCAAATCCACCACCATGAAAATGTTGGCGGGCTTCGTGACGCCCAGCAGCGGCACCGCCCGCATCTGCGGCGAGGATGTGGTGGACCACCCCGTGGCCGCCAAGCGCCATCTGGGATACCTGCCGGAAGGCGCCCCGACCTATCCCGAGATGACGGTGGCCGGCTTCCTCTCTTTCGCAGGCCGCGTGCGCGGTTATGGCGGCAGCGAGTTGCGGGACCGCGTGGCCCACGCCATGAAGCTGACCACGCTGGAAGGCGTACGCCTGCAGCCGATCGAGACATTGTCGAAGGGTTTCAAGCGCCGCGTCGGCCTCGCGCAGTCCCTGCTGCACGACCCGCCGGTACTGGTGCTGGACGAGCCGACCGATGGCCTGGACCCGAACCAGAAGCATGAGGTGCGGCGGCTGATCGAGCAGATGGCGCCGGAGAAGGCGATCGTCATCTCCACCCATATCCTGGAGGAGGTCTCGGCCATCTGCACCCGCGCGATCATCATCGCGCGCGGCAAGGTGCTGGCCGATGCCACGCCGAAGGAACTCTCCTATCGCGGCCCCACGCTGGACGCCGTCTTCCGCGACCTGACCATGCCGAAGGAGACCGCGTGATGGGTGCCACCTTCACCGTCGCGCGGCGGGAGCTGGCGGGCTATTTCGCCACGCCCGTCGCCTATGTGTTCATCGTTATCTTCCTGGTGATGACAGGTGCCCTCACCTTCACCCTCGGCAATTTCTTCGGCCGTGGCGTGGCGGATCTCCAGCCCTTCTTCGGCTTCGTGCCCTGGCTGTTCCTGTTCCTGGTGCCTGCCATTACCATGCGGCTCTGGGCGGAGGAGCGCCGCCTCGGCACCATCGAGCTGCTGCTGACCCTGCCGCTGGCGCAGTGGCAGGCCGTGCTGGGCAAGTATCTCGCCGCCTGGGCCTTCTGCGCCATCGCGCTGCTGCTGACCTTTCCGCTGGTTATCACCGTCAACTATCTCGGCAACCCAGATAATGGCGTCATCGCCGCCGGCTATGCGGGCTGCCTGCTGGTCGCGGGGGCCTATCTGGCGGTCGGTGCCGCCATTTCCGCGCTGACAAAAAACCAGGTCATCGCCTTCGTTCTCACCGTCGCGGTCTGCTTCCTCTTCACGGCGGCCGGCAGCCCGGTGGTGACGGAGTTCCTCTCCTCCCGCCTGCCCGTGCTGGTCGATATCGCCCGTGGCCTCTCCATCACCGAGCGGCTGGGCGGTTTCTCGCGCGGCATCATCTCCGCACCGGACATCGTGTTCTTCGCCAGCTTCATCGGCTTCTGGCTCTTCGCCAACGCCGTGATCGTGGACCATCGGAAGGCGGATTGAGGCCATGAGCGAGACCACATTGCCTTCCACGAAGCCTGCCCGCCCCGCCTCCCGCCGTGTGCTGAACTCGGCCGGCGGGCTGCTGGCCGTCGCCGTTCTGGCCGTCGGCGCCAATGTGTTGGCCGAGCGCGTGCTGCCCCGCGCGCGCATCGATCTCACGCAGCAGCGCCTCTACACCTTGTCCGATGGCACCCGGCAGGTACTGGCCGGGCTGCACGACCCCGTCACGCTGCGCCTGTTCTATTCCAGCCGCCTGGGCAGCCAGGTGCCGGTCTATGGCTCCTATGCCGACCGCGTGCGGGAGATGCTGCAGGAATACGCGTCCATCTCCAACGGCAAGATCCGCCTGGAATATCTGGACCCGGAGCCCTTCAGCGAAACCGAGGACCGCGCCCTCGCCTACGGCATCCAGGGCGTGCCGATCGACCAGTCCGGCGAGCAGGTCTATTTCGGCCTCTCCGGCACCAACCTGCTGGATGACGAGCGCGTGCTGCCCTTCTTCCAGCCGGACCGCGAGCGGTTCCTGGAATTCGACCTGACGCGGCTGATCTACGAACTCTCCAATCCGCGCCGTCCGGTGATGGGCACACTCTCCGCCCTGCCGCTCGCCGGCGACCCGCGGGCGATGATGATGCGCGTCCCCGGTGCCGGGCAGCCCTATGCCGTCATCAACCAGCTCCGCCAGTTCTTCACCGTGAAGGATGTGGCGCCGACCGCGCAGGTGATCGACCCGGACATCCAGATCCTGCTGGTGGCGCAGCCCCAGGGCCTGCCGGACGCCACGCTCTACGCCATCGACCAGTTCGTCATGCGCGGCGGCAAGCTGTTCGTCATGACGGACCCGCATAGCGAGGGCCAGACCGTCCGCCCTGGCCCCACCGGCCAGCCGCCTTCGGACACCAGCTCCAACCTGAACCGGTTGCTCAATGCCTGGGGCATCGAGACGCCGACGGACAAGGTGGTGCTCGACCTGCGCGGCGCCTGGCGCGTGCGCGCGGCGCCCACAGACCGCGTGCAGGCGGTGGATTACCTCGCCTGGTTCAACACGACCGGCGACTCACTGAACCATGGCGATGTCGCCACGGCCGATCTGCAGCAGGTGACTTTCGCCTCCGCTGGCGAGGTGCTGAAACGCGATGGCGCCAGCATCGAGCTGACGCCGCTGATCACCAGCAGCCCGGAAGCGATGCTGATCGACGCTGCCAGCGTCAGGCAAAGTCCGAACCCGTCGCAAATCCTGGCAGGCTTCAAGCCTGACGGTCAGCGGCATGTGCTGATGGCCCGCGCGCGTGGCATGCTGCGCAGCGCCTTCCCGGAGGGTCCGCCGGCCCTGCCGGAAGGCGCGCCCGCCCGCCCCGCCGATTTCCCCGCCCACCGCGCGGAAAGCGACGGTCCGGCCAACCTCGTCATCGCCAATGACAGCGACGTGCTGGAAGACCGCTTCTGGGTGCAGACGCAGGATTTCTTCGGCCAGCAGGTCGCGACACCATTCAGCGACAATGGTGCTTTGATCGCCAATCTTGCGGATACGCTGGCGGGTGGCGATGCGCTGATCGGCCTGCGCTCGCGCGGTGAATCCCTGCGCCCCTTCGGCGTGGTGGACGAGCTGCGCCGGGGCGCCGAAGCGCGCTACCGCCAGACCGAGCAGGGCCTGACGCAGAAGCTGCAAGCCACCGAGCGCCGCCTGCGCGAACTCCGCCAGGGCACGCCCGGCACCGGCGACCGCAACCAGGCGACCAATACCGTGATTACCCCGGAGCAGCGCGCCGAGATCGACCGCGCCCGCGCCGACATCGTCGCCACGCGTGGGCAACTTCGCAACGTGCAGCTCGAATTGCGGCGGGATATCGAGAATCTCGAAACCCGCCTGCGCATCCTGAACATTGCCGCCGTGCCGGCGCTGCTGACGGTCTTCGCCATCGGCCTCGCCGTGGTGCGCATCCGCCGCCGCAGCGCGGCCCGGGCCTGAGGAGGGAACGCCGAGATGAAGCGCCGTTCCGTACTGATGCTGGGCGGGGCCGCCGTGGTGGTGGCAGGAGCCGCCGTTCTGGTCGGCCCCGGCACGCCGCCACCGCCCGATACCGGCGCCGCACCGCTGATGTTCCAGAACCTTGCCCTGAAGCTGGCGGATGCCCGGCGGATCGAGGTGCGGCAGGGCGACAAGCATATCGCCGTCACCCGCCGCGATGCGGAGACCTGGGTGCTGCCGGAGCAGGAGGATTACCCTGTGCGCGGCGAGAAGGTGCGCGAACTGCTCGTCGGCCTGACGGAGTTGCGCCTGACCGAGCCCCGCACCTCGGACCCCGCCATGCTGGAGCGCCTTGGGCTCGACGACCCCTCCAAGCCTGGCAGCACCGCCGCGCTGCTGCGCGTGCTGGATGGCGCGGGCCAGCCGATCGCCGAACTGGTGGTGGGCCGCCGTCGCATGCGCACCCAGGGCAATGTGCCGGAGAGCGTCTATGTCCGCCGGCTGGATGAAAGCCAGTCCTGGCTGGCCGAGGGGCGCCTGCCGCTGGATGCTGACCCCCAGCTCTGGATCGACCGCGACATCGCCAATATCGCGCGGGAACGCATCCTGAAGGTGGAGGCCAACCGCACGAATGAGCAACCGCTGGTGCTCACGCGCGGTGAAGGGCCGGACGGCGTCCTCGCCGTGACGACCCCTGCCCAGACACCACCTCTGGAGGACAGTGCGATCGACGAGATCGGCCGCGCCTTCGAGTTCCTGACGCTGACCACCGTGAAGAAGGAAGCAGCGGCGACGGGCCAGCCCCTGGGTGAAGCGCGCTTCACCCTGACCGACCATCTGAGTATCACGGTCACTGGCCAGCAAGATGGCGAGACGGTGTGGCTCCGCTTTGCCGCCGCCGGAGATGACGAAGCCGCCCGGTTGAATGCCCGCTGGCGTGGCTGGGCGTATCAGGTCGGCACCTGGAAGGTGAAGGCGCTGCTGCCGCGGTTGGAGGATCTGCGCAAGGCCGAGCCGCCGCCTGCCCCGGCGGCGCCCAGCCCGTGAGCGTGCGAGAATATCCTGACCGGCCATGGATCGGCATCGGCGTCATTGCCTTCCGGGGCGACGACGTGCTGCTGGTCCGTCGCGGCAAGCCGCCACGCATGGGGGAATGGTCCGTCCCTGGTGGTGCCCAGCATGTTGGCGAGACCGCCGAGCAGACGGCGCGGCGCGAACTGCGCGAGGAGGCGGGGATCGAGGTCGGCCCCCTCGTCCTGGCCGTTGCCGTCGATGCGCTGGAGAAGGATACGGCGGGCCGCACCCGCTTTCACTATACCATCATCGATTTCGCCGGCGAATGGGTCTCCGGCGAGCTCATCGCCGGAGACGACGTCACGGAGGCGCGCTGGTTCGCGCCCCATGAGCTGCCGGGGCTTGGCCTTTGGTCCGAGGCGATCCGGGCCATCGAGGTGGGCCGGAAGAGGTTGCAGGAGCTCTGAAAGCGAAAATCGATTTCGCTTTCAGAGGTAAAGGTTCTCGCCCTTGATGTCGGTGTACAGCCCGGCGACGAATTCGCCATAGCCGTTGAACAGCTTCGTCGGCACCATCTCCCCGCTGCCCAGCAGCCGCTCACGTGCCTGGCTCCAGCGTGGATGCGGCACTTCCGGGTTCACATTGGCCCAGAAGCCATATTCGCTGGCCTGCAGCTTCTCCCAGAAGCTCACCGGCCGCTGGTCGGTAAAGGTGATGCGGGTGATCGCCTTGCCGGACTTGAAGCCGTATTTCCACGGGAACAGCACACGGATCGGCCCACCATTCTGCGGCGGTACCGGCTTGCCGTAGAGGCCCACCGCCATGAAGCACAGTTCATTACCGGCCTCGGCGATGGTGCAGCCTTCGCGATACGGCCAGGGATACCAGCTCTGCCGCAGGCCGGGCATGACGGAACGATCCGCCGCCGTCTCGAACACGACGTATTTGGCGCTGGAAAGCGGCTGCGCCATGCGAAGCAGCGCTGACATCGGGAAGCCCGTCCAGGGCACCGTCATGGCCCAGGCCTCGACGCAACGATGCCGCAGCACACGCTCTTCCAGGCTGACTTTCTTCAGCAGATCCTCAAGGCCAATCTCCTGGGGCGTCTCCACCATGCCGTCCAGCTTGATGGTCCAGGGACGCTGCGGAAACCGCTGGGCCGCTGATGCGATGCTCTTGCTGGAACCGAACTCGTAGTAGTTGTTGTAGGTGGTCGCCTCGCGCTCGGCCGTCAGGGCCCGCCCCGGCTCGAAACGCGGGTTGCGCATGGCCGCCATGGAAGGGGCATCCTGCGCCGCGGCGGGGTGGATGAGCGTGCCTGCTGCGAGGATGCCACCCAGGCCCAGCACGGCCTTGCGGCGGCCCAGCACGATATGCTCGGGCGTCGCGGCCGATTCAGGAAGCTCCCAGCCGCGACGGATGTGGATCGGCATGGCCGTTCTCCCACAGAGACAGGTTCAGCGCTCCCTCAGCATGTGGGATGTCTGCCCCCGCCGACCAGGGGGTTTTCAGTGACGCTGCGGTAACAGCGCCAGCGGTGGCCCCTCGGGCATGACGGTCACGCGGTGGAGGCGGTAGCGCTCCGCCTCGATCCCCGCCCTCTCCCGCCGGATGCCACCGACCTGCTCGGCACCGGGCCAGAGCGGATCGCCGCCCCGGCGCTCGCTACGCACCAGCAGGCCGCTTTGGCCCGTTGGCGGAGCGGACAGGTTGAACAGGTCCCACCGATCCCCCAGCGCCACCACGCGCACACCGGGAGGCAGGTGCAGAGCCAGCTCCGACGCCAGCCCATATTCCTCAGCGGCGACGAAGCTCAGCCCCTGTTCGCGTCGCGCTTGCTCCACCTGCGCGGCGAAGGCGGGCCATCCGCCGAGGCGCGCTAAGGTAGGGTCGTTCCTGCGCGGCAGCGGGATGGGTGAGAAGGCCGCCTGCACCAGGGCCACCAGCATCACCACCAGCCCCAGCGCCACGCCGGCGCGCTTCCAACGCTCCCATGGCGCGCCGAGATAGGCGGCAGCGGCCAGGCAGGCGGAAGGATAGAGGATGGCAGGCCAGTTGCCTTGTACGCGGTTGCCCGTGGCCTGCCACAGGAACAGCGCCGCCGCCGGCACCGTCAGCGCCGCCAGCAGCCCCGCCGCCGCGTCTTTCCGCTTCACCCAGGCCACGCAGGCGGCGGCCGTGCCGGCGATGCAGAGCACGAAGATGATCGGCGTGGCGAGAGCAAATTGCCCGCCGATCAGTTCGCCAAGATAGCGCAAGGCGGAGCCAGTGCCGGTGGAGCCGGTGCGGCCGCCCTGCTTGGCGAAGCTGGCCCATTCATGCGTGGCGTTCCACCACACAACGGGCGCGAAGCACAGCATGGCCAGGGCACCGCCCGCCCAGAGCTGCCAGCGCAGCAGCCAGGGGCGTGCCTGCCGCTCGGCTATTAGCCAGAGCACGATGCTGATGCCCAGAAAGGCAGCGGTGTATTTCGACAGCAGCGCCAGCCCGGCCATCACGCCGAAGACGAGCCACCAGCGCCCATTCTGCGTGGCCTGTAGCTTGGCTGCCGCCCAGATGGCCGCGCACCAGAACACCAGGAGCGGCGTATCCGGCGTCACCAACACGGAGCCCACGCCGAACAGCAACGTGGCATTCAACAGGACGGCGGCCCACACCCCCGCCCTGCGGCCTGGGAAGAGAGCTTCTCCCGCCTGGGCCAGCAGGATTGAGGCGGCCGCCACGCCCAACGGGCCCAGGAGCCGGATGCCCAGCGCGCCGTCGCCTGCCAGCGCGGTGCCAGCAGCCATCCAGAAGGCCACCATGGGTGGGTGGTCATAGTAGCTGGGTGCGAGGGCTTTCCCCCAGACCCAATAATAAGCCTCGTCCGGTGAGACTGGAATCAACACCGCCGCCAGCAGCCGCAGCGCCGTCAGCCCGGCAAGAGCCAGCATCCAGCGGTTCATCAGCGCGCGCGCCATACCAGGGTCGAGGAGACGGCGTAGTTCCAGACACCGGTCAGCAGGGCACCCGCCGCGCCGGCCCAACGCCAGCCGGCCAGGTCGTCAGCCAGCAGCAGCGCCGCGACGCCCACATTGGCCACCGCCCCGAAACCGCAAACGATGTAGAACAAGGCCAGCCCCCGCCACAGCGCGGCGCGCCGCAGCTTCACATCCCGATAGGTGATGCGGTTGTTCAGCCAGAAATTCGCCGTCATGGCCACGAAGGTCGCGATCCACTGGGCGGTGACGAAGGGCACCGCATGGATGATGGCGCTGAGCACCGCGAGATGCACCAGCACACCCACCGCGCCAACCAGGGCGAAGGACATGAAGCGCAGCGGCAGCAGGCCGCCGAAAGCTTTGTCCAGCAGCAGGGCGAGGAATTCCAGCAGGACGGTCGTGTCCAGCTTGGACTCCCCGGCGGTGCGGGCCCGGAAGGCATAGGGCACTTCTACAACCCGCAGCTTCCGGTCCGCCGAGAGCAGGATGTCGAGCAGGATCTTGAATCCACGCCCCGTCAGACGGGGTGCCGTCACCTCGAAGAGGGCGCGCGGCAGCATGAAGAAGCCGCTCATCGGGTCTGCCACCTTCACCGGCAGCATGGCCTGCGCCAGCGCCGTGCCGCCATCGCTGATCTTGCGGCGCAGGGAAGAGAAGCCCTCGGCGAGTTCGCCCCCCTCAACGTGGCGGCTGCCGATGGCGATGTCCGCCTGATTGCTGCGGAGCGCCTCCAGCATGCGGGGCATGATGGTCTCGTCATGCTGCAAATCGCCATCGATGACAGCGACATACTGTGCCGAGGAGGCGAGCATGCCCTCGATGCAGGCCGAGGCCAGGCCCCGCCGGCCGATCCGGCGGATACAGCGCACCCGGCCGTCCCGGGCGGCTATGCCGCGCGCGATGGCGGCGGTGCCATCCGGGCTGTCGTCGTCGACGAAGATCGCCTCCCAGGCAATGCCCTGCAAGGCAGCATCGAGCCGCGCCACCATGGGCGCGACATTGGCGGCCTCGTTGAAGCAAGGGATGACGACGGTGAGCATGGGCGGCATGGCGAGGCGTGCTTACCCTTCCTAGGGCCGCACCGCCAGCGCTGTGCCGCGCAGCCTCGATGAACGTCCTCGGGCGAGATCGTGATGCGATAGCAGGCAATCGCGCGTCATCGGCCTGGAAATTGCTGATGGTGAAGGCATTTCTGGCCCGTCCAGGCCAAAATTCGGGCTGATCCCGGGTGGTGCCGGCCGTGGCACAGGTGAAGAATGACCCTTAGGCCAATCATGCGGTCCGCCTTCGCCCCTGCTGAGGTGTGGGCGACTTCCGCCGAGAGCGCCTGAGCCTGGCAGCCCGCCATTCGACTCCGCTGGCCGGCTTCCGGCCCTGACCGTTCCGTCCGGCATGCGGCCACCCCGGCCCGCGCCGACCACAGGAGTATCTTCCATGCAACGTCGTGACCTGTTGCTCAGCGCCGGTGCCATGCTGGCAGGTAGCCGCCTGGCGGCACCCGGCCTCGCCCGTGCCCAGGGCAGCAAGGTGCTGCGCTTCGTCCCGCAGGCCGATTTGCCGAACCTGGACGCCGTCGCGGGCACGCAGCTCGTGGTGCGCAATGCCAGCCTGATGGTGTTCGACATGCTCTACGGGCTCGACGCCCAGCAGCAGCCGAAGCCGCAGATGGCCGAGGGCCATGACGTCTCCGATGACGGCAGGACCTGGACCTTCCGCCTCCGCCCCGGCCTGAAGTTCCATGATGGCGAGGCGGTGCTGGCGAAGGATGCCGTCGCCAGCATCCGCCGCTGGATGGTCCGCGACAATATGGGCCAGATGATCCAGTCGCGCCTGGATGCGCTGGAGGCGGTGGATGACCGCACCTTCCGCTTTCGCCTGAAGGCTCCCTTCCCCAAGCTTCTCTACGCGCTGGGCAAGAGCAACACGCCGCTGCTGGTGATCATGCCCGAGCGGATCGCCAAGATCGACCCCTTCACGCAGATCACCGAATATGTCGGCTCCGGCCCCATGCGCTTCAAGCGGGATGAATGGATGGCGGGGTCCCGTGCCGTGTTCGAGCGCTTCACGGACTACCAGCCGCGCCAGGAAGCGGCGAGCTGGCTCTCCGGCGGCAAGCGGATGCTGGTGGACCGCGTGGAATGGATCACGATGCCCGACCCTGGCACCGCCGCCAGCGCCTTGCAGAGCGGCGAGATCGACTGGTGGGAAAACCCGATCGCCGATCTTGTGCCTCTGCTGAAGCGCGCGCGGGGCATCTCGGTGGATATTGCCGACCCGCTCGGCAATGTCGGCGCCATGCGGCTGAACCATCTGCAGGCGCCGTTCAACAACAAGCTCATCCGGCAGGCAGTTCAGCTCGCTGTCAGCCAGGAAGACTATATGCGGGCCATCGTCGGCGACGATGAGACGCTGTGGAAGCCCATGCCGAGCTTCTTCACCCCCGGTACCGAGCTCTACACTGAAGCCGGCGCCGAGCGGCTGAAGGGGCCGCGCCAGTACGACCGCGCGCGGGAAATGCTGAAGCAGGCCGGCTATAATGGCGAGAAGGTCGCCATGCTGGTGGCGGCGGACGTTCCCATCACCAAGGCTCAGGGCGATGTCACGGCGGATGCGCTCTCCCGCATCGGCATGAATGTCGATTACCAGTCGCTCGACTGGGGCACCGTCGGCTCTCGCCGCACCAGCAAGAAGCCGGTGGATGAAGGCGGCTGGAGCATCTTCTTCAGCTGGCACTCCGGCATCGATTGCATCAACCCGGCCCCCTACAAGGGCGTCAGCGCCAGCGGCGACAAGGCATGGTTCGGCTGGCCGACTTCGGATGAGGTCGAGCAGCATATCGCTGCCTGGTACGATGCGCCTGACCTGGCGGCGGAGAAGAAGGCCATTGAGGCCGTGAACCGCGTGGGGATGGATATTGTCACCTTCATCCCGACCGGATTCTTCATGGGCCATACGGCTTGGCGGAATTCCGTGAAGGGGATTTCCCAGGCGCCCTTCCCGCTGTTCTGGGACGTGGAGAAAGCCTGATCAGACCTTCACGCGGCCGGCGCTCAGTCCGCCGGTCGCGCGATCAGGTTTTGCGTGACATAGATTTCGCATCGCTTCACGTCATAGGGACGGAGCGGCAGCAGGTCGCCATTCAGGCACAGCCGGTAGATCTCGTATCCCGGCAGCGCATCGAAGAAATCCCGCATCGTCACCCGCGTCGCGATATTGGCGGGGATGAACTCGAACTGGATGAGACTGATGCGGCGGGATGCGATCGCCTCCCGCGCGCCGCGCAGCACGGACAGGTCAAACCCCTCGGTATCGATTTTCAGCAGGCTGACCCGCTCGATGCTGTTCTCCGCGAGGTACGCATCCAGCGTGGTGCAGGTCACGCGGTGGGTCACGACGCGGGAGTCAAAAAGCGCCACGGCCTCCCGGCTCAGGCTGGCCTGGGTCGAGCCATCCTCCTCGGCGAAGTCGTAAAGCTCCAGCTCGCCCGATTGCTCGCCCATGGCCAGGTTGACGGCGCGGATGCCCGGGCTGCGGGCCTGCAGCGCCGTGAAAGTGCGCGGATGCGGCTCGAAGGCATGGATCTCGGCACGGGGCGCGACGCGGGCCACCATGCGCGCATAAGCGCCGTGGTTGGCCCCGACATCCAGCACCACCCCGCCATCGATCCGCGAGGCCATGCGGGTGAGGAAATTCTCCTCCGCCTCCGACAAGTCATGCCGGCCTTCGAAGCCGATGGCGATGCCATTGGCCCGGAGCGCGATGTCGTATAGCGCCCGGCCGATCCAGGCTGCGGACGGCCGGTTCAGGATGCGCACCAGAGGCCGCAGCAGGGCCGCCTGAATCCGGGCCCCTCGCCCACCTGTCCATCGAACCGTGGTCGTCCGTGCGACGTCGCTCATGCGCCCTCGATCTCCGCTCGTCACGGTGTGATGAATGAGGCGCCAGCCTATCGTAAGTTTATTGCCATGTCAGAATTAAACTTTGGTCGGCTGTAGGCCCGCCGTGAAGCGCGGTTGGGCTGGCGGTTCAGTCTGCCGGCAGCCGCGCGGAGCTGCGAATGATGAGCTCCCCTGGGATGAGCAGCGTTTCCTGCCGCGTCTTTGACCCCGAATGCCGGTCGAGCACGTCCAGGCTCCAGGCCACCATCTGCTCCAGGGGCTGGCGCACCGTCGTCAGGCTGCAACTTGCGCGTTCGCCCTCCCGGATACCGTCAAAGCCGACCACGGATATATCCTGCGGAACGCGGAGGCCACGGGAACGCAGGGCTTCGATCACGCCGATCGCCATGATGTCGCTGATGGCGAGCACCGCCTCCGGCCGCTCGCGCGCGGGCAGGTCCGCGATGTCGAGCCCTGCCTGCCAGCCGCCGCGATAGCTCGTGACCGGGATTTCGTCTTCCCCGTGGACGAAGCGGTGCGAGACGCGGAAGCCGTGTTCCGCAAGGCGCGAGACGAAGCCATGCTCCCTCTCCTGCGCCGTTGATGCGGCGACAGGGCCCATCACGATGCCGAAGCTGCGATGCCCGCCACGGCAGAGGAAGTCGGCGAGTGCGGCGCCGCCGGCGGCGTTATCGCAGGCAACGGCAGCGGCACGGAGCGTGGGCAGGCGGTTGACCATGACTGCGGGAACACCGTTTTCCTCGCAGATTGCCGCGACCTGGGAGGCAGGCTCGGCGGAGGAGATGATGCAGCCATCCAGCCGGTACTGCAGGATGGCCTCCAGCGTGCGCGGCTCCATCGGGCCAAAGCCGGCATGCAGAATGAGGATGCGGGTGCCGCGATCCGCCGACTGACGGACCACTTCCTGAAGTAGCTCGCCGTAGAAGGGATTGTCCGTGGAGCCGAGGACGAGGCCGACCAGGCCACTGCGGCCGCTCTGAAGAGAGCGGGCCAGCACGTCCACCGTGTAGCCCAGCGACTGCGCCGCATTATGAACCTTGCGCCGCGTGGCCTCGCTGATGCGCTGGTCGCCATTGAGGGCGCGTGAAACCGTCGCCGTGGAAACGCCGGCATGTGCGGAGATATCCGCAATTGTCACACGAGGCCGCTGCGCCATCGCCCTGACCATTGGCACCGATCAGCCTCTTCTGCCGGAAATCAGAGATACGGCCTGCCCCTCCCCCTGTCCATTCGCAAGGCCGCGATGGTTAAACGTTTGCACAATCTCGTCATGCTGCGACGCCAAATGGAATTTTTTCCGTATTTTACTGTTTATAAACAGCGCAATATTGTCCGGCCCAGACCGTGCAGACGTTTACACGATTCTGATAGACGCTCGCCTACCGCAGCCATACGGTTTCAGCACCGGCGCGGACCTCGCCGGGCGGCAAGGAGGAAACAAATGATCAACAAGGTGGTATCGAAGGCGGATTGGCGCGCAGCGGACCTGGAGGCTTCGGACCGGTGGCTGCGGCGGCTTGACCCGCGCGAGATCGCGGACGTCCTGCGCGGCTTTCAGGCCGTGAAGGCCTCGGGCAAGCCCATGCTGGAGATCACCAAGGACGATGTGGCACTCGGTTCCTTCGAGGGCGTGCTCGCGGAGGTCGAGAACGAACTGGAGAACGGCATCGGCTTCAAGGTCGTACGCGGCCTGCCGGTACAGCAGATGAGTGCGGAAGATAACCGCCTGCTCTTCTGGTCCATCGGCACGCATCTCGGCGTCGCGCGCCCGCAGGGCAAGGCCAGCCAGATCATGTCCGATGTCCGGGACGCCGGCGGCACTTATCGCGGCACCAGCGGGCGCGGCTACAACACCAATGCCGAGCTGGATTACCACACCGATGGCAGCGACGTGGTCGGGCTCCTCTGCCGTAATACGGCGAAGTCGGGCGGCCTCAGCCGGCTGGCCAGCTCCGTCGCCATCCATAACGCGCTGCTGGAAACGCGCCCGGAGCTCGTGGAGCTGCTCTACGGCAACTTCCCGCACAGCCGACAGAACGAGGAAGCGCCCGACGAGCCGCCCACCTACATGGCGCCGGTCTACAGCATGCGCGACGGGCATTTCGCCAGCCGCTACATCCGCAACCACATTCGCTCCACCCAGCTGCTCGAAGGCCAGCCGAAGCTGACACCCCAGCAGCATGAGGCGCTCGACGCGCTCCAGAACATGGCCAGCAGCGCCGAGTTCAGCTTCGACATGTGGCTGGAGCCTGGCGACATGCAGCTGGTCAACAACCATGTCCTTTACCACTCCCGCACCCACTACGAGGATTTCGAGGAGGATGACCGGAAGCGGCATCTCTTCCGCCTCTGGCTCTCCGTCCCGAACAGCCGGCCGCTCTGCGAAGATCTGCGGCACATCTACAAGAGCGTGGATCGCGGCACTGTCCGCGGCGGCATCAAGGGGCGCGGCGTGACGCCTGAGTTGCTGGCCTATCAGGCACGGGCGGCTGCCGCCTTGGGGATGCGCGACATTCCCTACTGACTGACATGCGGGCCCACCTGCCGGGCCCGCCTTCAACCAGAGCCTCGACAAAAGAAATGAGGCCGACAGGGAGAAACATAATATGGACAGTACTCGCAGGGGCATGCTGCGCGCCGGGGCGGCCGCAGTAGCCGCCGCCGCGCTTCATGGCCACGCATCAGCCGCGGCGACCGGCGCAGGCGGATGGCCCGCCCGGCCCATCACCATCATCGTGCCCTATTCCCCAGGTGGCGGCACGGACATCTTTGCACGCGCCATCTCGGAGGGGATGCGCAAGACGCTCGGCCAGCCCATCGTGGTGGAGAACCGCGCCGGCGCCAACGGGGTCATCGGCGCCGAGATGGTCTCCCGCGCCGCAGCGGATGGCTACACCCTGGCCGTCTGCACAGGCGCGCATGTCATCAACCGATATTCGATGCCGAGCATCCCCTTCCACCCTGTGAACGACTTCGCGCCGGTGTCCCTGCTTTCAGGATTCCCGCTTGTCGTGGCGATCAACGACAAGCTGCCATACCGCAACATCGCTGAGCTCATTGCCGCCGCGAAGGAGAAGCCGGGGTCGATCAGTTTCGGAACCACGGAAACGGCGACGAGCTATGTCGGCAATTCCTTCGCCAAGCGATCGGGCATTACGCTTGTCGAAGTCCCTTATCGCGGTAGCGGACCCCAGCTGAACGACCTCATCGCCGGGCATATCGCGATGGCGGTGAGCAGCACCGTCGCCATCCTCCCCTTCGCCAGTGGCAATGGCGCGCGGATTCTGGCGGTCACCTCGCGTGAGCGGTCATCCCTGTTGCCAGACGTGCCGACCCTGGCCGAGGCTGGCGTGCAGGATTACGAGTTCACGGGCTCCTACGGCATGTATGCGCCGAAGGGTACGCCTGATGCCGTTACCCAGAAGCTCTACGCCTCAATACAAGGCGCGTTGCAAGACCCAGAGACACGGAAGCGGTTGATGGATCTGGGAGCCGATATGCGAACCCTGGGGCCGGCGGAGTTCGCCGCATTTCTCCAGGAGGATGACCGCCGCTGGGCGCAAGCCGCCAAGGAAGGCCTGGTCACTGTATCGAGCCAATAGGGCGCGCCGGGATTTAGCCAGAGGCCGGATTGGCATGTCGTTGGATTTGTGGAATGTGCCCGCTGGGACTCGAACCCAGGACCCCATGATTAAAAGTCACGTGCTCTACCGGCTGAGCTACGGGCACACAGAGCGTGGAGAGCCACGCTTCTGACCGGAAAGGCCGGGGCGGGAGAAACCCGCACCCGGCCCTTCTGTCAAGATCCGGCGGCGCTTTTAGGCGACGTCGGCGGCGATCTGCGCCTTGATCAGCTTGTCGGCCGGCTGCGGCACCATGCCGCTGCTGCCCTGGCCGCGCTTGATCTTGTCCACGGCTTCCATGCCGGAAACCACACGGCCCCAGATGGTGTACTGGCCGTCCAGGCTCGGGGCCGGGGCGAACATGATGAAGAACTGGCTGTTGGCCGAGTTCGGGTTCATCGTGCGGGCCATGCCGCAGGTGCCGCGCAGGTAGCGGGCCTTGGCCGGCGGGCTGAACTCGGCGGGAAGGTCAGGCAGCTGGCTGCCGCCGGTGCCGGTGCCGGTCGGGTCGCCGCCCTGGGCCATGAAGCCCTCGATGACGCGGTGGAACGGCGTACCGTCATAGAAGCCCTGGCGCACCAGGGTCTTGATCCGTTCCACATGCTTCGGCGCCAGGTCGGGCAGCAGCTGAATGGTCACACGGCCGTCCTTCAGGTCGAGGAACAGCGTGTTTTCCTTATCGGTCGCGCCCTGGGCAGCGGCGTCGTTGGTTTCGGTCATCATAATCCCCGTTGCGGCGATGGTGCTGGCGAGAAGGGTGCGTCGCTGCATGCGCTTATTCACTCCCCTGGGTGCTGCTTTACACGCGACAGCGTGCGTTGCAGCGTAAGACGCGGAACGAAGGTGGAAATGTCACCCCCGAGTTTCGCGATCTCCTTCACGAAACGTGAGGAGATAAAATGGTTGCCTTCGCTGGCCATCAGGAAGACCAGCTCGATCTCAGGGTCCAGGCGCCGGTTCATGCCCGCCATCTGGAATTCGTAGTCGAAATCTGTCACGGCGCGCAGGCCGCGGATGATCACCTGCGCGTCAACCTCGCGTGCGAAGCTGACCAGCAGGCTCTCAAAAGGCACCACCTCGATGATGGTGCCGGTGCGGGCGGCGATAACGTCAGTCTCCGCCTTCACCAGTTCCACCCTTTCCTCGAGAGGAAAGAGCGGGCCCTTACCGATGTTCTTGGCAACGCCGATCACCAACCGGTCCAGGATACGGGCGGCCCGGTGGATGATGTCCAGATGGCCGTTGGTCACCGGGTCGAACGTCCCGGGATAGACCCCCGCCCGCAGGCGCTGCTTATCAGTCATCGATGTCTTCGCCGGCGGTGGTGTCGGAGGAGGCGTCATCGTCACCACCCTGCTCCTCCACCACGGTGAAGCACGAGGTCACGCGCTCGCCGTCGTTCAGCCGCAGAAGGGTCACGCCCATGGACTGGCGGCCGGTGACGCGTACCTGATCCACCGGCATGCGGATCAGCCGCCCATTGTCGGTGACGAGCATGACATCATCCCCTGCCCGGACCGGGAAAGTCGTGACGACTTCCTTGCCCGTGCGCGGCGTGAGCGTGATGTTGGCAATGCCCTGACCGCCACGGCCGGAGACGCGATATTCAAAGGCCGAGCTACGCTTGCCGAAGCCGCCATCGGTGACGGTCAGCAGGACTTCCTCGGCCTCCTCCATTTCGGAGAACTTCTCGGGCGAGAGGGCGATATCCGCCGTGGCCTCGGCTTCTTCCTCCACCGGGGCGCCATTGGTCTCCTCGGCGCCATTCTCATCGCCATTGCGGCGCTTCTGCGCGGCCAGCTTCAGATAGGCGGCGCGCTCATCCGGCGTCGCTTCGACATGGCGCAGCACGGAGAGAGCGATGACCTCGTCGCCATTGCCGAGCTTCATGCCGCGAACGCCTGTCGAATCACGCCCGGCAAAGACGCGCAGCGTCTCCACATCGGCGCGGAAGCGAATGGCGCGGCCCTGGCGGGAGGCCAGCAGAACGTTGTCGCCCTCACGGCAGGTGGAAACGCCGATCAGGCTGTCCCCCTCATCCAGCTTCATGGCGATGAGGCCGGAAGAGCGGACATTCTTGAAGTCCGAAAGCCTGTTGCGGCGGACATTGCCCTGCTTCGTCGCAAAGACGAGGTGCAGGTTCTCCCACAGGCTTTCATCCTGCGGCAACGGCAGCACCGCCGTAACGCCCTCGTTCTCCTGCAACTGCAGAAGCTGGCGCAGGGAACGGCCCCGCGCCGTAGGTCCGGCCTCCGGCAGGCGCCACACCTTCTCCCGGAAGGCAATGCCCCTGCTCGTGAAGAACAGTACCCATTGATGGGTATGCGCGTTGAAGCTGCGGACGACGACATCGTCCTGCCGCGTGCCGGCGGCACTCCGGCCACGCCCACCACGGTTCTGCGCGCGGAACACGTCCAGCGGCGTGCGCTTCACATAGCCGTCACGGGTCAGCGTCACGACCATCAGGCCGGGCTCGATCAGGCTCTCGTCATCCTGGTCGGCAATGCCGTCCATGATTTCCGACAGGCGGGAGCTGGCGATCTGTCCACGGACAGCCAGCAGTTCCTCGCTCATCAGCTCCATGCGGCGCGGACGGGAGGAGAGGATGTGCAGCAGTTCGCGGATGCGCTCCGCCACCTCATCCAGCTCGCCGGTGATCTTCTCCTGCTCCAGCCCGGTCAGGCGGTGCAGGCGCAGTTCCAGGATGCCACGCGCCTGCGCCTCGGTCAGGCGCACGGTGTCGTTCGTCACCTGGTTGCCGACATCATCCACCAGCGCCAGCAGCGGCACCACATGGGCGGCGGGCCAGTCCCGCGACATCAGCGCAACGCGGGCAGTGGCGGCATCCGCGCTTTCGCGGATCAGCCGGATCACCTCGTCGATATTGGCGACGGCGATGGAGAGGCCGATCAGCAAGTGGCCGCGATCCCGCGCCTTGTTCAGGCGGAAGCGCGAACGGCGGAGAATCACTTCCTCGCGGAACTTGATGAAGGCCTTGAGGGCGTGGATCAGCCCCATCTGGACGGGGCGGCCCTCATCCAGCGCCAGCATGTTCACGGCGACGGAGGTCTGGAGCTGCGTGTACCGGTAGAGGTGGTTCAGCACCACATCCGGCGTCGCGTCCTTCTTCAGCTCGATGACGATGCGCAGGCCGGAGCGGTCGCTCTCGTCACGCAGGTCGCTGATGCCTTCAAGCTGCTTGATCCGCACCAGATCCGCGATGCGCTCGATCAGCGTGGATTTGTTGACCTGATACGGGATCTCGGAAATGGCGATGCAGCTGCGGCCGCCGCGCATTTCCTCGATCTCGGCCCGGGCGCGCAGCACAATGGAGCCACGCCCCGTCTCGAAGGCGCTGCGGATGCCGCTGCGGCCGATGATCAGCGCGCCGGTCGGGAAGTCCGGACCAGGAATGATCTTCATCAGCTCGTCGAGCGGTGTATCCGGCTCGGCGATCAGCTTCAGCGTGGCGTCGATGACTTCCGTCGGGTTATGCGGCGGAATGTTGGTGGCCATGCCGACGGCGATGCCGTTGGCGCCATTCACCAGCAGGTTCGGGAAGGCGGCCGGCAGGACGCGCGGCTCATCGGCGCTTTCGTCGTAGTTCGGCTGGAAGTCGATCGTGTCTTCGTCGATCCCTTCCAGCAGCGCGGTGGCCGATTTCGCCAGCCGGGCCTCGGTGTAACGCATGGCCGCCGGCGGGTCGCCGTCCATGGAGCCGAAATTGCCCTGGCCATCGATCAGCGGCACGCGCAGGGAGAAGCCCTGCGCCATGCGCACCATGGCGTCGTAAATCGCGCTGTCGCCGTGCGGGTGATATTTACCCATCACGTCACCGACCACGCGGGCCGATTTCTTGTAAGGCTTGTCGTTGGTGAAGCCGTTCTCGTTCATCGAGAACAGGATGCGCCGGTGCACCGGCTTCAACCCGTCCCGCGCATCCGGCAGGGCGCGGGCGACGATCACGCTCATCGCATAGTCGAGGTAGGAGCGGCGCATCTCCTCCTCGATCGCGATCGGCATCATGCCATCAGGCGACGAAGGGCTGTCTTCCGGCAAGTCAGAGCCGTTATCGCTGTCGCTCACGCAGTCTTCCTATTCAGCGGGGCGGGGCCCGGGTGTGTCGAGTAGCCAGCCGGGCTCCGCCGGAATCGACACACCTTATACTCTGACGGGCGCCTCCCGCCAAATCCGCCTGCCGGGAAGCGGCCAGGCTAGGCCTGTGCCGTGGCGACGGGGGAATTGCGCTTCAGCGCCGCCAGGACCAGCCCCGTCACCACCGTCCCGGCGACGATGGCCACCAGGTAGCCGAGCGGGTTGCCCACCGCCCCGGGAATGCCCACGACGAAGATGCCGCCATGCGGCGCCCGCAGGGTGCAGCCCAGCAGCATGGAGAGGCCGCCGGCCACGGCGGAGCCCGCGATCAGAGAGGGGATGACGCGCACCGGGTCCTTGGCCGCGAAGGGAATGGCCCCCTCGGTGATGAAGGCGGCGCCCAGCACGGCAGCGGCCTTGGCGGCGTCCCGCTCCTCCTGGCTGAAGCGGCTACGGGCGATCAGCGAGGCCAGCGCGATACCGAGCGGCGGCGTCATGCCCGCGGCCATGACGGCGGCCATGGGGGCATAGGTTTCCGATGTCAGCAGCGCCACGCCGAAGGCATAGGCCGCCTTGTTCACCGGCCCGCCCATATCCACCGCCATCATCCCCCCGAGAAGGATGCCGAGCAGCACGGCATTGGAAGTGCCCATGCCTTGCAGGAACTGCGTGAGCCAAGCCTGGGCGGCGGCAATCGGCGTGCCCAGCACGTAGATCATCAGCAGGCCGGTAATGAGCGAGGCCAGCAGCGGGATGACAAGGACGGGCTTCAGCCCTTCCAGGCTTTCCGGGAATGGCAGCCGGTCCCTGATGAAACGAGCCGTGTAGCCGGCGACGAAGCCGGCAACGATGCCGCCCAGGAAGCCAGCGCCCAGCGTATTGGCCAGCATGCCGCCCACGAAGCCCGGCGCCAGACCGGGCCTGTCCGCGACGGAGAAGGCGATGAAGGCCGCCAGCACCGGCACCATCAGCGCCAGAGCGGACTGCGCGCCGATTTGGAAGAGCGCCGCCGGTAGGGTGCCGGGCTCCTTGAAGGCCTCGATGCCGAAGGCGAAGGACAGCGCGATGCACAGGCCGCCGGCCGTGACCAGCGGGATCATGTAGGACACGCCGGTCATCAGGTGCTTATAGACGCCCGGCGCCTGCCCCGCCTTGCCTGGCGTGGCCGCCTGAGCCATGGCGGCCTTTGCCGTCGGCTCGGCCGACAAGGCGCGGTTGATCAGCCCCGGCGCATCCTTCAACGCGTCCCCGGTGCCGGCCACCACCATGCGCTTGCCGGCGAAGCGGGAGGTGTCCACCCCCGTATCGGCGGCGATGACCACCGCGTCGGCCTCCGCGATCTCCTCCGCCGTCAGGGCGTTCTTCGCGCCCACGGAGCCCTGGGTCTCCACCCGCATGGTGTAGCCCAGCTTGGCAGCGCCCTTCTCCAGCGCCGCGGCCGCCATGAAGGTGTGGGCGATGCCCGTCGGGCAAGCCGTAATGCCGACCAGCTTCATCGCCCCACCGCCTGCGGCGGAGCTTTCAGTGGGTGGCTGAGCAGCGGCAGGCGCCGGTGCCGCTTCGATGGGGGCGGGACGAGCAACCATTGTCAGCGACACCGCTGAGCGCAGAGCCTGATCCGGGCGGCGGATAGCCTCGATCACCGTAGTGGCGATCAGCGGCTGCCCGGCATGGCGCGAGGCCTCCGCCGTGGCGTCGCCCACAAGCAGGACGGCATCCGCTCCGCCCTCCGGCACGGGGGCATCGCCTACGTCCAGCAACAGCGTTATCCCGGCACGCTGGGCGGCGTCCTGGAGGGCCTCGGCAGCCATCTGTGCATGCGGCGCACTGGCGGCGTGGCGGATGACTGCGAGCAGCCTCGGCGTCGCGGGGGTCTGGTCAGCGGGCATGGGCATCATCCATGTCGGAAAGCGGAAGGGCGCGGCGGGTCACAGGCGTTCCACCCGTGTCGCGGCAGCCAGACGTTCGATATCGGCAAGCGTGGGCACACCGCCGCCCGGCGCGCCGACATCGCGGGAGACA
>JH599988.1:0-6801 GCA_000245075.1 Acetobacteraceae bacterium AT-5844
CCTGGCCGCCGCCGGCGCCGGCGCCCGCCGCTTGTTCGAAGCCGCCGACACCCCGCCGCCGGTGGCGGAACCCGCCGCCCCCGCCCAGCCTGCCGCCAGCCATGCGCTGAAGGTGGAAAACGTCCATTTCTCCTGGGCGGAGGATCGCGAAGCCGTCTTCGCCGGGCTGAGCCTCGACCTGCCCGAAGGCGGCCGGCTGGCGCTGCTTGGCCCCTCCGGCGCAGGCAAATCCACCCTGGCCGCGCTGCTGCTGAAGCTGGCGGCCCCTCAAGAAGGACGCATCCTCCTGGGCGGTGTCGATATCGCCACCCTCGCGCATGACGATGTCCGCGCCCGCATCGCCTGCCTCACCCAGGACGCAAGGCTGTTCGACGACAGCATCGCCGCCAACCTCCGCCTCGCGGACCCCGACGCCTCGGAAGAGGCGATGTGGCGCGCGCTGGAGCGTGCCGGCATCGGCGAGACCATCCGCGCCCTGCCGGAAGGGCTCGCCATGAGCTGCGGCGAGAACGGCGCCCGCTTCTCCGGCGGCCAGGGGCGGCGGCTGGCCCTGGCACGCGTGCTGCTCTCCCCCGCCCGCATCCTGATCCTGGACGAGCCCGCCGCCGGGCTCGACCCCAGCGCCGAACGCGCCTTCCTGGAGACGCTGGATACCGCCACGGAAGGCCGCAGCGTCATCCTCATCGGCCACCGGCTGCTGGGGGTGGAGCGGCCGACACGCATCCTGCGCCTCGTGGCCGGACGCGCCATGCCCGCCATGGGTTGAAAACGCCTGCCCTGAACTTCGCTATCGCGCGGCGAGGCCACGCGCGCTATTCCATGCGGCCGCAAGCGGACGTGGCGAAACGGTAGACGCAGCAGACTTCAATTGGAGTGCCCGCGGGGAAATCCGCGCGGTAGAACCGCTCAAAGTCGGGGAACGCTAACGGGCCATTCGGCCCCAGGCCAATCCCGAACCAAGCCCCGAACCTTTAAGGCACAGGGGAAGGTGTAGAGACTGGACGGGCGGCACCTTCGGCGGCAACGCCATGGTGAAGGGACAGTCCAGACCACGAACGACGGCCCCACCGGCCGCGGCGGCGAAAGCCGAAGTGGTACGAAAATCTGGTTCCCCTCGGGGAGTGCGGGTTCGAGTCCCGCCGTCCGCATGATTCCGGTTTAAGGCTGGAGGGAGAAAGAATTCTCCCTCCAGACCACCCTTATCTTTTTCTTCGAATTGGGGTTCGGGCCTGAAGGCCAGAACGTGACGCCAGTTCGGCGAAGCCAAAAATCTAAAAGGCCACGCGGGCTGAGCCCTCAGTCGCCGAGGGCCCAAATCAGGCCCTCGGCGCACTCAACCCGCAGAAAATGGGTGCCGCCCACAGGCGCACCCGAAAACTCGAAGAAAAAAGAAGGGGGTCTGGGGGAATTCATTCCCCCAGCCTTTCAAAGCCCCATCAAATCCAACGTCCGCCCAATCACCTTCGCCTCGTCGAAATGCTCCAGCGCGAAGGCCCGGCCGGCAGCGCCCATCCGGGCACGCAGGGCCGGGTCGGCGGCCAGGGTGGCGATGGCCTCCGCGAGGGGCTCGACGGTCTGGGGCGGCACCAGCAGGCCGGTGACGCCGGGCTGCACCTGTTCGCGCGGCCCCCGGATATCGGTGGCGACCACGGGCAGGCCGCTCAGCATGGCCTCGATCACCGACATCGGCAGGCCCTCGAAATGGCTGGGCAGGCAGAAGATATCGCTGGCGGCGAGCACGCGCGGAATATCGTCGCGGTAGCCGAGGCGGACCAGCCGTTTGCCGAGCACGCGCTCCGCCCGGTCGAACTCCGCCTCCAGGTCGGGGCCGTGGTCGGAATCCAGCCGGTTGCCGACCACCCACAGCGTGGCGTTGGGCACTTTTCCCATCGCCCGCAGCAGCTCGACATGCCCCTTATGGCGCACGATCCGGCTGACGATGACGACGACGCAATCCTGCTCCGTCGCGCCGAACTCGGCGCGCACAGCAGCGCGCCCGGCGGGGTCGTCCGCGAAGCGCGAGGGGTCCCGCCCGTTGCCGATGGCGACGGCGTCACGCGCGATGCACAGGCGGCGTGCGTCGGCGGCCTCTTCCTGGCTGACGGTCATGAAAACATCGGTGGCGCGGCCGCCCATCCATTCCAGGCCCAGGGAAAGGCCCTTCCGCCAGGCCGGGCCGGGCTGGTTGAACAGGAAGCCATGGCCCGTATAGGCGACATGCGGCACGCCCGCCGCCTTGGCCGCCATCCGTGCCAACAGGCCGGAGATGGGCATGTGGCCGTGCACGAGGTCGAACTTCTCTTCCCGGAACACCTTCAGCAGCGCGTTGAACGCCTTGGCCTGCGCAACCGGGTTCAGGCTCCGGGCGAAGGGTACGGGAATGATGCGGAAGCCCTCGGCGCGGGGGATGTCGAGCATCGGCCCATCGGCGCAAAGGCCCACTACCTCATGTCCCCGCTCCCGCGCGGCGCGCATGACGGGCAGCACGAAATGCCGGAGGGAAAAATCGACATTGCAGACTTCGGCGATCTTCATCGCAATCGGGCTTCAGCCTTCACCGCCACGCGCGCCGGCACGGAGAGGTGCCGGGGCGGTGGCCCTGATCGAAAAATGGAGGTGGTTCAGCCTTCGGTGCCGGGCTCGGGCAGGTTCACACGGCTGATGGCCCAGGGCACGGCGGTGGTGCCGGCCTCGGCGGTCAGCACCACCTGGCTGGTGCTGCGCTGCTCGCCCGCCATGTAGACGCTTTCCTCCAGGCTCAGCTTGGCCCGGCTGGCGCGGAGCTTCCAATTGGCGCCGCTGGGCAGGCGCAGCAGCACCGCATTCTCCTCCGCCTTCAGGCTGGCGATGACGCCTGGATGCAGGTGGAAGCGCACGGCGAAGCCCGGAAGGTTCTCACCTTCCACCACATCCTCGCCGCGCAGGTCATCCCCGGATTCGGAGAGGTAGAGGCGGCGGCGGTGAATGGCGCCCAGGCCACGGCGATAGCCATCATGGCTGGCGTCCAGCCACTGCGCGCCATTGGCCTCGTGGCGTTCGGTCTCGACGGCCTCGGGGCGGCGGCCGAGGCCGTCCTCCTTCAGCTCGCTGCTGTTGGTGTCGGCCAGCACCATGGTGGAATGGGCGGCGGTGGCGCGCAGAGCATCCCGCCACTGGTTGCCGGCCGCCGGCACCGCGCCGCAATTGACGATCATCCGGTCCCGTCCCACCGACATCTCGAAGGAGAGCGTGCCGGCATGGTGGAAGCGGTCCGCATGGCGCGGCAGGCCACCCGGGCTGGTGCTGTTGCCACGCTGGGCCGGCGGCGGCGTGCCGCAATCGACGATCACCAGGGTGCGCCCGGCCTGCAGGCGCTGGAAACCGGCCTCGCCCAGAATGAGCGGCGCACGGCCACGGGCCTGGCCCTGGGTCAGCACGAGATCAACCAGCGCGGCGCTTTCGTCACGCGTGCCGTTGAAGAGGGCGAGCCCCCCATCGCCGTGCCGGAACAGGCGCAGGGCGGGGGCGGCGCGGTCCAGCGCCAAGGCCAGATGCGGCGGCGCCTCCAGCCCGGCGCCATGGACGAGGTTGCGGATTTCGATCAGGTCCTGCACCGCCAGCAGAAGCTGGGCGGGGCTGCGCTCCACATGGCCGCCATCGGGCAGGATCTGCCGGTCGATCTCTCCGGGCAGCAGGCGCAGGCAACGGGCGATTCCCGCCTCATCGGCCAGCGCGACGGCAGCGGCGAGGCCACCCTTCAGCGCGACCAGCGAGCCGCGATGCCCGGCATCGCCCGGCAGGCCGGCCAGCAGCAGCCGCGCATCCTGCGCCAGCCGCACCATGATAGCGCGGCGGAAACCGTCCTCGGCCGTCGCGGCCAGGAAATCCCAGTGGCCGAGCCAGGCGGAGATGCGCCCGCCCACCACATCCGGCACGCTGGCGATGGGCTCATCCGCGCCATGGGCCAGCCAGTCGGATGTCAGGTCACGGGCGCGCAGCCGGGCGCCATCGGTGCCCAGGGCACGCAGGTCCCGCAGCCAGGAAAAGGCGTGCACGGAGCCGCGCCAGATGGCGGAGCCGGAGGCCGTGCCCCAGCCCTGGCCGCCTTCTCCGGCGAGGGTCAGCGGGCGCACCGTGCCCAGCACCTCGCACTCGCCACGCAGCACACGCTGGCCGCGGATGGCATCACCCGGCCACAGGTCGCGGAAGGCGCGGGCTGGCGCCTCCGGTGCCTTCACCGGCTTCAGCCCCGCCACGACCTTGCGCGCGCCGCGCAGCCAGTCTGCCATCAGTTCGCCTTCCGTAGCCCGGCGATGGCCGCCGCGTAATCCGGCTTGCCGAACACGGCGGTGCCGGCCACCAGCACATCCGCCCCCGCCTCGATGCAGAGCGGCGCCGTCTTGTCCGTGACGCCGCCATCGATCTGCAGGTGGATCTCTCGCCCGCTGGCCTCGATCATCTTCCGCAGGGTAGCGATCTTCGGCAGCTGGGAGTGGATGAAGGACTGCCCGCCGAAGCCGGGGTTCACCGTCATCACCAGGATCAGGTCCAGCAGATCCATCACATGTTCGATGGTGGAGGGGCTGGTGCCGGGGTTCAGCACCACGCCGGCCTTCTTGCCCAGGCCCTTGATGGTCTGGAGCGAGCGATGGAGATGCGGCCCGGCTTCCGGGTGCAGGGAGATCAGGTCGGCGCCCGCTTCCGCGAAGGCCGCGAGATACGGATCGGCCGGCGCGATCATCAGATGCACGTCGAACGGCATGCGGCTGTGCTTGCGCAACGCCTTCACGACGGCCGGGCCGAAGCTGATATTGGGCACGAAGTGCCCGTCCATGATGTCGAGATGCAGCCAGTCGGCGCCGGCGGCCTCGATGGCGGCCACTTCCTCACCCAGACGGGCGAAGTCGGCGGCCAGAAGCGAAGGGGCAATGAGCAGGGGGCGTGTCACGATAGGGTTTATGCCTCCCAGGGATCGGGGGGACAAGGCAGCCCCTATTGGCAGCCCCCGCTCCGGCCATCACGACGCCACCAGCCATGACGACGGCTTGACCCGCCCGCCCGGTGACACGACTTTCATAGGCGACCCGCGCCGAGGGGGGAAGCCGCCCCCCGCTCATGGCGCTCAGAAGGATTATGAGACGATGAGTGAACTGACCAAGGCTGTCAGCGACGACAGCTTCAAGACCGATGTGCTGAACGCCTCCGGCCCGGTGCTGGTGGATTTCTGGGCCGAATGGTGCGGCCCGTGCCGCATGGTCGCCCCGATCCTGGACGAGATCGCCAAGGATTACGAAGGCAAGCTCACCATCGCCAAGGTGAACATCGACGAGAACCCGGTGACGCCGAACGACTACGCCGTGCGCGGCATCCCCACCATGATCCTGTTCAAGGACGGCAAGCCGGTGGACACCAAGGTGGGCGCCCTGCCGAAGAGCCAGCTGAAGGACTGGATCGCCGGCGCCCTGGCGAAGTAACGCGCTGATGGCATTGCGCCGCCGCTCCCTCGCCCTGGCCCTTGTCGGGGCCGCCCTGCTGTCAGGCCCCGCCTGCGCGCAGCGCGTGGCTGGCGGGGGAGAGGTGGTGCGCGATGCCAGCGTGCCCTTCCGGATCACCACCTTCACCGGCGGGCTGGACCACCCCTGGGGCGCGGCCTTCCTGCCGGATGGGCGCCTGCTGGTGACGGAACGCCCCGGCCGGCTGCGGCTGGTGGAGCGGGACGGCACCCTCTCCCCGCCCCTCGGCAGCGTGCCCGCCGTGGCCGCCTCGGGCCAGGGCGGGCTGCTGGATGTGCAGGTCGCCCCGGATTTCGCCGAAACCCGCGAAATCTATTTCTGCCAGGCCGTGCAGCTCCAGCAGGGCTATGCGACCCGGCTGGTGCGCGCCCGCCTGCCGGAGGGCGCCACGGCGCTCGACACGGTGCAGCCCCTGCTGGACGCGCTGCCGGCGCAATCCAGCGGCCGTAACCATTATGGCTGCCGCATCGCCTTCGGCACGGATGGCAAGCTCTACCTCTCCACGGGCGACCGCTACATCGACAAGATGCGCGCCCAGCGGCTGGACGACCTGGCCGGCAAGGTGCTGCGGCTGGAGCGGGATGGCCGCCCGGCGGAGGGCAACCCCTTCATCGGCCGCGAGGGCGCCCGGCCCGAAATCTTCACCTATGGCCACCGCAACCCGCAGGGCCTGGCGCGCAACCCCTGGACCGGCAGCCTGTGGGAAGCCGAGTTCGGCGCCCGCGGCGGCGATGAGGTGAACCTCCTCCGCCCCGGCCTGAACTACGGCTGGCCCGTCATCAGCTACGGCACCGATTACGACGGCAGCAAAATCGGCGAAGGCACGGCACGCCCGGGCATGGAGCAGCCGCTGCGCCACTGGGTGCCGGCCGTCAGCCCCTCCGGCATCAACTTCTACGACGGCGATGCCTTCCCCGCCTGGAAAGGCAGCCTGTTCCTCGCGACGCTGAACACCCCCGGCCTGCTGCGCCTCTCCACGGAAGGAGACCGCATCACCGGCGAGGAACGCCTGCTCTGGGGCGAACTCCGCTTCCGCCACGTGCTGCCCGGACCAGACGGATTCCTCTACCTGCTGACGGACGAGACACGCGGGCGCATCCTGCGGCTGGAACCGGCAGGCTGATCGGGAGGTCTGCCCTCTTTAAGGCTGGAGGGAGAAGGAATTCTCCCTCCAGACCACCCTCATCTTTTTCTTCGAATTTTGGGTTTGAGCTTCCAGGCCAGACGGTGACATCAGCCCAGCGAAGCTAAATTCCTAAAAAGGCCACGCAGGCTGAACCGTCAGTCGCCGAGGGTCCAAGACCCTCGG
>JH599988.1:6821-12575 GCA_000245075.1 Acetobacteraceae bacterium AT-5844
TCAGTCGCCGAGGGTCCAAGACCCTCGGCGTACCCAACCGGCGGGAAAGGGTGCCGCCTGAAAGGCGCACCCGAAAACTCGAAAAAAGAAAAGAAGGGGGGCCCTGGGGGGAATTCATTCCCCCCAGAAGGACAGCCTTTTCAGGCCCCGACCAGCGCCTTCAGATCCGCCTGCGGGCGGGCGCCGAAATGGCTGATCACTTCGGCGGCGGCGATGGAGCCCCAGCGGCCGCACTCGGCCAGGGGCAGGCCGCGCGTCAGGGCGGCGAGGAAGCCGGCGGCGTAGGCGTCGCCCGCGCCGGTGCTGTCCACCAGCTTCGTGGGCTCGGCCTTCACCTGCACCGTCTGGTCACCGGCCACGATGGTGCTGCCCTTCTCGCTGCGCGTCAGGGCGGCGATGGCCACGTCCTTGCGGGCGAGTTCGGCGGCTTCCTCGAAGCTCTCCACCTCGTAGAGGCTGAGGATTTCGGATTCGTTGGCGAAGAGGATATCGGCTTCCTCCGCCACGAAGGCGCGGAAGGCCTCGCGGTGGCGGCCGACGCAGAAGGCGTCGGAAAGGCTGATGGCCACCTGGCGGCCGGCCGCGTGCGCCAGCTTCGCCGCGCGGCGGAAGGCTGCCTGCGCCGCTGGCGGGTCGAACAGATAGCCTTCCAGATAGGTCACGGCGGCGGAGGAGACCGTCGCTTCATCGACATCCTGCTCCCCAAAGGTCACGCAGGCGCCGAGGAAGGTGTTCATCGTCCGCTGCCCATCGGGCGTGACGAGGATCAGGCACCGCGCGGTGGGCGCGCCGCCGGAAAGGCGCGGCGTGGGGAACTTGACGCCCACGGACTGGATGTCATGGGCGAAGACATCGCCCAGCAGGTCGTCCGCCACCTTGCCCAGGAAGCCGACCTTCGCGCCCAGCCCAGCGGCCACGGCACAGGTGTTGCCCGCCGACCCGCCGCTGCTTTCCACGCCCGGGCCCATGGCGGCGTAGATGGCTTCCGCCTGCGCCGTGTCGATCAACGCCATGGCGCCGGGCGTCATGCCGTGGGTGGCCAGGAAGGAAGGCTCCGCGCGCGCCAGCACGTCCACGATGGCGTTGCCGATGCCGAGGATGTCGAGGGTGGGGGCTGCCGCCATGGCGCAGGACCTTTGCCGAGGTGAGCCTCGGCGATAGCAGCCGCCGCCGGTTGGGGCCAGTGTCCGGGGCGACGGGGCAGCCGCCGATGGTGAGCTTGAGCGTGGCCGGCGGCGCTCACTTCTGGCGGCGCGGCCGGTTTGGCGGCGCAATGAAACCTCGGCCGCTTAAGGCAAAGCCTATGCTTCACGCCGATAACCTCGGCAACGAAGTCTCTGAAAAAAAATGCGAAGAAGCCTTGCCCCCGGTTGTCCGCACAGCCCGGCGCGTGATAGCCCAAGGCATCGCGCTTCCTTCACCGGGCGCGATGCCGAATACCCCGCCACCACGCCCGCGGCGTCACCCGACGCCAGGCGCCCGGTGGAGGAATCCGTCCGTCACCGGCCCCGCGCATTCACGGCATGGGGCCTTTACCACACCCATAGCCGTGCACAGGGGGAGCTTATGTCCGTCTTCCGCCGCCGCCGCGAAGAACCCACTCCACCCGCGCCAGGGGCCACGCCGGACTCGCCGGATGCAGGGGTGCCGACCACCGTTCCGGTGGCCCGCGACCCTGAACTGGCCGTCCCCCCCTTCCGCCCCGCCGCAGCCAAGGAGGCCGCCATGAACGTTCCGCCGAAGCCCGGTCAGCCGACCGGCGTGGCCATGCCCCGCCCGCCCATGGCCGGCGCTGGCCCCGTCGTCACCCCGGGCGCCCGCCCGGCCCCCGCCCCCGAGCGCCGCGCCATGGTGGTGGGCAAGGGCATCAGCCTGCAGGGCACTGTGACGGATGCCGAGCGGCTGGTGGTGGAAGGCACGGTGGAGAGCCAGATGCTGCACGCCGCCGAGCTGCACATCAGCCACTCCGGCGTGTTCAAGGGTGAGGTCGAGGTCGAGGACGCCGAAGTGGCGGGCCTGTTTGACGGCACGCTGACGGTGAAGGGCAACCTGATCATCCGCGGCACCGGCCGCGTGATGGGCGTTGCCCGCTGCCGCCGCCTGCAGGTGGAGGAAGGCGGCCAGGTCTCCGGCCGCATGGAAATGCTGACCGATTCCCCCGCTCCCCGCCCCGCCATTCCGCTGGCGCCGAGCGAGGCGGAGCGCGTCGTCGAGTAATATCCGGCCACTGGCCGCGTCAGCGGCCAGATACCGCCAGGAGGGCGGGCCGGGCATGCCTGGCCCGCCCTTCTTGTTCGCGACCGTTTCGGTTATTCCAGTGAGCCATGCTGGTCCGTTGCCTTTTTCCCGTGCTGCTCGGTGCCGCGCTGCTGGCCGGTTGTGCTCCGGATCCGGCTGTGGATCGCCAGGCCATTCTCGATGAGGTCATGGCCAATTACCGCGCCAACGTGGCCGGCATGCGGCCTCTCACCGCCCCCGCCATTGGCGAGGGTGAGGCCCGCGCCGCGATGCCGGCCCTGACCGGAACCCCAACCCAGACCGCGCAACTGCTGGGCCAGCCGCCCTCCGCCCTGCGCCAGCTGCTGGGGGAGCCGAGCCTGCGCCGCACGGAGGGCGAGGCGGAGATCTGGCTGTACCAGAGCCCCTACTGCCACCTGGACATCATGCTGTACCAGGAACGCGGCGCCCCCGCCCCCCGCGTCACCTACGCCAACGCCCGCGCCTCCGGCGTCGAGCGCCGGACCGAAGCCTCCTGCCTGCAGGAAGTGGCCGAGGCCCGGCTCAGGCGATAGGGGTGGAAGGCCCGCCCCAGGCGCTCAGCCCTGGTGGGGCAGCCGCCCCTCCAGCGGATAGGCCGGGTCCGTGTAGCCCGGCGTGGAGGGATGGCCAGCGGGCACCAGGCTGTTCACCAGCGCCTCATCCTCCGCCGTGAAGTGGTAGGACAGGGCGCCGACGTAATCCTCCCACTGCTCTTCCGTGCGGGGCCCCGCGATGGGCGCGGTGACGAGGCGGTTGTTGAGCACCCAGGCCACCGCGAACTGCCCGGCGCTGATGCCCCGTGCCTCCGCATGGGCCCGCAGCTTGCGGGCGATCTCCAGGCTTTCAGGCCGCCACTCGGTCTCCAGCATGCGCTTGTCGGCACGGCCAGCCCGGCTTTCCGCGTCAGGCGTGGCGTCCGGCGCGTATTTGCCGGTGAGCACGCCGCGCGCGAGCGGGCTGTAGGGCACGACGCCAAGGCCGAAATAGCCGCAGGCTGGCAGGTGCTCCACCTCCGGCATCCGGTTGAGCGCGTTGTAATAGGGCTGGCTGACCACGGGGCGGCCAATACCCAGCTCGTCGCACAGCCGGCAGATCTCGGCCACGCGCCAGGCCCGGTGGTTGGAAACGCCGAAATGCCGGATCTTCCCTGCCCGCATCAGGTCCGCCAGGGCGCCCACGGTCTCCGCCAGGGGGGTCGCGTGGTCTTCCTTGTGCAGGTAGAGGATGTCGATCACATCCGTGCCGAGGCGGCGCAGGCTGTCCTCCACCGCGATCTGGCAGTGGCGGCGGGAGAGGCCACGGTCATTCGGCCCCGGCCCCATCGGGTTGGCCAGCTTGGTGGCCAGCACCCAGGCGTTGCGATGCCCGCGGATGGCGCGGCCCGTGATCTCCTCGGACCGGCCCTGGCTATAGACATTCGCCGTGTCGATGAAATTGATGCCCTGCTCCCGCGCCCGGTCCACGATGCGGCAGGCAGTGGCCTCGTCCGTCCTGTCCCCGAACATCATGGTGCCGAGGCACAGCGGCGAGACCTTGAGGCCGCTCCGGCCGAGATTGCGGTATTCCATGGCGCGTGACCCTCCTGGGAACCGGCGGATTCTCCGGCGCCGGTCTCGGCTTCGAACTGTGTGCCAGGGGCGGGGCGGCGCCAAGCCTCCGTGAGAAAGGGGGCATTCAGGCGGCGCCTTTGCCTTCAGACCTTCAGCACCCTGGCGCTGGCCGCCACGCCGAGCAGCAGAACCACCACGGCGAGGAAGGCGAAGGGCAGGCTGGTGGCGTGCGCCAGCAGGCCGATCCCCGCCGGCCCGGCCAGGATGCCCGCATAGCCCAGCGTCGTGACGGCGGGGATGGCGATGTGCTCCGGCATCGCCGTCTGGCGCCCCGTCGCGGTGAACAGCACCGGCACGATGTTGGAGCAGCCCAGCCCGACCAGCGCATAGCCCAGCAGCGCCACCGCGCCGGAAGGCACCAGCGTCGCCAGCCCCAGCCCAGCCGCCGCGCAAAGCGCTCCGCCCATGATGACCGGAATGCCGCCCAACCGGCGCACGACGGCATCCCCGGTCAGCCGGCCCGCCGTCATTGTGGCAGAGAAGGCGGCATAGCCCAGCCCGCCATGGGCGGGGTCCATGCCACGCTCAGCGGTGAGAAACACCGCGCTCCAATCCAGCACCGAGCCCTCGGTAAGGAACAGGATGAAGCAGAGCACGCCGATGAACAGCACCGTGCCATGCGGCATGGCGAAGGCGGGGCCATCGCCGCGGCTGGCGTGGCGCAGGAAGTGCGGCGACGCATAGGCCGTGGCCGCCAGCAGCAGCCCCACGGCAGCAAGGGTCGCCACCAGCGGCGTGGCACCCGCCCAGAGCAGCAGGCTGACACCGCCCGCCCCCACAATGCCGCCCAGGCTGTAGAGCCCGTGGAAGCCGGACATCATCGGCCGCCCGCTGTCGCGCTCGACGATGACGGCCTGCATGTTCATCACGCAGTCCGCCGAACCGATGCTGGCCCCGAACACCAGCAGTGCCAAAGCGAGCAGCAGGGGCGAAGACAGCGTCGCCAGCGCCGGCAACATCAGCGAGGCCACGACGAAGGACAGCAGCAACACGGGCCGGCACCCCATGCGGGAGGCCAGGGCACCCGCCAGCGGCATCGCCACCATGGAGCCCGCGCCCAGAGCCAGCAGCAAAACCCCCAGCGTGCCGTCATCGAGCCCGGCACGCGCCTTGGCGAAAGGCACCAGCGGCGCCCAGGCCGCCATGCCAATGCCAGCGGCCAGGAAGGCAACCCGCGTGGAGATTTCTCTCGCGCGCTGATGAGGCGACGTCACCGCTCCCGGTCCGCAGGCCGGAGACCTGAATGTTCGCTCGCGCCGGGGGCGGCCTGGGGTGACATGTGCAGACTCCGTAGGATGCTGGCGGGGGCGGAAAGATTTCTGTCACGCCATGACGGATTCCGTTATAGCTCGCGCCCCGTCATGCAGAAATCCGTCACCCTGGACCGCTTCGACCAGGCCCTGCTCGAGCAGATGCAGGTCAACAACCAGCTCCCTGCGCGGGAACTGGCGGAACGGGTAGGCCTGTCCGAAAGCGCGGTGCTGCGGCGCTTGCGCCGGCTGCGGCAGGAAGGCGTGATCGTCGCCGATATCTCCGTCATCCACCCCGCCGTGCTGGGTGCGCCGCTGACCATCCACGCCCTCGTCTCGCTGGAACGGGAAGGCTCGGCGGCACTCGATGCCTTCACCCGCAAGCTGCGCGCACGCCCGGAAGTGCGGCAGGCCTGGTACGTCACCGGCGAAGCGGATTTCGTGCTGCTGCTGCGAGTGGCCAGCATGGAAGCCTACGAAGCCTTCACCCGGGAAGTCTTCCACGACGACCCGAATGTGCGCGCCTTCCGTACCATCATCGCCATGCGCGAAGTGGTAGGCGCTGGAGACGCAATGCCGATAACACCTGGGGCGGGGTGAAGAAGACTGGAGGGAGAAGGAATTCTCCCTCCAGA
>JH599989.1 GCA_000245075.1 Acetobacteraceae bacterium AT-5844
CCCTGGTGCCGCTGGACTACACGCAGGGCGACCGCTTCCGGCACGACCCGGCGCTGGAGCAGCACGCCTGGCCCAGCCTGCAACCGCTGCGCCGCCTGGCGGAGGCCGCCGGCACGGCCGAGGCGCCCTTCCTGCGCGTCTCCGCCCGACAGGCGCGCAACCGCGCCGCCCATGCGCTGCGGCAGGCGGTGGAGGCGCTGGAGGCCGCGCGCTAGCCGCACCCGCCCGGCTTTCGCGGGACCGCCTGCCTCTGCTACGGCACGCGCGAGCAGAACCAGGGGCAAACATGGCCACCACACCGACGCGGCGCCAGGACGCGCCCGAGGGCACTGAGCAGGACGAGGATGCTGGCGCCGGCTACCTCGTCGCCGCAGCGGACCGCGCGCTGCGCCTGCTGGTCCTGGTGGGCGAGACGCCAGGGCTGGGCCTGTCCGAGCTGGCGCGCCTGTCCGGCAACAGCAAGGCCCGCGCCTTCCGCCTGCTGCAGACGCTGGAGGCCAACGGCTTCGTGCTGCGCAAGGGGGCGGAGGCCACCTACTGGCTGAGCTTCCAGGCCGTGCGGCTGGCGGCGCGCGCCGAACAGCAGATCGACCTGGTGCGGCTGAGCCAGCCGGTGCTGGAGCATGTCGGCCGCCTGTGCGAGGAGACCGTGCAGATCCGCGTGCGGCACGAGCTGGAAAGCCTTTGCCTCGCCAAGTGGGAAACCAGCCGGATTGTCCGCTACCACGCCACGGTGGGGCAGACCTCGCCGCTCTACGCCGGCGCCAGCAAGGTGCTGCTGGCCTTCGCGCCGGATGCGGTGCAGCAGGCGGTGCTGGAGGGCCACCGCCGCTCCTTCACCGAGGACACGCCGACCGAGGCCGGGGCGCTGCGGCGGCAGCTGGAGCTGATCCGCCGCAACGGCCACTGCTTCAGCCGGGGGGAAGTGTCGCCGGAGGCCTTCTCCGTCGGCGTGCCGGTGCTGGACGCGGGCGGGCAGGTGGCCGCGGCGCTGCTGATCGCGGCCCCGCTGGTGCGAGCGGCGGGGGAACGGGCGCGGGAATTGCTGGCACTGGCGGAAGAAGGCGGGCGCATGCTCTCCCTGGCGATGGGCCACCGCTAGGAATCTCGCCGCCACGCCCGAAAGCGGATTGCTGGCATCTGCCGCGGCTGATACGACTTGCCGCAACGAAAAAAACGAACCATCGGTTCGTTTCTGAGGAACGCGCCATCGGCGCACGGTGATGCCCCTCTTTGGCTGGAGGCTTGTTCCGTTGGCCCTTTCCCATCGCAGCCTGTGCGCAGCAGGCCTCCTGGCGACCCTTTCGCTTTCCGCCCCATCGGTCGCACAGGAACTGCGCATCGGCATGAAGGCAGCGATCGACAGCGCGGACCCGCACCTGCTTTTCACCCCCAGCCGCAACGTGCAGCTGCATGTGTGGGAGCCGCTGGTGGTGCAGGATGCCCAGGTGAAGCCGACGCCGGGCCTCGCCACCTCCTGGCGCGCGGTGGACGACAGCAGCTGGGAATTCACGCTGCGGGAGGACGCGCGCTTCCACGACGGCACGCCGCTGACGGCGGAGGACGTGGTCTTCTCCATCCGCCGCGCCCAGACCATCGAGGGTGTGCGCACCTACCGCGCCTATATCCGTGACATCGCCTCCGTCGAGGCCGCCGGGCCGCACAGGGTGATCATCCGCACCCGCGCGCCATCGCCGCTGCTGCCCAACAACCTGTCCACCTTCGGCATCGCCTCGGCCCGCGCGGCGCAGGGTGCCAGCGCCGAGGATTTCAACGGCGGCCGCGCCGCCATCGGCACCGGCCCTTACCGCTGGGGCCGCTGGACGCCGGGCCAGGATGTGGTGCTGGAGCGCAACGACGATTACCGCGCGGGCAGGCAGCCCTGGTCCCGCGTCACCTTCCGCTTCCTGGGCAATGACAGCGCGCGGGTCGCGGCGCTGCTGTCCGGCGATGTCGACGTGGTCGATGCCGTGCCGGCCGGGCTGTACGAGCGCGTGCAGAACAATGGCGGCAGGACGCGGCTGGAAACGGCAACCTCGCTGTTCGCGCTGAACCTGACGCTGGACAACCGCGCGCAGACCAACTTCGTGACCGGCGCCGACGGCAAGCCGCTGGCCGAGAACCCGCTGGCGAAGCGCGAGGTGCGGCAGGCGCTGAGCCACGCCATCAACCGCGCCGCCATCGCGGAGCGCGCCATGGAGGGCGGCGCGGTGCCGGCCGGGCAGTACATGCCGCCGGGCTTCCTCGGCCATGTGCCCGGCGTTCAGCCCGCCGCCTACGACCCCGCCCTGTCCCGCCGCCTGCTGGCGCAGGCCGGCTACCCGCAGGGCTTCGGCCTGACGCTGCACTGCCTGAACGACCGCTTCTACGGCGATTCCAAGACCTGCCAGGCCATGGGCCAGATGTTCACCGCCATCGGCATCCGCACCACGGTGGAGGCCCTGCCCTCGGCCATCTTCTTCCGCCGGGCACAGAGCGGCGCCAACGGGCAGCCGGAATTCTCCGCGTCGATGAGCATCTTCGGCAGCGCCGCCGGGCTGCCGGACAACGCCTTCACCTCGCTGGTGCAGAGCTATGACCCGGCGCGTGGGCGCGGCACCTCCAACCTCGGCCGTCACAGCAACCCGGAGCTGGACGCGCTGATCGACAAGGCCGCCGCCACCTTCGACGACGCCGAGCGGCAGGCGGTGCTGGAGCGCGCCACCCGCATCGTGTTCGAGCAGGACCTGGCGACCATCCCCGTCTTCTACCTGAAGGGCGCCTGGGGCCTGCGCCAGGGTCTGGCGATGGAACCGCGCGGCGACCAGTACACCCTGGCCACCGGCATCCGCCCGGCGAACTGAGCCTGTTGGGAAAAGCTGAATCCATGACGCCTGTCGAGACACTGCCGACCGCCCCGGAAGCCGTTGGCATTTCCGGCGCCGCGATGCACCGCGTGGTGGCGGAGCTCTCCGCGCTTGGCCGCAAGCTGCCGGGCTCGGAGGAGGAGGCGCGGGCCTGCGCCATCATCACGTGCCTGCTGGCCGAGGCCGGCATCCGCCACGAGGTGCACGACTTCGACGCCTTCATCTCCTGGCCCGGCCGCAGCGCCGTGACGCTGCTGGGCGAGGCACCGCGCGAGATCGCCGCCACGGGCGTCGGCTTCGCCGGCGCCAGCCCGGCCGAGGGGCTGCGCGCCAGGCTG
>JH599990.1 GCA_000245075.1 Acetobacteraceae bacterium AT-5844
TCAGCGCCTGTGGTGCCGGTTACATCAGTGTTTACGACATTGATACCTGTATTGCTATCATACTTGGTAATGCGAAGCGTTCCGCCCGTCGCAAAGGCGATGATCCCTCCAAGATCAGGCCGGGGGAGGCCAACGGAGTTCTCAGCCATAATAATGAGGATGCCGCCGGGCTTCTTTGGGGTGTACGTCCCGACTTGGTCATCACCAACAACTAGGTTACCGCTCGTCGCTCCGTCAGCAATGTAGAAAGCCCAGTCGGAGTCCGGTGCTGCCTCAAGGAGAAGCCTGCCGTCATTTTGGTCGTACAGGCCCCAACGGTTCGCAGCGCCGGTGCCAGCGGTATAGGCACGATTTCCCCAGGAATAGTTGCGCGCTCCATCGAACCTTCCAAGATCCACCTGGCCTTGAATACCGAAGCCATAGATTGTTGCCGGTCTGCAGAGACCGTTGCCATTAGCGACAGTGGTGTTCGGATATTTTGCGATGCCCGGAGCAGTCTTGTTGAACGTCGGGACCATGTCGATCAGCGCAGACACGGTAGATGT
>JH599991.1:0-4370 GCA_000245075.1 Acetobacteraceae bacterium AT-5844
CGGGCGAAGCGGCCGGCGAACACCCGCTGCGTGGCGCCGAGATCGTGGAAGATCTCGATGGCCTCCCGCCGCGCGGCGATACCGGCCCGCGTGGCCACGGCCACCACCGCCACGGCGACGCCCGCCACCAGGCCGAGCACCGCCAGCGCCACGCCCTGCACGCTGCTGGCCAGGGCGGCCAGCCGCGCCACCCAGATGCCATGCGCCTCCAGCTCCGCCCCCGGCACGGCCTCGGCCAGCCGGTTGGCGAGCGGGGCGGGGTCGATCGCGGCATTGACCAGCCGCAGCTCGATGACGGAGGGGAGCGGCAGCGCCGGCACATCGCCGAGCCAGGGGCGCAGCAGATCCTTCATGCGGGCTTCGCTGACGGCCTCGGCGCTGTCCACCTCCGGCATGGCGCGCAGCAGCTCCAGCGCCTGGCCCATTTGCCCGGCGCGTTCCGGCGGCAGCTGCACCGTCACGGCGGCGGCTGCGCCGGCCTGCCAGCGGTCCTTCAAGGCCTCCGCGCCACGGCTGCCGGCCAGCGCCAGCGCCGCGAGCAGCGCCATGGCCGCGACCAGCGCGGGCAGCAGCCGGTCCGACAGCGCGCGCTTCAGCCCGAGCGGGTCCCGCGCGTAGCGGCTGCGCCTAGCCATGATGCACCACCCTGCCATGGTCCAGCACCAGTGCGGGCGCGGGGAAACTGGCCACCAGCTCCTCCGAATGGGTGGCGACGACCACGGTGGTCCCCAGCCGGTTCATTTCCGTCAGCAGCGCCAGGAGGCGGCGGGCCTGATACGAATCGAGATTGCCGGTGGGCTCATCCGCCACCAGCAGCTGCGGGCGCGTCACCACCGCACGGGCGATGGCCACGCGCTGCTGCTCCCCGCCGGAAAGCTGCTGCGGCAGCGCCTCCTCCTTTCCGGACAGGCCGACCCAGCGGAGGATTTCGGTGACATCGGGCCGGGCGCTCGATTCGGAGCGGCCGGCGAGGCGCAGCGGCAGGGCCACATTGTCGAAGGCCGAGAGATAGGGCAGCAGGCGGAAATCCTGGAACACCACGCCGATCCGCCGGCGCAGGGCGGGCAGCTCGAACCGCCGGTCGGCGCGGACATGGACGCCGAGCACCTCCATATCCCCGCGTGTCGGCAGTTGCGCCAGATGCATCAGCCGCAGAAGCGAGGACTTGCCCGCGCCCGAGGCGCCGAGCAGCCAGGTGAAGCTGCCTTCCGGCAGGGTGAAGGTCAGGTCGGCCAGGGCTTCCGGGCCCTCTTCGCCTGTGGGAGAGGGATAGCGCAGGCCAACGGCGGTGAAGCGCACCATGGCGCAGGGGAATGCCACGATGTGGCGCGAACCGCCACCCGCCGATGACAACGGTATGTATCAACGCCATTTCGTTGCCTGATCGACTCTGCGTGCTTGCAGGGAATGCAAGCCTTGGCCATAGCATCGACATGCGCATCGAATGCCCTGCCTGTGCCGCCGCTTATGACGTGCCGGACACGCTGCTGAAGCCTGGCCGCCCGGTGCGCTGTGTCCGCTGCAATGCCCTGTGGCAGCCCGACCTGCCCGGGGGGGAGCCGCCGGCCGAGCCCTCCGCCGCCGAGCCTCTCGACGTGGAGACCCCCACTCTCCCGCCCCCGGCCGTGGAGCCTGTGGCGGAGGCGAGCAGGCGGAAGCCGCCTTTGCGGCGCCTGCCCGATGCGCTTGCACCCGAATCGCCCTTGCCCGGGGCAGGGATGCCCCGCAGACCGGCCAACGCAGCGCCTGTCCGGGCGGAGCCGCCGCTTCAGGCGAGACGGCCGCCGGCCCCGCCGCCGCCGCAGACAGGCCTTGGCGCATCTGGCACCGCGCCGGTTGTCGCCTGGGTCGCGTCCATCCTCATTCTGGCAGCCGTGGCGGGAGGGCTGGTGGCATATCGTGAGGCCGTGATGGAAGCATGGCCGCCGGCTGCCCGGCTTTTCTCGGCCCTGGGGCTGCGCTGAAAATTCCCGCTGTTGGCGGCAGGCCAATGCCTCGCCCTTTCACCGTGGCAATTAGAGGGTCGCGGGGGAGGGCAGGTTCGGCATTTTTCGTCGTGTCCGGGCGTTTCGGCGTAAGAATCGTGCTTCCTTTGTGCCCGGCGCTTCCACTATGAGCGTTTCGAGACCGCGCCTGATCCGGGAGAGAAATGCCCATGAACCGCCGTGCTTTGCTCGGCGCCGCTGCTACCGCGGCACCGGCTGCCCTGACGATTGCCACCCCCGCCCTGGCGCAATCCGCCCCCGAAATCCGGTGGCGCCTCACCAGCAGCTTCCCTCGTAACCTGGACATTCTCTGGGGCGCCCCGGAAGGCATCGCCCGCCGTGTGGCGGAGCTTACGGACAACAAGTTCCAGATCCGCTGCTTCCCGGCCGGCGAGATCGTGGGTGCCGCCCAGGCGCTGGATGCGGTGCAGGCCGGCACGGTGGAGGCCTGCCACACCGCGCCTTACTATTACACGGGCAAGGATTTCGCCTTCGCCTTCTTCACCGCGGTGCCCTTCGGCCTGAACACCCGCATGCAGAATGCCTGGTACCGCCATGGCGGCGGCAAGGAACTCGCGGCGGAGCTGTTCAAGGGCTACAACATCGTCAACTTCCCGGCGGGCGATACCGGCGCGCAGATGGGCGGCTGGTTCCGCAAGGAAGTGAAGTCGCTGGCCGATATCCAGGGGCTGAAGTTCCGCATCGCCGGCCTGGCGGGCGAAGTCTTCGCCAAGATGGGCGCGGTGCCGACGCAGATTCCCGCCGCCGACATCTACCCGGCGCTGGAGCGCGGCTCGATCGACGCCGTCGAATTCGTCGGCCCGCATGATGATGAAAAGCTCGGCCTCAATCGCGTGGCGCCCTTCTACTACTTCCCGGGCTTCTGGGAGCCGGGCGCGCGCCTGCACTTCCTGGCCAACCAGGCGGCCTTCGATGCGCTGCCGGCGGCCTATAAATCGGCGCTGGAAGTCGCCTGCGCCGAATGCGACCTGGACATGACGGCGCGCTACGACGCCAGCAACCCGCAGGCGCTGCGCCGGTTGATCGCGGCCGGCACGCAGCTTCGCCCCTGGCCGCGTGAAGTGATGGCCGCCGCCTGGAAGGCGACCAACGAGCTCTATGCCGAGACCAGCGCCAAGAACGCGATGTTCAAGAAGATCTGGGATTCCTACGGCAAGTTCCGGGAAGACCAGTTCCAGTGGTTCCGGGTCGCCGAGAACTCCTTCGACAATTTCGCCTTCACCGCCGCCCAGACGGTGCGCTGACCACGGTGCGCTGAGAATCGCATGAGGGGCGGTCCCGCCGCTCCACATTTCGAGGCTTTCAGATGACAGACAGGCCAGCCGGCGCTAACCGGCTGGCCTGTTTTTCGTCTAACGTCTTCGCTCCTTCCCGGACAGGATGCCCGCATGGATGCCTTCGCGTTGCTCTCGGCTCTCCTCATGGGGGTGGTGGAGGGGCTGACAGAGTTTCTGCCTATCTCCTCCACCGGCCACCTCATCCTTCTCGCTGAGGCAATCGGTTTCACGGGCCCGCCCGGCAAGACCTTCGAGATCACCATCCAGCTCGGCGCCATCCTCGCCGTCATCTGGGTCTTTCGGGAGACATTGCTGCGCATCGCCTTCGGCATGTGGCGGCGTGGCAGCACCGAATACTACATGGCCATGAACCTGCTGCTGGCCTTCCTGCCCGCCATGGTGCTGGGGGCCACGCTGCACGGCTACATCACCACGCTGCTTTTCACGCCGCTGGTGGTGGCCCTGGCGCTGATCATCGGTGGCATCGCCATCATCGTCATCGAGCGCAACCGGCCGAACCCTTCCATCCACTCCATCCAGGAGATGGGGCCGCTGGCGGCTCTGCTGGTGGGCTTCGGCCAGGCACTGGCGATGATCCCCGGCACCAGCCGCTCCGGCGCCACCATCATCTCCGCGCTTCTCGTCGGCGTGGAACGGAAGACGGCCGCCGAATTCAGCTTCCTGCTCGCCATCCCGACCATGGTGGCGGCGACGGCCTTCAGCCTGTTCAAGGCCCGCGCGGAACTGGATTTCTCCAGCATGGGGCAGATCGGCGTCGGCTTCTTCTCGGCCTTCATCGTCGCGCTGCTGATCGTGCGCTGGCTGCTCTCCGTCATCAGCCGCATCGGCTTCACGCCCTTCGGCTGGTACCGCATCGCACTGGGCGCGCTGATCCTGGTGTGGCTGGCCCTGCGCTCTGGGGGCGCTGCGGCTTGAATTAGGAAAGGCTGGAGGGAGAATGAATTCTCCCTCCAGACCACCCTCATCTTTTTCTTCGAGTTTGGGTTGGGGCTTTGAGGCCGGAGCGTGACGCCAGCTCGGCGGAGCTAATTTTTTTAGGCCACGCGGGCTGAACCCTCAGTCGCCG
>JH599991.1:4390-7712 GCA_000245075.1 Acetobacteraceae bacterium AT-5844
GCCACGCGGGCTGAACCCTCAGTCGCCGAGAGCCAGATCAGGCCCTCGGCGCGCCCAACCGACGAAAAGGGGGTGCCGCCTGCAAGGCGCACCCGAAAACTCGAAAAAAGAAAAGAAGGGGGGCTTGGGGGGAATTCATTCCCCCCAAAACTTCAACCCCGCGCCAGCAATCCCATGATTTCAGGCAGCAGCGCCGAGTCGCCGACGGCGATCACTTGCCCTGGCCCATCCAGGCGCAGGGTTTTGCCCTGCCAGTCCGTCATCCGGCCACCGGCGGCTTCGACGATCGGGGCGAGGGGCACCCAGTCCCAGGGTTTGAGGTCGCTTTCCACCACGGCGTCCACCAGGCCCAGGGCCAGCAGGCCGAAGCCGAAGCAATCGCCGCCCCAGGTCACGCGCCGGGCGGCGTCGCGCACGCGGGCGAAGCGGGGCGCTTCATCCTCGGTGAACATGTAGGGGCTGGTGCAGGAGAGCTCGGCCTCGGCCAGGCTGGCGCAGGGGCGCGTGCCGGCCTCGCCGCCGAGCGGGCCACGGAAGGTGAGGCCCTGGCCGGGAACGCCGATCCAGCGCTCGCCGGTGACGGGCTGGTCCAGCAGGCCGAGCACAGGGCGGCCGTTGTGCAGCAGGCCGATCAGGGTGCCGAACATCGGGCGGCCGGTGACGAAGGCGCGGGTGCCGTCGATCGGGTCGATCACCCAGACATATTCGGCGTCGCCGCGCTCGGTGCCGAATTCCTCGCCGAGCAGGCCATGATCGGGGAATCGCTCGGCCAGCAGGGCGCGGATGGTGCGCTCGGCCTCGCGGTCAGCCTCGGTGACGGGGCTGTTGTCGCCTTTGGCTTCCACCAGCAGGCGGGAACGAAAAAGGGGGCGGATGACCGCCCCCGCGGCATCGGCCGCTGCTTCAGCGGCCGCAATGAAGTCATGCATCACGGAAGGGGCTGTGGGCTCGCTGCCAGGCTGCGCAGATAGGCGATGACATCCGCCCGCTGCTGGGTGTTGCTGATACCGGCGAAGGCCATGCGGGTACCGCGGATATAGCGGGAGGGGCTGGCCAGGAAGTGGTTCAGTTCCTCGTAGTTCCACGGCTTTTCCTTCAGGCCAGCCATGGCGGAGGAGTAGTTGAAGTCGCTGCGGTGGGCGTGGGGCCCGCCGACGACGCCGTAGAGGTTCGGCCCGACCTTGTTGGCGCCGCCATCCTCGAAGGTATGGCAGGCGGAGCAGAGGCGGCCGGCGATCTGGCGGCCGTTATCCACATTGGCGTTGGCCAGCAGCGGCCCGATCTCGGGCAGGGCCGGCGCTTCGGCTGCGGGTGCACCTGTGCTGGCGCCGACACCCTCGATGGTGATGGCGGTCTTGTCCAGGCGCTTCGGATGGACGATCTGCTGGCCGATAAAGCCCGCCACCATGAAGGCGATGCCTGCGGTCAATACAGCCGCGAATGCCTTGTTAGCCTCCAAGCTCATGCCGCAGTCCGTTCCCTTGATGATTCGACTTGGTCGTTTCCGCCGGGCGTCGTGTTTGCGCCCGGCCTGAGCCTCGACTAGAAGCTTCCGCGACCATAATGGCAGAGGCTACCCGCTTCAACCCGTGTGCCACCGGAGGGCGGCCCTGCCGCTGGTCGGTATTGCGGCGGCATGAGGCCGCCAGAAGGGTGCAGAGATGAGCGGTGTGATCGCATTCCAGGGTGTCCCTGGGGCCTATTCCGACCTGGCCTGCCGGAGCGCCTATCCCGGCTTTACCACACTGCCCTGCCCGAGCTTTGAGGCCGCCATCGCCGCCGTGCATGAAGGCGCGGCCGAGCTTGCCATGCTCCCCTGCGAGAATTCCCTCGCGGGCCGGGTGCCGGACATCCACCGCATGCTGCCCGATTCCGGCCTGTATGTGGTGGGCGAGCATTACCAGCGGGTGGAGCACTGCCTGCTGGCAAATAAGGGCGCGACCCTTTCCTCCATCAAGCGGGCACACAGCCACCCCATGGCGCTGGGCCAGGTGCTGAAGCTGATCCGCGAGATGCGGCTGGAGCCGGTGATCGAGGCTGATACGGCGGGCGCCGCCAAGCTGCTGGCGGAGACGGACAGCATCGAGGACGCGGCCATCGCCTCCCGCCTGGCGGGCGAGATCTATGGGCTGGAGGTGCTGGCCCATAACGTCGAGGACGCGTCGAACAACACGACGCGCTTCTACGTGATGGCGAAGGAGCCCCGGCCGCTGCCGCCCGATGCGGCGCAGGCGGTGACGACCTTTGTCTTCCGCGTCCGCAATATTCCGGCGGCGCTGTACAAGGCGCTGGGCGGCTTCGCGACCAATGGCGTGAACATGACGAAGCTGGAGAGCTACATGCTCGATGGCCATTTCACCGCCACCCAGTTCCTGTGCGACGTCGATGGCCATCCGGAGCAGCCGGGACTGCGCCGGGCGCTGGAGGAGTTGGAATTCTTTTCCAGGGAAATGCGGGTGCTGGGCACCTATGCCGCGCATCCCTATCGCTTCGGGCAACCGGCCGAGGCGGATTGAGGCGCCGCGCGGCGGGGCAGGTGCCTCGCCGCGTATCCTGGCCTTGGCTGTATTGCGAGTGCGTCGGAGTTGCACTACCCCGGCTGGCGGGCCATCCGGCTGACCTTCGCCGGGAAGAGCAGGGGGTGGCCGTGGGATTGCTGCCATGACCTTCCTCCCCTCCCGCCGCCTGGCGCTGGCACACATGCTTGGCCTTGTTCTGCTGCCCGCCGGTGGCGCCCTGGCCGCCAGCACCCTGCGTCATGCCCAGGGCGAGACCACGCTCTCCGCCACGCCGGCCCGTGTCGTGAGCTACGACCTCGCCGCGCTTGATATCCTGAACGCGCTGGGCGTGCCCGTCGCCGCCGTGCCAGGCGCGCGGATGCCGGCGAGCCTCGCTGCCTTCGGCGCCGATGCCTACCCGAAGGTCGGCACACTATTCGAGCCGGATGAGGCGGCCCTGCGCGCCGTGAAGCCGGAGCTGATCATCGTCGGCGGCCGCTCGGCCCGCCAGTACGCGGCGATGAGCGCCATCGCCCCCACCCTCGACCTCAGCACGCGGCCGGACCACTTCCTGGCGGATGTGAAGCGCAACATCCGCACCCTCGGCAGCCTGTTCGGCCGCGGGGCGCGGGCCGAGTCGCTGGTGAAGGCGCTGGAAGCCGACCTCGCGGCCCTGCATGCGAAGGCCGCCAAGGCCGGCACGGGGTTGATGCTGTTCGTCGCCGGGCAGGGGATGAACGTCCAGGCCCCGGGTGCCCGTTTCGGCTATATCTACGAGCTGTTCGGCATCCGCCCCGTCGTCAGCGCTGCCGAGGCCGCGCCCG